>NZ_JBLVOY010000037.1:0-230 GCF_059162405.1 Natrinema sp. CRL1 | reverse complement strand
GCATTTCTGCTGCGAGCAATATCGCGAGCAGCAGAACTCGTAGAGGGATTTGAAGCACGCGAGTCGCAGCACCCGAGCAATGCGAGGGTGATCGTCTCGCAGTCGGGTTCAAATCCCGGTCCGCGCATTTCTGCTGCGAGCAATATCGCGAGCAGCAGAACTCGTAGAGGGATTTGAAGCACGCGAGTCGCAGCACCCGAGCAATGCGAGGGTGATCGTCTCGCAGTCGG
>NZ_JBLVOY010000036.1:0-240 GCF_059162405.1 Natrinema sp. CRL1 | reverse complement strand
GCCGAATGTTGAAGTCGATGTTCGGCAGCGGTTCGACTTCGTTTGGTTCGTCCTCAATGTCCGCGACCATCGACAACCAGAGACGGAGTTTACAGATCTCCACCGCCCCCTGGTCAATATCTACCCCGTAGAGATTATTCAGGATGACCGTGCGCTTTGCGTAGAGCGACGCCCCACCCTGGCCTTCGTTAATCTCCTCCAGTTCGTCACGGGTGCGAGAATCCAACTCCCAGCCCTTAC
>NZ_JBLVOY010000035.1:0-240 GCF_059162405.1 Natrinema sp. CRL1 | reverse complement strand
ATTCGCTCTGAATTGATTTTTACTGCGTAGAGGAGATATTCGTGATGTTGTGGAGTAAGTCAGCTCTGTCAGTAGTTTCTTTGTATTTCTGTGAAGGAAGTCACGGTCACTGGGGGGTAGATATTGATGAAGGAGCAGTGGAAATCTGTAAACTTCGTCTCTGGTTGTCGATGGTCGCGGATATCGAAGACGAACCGAACGAAGTGGAGCCGCTACCGAACATCGACTTCAACATCCGCC
>NZ_JBLVOY010000034.1:0-255 GCF_059162405.1 Natrinema sp. CRL1 | reverse complement strand
CCCCCCCCCCCCCCCCCCCCCCCCCCCCCCCCCCCCCCCCCCCCCCCCCCCCCCCCCCCCCCCCCCCCCCCCCCCCCCCCCCCCCCCCCCCCCCCCCCCCCCCCCCCCCCCCCCCCCCCCCCCCCCCCCCCCCCCCCCCCCCCCCCCCCCCCCCCCCCCCCCCCCCCCCCCCCCCCCCCCCCCCCCCCCCCCCCCCCCCCCCCCCCCCCCCCCCCCCCCCCCCCCCCCCCCCCCCCCCCCCCCCCCCCCCCCCCC
>NZ_JBLVOY010000033.1:0-255 GCF_059162405.1 Natrinema sp. CRL1 | reverse complement strand
CCGCCGCAACGCGGGCGAGTTGCACAGCCTCGCGGCCGACAAAGGCTACGATTGGCAACGATTACGTGAGAAACTCCGAGAAGAGGGCGTAAGACCGCTGATCAAGCATCGAGAGTTCCGTCCCATCGATCACGCGCATAATGCGCGGATCGATGGGACTCTCTACGGCCAGAGAGCGTTGTCTGAGACCGTCTTCTCCGTAATCAAGCGCACGCTCGGCGACGCCGTGCGTGCGCGAAGCTGGTATCGAGAGTT
>NZ_JBLVOY010000032.1:0-255 GCF_059162405.1 Natrinema sp. CRL1 | reverse complement strand
GAGGAACTACGAATGGGTGCCACTCGTGTACCAGCTGTCCGGAAGGGCACGTGCTGGGCAGCGACGCACCACGGGGTAAGAGCTGAACGCATCTAAGCTCGAAACCCACCTGAAAAAGAGATACCACTGAGGCCACTCGTAGAAGACGAGATCGATAGACTCGGGATGTACGCACCAAGGCAACGAGGTGTTGAGTCCGCGAGCACTAATCGGCCAAGCCACACACTCATACACTACATCGCATTGGATCCGTGA
>NZ_JBLVOY010000031.1:0-257 GCF_059162405.1 Natrinema sp. CRL1 | reverse complement strand
CCACCGCAATTGCTTCGCGCAATGGGGAACGTCGAGAATTGAAACATCTTAGTATCGACAGGAAAAGAAAGCAAACGCGATGTCGTTAGTATTGGCGAAAGAACGCGACACAGTCCAAACCGAAGCCCTTACGGGCAATGTGGTGTTCGGGCTGACAAACACTCTCAGAAACTCGACGAGAAGTCTCTTGGAACAGAGCACGAGACAGGGTGACAGTCCCGTACCGTCGACGAGTAAGAGACGAGTCAGTTCCAGAG
>NZ_JBLVOY010000030.1:0-262 GCF_059162405.1 Natrinema sp. CRL1 | reverse complement strand
TTAGGACCGGCTAACCCTCAGCTGATCAGCATTGCTGAGGAACCCTTACTCGTTCGGCCGTCGGGGTTCTAACCCGACTAACGCTGCTACTATGACCAGGATTTTCGTTACTGAACGGTCCACACGAACTCTCGTCCGTGCTTCCACCCGAACAGAACGCCAACCTACAAGATCACCATGTGAGTGGTGCTGCTAGGTCTCGGTGGTAGATTTGAGCCCCGATCATTTTGGGCGCCTCAAACCTCGGCCGGTAAGCTGTTAC
>NZ_JBLVOY010000029.1:0-262 GCF_059162405.1 Natrinema sp. CRL1 | reverse complement strand
TTAGGACCGGCTAACCCTCAGCTGATCAGCATTGCTGAGGAACCCTTACTCGTTCGGCCGTCGGGGTTCTAACCCGACTAACGCTGCTACTATGACCAGGATTTTCGTTACTGAACGGTCCACACGATCTCTCGACCGTGCTTCCACCCGAACAGAACGCCAACCTACAAGATCACCATGTGAGTGGTGCTGCTAGGTCTCGGTGGTAGATTTGAGCCCCGATCATTTTGGGCGCCTCAAACCTCGGCCGGTAAGCTGTTAC
>NZ_JBLVOY010000028.1:0-404 GCF_059162405.1 Natrinema sp. CRL1 | reverse complement strand
ATGCTAACTCAAGTTGAAAAAACGAATATGGATCATATTGTTACCATTGTTGGGCATGGGGCAGAAAAGGTTCGTGAACTTTTAGGTGATCGTACAGAATATGCAATTCAAGAACAACAATTGGGTACGGGACATGCCGTTTTACAAGCTGAAAAAATTTTGGGTGATAAAGATGGAATGACCATGATCGTTAGTGGTGATACACCTTTATTTACAGCTAAAACTTTTGAAAATCTTTTTGAATATCACCGTCAAAAAGGAGCGGCTGCTACAATTTTAACTGCGCGTACTGAAAATCCATTCTCATATGGACGAATTGTCCGTAATGAGGTTGGCGTTGTTTCTAAAATTGTAGAACAGAAAGATGCTACCACTGAAGAAGCAGAAATTAAGGAAATTAATAC
>NZ_JBLVOY010000027.1:0-451 GCF_059162405.1 Natrinema sp. CRL1 | reverse complement strand
AGGTAATACTGAGGCTCTTGCTGTTTCTAGTGAACAGCTTAAACGCATGAATGAGATGCGGGTACTAACTATTGCAATGATGTCTATGAGTTCAGTTTCAGGAGCAATTGTGGGCGCTTATGTGCAAATGATACCTGGAGAACTTGTATTGACGGCAATTCCACTAAATATTATTAACGCAATTATAGTTTCTTGTATTTTGAATCCTGTATCAGTTGAAGAACAAGAAGATGTCGTGTATAGCATAAGAGATCACCAAACTGAAAGACAACCATTTTTCTCATTTCTTGGAGATTCAGTTTTAGCAGCTGGAAAGCTTGTATTAATTATCATTGCATTTGTCATTAGTTTTGTAGCTTTGGCTGACTTAATTGATAGATTGATTCATTTAATCACACATCTTATTGCAAATAGTATTGGTGTCAAAGGTAGCTTTGGTCTTGATCAAATC
>NZ_JBLVOY010000026.1:0-457 GCF_059162405.1 Natrinema sp. CRL1 | reverse complement strand
CAGCTGGCACAGTAGCCACGTTCATCGGATCGGCGTTGCGACAAAGTCGCAACATCGTGACCCGGGAACGGGTCCAGTGGACGCCTGGACTACACGTACACACGGTCTCATCTGCACGCCGGTAGACAGCCGGCCTGCATTAACCCTTCCCACTCGCACTTACGCGGAGTGGTGCATCAGTTTTCGTCGGATTAGATCGAAGTCGTCTGCCCCACTTAAGGGGCACGATTCGATCTAATCCGAGCCATGGACCCACAGGGATTCGAACCCTGGGCATCCTCCTTGCAAAGGAGGCACTCTACCACTGAGCTATGGGCCCACGTCCGCCCACGAGGGACGGACACAGCGTATCACGTTAGCCTTGGTAGTTCAAAGGTGCCCGATCGGCCACTCAATGGGTCGATCGAACGTGCACCGCGTGGCACACTGTGCCACGAGTTAGGGTGGGCCGGGGCGA
>NZ_JBLVOY010000025.1:0-466 GCF_059162405.1 Natrinema sp. CRL1 | reverse complement strand
ATCGGGTTCATCGTCGTCAGCGGCGCGTCGGGAATGTCGGCGGAGTCGAGGGTGGGGCGCCCGGTCGGTGCGGGCGCGTCGTCCTCGACAGGAGTCGTCGTGCCGTCCGGCGTGTCGGTCGCGGCGACATACGTGGGGCGCCAGATGCGTAGGTTCAGGTAGCGGTCGTCACGCGTCTTCATCGCGGCGGTGCCGCCCGCGCTCAAGGATTGGCTGATGCCGGGCGTCGACGTGTTGCCGCCGATGGTCTGCATGTCGTGTGACGTGCTCGACGTCGGGCCGCGACGCACATACTCGACGTGATACGTGCCGGCTGAGTTGAGGAAGAAGACGATGTCGCCCTCACGCGCGTTCGCGTATGACGTCTGCGTGAACATGGGTGAGCGGCGCATCCACTGGTCGAGCGCAACCGTGTACGCGGGCGCCGAGCAGTACTTGCCCCAGTTGTAGCCGCACGCCTTGATGA
>NZ_JBLVOY010000024.1:0-492 GCF_059162405.1 Natrinema sp. CRL1 | reverse complement strand
TCCCCACGCTGACACGCACGTCGACTCCCTCGGCCGTCAACAGCCCGCACGCGTAGGGCCAGCAGTCAACACGGTCACCGGCGAAGTCTCCGACGACTACGTCACCGACCAGGCCGACCTCGAAGCGGCCCCCGGACTCCCCGACGAGGGCGCCGCAACGCCCCATGACCGGGTGACGCCGAACCGAGCGAGGACGAGGGGCTTTCGCTCCCTTCACCCTCGTCCCGCTCGGTCACCGGCCTCGACGGCAAGCAGTACACGCGCCCCGAACCGCAGACACCACGCCGCGCGCCCCTCCCCGACGCATTCTGGCGCGCCACCTCCGACCTCACAACGGTCACCGAACGACTCGGACGCCTCACCCAAGACGACCGATTCCCCCAGAACGCGGAGAAGGTCGCCACAGCGAACCGCAGCGACCTTCTCCGAGCAAGCGACCTGCTCCACCAGGTCATCGATTCCATCCCTGAAATCTGAAAGGCAGTCTACCCA
>NZ_JBLVOY010000023.1:0-569 GCF_059162405.1 Natrinema sp. CRL1 | reverse complement strand
ATGCTGACCTGGTGGCGCGGAATGCGTCCGCCCCAGTCCTCCGGCTTCCAGATCGTCGGACGATTGTCCGGGCCATATCGCGGCGTAAATAGGTAGCCGTCGAATGTCTCGAGCTTGATGACGGTGAGGTCATCCACCTCGGAGCCATCGAAACCGCCGCAGACGGCAGTTCCCGGCTCAGGCGGCGGAAGCCACGGCAGAGGCATGACACCCCTCCCACAATCCCGGCGGCAACCATGACCCGCCGCCACGCACGAGACGGTTCCCGAAGAACCGCTCAGCCTGCGACGAATCCGTCTCCATCAACTCCAGGCACTCAGCCTCGATCGAGTCAATGTTGATGTGCGCGGCGCCCGCGTAGACGTACGACAGGATCTTGCGACGCTCCCGAGCATTCTGGAATGAGAACGGCTTGCCGTCCGGGCGCTTCAACGCAAGGTCGGGGTCTCGCCAATACTTAAAGATGTCCGATCGCTGCGACTCTTGCGTCTGCTGCGCCGCGCTATTCTGCGCCGGATCAAGCGCGTTCGTCGTCTCCATCGAACGTCCGCCCATCGCAGCCGCACCAC
>NZ_JBLVOY010000022.1:0-816 GCF_059162405.1 Natrinema sp. CRL1 | reverse complement strand
CTCTGGAACTGACTCGTCTCTTACTCGTCGACGGTACGGGACTGTCACCCTGTCTCGTGCTCTGTTCCAAGAGACTTCTCGTCGAGTTTCTGAGAGTGTTTGTCAGCCCGAACACCACATTGCCCGTAAGGGCTTCGGTTTGGACTGTGTCGCGTTCTTTCGCCAATACTAACGACATCGCGTTTGCTTTCTTTTCCTGTCGATACTAAGATGTTTCAATTCTCGACGTTCCCCATTGCGCGAAGCAATTGCGGTGGGGATTCCCATTCGGAGATCCCAAGTTCTTCGCCTCCGTGCGGCTCCCTTGGGCTTATCGCAGCTTGGCACGTCCTTCTTCAGCTCTCAAGCCGAGCGATCCACCAGCTGGCACAGTAGCCACGTTCATCGGATCGGCGTTGCGACAAAGTCGCAACATCGTGACCCGGGAACGGGTCCAGTGGACGCCTGGACTACACGTACACACGGTCTCATCTGCACGCCGGTAGACGGCCGGCCTGCATTAACCCTTCCCACTCGCACTTACGCGGAGTGGTGCATCAGTTTTCGTCGGATTAGATCAAAATCGTCTGCCCCACTTAAGGGGCACGATTCGATCTAATCCGAGCCATGGACCCACAGGGATTCGAACCCTGGGCATCCTCCTTGCAAAGGAGGCACTCTACCACTGAGCTATGGGCCCACGTCCATCCCGAGGGACGGACACAGCGTATCACGTTAGCCTTGGTAGTTCAAAGGTGCCCGATCGGCCACTCAATGGGTCGATCGAACGTGCACCGCGTGGCACACTGTGCCACGAGTTAGGGTGGGCCGGGGCGA
>NZ_JBLVOY010000021.1:0-939 GCF_059162405.1 Natrinema sp. CRL1 | reverse complement strand
GGCCGTGGTGAATCGCCAGACGTAGCTTGATTTCACGGGTTCAGCGACTGCTTGATATTGTGAACCGCACACATCAGGACGAGTTCACGAAATTCTCCGTACCAGGTTCGCGCACGCACGGCGTCGCCGAGCGTGCGCTTAATCGTCGAAAAGACGGTCTCACACATCGCTCGTTGGCGGTATCGAGGCCCATCGATCCGCGCGTTGTGCGCGTGATCGATGGGCCGGAACTCACGATGTTTGATTAGCGGTCTTACGCCCTCTTCGCGGAGTTTTTCGCGTAATTCCATCCAGTCGTAGCCTTTGTCGGCAGCGAGGCTGGCGAGGTCGCCCGCGTTGCGGCGGGCGACCTGCCAGCCGAGCTGTGTGTCGTGGCGTTTCTCGGTTGTACAGTGAACGTCCAGAATGGATTGGCTTTCTGTGTCGACGAGAGCTGTCGCTTTGAGCGTCTGAACCCGGTAATTCGTCCGGCGACAGTAGTGCTTGCTCGCGTTTTCTCGGTCGAAGAATGTCGCGTCAATGGCGGCCTGACCGCTCGGCTCGTGCAGCTGCGCCGACAGGCGCAGCAGCACTCGCCAGAGTGCTGTCTTAATTCTGTCAAACCACTTGACTAGCGTGGAATGGTCAGGGAGATCAGCCGCGTCGAGGCCGATCTCCCCGAGTATTTGTGGCATCTCGCTCAGCAAATCAAGTGCTTCTCGGTAGGATTTCTCCAGGTAAACCCGCAGACAGTGCAGCGACACCACCGCATACTCGGCGAAGCCGCCACCCCCTTCGGGGGCGGCGACTTCGTCTCGCTCACCAACAGCATTTTTAGCTAACTGAACGACGTTGCTCGTGAAGCGGGAAATTTTCGACATAGAGCATCGGCGATTTCCCGCTTCATCTTCCTAGTTCTAACGGTCGAAGCCGACGCTGTCTAGCGATTCACCAGAGCCG
>NZ_JBLVOY010000020.1:0-1065 GCF_059162405.1 Natrinema sp. CRL1 | reverse complement strand
CCGTGCTTCCACCCGAACAGAACGCCAACCTACAAGATCACCATGTGAGTGGTGCTGCTAGGTCTCGGTGGTAGATTTGAGCCCCGATCATTTTGGGCGCCTCAAACCTCGGCCGGTAAGCTGTTACGCTTTTCTTAGAGGGTAGCTGCTTCTAAGCTCACCTCCCGGCTGTCTAGGGCTTGAGACCACCTTCGATCGCACTTAATCTACACTTGGGGACCTTAACCCAGCTCTGGGTTGTCTCCCTCACGGTACACAGGCTTACCCCGTGCACCGGACTCCCTGCGTCAAGCGGCGTTCGTAGGTTCGGAGTTGGACAGGGGGGCGCACTCCTCTCGGAGTGCGGTCCCCCAATCCGTCGCTCTACCCCACGAACTACCTCGGCAGAGGTCATGCTTCGACATGTTTCGGTTGGAACCAGCTGTTTCCGGACTCGATGGGCCTTTCACCCCTACACAAAGATCACGAGAGGGTATTGTAGGACACCAACTCTAACAGGCCTCCACGTGCCTTTCGGCACGCTTCACCTTGTCCTTGCGTAGATCGTCCGGTTTCGGGTCGTGCCCGTTTGACTCCCCGCGCTTGAACACGGCGGCCCTCGTGCAAAGCACTGCGGCCATGTCGGTTTCCCTTCGCCTTCCTCGATAATCGAGTTAGACTCGTCAAACAGGCACACTCCCTGGTTCGTTTTTCAAAACGTACGACAGAACACCGGCTTCCCAAACTGCTTACTACAGGTTCGCACCTGATTCATTATGTCCGGGACCTTGTGTGCCCTGTCGCTCCATCGCCAACTGATTTCACGCCCTATTGCACCTCCCTTCGTGGGGTGCTTTTCAGCGTTCGCTCACGCTACTTGTTCGCTATCGGTCTTGAGGAGTGTTTAGTCTTCGCGGTCGATGCCCGCGATATTCACGAGGGATATCCAACCCCCGATACTCTGGAACTGACTCGTCTCTTACTCGTCGACGGTACGGGACTGTCACCCTGTCTCGTGCTCTGTTCCAAGAGACTTCTCGTCGAGTTTCTGAGAGTGTTTGTCAGCCCGAACACCACATTGCCCGT
>NZ_JBLVOY010000019.1:0-1491 GCF_059162405.1 Natrinema sp. CRL1 | reverse complement strand
GTGGTATCTCTTTTTCAGGTGGGTTTCGAGCTTAGATGCGTTCAGCTCTTACCCCGTGGTGCGTCGCTGCCCAGCACGTGCCCTTCCGGACAGCTGGTACACGAGTGGCACCCATTCGTAGTTCCTCTCGTACTATACGAACGTTCCCGTCAGATACCGTAACACCCCCAATAGATAGCAGCCGACCTGTCTCACGACGGTCTAAACCCAGCTCACGACCTCCTTTAATAGGCGAACAACCTCACCCTTGCCCGCTTCTGCACGGGCAGGATGGAGGGAACCGACATCGAGGTAGCAAGCCACCCGGTCGATATGTGCTCTTGCGGGTGACGACTCTGTTATCCCTAAGGTAGCTTTTCTGTCAGCAATTGGCCGCATCAAGCAGCCTAATTGGTTCGCTAGACCACGCTTTCGCGTCAGCGTCCGTCGTTGTGCCGGACACTGTCAGACTTCCTTTTGCTCTTGCGCTCTTCCCCGAGTCTCCGACTCGGGTGAGGAAATCTTGGGGCGCGCCCGATATCTTTTCAGGCGCGTACCGCCCCAGTCAAACTGCCCGGCTACCAGTGTCCTCCGCCAGGAGTGAGAGTCGCAGTCACCATCGGGTAGTATTTCAATGCTGGCTCGGTGGCCCGCTAGCGCGGGTACCTGTGTAACGCCTCCTACCTATGCTGCACAATGGCGACCACGTCTCAGTGACAGCCTGCAGTAAAGCTCTATAGGGTCTTCGCTTCCCCTTGGGGGTCTCCAGACTCCGCACTGGAACGTACAGTTCACCGGGCCCAACGTTGGGACAGTGGCGCTCTCGTTGATCCATTCATGCAAGCCGCTACTGAAGCGGCAAGGTACTACGCTACCTTAAGAGGGTCATAGTTACCCCCGCCGTTAACAGGTCCTTCGTCCCCTTGTACGGGGTGTTCAGATACCTGCACTGGGCAGGATTCAGTGACCGTACGAGTCCTTGCGGATTTGCGGTCACCTATGTTGTTACTAGACAGTCGGAGCGCCCGAGTCACTGCGACCTGCCTCTTCGCGAGGCAGGCATCCCTTATTGCGAACGTACGGGACTAACTTGCCGAATTCCCTAACGTCGGTTGCTCCCGACAGACCTTGGCTTTCGCCGCCACGAGTACCTGTGTCGGATCTCGGTACGGACAGTGTGCTTGCCTTTTCACGGGCTCTAGGTTGGCCTCTCTTACGCTATCCAGTCATTCGTCCGCTTCGTACCATTACGGTTTCCACGGATTTCGACTGTTCGACCGGGCGATAGCCCGGCAGAGGCGGCCCCAAAGCGTCGGCTTTGAGTGCACACTGGCATAGGAATATTAACCTATTTCCCTGTTGTCAATTTCGACTTACGGATTGACTTAGGACCGGCTAACCCTCAGCTGATCAGCATTGCTGAGGAACCCTTACTCGTTCGGCCGTCGGGGTTCTAACCCGACTAACGCTGCTACTATGACCAGGATTTTCGTTACTGAACGGTCCACACGA
>NZ_JBLVOY010000018.1:0-1653 GCF_059162405.1 Natrinema sp. CRL1 | reverse complement strand
TCAATATCTACCCCGTAGAGATTATTCAGGATGACCGTGCGCTTTGCGTAGAGCGACGCCCCACCCTGGCCTTCGTTAATCTCCTCCAGTTCGTCACGGGTGCGAGAATCCAACTCCCAGCCCTTACCTTCCTGATCGAGTTGCTGGAAGTACTCGATGCACTGCATATAGATATCCACCAACACGTCCTGTGCAGCAAGCAGGAACGCACCGCTACCGACCGCCGGATCAAGAACGTGTACCTCTTTTAGGATGTCATGATACAGTGTTTCGACGTGTTTCGTCTCCACGTTCTCAGTGGGGACCTGTCGAGTCATCGTTCCGCCATCCGCTAACGCCGCTTCACCACTGTCACTAGCTTCTACGGTAGGGAATCCGAACACGTCGTCAATCTCGCTGTATTCGGCATCAACCGTGTCGTTGAGCTGGTCAAGCAGATACGGATGGATCGTCTGGCGAGACATGAAGCCGGTGATCTCCTCGGGCGTGTAGTACGCACCCATCTCTTTCTGGTTGACCGTCTGCTCGAAGATATGCCCGAGAATAGCGGGCGAGAGATTCTTCGGATCAACGATATCAAGCCGTTCGTCCACGTTCCAGTTCCACCCAGACAGGAAGTCCAAAATGTCGTCGAACAGTTCGTTTGTTTCTTCGGCAGACTCCCCTAGCTTTGCATCCGAGAAGTCTTCCTCAACAGGATTCTTGGCAAACAAACCACCGTTCAAGTATGGAAGACTCCCGAAATCTGGGTTCTGCTTGTCTTCTGCAAGGAAGTCAAAGAACAGTGGCTGGTAGAAGTTCTCGTACCGATCTTTGCCATAATCCACGACTTTCTCAGGCTGTTCGTGGAGGTAGTTCGGATTTCGGTCCAGAAGACGCTTTTCCTGAATGAAGTACAGGAAGATCATCCGATCAAGGACGACCTGCACGTAGCGTTGCTTCGCATCACCACGGTCATCAGGGATACCAGAGACCTCCTGAACGAGATCAGTACGAAGATCTTCAAACTCCTCGTAAAATTCTTCGACCACCTGTTGTGTATCGTACAGTGTATCGTAAATTGCCGTAGAGGAACCGTACTCGATTGAGTTCAGCTTCTTTAGGACGGTGTTCTTTTCCCCGCTGTCACGCGTGAACTGGTCCTTAGTGAAGGAAATTTTCTGGTGCTTGATTCGACCGTGCTGTTGTCCTTCCCACGTCCTCATTCGAGTAAGGAAGGTGAACTCATCAAAGTCGTTCGTAGCGACAAGGTTCGTATGCCGGGAACGATTATCCGGCTTGAAGTCTGTCGCCGATTCACCGGGGCCTGCGTTGACGAGTACAACAAATTCGTCGTCAGCGAGTTGAAGAACGAGTTGGTTGTCTTCTCCAAGGTTCGGACGCGGCTTTAACCCGCGTTTCTCGAACGAGTTAGCGATGTCTTGGAGGGAGTCCCAGCCTGCAATATCATTCGCGGTGATCTGCTGGAGAGTCATACTCTATGGAAACTCCTCTTTTGTCATAAGTGGTGGTCACTCTATCCGCCTATTCGCTCTGAATTGATTTTTACTGCGTAGAGGAGATATTCGTGATGTTGTGGAGTAAGTCAGCTCTGTCAGTAGTTTCTTTGTATTTCTGTGAAGGAAGTCACGGTCACTGGGGGGTAGATATTGA
>NZ_JBLVOY010000017.1:0-1842 GCF_059162405.1 Natrinema sp. CRL1 | reverse complement strand
GTCCGAAGGGGTTATGTACCCCAGACGGCCTACGAATACATCCGCACGAGATGAGGATTCCACCCCTGCGGTCCGCCGTACAGATGGGATCTGATGTTAGCCTTGGTAGTTCGGTGACGCCCGCTCGGTCGTCGATGGAGTCATCGAACGTGGACCATTATGTGTGAGTGTGTACCAACATTCACCGCCAACAGACCCTCCCCAACTGGGGAGATCATATAGCATTCCGGTTGATCCTGCCGGAGGTCATTGCTATTGGAGTCCGATTTAGCCATGCTAGTTGCACGGGTTTAGACCCGTAGCAGATAGCTCAGTAACACGTGGCCAAACTACCCTATGGATCCGGATAACCTCGGGAAACTGAGGCTAATCCGGAATAGAGTTCCCTGCCTGGAGTGGCGTGAACTCGAAACGTTACGGCGCCATAGGATGTGGCTGCGGCCGATTAGGTAGACGGTGGGGTAACGGCCCACCGTGCCCATAATCGGTACGGGTTGTGAGAGCAAGAGCCCGGAGACGGTATCTGAGACAAGATACCGGGCCCTACGGGGCGCAGCAGGCGCGAAACCTTTACACTGCACGCGAGTGCGATAAGGGGACTCCAAGTGCGAGGGCATATAGTCCTCGCTTTTCACGACCGTAAGGAGGTCGTAGAATAAGTGCTGGGCAAGACCGGTGCCAGCCGCCGCGGTAATACCGGCAGCACGAGTGATGACCGCTATTATTGGGCCTAAAGCGTCCGTAGCTGGCCACGCAAGTTCGTCGGGAAATCTGCGCGCTTAACGCGCAGGCGTCCGGTGGAAACTGCATGGCTTGGGACCGGAAGACCAGAGGGGTACGTCCGGGGTAGGAGTGAAATCCCGTAATCCTGGACGGACCACCGGTGGCGAAAGCGCCTCTGGAAGACGGATCCGACGGTGAGGGACGAAAGCTCGGGTCACGAACCGGATTAGATACCCGGGTAGTCCGAGCTGTAAACGATGTCTGCTAGGTGTGGCACAGGCTACGAGCCTGTGCTGTGCCGTAGGGAAGCCGTGAAGCAGACCGCCTGGGAAGTACGTCCGCAAGGATGAAACTTAAAGGAATTGGCGGGGGAGCACTACAACCGGAGGAGCCTGCGGTTTAATTGGACTCAACGCCGGACATCTCACCAGCATCGACAATGTGCAGTGAAGGTCAGGTTGATGACCTTACTGGAGCCATTGAGAGGAGGTGCATGGCCGCCGTCAGCTCGTACCGTGAGGCGTCCTGTTAAGTCAGGCAACGAGCGAGACCCGCACTCCTAATTGCCAGCAACACCCTTGTGGTGGTTGGGTACATTAGGAGGACTGCCAGTGCCAAACTGGAGGAAGGAACGGGCAACGGTAGGTCAGTATGCCCCGAATGTGCTGGGCGACACGCGGGCTACAATGGCCGAGACAGTGGGATGCAACCCCGAAAGGGGACGCTAATCTCCGAAACTCGGTCGTAGTTCGGATTGAGGACTGAAACTCGTCCTCATGAAGCTGGATTCGGTAGTAATCGCGCCTCAGAAGGGCGCGGTGAATACGTCCCTGCTCCTTGCACACACCGCCCGTCAAAGCACCCGAGTGGGGTCCGGATGAGGCCGACGCAACGTCGGTCGAATCTGGGCTCCGCAAGGGGGCTTAAGTCGTAACAAGGTAGCCGTAGGGGAATCTGCGGCTGGATCACCTCCACAGACCGGGACCGGGGCGTCGCCCCGGCCCACCCTAACTCGTGGCACAGTGTGCCACGCGGTGCACGTTCGATCGACCCATTGAGTGGCCGATCGGGCACCTTTGAACTACCAAGGCTAACGTGATACGCTGTGTCCGTCCCTCG
>NZ_JBLVOY010000016.1:0-7684 GCF_059162405.1 Natrinema sp. CRL1 | reverse complement strand
CTTGCGAGAAGTGTTGGCGCATTGGCGTGATGGGTGGGGGGGAAACCCCCCCATCACACCTCTCAGTCTCTAAACCACGACGTGAGGGTCTGTAGTTGCCGTTTACACCCCCCCGTTTGGGGGTGTGAGGGGTGTGAGGGGTGCAGACTCGATCTATCGACAGGCGGGCGGGCGCGGGTGCGCACTCGCACACTACGCGATAGTTCGGGTTAGACCCCTCACACCCCTCACACCCCAACATCCTGACAACCGTTCCGGGAGTAGGAGTCGTCTCTCGCCGGTCTGTGCGTCGCGAGGTGTGATGGGCCCCCCCATCACACCAGACCCCCCCACCCATCACATTAGGGTGATGTTGCCGGTTACTGAAAGTGCGGAGTAGTTCGTCGGACTGTTCGCCGATCGTGGTGGTGCTGGTGTCGCTCATGATTTCCTTCGTATCGTCGAACGCCCGACGCCTCGCGACGCCAGCTCCGCTGAACAGACCCGCCTCTACTCGGCAGGCGGTAGGTTTACATCGGAGCCTCGAGAAGACATAGGCGTCCAAACCGTCGGGGTGGAACCGACCACCCCGGTCTTCTCGCAGACGCTTGTTCTGTAGCCGTGCTTGTCGTTCGACGTAGAGTTCCCACGTTGCTACCTTAAACCTACGGCCTCTCGCGGGGCTCATCTCTCGCCCTCGAGGAGCTCGCGGAGGTGGCGTGGGCAGACCACTCGCTGGCCGTGATCGGGGTGCTCCGCGCGCCGGAGATCGTCGTCGCGGCGGCAGCCGAGAGCACCGCAAGCGTGGGCGTCGGGAGCTGGCGGTGCTGGTTCGACTACGTACGCGCGGAGGTCGCCGAACTGCGTTTGTTCGTTGTCGGTGCATCGTTCGTGTTCGTGGGTTGTGCTCATTCGCTGTCCTTGTCGCCGAGTGGGCCCGGCGAGGCCGAACGAGCACAGAGGGAGAGTGATAATCCGAATCGGATTATCACCCGAAACTTCTATCCCGCCGCGTGCGGTACGACGGGATACGGTTCAACGGCCCTCTGTGGCCCGTTCTACTTCGACGCCTGGACGGCAGGCCCGCCAAGACCAGAGCCGCCCGGCGTCGTGCGATTCACCTTCTCAGCCACGTCTCCGTCGGTTACGCGTCCGTGTCGGGGTCGTACTGCTCCACCATCTGGCGGAACAACTCGTCGTACGTCTCACCGCCTCTCTTGGCGGAGCGGAGCAGTTCGCGGGTTTCACGGGAGCACGGAACGCGGGTTTCGGATACGTTTGAGGTGGTTGCCATGCTGTACACAGGCCGACGTATCGTAACGTTAAATCTATTATGGTGCGGCTACCAGTTACTCATAATCGGAAATGGATTTGTAATGACTCAGGAAGATTCCGACCCCATACAGGACGCAGTGGCAGAAATCGACCCGGAGAACCTCTATCCCGACCGTCCGCGCGGGGTCTTCAGCAAGGCCGACCGCGAGTACCTGCGCGGGGAGAAGGAGTTCGGGTGGGAACAGAGCGAATCGAACGCGCGCTCACGCATCCGCGAGCGCGTCGCCGAGGCGTTCCGCGACTTCCAGCTGCTGGAGACGCTCGAGGAGCGCGATCGGGAGATGGTCTTCGACGAACTGTCGCCCGGCGAGGTCGCGGCGGCCACCGCCGACCTCCTGGAGTTCGTCTATCGCGGCGTCGGCCACGACCCGGACGCGCTGGAGCAGATGGTCGCACGGGCGGTCTACAACGGTGAGATGGGAGTGACCCCCGGCGAACACAGCGGGCGCGTGACGGACGTCCAGGCGAGCATCAACGTCGAACGTGCGCCGAACGTCGATGAGGTGTACAACCGGTATCAGCTACAGGGTGTATCGGCGTTGACGAACGCGGAGCTCGGTCTGCTCCTCCGGCGAGGGAAGCTGGATGTAGACGACCCCGACCTCGAGGGAGATCTCCCACCTGTCGAGACCCTCGGAGGGTCGGACGAAGGGGACGACGAAGGGTGAGAGAGCCCTCAGTAAGGGTATCTCAGGGTATCCACCAAGGGCTTGCTAAGCACTCAATTCGCACTCATTGAGGGTTTAGCTCGGGTGAATTCGGGCGATAAACCCTCGTATAAGCACTTCTTAGTACTCTCAAGCACTTCAGAGTACGAAAATCGGGCGAATAAGGGTATACTCAGGGGTACTCGAAGGGGTACTCAGGGTAGTACCAAGCACTACTGCTTAGGTAGAAGTGGTGGGGGTTGGTGCCGGTGTCGGATTCCTCGTAGAAACGCTTTGGTGAGGGTCAGGGTCAGGGCGCCGATCGGCATCTGCTACTGAACACCCCGGCTACATAGTAGTTTCCCTATCTGGTAACGTTTCCTTAACTGGTAACCCCGGTCGGTTAGGGTTTCCATAAGCGGTAAGGTTTCCACGGGCGGAAACAACAACACGAACATGGCGCGCAGAGCACTGCTCACCGACCGAGAACGAGAACTGATCGCCGACCCGGAGGAGGAAGACCGCCGCTACGTCGCTATCTCGCGGGTTCGGCGGAAGATTACGGAGGAACTCAGCGAAGACGTCGCGGTTCTTCGCCAGCACCACCCTGACCTCCTCGAGGAGCTTCAGGACGTCGTCTGCGAGGGCGAACCGGCGCCCCCACCGCCGGAGCCGCCGACCGAGACGGCCTCACCGGAGGAGTCGGTCGGTGACCCTGTCGCCGAATTGGACTTGCCCGGTTCCGGCGATCGCCTCGCCCGGCGCCGCGAGGCCGTGCGCACGCTGTACGAGTTCCTCCAGGAGGAGGGAACAGCCACCCGGTCGGACTTCTTGGAGCTGGTAGACCCGGACGAGGTCGGCTACAGCACCGCCGAGTCGTTCTGGACGAACCTCGTGAAGGCGCGCGACGCGCTGAAGCAGCTGCCCGGCGTGGAAGCCCCCAGCGAGGGAGAGCACACCTGGCGCTACGTCGGCGAGGAGTGAGCGTGTCGGACTTCACTCTCCCCGAGCCGCTCCAGGACGACCGCGGCGTCCAGCTGCCGACGTGCCTTCGAGAGGCCGACGAGTCCACCGAGTTCGAGCTGCCGGAGCCGCTCCAGGAGGCGAGCGACGAGGAGCCCGAGACGGGGATCTCCCTACCGCCGGCGCTCGTCGAGGATGAGAGCGACGAGGAGGAGCCGGACGAGGAGGAGCGGGAGCCGGGCCGGTACTACTGTCGGGAGTGCGGCAGGCGCGTCACTCGCGCCGTCTCTGGGAAGGAGTACGGCCACCGGCGCCGCCCGCGGTGCCCGCGTCGGGAGACGAACGTCGATCCAGGGAAGGGGCCGAAGTCGCGCGAGCAGAGGAGGGTCTGAGCGTGGTTATCATCTCCGACGGCGGAACGCACTACCACCGCCCGAAGAGCGGCTTCTACACCGAGTGTGGCGCCGACTTCAACCCGCACCACGCCGTGACCATCGAGCGCTCGAAGGCGGAGCGTCTCGGCTACCGCCCGTGCGAGGAGTGCGGGCTCGAGGACGACCACACGCTGGGTGAGTACCGTGGCGTCTGACCCCGTGGAAGGCGGTCTTCGAGGCCGACCCCGTGGGTTCGCGCGCGGATGTCATCAGCATCCTCGATGTATGTACGCTGGCGTATGCACCCACCCGGTGAGCGTACATAGATTCGCCCGGCGCGTCGCCCCGATCGGCGCGGTCGCGACGGCCCGAGGTGGTACCGTATATGAACAACACCCGGTTCAGTCACCGCAGATCCACGCTGAACCGACCCCCGTATGCACACCGACTTATGGCAACTGACCGAACCACACTGCGACTGAGCGACGAGAGGAAACGACTGCTCGACCAGGCGGCGGAGATCGTCGCCTCCGACCCGTCCGACGACCCGCCGAGGAGCGACGTCATCGACGCGGCGCTGACGCACCTGGTCGAGAGCCAGGACAACCTCGAGGACGTCCGCGACCGCTACCCGCCCGCCGAGGTGAAGGACTGTTGCAACACGTCGGTGCTCGGCCTGCGCTATCGGACGAGTATCGAGCAGAAGTGGCGTTGACTGCTCGCGGAGGTGCATCTTCCGGCCTCGAACCATGGGGTTAGACGCCGGAAACCACCTTCCACGCGGGCTATATCGCCGATATCCGTTTTGCTCTGATAATCCCTCTTATCGAAGCGGAGGGGCACTGTTTGCTCTGATAATCCCCCTTATCTCACCAGCGAGGGGACGGTTTGCTCCGATAACGCCTTATATCTCAGCAAACAGACGGCGAAACCAATCTTACCTCAGTAAACCGTACGGGTGAGCCGCCGCTCAGAGAGAGCCGCGGCTGGCAGAACCACCAGATAGGACGGCGAGGCGTACCCTCTGGTGAGATAAACGACCGCGCGAGACGCGGTTAGGTCGGCTCGTAGCCGTCGCCGGTCTCCATGAGCAGCCCCTTCTCGGTGGTCGCGTACTCGAGGACGTCCTTCGCCCGGTCGGGCTCCATCAGGTCGCGGTCGATCGAGGCCGCGACGACCACCTCGTTCTCGTCCATCGCGACGCCGCGCTGCTCGAGGAGTTCGACCAGCCGGCGAGCGTCGGCGAGCATCCCCTCGGCGTCCTCGGGAACACCGCCGTCCGTCTCTGCCGGGGTCTGCTGTCCTGTCTCGTCGGTGTCAGCGAGGCTCTCCTGTCCCTCGCCGGGCGACGCCCCCTCGGTGTGGGCGACGCCCTGCTGGATGGTCTTCACGACCGTGAGCGCGTCCATCGGCGAGAGTTGACGCTGGCCCTCGTACTCGGTGACCTCGGCGTTCTCGAGGGCGATGCACTCGCCCTCGACGTCCTCGAGGCGCTGGGCGAACGTCTCGTCCCAGGTGACGACGTCGATGGCGCCGCTCTCGTCCTTCAGGACGGCCTTCACACCGTCGCCGTGCTCGCCGAGGCGCTGGGTTGTGACGACCTCGGCGGTGACGGTGACGTAGCCGGTGAGCGACTCTGCGGCCTCGGTGATCGGCGTCGCACCGAACGCCGGTGCAGCGGGTGAGTCGTCCGTCTCGGCGGCTTCCTCGGAGTCGGTGCCGCCGTCGCCGTCGTCCCCGTCGCTGTCTGTCACCTCGGTCGAGAGGTAGCGCTCCACCAGCCGAGCGGGCATCACGTCCTTCGCTTCCTCAGCAAACCGAACGTGCCGCCAGCACGGGTCTTGCCCCTCGCCAGCGGAGTACTTCCGGGTGTAGGCGCTCTCCACGTCGATGAGCGCCTGTTGGGTAATCTGCCGTTTGAACCCGTCAGCACTGGCAACACGCTCATCTTGTGCCTCGCACATCGCCCGGTAGACGGCGAACGCGTCGTCCTTGAGGAGCATGTCGGACTGGTCGCCCTGCTCGAGGTAGTCGAGGGCGAACCGGCGAATCGGGTCGCTCGCTGCCTCGTAAATCTCGCGGCGCTCTTGAGGGCCTTCAGGCATGCTGTACTGCCCGTTCGCCTCGATGAGTTCCTGCGCGTGCTTCACACACAGCAGCAGCAGGCCGCGCATCGCGTCGTCGTCCTCGAGGAGCTGCTCGGCGATGCCCGTGACCTTCTGCTTCTCGCCGGGCGCGCTCGGGTCGTCGACGAACCGGTAGGGCATCTCGATGGGGTACAGCCGGTCGCCGATCGCGTCGCTCTCCTCGCTGATCCGCGGCGGTTCGTTCGCCGAGAAGAACATCGCGGCCTCGTTCTCGAACTCGTACCGTTTCTCGAACTTCTCGTTCGCGCGGAGGGTGCCGTCTCCAGTCACCGACTTCAGGATGCTCACGTCCCGGATTTCGCTCACCGAGATGTCGTCGCCGATGTTGATGAACGCGCCGGGGAGGGCACCGGTCGCGAACTGGTCGTCCCCGGTGAGGTCTTGCAGTTCGACGCTGGCGGCGTTGTCCTCGCCGACGAACCCACGGAACAGCTTGCCGACGCGGGTCTTCCCGTTCGAACCCGGGCCGTACATCATCACGAACGCCCGGAACGGGTGCCCTGGCAGCAGGCCGTGGGCGAGGTGGTCGAGCAGCGTGTCGCGGTCTTCCTCGCGCTTGGTGACGCCGTCGAGGAACTCCCGGACGGGGTCAGGGTCAGCCCGCTCGGGGTCGTAATCCCACGCGAGCCCGCGCGTGAACTTGTACGCCGGGTCGTGCTCGTGGCGTTCGCCGGTCTCGAGGTCGATGACGCCGTTTCCAACACAGAGGTGGTAGCCGTCCTTCGCGCCGGCGTTCAGTTCCTCTCGGTGGGTCTGGTGGCGCGCCTCGAGGCGAGCGACGATCTCCTTCTCCTCGCTCTTCGAGTAGTTCGCGCCCAGCTGGTTCTCGAGGACGTGCGAGGCGTACTCCTCTCCCCACGGGTTGAAGTAGCCGTTCGCGCCGTCGTAGACCCACAGCGTCTGCGACTCCACGACGTACATCCACGACGTCCGCTCATCGAGCGCGTCGGCGGCGTAGTAGCGGCCCCAGTCCTTACCCTCGTCGTCGTACATCGACTGGACGTAGTCCCACGAGACCCGCGTCTCGCCGCTCTCATCGGCGTCCTCGGCCTCGTTGTACTCCTCGGGCGACGGTGGTTCAGGGCGCGACGACGAGTCGTACTCGGGGATGGACGCGCCCACCTCGCGGGCTCGATCGACGGCCTCCCACCAGTCGTCGCCCTCGAGGTCGTCCCACGGACGGTGGATGATGCCCTCCTCAGCAGCGAACAGGTCGAGCAGGCCGAACCACGTACAGCGGGACGGCTCAGCCTCTGCGAAGTCCTTGAACAGGCCGCTCGCCTTGTGGCGCTTCAGGCTCGTCCCCGACTCAGAGCCGCGGTAGCCGGGGTTCCACGACTCCCAGTCGCCGTTCTCGTCCTCGGTGTAGGACGACGACAGGGACAGGTCGGACGGGCGGAGGTGATCGACCGCGTCCAGGACGTCGTCGGTGTTGCTCGTGGTGTCGATCTCCGCGACCTCCTCGCGGGACTTCTCCGGTTCGCGCTGCTCGTCGTCGTCGGGCTGGAGGTCGGGCGGCGTCTCGCCGGTCACCGCGGTGTACGCCTCGAGCAGCCAGTCCTCGACGAACTCGCCAGCGTCGGCCACCTCGTCTCCGGTGTTGCTCAGCTGGTCGCCGGTGAAGGTGAAGAACTTCTTCCCGTACGCCTCGACGCCCTCGTGCTCGTCCTCGCTGAAGTGGACGTTCGCCCACCACTCCGGCGGTTCGAACCCGACGAGAGGGATGTGAACGCCCTCGCCGGACGGCGAGCGCTCCATGTACGCGTCCTCGTCGAAAAACGGCTGGAGCGACGGGAGCCAGTCCTTCGGCATCCCGTTCTCGTCGGCGCAGCCGTCCAGGTCGAGCGCGCCGTAGAGGCCGCGCGGGTAGTCGTCGTTGTCGCGGGCGAACACGTAGCCGATGCCCCAGCTCTCGCGTTCGTCCGCGGCCTCGACGGCCTCCTGGAAGGAGTGCCAGTCGTCCGAGTCCGTCCAGCTGACGCTGAAGTTCCCGCGCCAGTGCGGGCGCCTCGGCGCGTCCGCGGAGGCGTCCCACATCAGCCACTGGTCGCGCTCCTTCAGCTCGTCGGGGATCGCCTCGGCATCCACGCTGACCTCAGGCATGGTTCACCCCTTGCGAGAAGTGTTGGCGCATTGGCGTGATGGGTGGGGGGGAAACCCCCCCATCACACCTCTCAGTCTCTAAACCACGACGTGAGGGTCTGTAGTTGCCGTTTACACCCCCCCGTTTGGGGGTGTG
>NZ_JBLVOY010000015.1:0-7977 GCF_059162405.1 Natrinema sp. CRL1 | reverse complement strand
GCGACGCCGTGCGTGCGCGAAGCTGGTATCGAGAGTTCCGTGAAATCGTTCTGATGTGTGCCGTCTACAACATCAAGCGTGCTGTGAGCTAGGCAAATCCAACGTCGTATGGCGATTCACCACGGTCATTAATACCCAACACCATAACGCCAACACCAGAATGAAGTCTCAATTTCTCAGTCACCGTCTCCCAGTCTTCAACCGTAACCTCAACCACATACGTCCCGAATTCGCTAGCGACCGGCACCTCTGGTTCACTATTTCGATCTTCGATAGTGAGATCCGTCTCTTCAATAACTGTTCCCTCTGTATCTTTGATAGCAATCGAAATATTCCGCGGTACTTCAGGCCCACGTTGCACAGTAAGATGTTTCATCGAATCATACTGAGGCGTCGTCTCCTCAAACTGAAGGGTATGAACGCCATCGTTTACGTCCACCTGTGGAGAATAGAACGTTATTTCCTGTCGCGGCTCATACCCGTCTGGTCCCTTCTCAAAGACCTTCCCTCCTCGCTGGAGTGCCTGTACGTCAGATCCAGCAATCTGCTGCCAAAGCAACTTCTCGTCGCTCTCGTACTGGCCCTCATCGAATGCAGTATCAACCTCTGCCTTGACATCCTCCGGCAAAATCCAATACTCGAGGACCATGTGGTTACACGGCTTATATTTCCTCCCAGTTTCGTCGTTCTCGTCTCCCCCAGTACAGCCAGCGACTGTAGCAGCGCCCACAGAGATTGAAGTAAGAAGTGTTCGCCGGTTCATGAATCTGCTTTTCGATACAACTGGTAAGTGTTTTCGGGAGTTGAAGGGTTCAGTTCGCAATTCTACCTAATGGCTGTTTCAGCGGGAAACACATCGAACAAATGGGATTTCAACAGAGCCTACCCAATCGCAGGACAGCATTGCGATCGGTGTATAAATCGTTTCAAGAGCTACTATAGAACTGCCAACACGAACCCCATTCGATGAACCGGCCGAGCGAACCGTCAAGATGAGTCCTTATGCCGGTCTTGCTCGTTGGGATAGGCCCGATAAAGGAGACGTTCAAGCAACCTCGGGGTAGTTCCATGAATCGCTGGAAATCGCTCTCGAGGAATTGTAAGTCGAACTTGCGTAATTTTGGTTGGGGATCTGAGGAGAATTAAGCTGGCTCGTCGCGGAATCTCACGACGGCGTCTTCTAACTCGTCGAAATCATCGTCTGCCCCGACAAGGAGTGTCCCATTGAGAGCGTCGGCCGTTGCAAGCGCATATGCATCGCCGAGTGCCATCGTATGCGCTTCCTTGAGCGCGGCTGCAGTGTCCCAACACTCTCGAGGATCAGAGACTGTGACACCCAACTCTTCGAGCCGCTCGAGGCTTTCCCGGACATCAGCAGGGCGGAACCCGATTCTAGAGCCGACGTACAGAACCTCTGTTTTCGTTACTGGACTGATGTAGCCCTCAATCTCGCCAGATGCAACGCGATCAATCCACTCTTCGACAGTATCACTCCCCGGCTCGTCGTCCAAATAGGCAACGAGCGGTTCTGTATCAAAAACGATCGTGTCCGTCATTCCTCCTCCGTGCTGCTGGAAAACTCCTCGACTACGTTATCGACTTGCTGTTTGTCCTGTTCGCGTTCTTCACGAAGGACTGCTGTCGCGGGACGTTCCTCATCGCCATTACGTTCGAGACCGCGGAACTCTCGCATTGAACCGACTGGCCGGACAACAATTTCTCCATCCTCGTTCTCGACGAATTTGACTCGTCCTGGCGCAGGGATTCCGTGTTTCTCTCGGAGCTGCTTAGGGATCGTCGCCTGCCCTTTTTCGGTTACAGAGACGACACGCTCCTCACCATTGGACGAGGTATTACTCGACATAGGTAATACTTGTATGTCGAATTACTTAGTTCTGTTTCTGGATCGGCGGCCAAATGTCGTAGTCTGTCTCAGAATTGTTCTCCGGCCCACCCGAATAGAGTCGTCCCCTAGGGAAATCAACGCGTTGTGTCACTCTAGCAAGCGCCCGTTTTTATGTGCCCCTGCAGAGTGCGGGGCCGCTCAGTCCTCGCATGAACAATCGAATGTCGACGAATCCACTCTCCAAACTCGAGTTTACGCGCCGGACGGCAAAACGAGCACAGTACGAAGCGTTCGAATACACGCTCACACCGACGGGCGTTCTCGTCAGAAACGGCAGTCACGCAGAACCAGACGAACACGAGTACGTCGTTACCGTCACGAACGGCATCCCAACAGCGTGTGAGTGTCCTGCAGACGAACACTACGAGAGGGCATGCAAACACCGAGTCGCGGTTGCGATCCGGCGGCCGATCATTCAGGCAGCCACACAACAGCAACTCGCGACTGACGGCGGAAACCCAGTTGATACAGTCGAGAGGGAACAGTACTCAGATTCGCGAGCGGACTCCGAAAACGCGACATCGAACGAGGACTGTGACTGTCCCAATACCAGCGACTCGTTCCCCTGCTGGAACTGTGTTCGAACCGGTCGGCGATCGCTTGAGGAACGCAAATGAGCGTTCTCACGCGACTCTGTAGATTTTGGAAGCGAACTACGCTCTACTATGAGTGTCGAAACTGTGGGACGACGCTCGAGACGGACCGAGAGTGCTGTCCCTACTGTAAGATCAGCGATGTCGTTGTTGTGGAACTCGAGTGATATCATAATCACTTTTTCTGATATCTATTGGCTATTTTCATATATTCTGAAGTAACAGTTTCCTCAAAATACAATAGTTATGTACTTCTGCTGTACGAAAACTATATGCACAATCACAGCGCAGAGAATTTGAAGATCCAAGAAGTATCCGTGCGAATCAAAACGCACGATTCCTCGAGAGGCTTCACTGGATCTAATATCTGCCAATGCATCCGAAAACCCCGCTTTCGATCCGATCAGTTGATCCGAACGAGCAGTCGAATAGACCGTTTCGAGTAGTACGCTCTGGCCTCGGAGCGCTTGCACTCTTATCAATTATCGCTGTTGACCCAGTCTTGGCACAGGACAGTGTCGTCTGCGAGGCCGACGGGTTGCCGGGGATGATATCCGGATTCTTCCAGATTACGACCGCGATCGGTCTCATGGGCCTCGTCGTTGTCTGGCAAGCCGATTCACTCGTCGAGATGTTCACGATGAATCTCGAACAGAAGAAGAACCTGAAAATGCACAAGCGAGCAGCGCTGAAATCCGCAGTTATTCTGCTGGTCTTGGGGCCGCTGTATACTGTCGCTGGCGCTACGATGGGACTTCCATTAGCCGAGTGTATCAATCTCGTGCCGTGGTAATGCCGAGTAGTGAACACACCGACTCGAGTCGGAGGCTGTGATGCAATTCGAGAGACGCATAGTCGGAGTTGCGTGCTTCATTGCAGGCGTCAGTCTCGCTATCGCGCTCGGTGGAATCGGGATCGCCAGTGCCGATGCTCCGCTTGAGGCGGATAACGACGGACTGGACGAAAACGAGACGGCGACACTGTGGTCGAACACACCGGATGAGTGCATACCCAACGCCGAGTACGAGGAACGCTATGGCGAAGAGCGGACCGCCATGCAGGAACTCGGCAACTGCACGGATATCACGTTCAAAACGCCGCCCGACACCGCCGAGCGGTGGACGGTAGCCGACTACGACTCACTCGAGGGCGGCGATACGGAAACCTCGATTTATCCGACGCATGCGGCGCTCACGGATTCCGTGTTTATCGCCGACGCACACGCGACGATATTCGCGATCCATCCGTCGACGAGAACGCATCTGGATGCGAACGAGACGGTCCACTACATCGCACCGGAGGGCGAACTCCGCGGACTCATTGACTATCGAGTACGTCTTGACGAGAACGTCTCGATCCAACACCACGAAATCGAAGAAGTCCGACTCCGACGCGACGGCGAACGTATCGATACCATCGGTGGCACGCAGACACCAACCTTCGAGTACGCGTTCGAGCGTGGTGGGTCCGCGACGCTTACGCTCGAGGCGGATATCAAGGCAACAGTCGAGAGAGACCTCGGCAACGAGACGGAACTGATCACCGATCAGGTAACCGTCTCTCAGGATCTCGAGGTCGAAATTTACGATCTTCGGGCATCGATCTATCACGCATCGTATCCGAACGGCGACAGCGGCGTCGCGATCTATCAAGCCCAACCGTGGCACGGATACACGCTATCTGACGATGGAGAGACAAAAGTCCGCGGCGTGTGGCGATACTACACCGCTCGTGACACGGACTGGGACGAACTCACGATATCAGCGCAAACAACCAGGGAGACGGTCCGATCCGATGCACGTCCAGTGTACGTTCACGCCTATCCCTCCGAACTCGGTCCACGGACAGAACCGATCCGTGACGGTCCCGAAATCCTCGAGGTCTGGGGAACGGAGAGTTCGTCTCCGGAGCCGTCGATCCCCGAGAACGTCGCGGTCGATGTGGTCTCCGATACATACACACAGTCGTCCGGACTTGCCCTTCGCCACGATACCATCGATCCGGATGCAATCACCGTCGACGGAATTGTTCGTGGCGTCTCCGCGGATATCGTTGAACCCGACGGGGGATCAGAGCGCGAAATCCGCGAGAGCAATCTCTCTGTCGAAGTCGTTGACTCGAACGCGACCGCAGTGACAGTAGCGATCACGCTTCGCGATGCCGAGACTGGATCGCCGATCATGCTCGAGAGCCCGTTCGATGATCCTCGATTCTCGTTGATCGGCCACGAGTCCCGTGAGGGATACATTACGATCGGCGATCAGCGAGTACGGACAGATGCGAACGGCGTTGCAGAGATTACAGTTGACCAGCCGGGAATCTACACAGCAGAGTACCATCCGGGCTCGTGGCGATCGCATAGCCCGGCGTATCTCGGTGATAGAGCAACCGAAACGTGGCATCCGCTAGCGACGGCGACGGGCTGGTTTACGCTTCTGGTCGATTTCGTTCGATATGCAATCCCCTTTGCGGTCGCCCTCTACGCTGCGAAGCGGATCGGCTCCTTCCTGAAAATTGGAGAGACGTTATGACAGACAAGCAGTACACCCCATACAGACGCATCGTCCTCGGAAGTCTTCTTACTGGAATCAGCACAGCCCTCGCCGGTTGTTCAACGATGAGTAATTCTGGTGGTACTGGATCACCGACTGATTCCGGCGGAGAGATCATCCAGAGCAGTGAGATTGTCGAGCTCGATCTAATCGTCGAAATCGAGCGAGACGCGGTTGAGCAACTGAACGTAGTTGCTCCCTCTGGCGAAC
This sequence comes from Natrinema sp. CRL1, assembly GCF_059162405.1. Lineage (NCBI taxonomy): Archaea > Methanobacteriati > Methanobacteriota > Halobacteria > Halobacteriales > Natrialbaceae > Natrinema > Natrinema sp. CRL1. Next base: position 2,716 of record NZ_JBLVOY010000015.1, on the reverse strand, counting down.
TGTTCGCTCGCCGAACGATCGAATCGGGGGTGTCCCGAACGACGGTAAGGGTCGGAACGGACTATCCACCAGGCGAGTACGAACTCATTGGGCTCGCGGACGGGAAGACGGTTGAGACAGCATCGATTACGCTCGAGCCAGACCTCGAGTTGACGAACCTCAGGTTAGGTCGGAACCACCCCGAAGCGATGTATGATGGGGCAGGCAATTACGATACGGACGCAGAAGCGATACTTTCCGTGGCGAATCGAGGAACAGGTCCGACTGCGGTGACCACGTTGCGGTTTGACGGAGATGTTCCCTTTCCGACGCACGAGAGCCACGATGAAGTCGGTAAGAGTGGCATCTACGATCCGGAAGCGGACTTCGGATCAAATGCCGAGTCAATACCGATCCCTGCCGGTGAGGCGGTTCTTCTCTACAGCAGTACAGGGCCATTTTCACCGGCCGGTGTACGATCGAAGTGCGATTCGGTCAACCGAGACGGACGGTTCACTGTCCGTCTCTTTGCATCCCACAAGAAGGAGAATATCGCACGTGAGTATCGCATCCAGTATCTCAGTACGGATTCTGATGAGTGCGATATCGAAATCGAGGTGGCTCCGTAATGGCCCCGTGGTCGCTCTCCGATATCGGGAGCAAGTGGTTCGAAGACGCAATTGACAAAATTACCGGTTGGTTCAAAGATGGACTGTCAGAGGGCTATGACACGATCACGGCTCAGGTTTTTGGGACGCCAACCCCAGAAACGGACGGTGCGTTCGTGTTCGGACAGCCATCGAACGCACCGTGGGAACAGATCCACAGCAGTCTCGTTGCTGGCGACATCATGCTCGTCGCACTGTTACTACTGGTGACCTGTATTCAGGGTCGGCACACAATACGGATATTCAATATCGGTAGTGTATACGAGACTAGAAAGGCGAAACGTAGCGCTTGGACGGGTGCGTTTCTGATCGTAACCTGGTACTGGCTCGCCGTCTTGGTTTTGTATGTAGTAGACGGCTTCACGATCGCACTCCTGCCAGACATCTCAACAGTTATTGACGCGATGGCTGCCTTGCTCGATTTGGGTATTTCGAACCCGCTCCTTGCATTGTTCCTTACAGGAGTCGGTGCTACGGCCATGTGGGTCCTTCAAGCCCTCTTTTTCCTTCGCGAGATCATGCTGTACATCCTGATTTACGCGATGCCGATAGGGCTCGCGTTGGCATACGGGAATCTACCCGTCGTTTCGGATATCTCGAGAACGGTCTGTCTGAAGTTCGTGCCACTCGCGATCATGCCGATGCCAGTGGCGCTGCTGTTCAAGGGTTACGAACTCCTCTTTCACGAGGGGCTTGATTCCGTCCTTCTTCCGGACAGCCCATTCTTGAACTATCTCATCGCCGTCACGCTTCCACTCCTCTCGACTGTTATCGTCTGGAAACTGTTCAAGTACGCCAGTCCGATGACGACGAGAATCATCGGCACGACAACCAAAGTCGGAGTGACTGCAGGCGCAGCAGTTGGTGCTGGTGTCGTCGCCGGTCCCGCTGCTGCAGCCACGACAGCAGCGTGGGGGCCGAAAGCGGCCGTCGGCTATTCTGCGATGTCGAAGATGCGTCAGCAAGGTGGAGCACAGCCTCCAGACAACCCGAGCGGCGGTACTGGAGGGCGGACCGACCACGATAACGTTGCGACAGACGCGTATGGCCAGGAAGGTGTCCAGGCGTACCGTCGAACTGAGAATGATCCGGGGTACTACTGAATGTCACAAGAACGAGGTGCAGCTGGCCGTCGAATCATGGATGAACTGGGCGAGGAAACGCGAATCCCGCTTCTCAATATCGAGGAAGGAGATGTCTACGTCTTGCTTGGCTTTCCCATCGCGGGCCTCCTTCTCGGCGGACTCACCGGACTCGATGGTGCTGTCTTCCCGTTCGTTCTCTTGGGAGTCATTACTGGTGGTGCGGTCGTCTACTCCTCGCCGAATCACCTTCCAGCATCGACGTGGCTGAGGGATGTCTATCGGTACTACTGCAAGCGACCGACGGTCACATACAGTACTGAACCATCTGCGGATCACGACGAAGCGAGTACAGACGGTGGCCTCGTGAGTTACACGCCGTTCCAACCCGATGAACGGACACAAGATCTCACAAACGTCGGCCGTGCGTGGCCAGGTGCCGGTGCCATCGAGCGCACCGATGGTGCGATGGAAGCGTTCCTCGAGATCGATCCCGGGAACATGGATTTCGCGATGTCCGGAGACTGGGCGCAGATACAGCGCCTCGGTGAGGAGTTTGCAAATCGGGAACTCGATTTCAAACTCACACTTCACGCGACGACTCGTTCGTTCCCGGTCGAGCGATTGATCGATCGAATCGATGATCGACTTACCGATGAAGATGTCAAGCAAAATCCGATCTTCAAGGAACTGCTCGAAGAGTACCGCGAGCGACGGCCGGATGACCTCGAGGCTACCCAGCAGCTTCGCTACTTCCTCGGCGTTGAGGTCGCCCCACTCGAAGTCTACAACCGCTATCAGGACGAGCGTTCGCCGGTCGAGAAGCTCACCGCGTTTCCGGTGATCGGCTTTCTGTTCAATCGGCCGTGGTGAATCGCCAGACGGTGCTTGATTTCACTGGTTCACGGCCTGCGTGATGTTGTAAACTGCACACATCAAGACGAGTTCTCGAAATTCGCCGTACCAGGTTCGCGCACGCACGGCGTC
>NZ_JBLVOY010000014.1:0-17444 GCF_059162405.1 Natrinema sp. CRL1 | reverse complement strand
TTAGCTAACTGAACGACTTTGCTCGTGAAGCGGGAAATTTTCGACATGGACATCGACGGTTTCCCGCTTCATCTTTCTAGTTCTGACGGTTGAAGCCGACGCCGTACAGCGATTCACCAGAGCCGTTCAATCCGTTCGTGACTCGGCGAGAGAGTATGACCGACGCCGAGATCAGGGCGGCGATGTTCGAGAAACTCGACAACCGCTGTCGAGCCGTCCAGACGGAGTTCGTCCAGAAGGTGCCAGGGTGGTCTGTCCGTCGACTGACTACGGTCGAACTATTCGTCCTCTCGATGGACTTCTGGAACGGAGAAGAACACGCCTCCGATGATGATTCGTCTTCGATCCGCGAACAGCCCGTGATCGATCACGAACAGAGGGTCGACCGATGAATCCCATTCTCTTGGTCTCGATCCATAGTGCGTTACCTGATCCAGAAACGCAGGCCGGTCTTGCACTGTATCTGGGTATCACCGCTGCGCTAACATTGCTCGCGAAGATCGCGTGGGATCACTGGCGTTCAGAGGAGGTCGAAGAGGTCGAACTCGCTGATTTGCTCGAGGGCGACCTTGTTGCAGAAGGACTCGAGGAAGGTGCATTACTCGATGACGTTGCGGAACAGCACAAACACGCAATCGCGCCGGCTGCGATCGAGTGGGGGACCCGTACCGCACGCGTTGGCAACCAGTGGACGTCCACGCTGTACATCGCCGACTATCCCGATTATCCGAAAGACGGCTATCTCAACGAACTGTTCGAGCTCACCGATGTCGAGTTCGACCTGACGGTCCACATCACGCCGAAGAATCAACAGCAGGCACGCGACGAACTCCAGCGAGTCGCAGACGACCTCCGAGCTGATGCGGACCTCGAGCGAAGTGTTCGTGGTGCGTATCTCCAAGAACGAGCCGGCGAAGCGGTCTCGACGTACAAGAGCGTCGAGAACGGCAGTCGCGTGTTCGATCAAGGAACGTTCGTTACGATCCGTGCGGAGTCGCGTGATCAGCTTCGGGATGCCGTCCGGACGGTCAAGAGCCGACTCCGCGAAGAACCAGCAGGGCTCACACCGAAGACGGCCATCTGCAAACAGGATCTCGCAATCCAAGCGGCGGCACCGGTCGGGCCGAATCCCGTTGGTCGAGAGGCGACCGCACTCGGCGGTGCTATTGGGGCATTGTTGGCGTCACCGCACAACGCGACGATCCTCGAAGATGACGGCGTCGAGTTCGGCGTTCACTGGAAGAATCAGAGTCCGGTCGTGATCGACCCCTTCGCTCGCGAGAACGGATACGCGATGTTCACGATCGGAGATCCCGGTTCTGGGAAGTCATTCGGCTCGAAGCAGAACTTCATCCGCTCGATCGAGGACAGCGAAGATCGAATCGGGATCATCCTCGAGCCGCTGAACAACTGGGCGGGTGTCGCCGAAGCGCTTGGCGGAGAACGGATCACGATCGGCGGGAGCATGGGACTGAATCCGCTCGAGATCAAGCCGACCCCCGAACGTGTTCAACGGGCGATGGGCGAGGATGCCAGTCCCTACCGAGAGAAACTCGATAGCGTGATGAGCTTCCTGTCGAACTACTTCGCCCTCCGCGGGATCCAGCTCGGTGATCGACGAACGACGCTCGAGACGGCGATCGAAGAAGCATACGCTCGGCAGGGGATCACCGACGATATCGCGACCCATCACAACCAGAGCCCGACGATGCGCGATGCCCTCGATATCCTCGAGGAGATGGTCGCCGATTCCGAGGAATACGTCGTTCGAACGCACGAAGAGGTCCACAAGATCCGCGAGGACGCAACGTGGCTCATCGACCAGTTACGACCGTTCGACGAGGGTGGACGCTATGAGAATCTCGGCCGGGAAACGGAGTTTGATATCCGAGACGAGAAGGTGATCTACCTCGACCTCGCCCAGCAGGAAGGGAGTCTCGGCGGCAGTACGAGCCTCATCATGCAACTGCTGATTTCGGCGGTCTACGAACGCGCAAAGGAGACGGACAAAGAGGTCGTCTTCGTTATCGACGAGGCTCGGTATATTATGCAAGACGCAGCGAGCCTCGAGTACCTCGAGATCGTCTTTCGGCACCATCGCCATCACGATCTCTCGATTCGCCTCGTGACACAGACCGTCGATGAATTCTTCCAACATCCCGAGTCGGAAGCGATCATCGACCAGTGTGCGATCAAGCAGTTCCACCATCTCGACGGAATGGATCGTGAGTGGGCCGATGAGTTCGGTCTGAATTCCGCGCAAATGCGCTTCGTTCAGGATGCAATCCCTGGTAACGATTTAGCGGGGTATTCGGAGGCACTCGTTGGCGTCGACGGCGAATGGCGTGGTATCGAGGTTCGGGCGTTAGACCACGAGAAGAGAGTTATCGACTTCGATCCGAAATCACAGTCTCGATCCGAATTGCCAGGTCAGTCTACCGAGAGAGCAGGTGTTTCTGACCGCACCAGGGGTGGCGGTCAGAAGAGAAGAGGCCTCTCTGACTGAGACTCATGATAGACGAAAACGCAATTCCAGAACCGCTGTGTTCTCGAGACCAGTGGATCTGCTGGGAGCAAACCGAACGCAATGGAGAGACGACGAAGGTTCCGATCGATCCCCGAACAACAGGGTTCGCATCGACCACGAACGATCGAACGTGGAGTGATCTCGAGACTGCGCTCGAGTCTCTCAACTCGGATACGACGGCAGCCGATGGGATCGGGTTCGTATTCACAAGCACTGATCCGCTCGTTGGGATCGATTTGGATGACTGTCGCGATCCAGAAACCGGACGGCCAACAGAGCAAGCAAAGACCATTATCGGTCAGTTGGACTCGTATACGGAAGTCTCGCCGTCAGGGACTGGCTACCACGTGTTGATCCGTGGAAAGCTTCCAGCGGGTCGCAATCGACGTGGACATGTCGAACTGTACGATCACGCCCGATACTTCACCGTCACCGGCGATCATGTATCGGGAACGCCAACGCAAATCGAACACCGGCAAGACGAACTCGAGGCGATTCACGCAGCGCACGTTCATAGGATCGACGAGGATGTTCAGGAGACGCCACCGAAACCTTCGTCAGAGCCGGGTTCGGAACCAGTCCTTTCGGACGACCAATTGCTCGAGAAGGCACGAAATGCATCGAATGGGGACAAATTCGAGCGTCTCTGGAATGGGTCGACCATCGGGTATACGAGCCAGTCGGAAGCAGATATGGCGTTGTGTTGCCTTCTCGCGTTCTGGACTGGTGGCCATGCCGGCCAGATGGATCGGCTGTTTCGGCGATCAAACTTGGACCGGCCAAAGTGGGATGAAACCCACTACGCCGACGGCTCCACGTATGGTGAGAAGACGGTTACTCGAGCGATCGAACACACGTCTGAGTTCTACGAACCGTCCGAGACGACACAAGACGAAACGCAGACGCACAGTGATGGATCGTCTCGAGATCGTGAGTACGTGTACCTCGAGAAGAAGTTTTCGCTACTCCGAAAGCAATCCACGTCTCTCGAGGCGCAACTAGACGAAAAGACCGCGCGTATCGAACGGTTAGAGCGACGACTCGAGACATACGAGGGAAGACTCGCGACTCGAGAGAAACCGCCAGACCCCTCGAAAGCGATTCAGCCACGATCGATTTGGGATCGCCTCTGGAGAATCGCAAAACGGTGAGTGACCGCAGAGATATTCGCGTTCCCTATCAGAAACTGAATAGCCAATTCTGAATTAGCCTATCTGAGAATAGGCTATCACACTTGACGATGTAACCAATCATGCCTGACAGATGGCGTCGTGTTAGTCAACCAATAATATTTCTGCACACCCTGACTGTCGAAAATATCTGAGAGGAGTAACTACTGATCGATTCGCTTGTGGCTGATCACGGTGCTCTCTTTGAAGACGATCACGACCGCGGCCGGTTCACGATTGTCCTCGTCCTCGGTGAGTGCAACCGTCGTGGTATCGCCCTTCGATACTGTTTCGTAGTCGTCCCAGCCGCGCGGCTCACGGCTATTCGGTTCGAGAACCACGCCAAGATCGTCAGCATTGATCTCGTCGCCCCCTGTATGCTCGACAACCACTTCCGCGTCATCGGACTTGTACTCGATATCGAACTCGGTGTTCGGACTGACAACGTGGGTCGTCACCTCCCGAGGCTCCTCGGGGACGACCCACTCGACCGTGAGTTCAGTGCCGGTGTCGACATCGCCGAGAGCGACCTCGTCACCAGTCGTTAGTGTTTCATATTGATCCGTCGGCTGGACATCGGCCGACTCGCCGTCGACGAGGAACTCGAAGTCGTCGGCATCGCGATCATTCCGTTCGCGATAGACGGCGACAAGACCGTCGTCGCGTTCTTCGATAGTAAATGCTTGCCGTGGCTCAGGGGTAAACCAGAAAATCGACTGGCTGGAGGCGTAGTTGTCCCCCTCTCGAGTTAGCATGACGGAGATCTGGTCCGTGACATCGACATCTTCGATCACGACACCGTCTCCTTCGGTCAGGGTGTCGTACTCCTTTGAAAACATCGCTTCCCCGTCTGTGGACCCGGTTCTACTGCCAGCGTGATCGACTACCAGCCCCGAGGGATCTGCAGGCTGTGTGCCCGTATAAACGATTTCAACTTCTTGGGCGTCGTGATCGTAGGTCGCCGAGAACGACTCTCGACCAGCGACGAGGCGACTGAGCCCGTATTCGGTGTCTTCGGACCCCTTCCAGACGAGCTCGACCATCGTGAACGGATCCACATCAACACTCACATCGTCACCTGGTGCGAACGTCTCGTATTCGTCGAGCGGCTGTGCTGTCGCCGACTCGCCATCGACTCGGAGTTCGAGAGTATCAGCGTCAATCTTGTCGCCTTCTTTGTGGTTGGCAACGGCTTCGCCTTCACTGTGGTCGTACGTGAACTCGATGTGCGCGTTCGGACGAAGGACCGTCTCCTCGATGACGACGGGGTCGTCTGCGTCGGGCTCGAGCCATTCGACAGTCACAGTTGTACCGTGTGATACCTCTCCCAGTTCCACCTCGTCGTTTTGCTCGAGGGTCTCAGTTTGGTCGGCAAACTGAACAGCGGCTGGCTCCCCGTCGATCAGGACGCGGAAGTCAGTAGCATCACGTTCTTGGTCTCCCCAGTACCGAGCGACTAGCGTATCTTCGTGGCGGGTTAGGTGCATTCGCGGCGGTCGAACGTGGACGTGGACCAACGACCGCTGTCCACGGTTCGGGTTAGCCGGGGATGCTAACTCGAGGGAAACTCGGTCGTTGAGCGTCACATCCTCGACCGTGATCGTGTCGCCTTGTGTGAGTGATTCAGACGCGATCTCGACGGACGATCGTTCGGCGGTCGTCGATCCCTGATTTGGAGAACGGGTGCCCTGCTGATGGACCAACTCGAGGAGATTCGAATCAGCCTCGAGTTCGCCAACGTACGTGATCTCTACCGTGTCCGTCTCGGGATCGTGGCTCGACTCGAAGGATTCCGAGCCGACGAGCATCGTATCGTAATAGTAGTATACGTCGTCGTCCTCATCGAACCAGCGAAGACCGACATCGGCGATCGGGCCGGTCTCGAGTTCAAAGGAATCCCCATTAGTGAACGAGTCGTATTCATCGGCGAGTTGCTCGTCTGCAAGTTCGCCGTCAACCCACACCTCGAGCTTGTCGGTGTCGATCGATTCGCCATCAGTGTGTTCGAACGTTACGATCCCCTCATCGGCGTTCGATCGAGCACGGACGCGTGCATCAGGTGCCGCCTCACGATCGTATTCGGGTGGCTGATCGACGACTGCTTCGACGTGGACAAAATCGTCATCTCGATTGATCGTCGTCTCGACGAACTCACCCTGTTCGACGCGCTCGAGTTGTTCTACGACCCAGTCATCATCAACGTCGGCGCCCGATGCGAGTTCAAGGACGAATTCCGATTCGGTCGTTCCCGACCGCTCCGTCGGTGGTTGGTCGAATCCAACACCGAGCGATGTGATTTTGTCACCGAGTTCGAGGTAGTTGACTGTCTCAAGATCCGGGAAGAAGACGACGTAGGCCACAGAGCCGAGCCGTTCGAAGGTGGGTTTGGTTGCCTCAGGGCTGGTAAGAATCGTGTCGGTCTCTCCAGTGGCAGTCTTGACTGCTGTCTCGACGACATCGGATGGATTTGTTTCGGAGGCTGTGGCGACGATCAACTGTCCGTCTGCGGCTGCGAAGGCCTTGTCGTCTTCTAAATTGGCAATTTGCCATCCGTCCCGTGTCTCCGTGTTATCGGCGTCTCCTTCTGGTTGATCAAACGAGCCGGTTGCGACGCTGAGTTGGGTGTTCCCGTTCGCTGTGAATACTGAGAAAACGTCCGATATCGCGTCGTGATCAACTTTCTCGTCGATTTTCGCTACGTCGTCTAAGACTCTTTGTGTCTGATAGTCCTGCTCATCCGCTGCCGTTCCATCGACGTTGGCATAGTGCACTCGGAGATAACTCGTCTCGAGGGCCGAATCTGCAGGAACCAATTCAAGGATGGACTCGAAGTCGGAGGACAGCACTGGCTTGCTTCCCTCAGTGGTCTCGTCGGTTGTTGCGGCCGTATAGCCGGAGAGAGCGATCGTTGCAACGGTACCGCTTCCGACAAGCATTTCGCGCCTTCGCATAGACTGACATTTAGGACAGATCATATTTAAATCACTTGGAGGATGAAATGTCTCTTTCAGCGAGACCATGATGATAGCACACCACATGGACATTCACTTTCTCACAGCTATCGAGATAGTCGTAAATCGGCCGTCCGGCTCTTGGAGATCCGATTCTTAGCTTTGCCACTCTCGAGTTTGTCTTGAATTGCTTATCCTACGCAAAAAGACTATAATCCAGACATGGCTTATCGCCAACGAGATGCAATCAACAGATGGCTCTGTAGCCCGCGACTCTGTGCTTGTCGCTCTCGAGGGGAGCGCCTGTGCGTTTTGTGAGGAGGGGAACTTCTGCAGGGCAGTTTCAAGGGAAACGACGCGGTAATCTGTGACGTCTGTGAGACGCCGGGCGCACAAATGTGGTAACGTTGTGACTCAGCCAGTTCCCTTTTCGAACGAAAATATGATGCCGCCGTACACTCACCAGACAGACAATGGCTACTGACGGCGGTCCGAATTCCCTTTCGGACGCCATAGCGTCGTTTCTCGAGGACCGCGACGACGGCGAGCACGCGCTCGAGGCCGTCCTCGCGGCCGACACCGATCACGAGACTTGGACGTTCGACGATATCGAGCTGGATTCGGGAACGTTCGGCGAACTGGTCTCGCGCGGGATCGTCGAAAAGGTCGACGGTGCGTATCGGGTTGCAGACCCCGAGGCCGTCGAAGCAGGGATTGCAGGCGAGGAGTTCCAAGCAGAATCGGATTCAGTAGTTGCCGGACGTGGCTTCGATCTCGGACGGTTCTGGACCAGTGATCCTCGAGCAGTGATTGCGTTAGTTGGGGCGTTGTTCGTCGTCGCCGGTGCCAGAATGACGGCGTTTCGATCGGTCTTTCAGCAGGGCTACATCGTCTCGCCCGCGAACGATCCCTATTACTTCCGGTACTGGATGGAGCAGTTGCTTGCACAATCATCGGGGCCTACGGATTTCGATGTTCTCACAGAGGCGTCGGGTGCTGTCTTCGGGACACGGCCGTTCGCCCACGCGACGAACTGGTTTCTCGCCGAACTACTCGGCGGCGGACAAGGAGCCGCCGAGACGGTCGCGGCGTGGCTGCCGATTGTCGCGTCCGTCGCGCTCGGGCTTGTGATCTACAAGTGTACCACCTTGCTCACTCGAGACGTTCGGGTCGGCGTCGCCTCCGTTCTCGTCTTCGCCGTGACGCCGATCAACGCGGTCTACACGGGACTTGGATTCATCGATCACCAACTTCACCAGTACTTCTGGCTCGGCGTCACGCTCCTGACGCTGACGTGGCTCGCCGTCGATCTGCAACGGCGACTCGAGCCCGCTGGCGACGGTCAGGCGGCCGTTCGGGACCATCTTCAGGTACCCATGACGTGGCTCGTCGCCGCCGCGTTCGGACTCTCGGTTGCGGCTGGGATCCACGCGTGGGGCGGCTCGCCATTGTTGTTGGTCCCGCTTGCGGCGTACGTCGGGTTACGGGTCGCACTTGATGCTCGAAAAGGAATTTCACCGGTGTGTGCGAACCTGCCGTTGCTTATCGGGCTCGCAGTCGGAAGTGCGCTCTCGCTCGCCCTGCACCACCGCTGGGGCTGGCACGCAGAGTTCGTCGCGACCACGCCGGCGCTGGTCCTCGGCGGCGCGATCGCCGTGGTCGCGCTCGGCGAACTATGGCAGCGGCTCGATGTACATTACGGTGGCTTGCTCGCGCTCGAGGGACTCGTCGCGGCCGGGGGACTCCTCGCATTTCGGCGGCTCCAGCCAGAGGACTGGGCGGAAGCGATGACCCGCGTCGACGACCTGTTCTTCCGCGAGGGGGCGACCGAGACGGCTTCGCTGTTTTCGACGGAGTACGCCGTCTTCTTCGGGCCGATGTACCAGCTCGGCATGGGGTTTTACCTCGCACTCGTCGTCCTCGGCTGGGTCGCGTGGATCGTCGCGCGCCGGTACGAACCCGGCTGGCTGCTCGTCGGGACTTACACGGGGTATCTGCTCGTGCTGGCGGGCATTCAGGTTCGCTTCGCCGGGCAGTTGGCGATCCCGCTGGCCGTACTGACCGGTCTGGGAGTCGTCCAATTGCTCGCGGTCGTCGACCTGGCACGAACACCGATTCCGTTCCGCGATTCGGATACGTCGTCTTCGGAGGCTACTCGAGGTCATGATGGTATCGCCGCCGACGGTGGGCAGTCGCTCGAGCCCCCAATTTCAATTCCTGATGGCCGAAAGGTCGGGTACGTTCTCGGTATCGGCTTACTCGTTTTCGGGCTGAGTCTGATCTACGTGCCCGGGCTGACGGCGGACGTAACCCACAGCGAGGCACAGGTTGAGGCCGCTGGAGCGATCGACGACCACGCCGAGGCGGCGAACCGGACCTACCCCGAAAACTTCGTACTCAGCGAGTGGGGCGACAACCGGATGTACAACTATCTGGTAAACGGCGAATCGCAGAGCTATGGATACGCCCAGAGCAATTATGGGGAATTCCAGTCCGCCACCGATCCAGATAGCTGGTACGACCGATTCAACGGCCGGGTCGGCTACGTCGTCGTGACCGATGTCGACGGGGAGACACCAGCCGAGAGCGCGCAAGCGCAGTTACTCGAGGAGCAGGGTGCGGGCGGTGACGACGGGAACGGACTCGTGCACTATCAGGCGATTTTCGTCAGCGACAATGCTGCTGCGTTTGCCGTGGTTCCCGGTGCAATGCTCGAGGTGAGTGGAGAGCCGGGCGCGAACGTGACTGTCGGGACCGACGTATCGGTGTCCGGTGAGTCGATAGCGTACGAACGAACCGTATCTGTGGGCGACAACGGGCAGGCGACAGTGACAGTTCCGTACGCCGGCGAGTATACGGTCGGCGATCGAACGGTGACCGTTACCGAAGGGGACGTGCTGAACGGGAGTTCGGTGGCACTCGAGGAATGAGCGCCCGCAGTCCAGTATCTTTTTAGAAGATCTCTCACTCAGTGGCTCGCTCCCGTTACCGACTTATACGCGGAGCAGGCGCAATACCACGGCCTTTAGGCCGTGGATACGCGCCGTCACTCAGTGTTACATTCCACCGTCAATAGCACAGTCCGAGTTTCCAACCCTGACTTTCAAGTAGCAATAACCACTACACGTCGGTAAGGTCAGGTCGGAACGGAGCGGATTCCGAACGACCGTCGGAGGCGGCCTGTCCGCCCTCGTAACGAGGCAGTATCCGAAACGCCGACGTGATGAACTCGAATCCTCGAAGGGTTCGCCTGTGCCCGTCGGTCGAGCAAGCCTGAAGATAACTCCGACTCTGGCGACGTGTCAGCGGCCCCCTGCTGGCAAAAACAACAGATGGGAGCCAACGACACCGAGGATAAGAGTAACGGCAGTTTGGCACTGCCAGTCAGCCACCGACCACGACGACTGGGTTAGACGGGTTCCCGCAAAGTGGCGGCGTCCGTGGTTGCGAACCTGAAACTCCCACCGCTCGGGATTCCTCCGCGTGAACGCGGAGGAGGATGTCAACTGTGTCTCTCGTCCGTTTCAATCGGTATTGTCTGCCGAGAGAGCGTACTCGTCGACCTCAGACATCATAGACCGGCCGTCTCGAGTTCTCATTATCGTACCGGAGGATCGTCCCACGACCATCGGTGTATCCATAGTGAAGCGCATAGCGGTACCCACTCGGGAACTGTCGATCCTCAGTTTTGATGATCTTCCGACGGATGACACGGTCACCAACCCGGTCCTCTACCTCTTCGATGCTGGCTGGCTGGACGCGGGGTTGTTTCGGTAACCAGTCAGAAAACTAAGCATCAAATTCCGTGAATTAGGATCCTACGGGACATGAATAACAGTATAAGAGCCTGCGCTTCCATCAAGACGATAATGAGCCGCTGGAAGTTGCTCGTAGACACCTTCGGCGGGAGACCTGCCATTCTTGTCCTCGGTGGGCTTTACGTCATCTCGAGTGTTGGAGTGTACAATAGAGAAGTGGCAAGCGGCACGCCCATTTCGAACGCCCTCTTTCTCGCGTTTTTCGTCTTTGCTCCAGGGGTGATCCTTCTCGCTGGTGGATACTGGATGCCACGGACTACCATCAACTCGAAGTTCTACCCAACGGTGACCAACTGGTGTATAAGTGCGATCGCACTATTGAGTGGCCTGCTCACGGTGTATCATCTCTCTCCAAATGCCAGTATCGACCACCCCATCCAAACAATTTTCATCATTACGGGGTTCGTTGTCGTCCCGGCGTTCATCGGTGGAATTTCCGGAGCAAAGTCAAAAACTAGAGCGTTTGATCTCGAACAACGTAATCAGGAACTCCGAAAGGCACACAACAAGGTTGAGGAACGTGAGGCTGAACTCCAGCACGTTCAAGAACGCATGGAGTTTGCGTTGATTAATACCGATGCCGTAGTGTGGGAGTGGGACGTTGAAAACGATCGGGCGTCGTACTACCCTACTGAAGAACACCTGTTTGGCACCACTATCGAAAATTGGGAGGACTTTGTCGCCGTAATCCATCCAGACGACCAAGACGCGGTCCAACAAGCACTCAATGAGTCTCTCGAAACCGGCGAGCCAAAGCACGAGGAGGCGCGTATTGTTCGGAATGGTGAGGTTCGGTGGATCGAAGCCCCTGGTCGACCAGTAACCGACGGTGACGGGGCGACGCGGATGATCGGCGTAGTACGCGACATAACTGACCGTAAAACGTTTGAAAAACAGCTACAGTCCTCGAATGAGCGGCTCGAACAGTTCGCCTACGTCGCATCTCACGACCTCCAAGAACCGCTCAGAATGATCATGAGCTATCTCAACCTCCTCGAAGACCGCTATAGCGGCGAGCTCGACGATGATGCTCATGAGTTTATCGAGTACGCCGTCGATGGCGCGGAGCGGATGCGGGAGATGATTCAGGACCTCCTGACATACTCTCGGCTCGATACTGATGCTGAACCCTTTGAGCCTACGAATGCTGAGGCAGTTGTCGATGACGTCCTCGATAATCTTAAACTCCAAATTGAAGAGACCGATGCCGACATCATCATCGGCGAGTTGCCAACAGTGGAAGCTGACGATAACCAACTCAAACAGGTGTTTCAGAATCTCGTCTCAAACGCTATCAAGTATCGGGGCGGCGAGAGGCCGCGGATCGAGATACAGGCCACACAAAATAAGGAGATGTGCCGATTCAAAGTCACTGACAACGGCATCGGGATGGATCCTGCGTACACGGACCAGATTTTCGAAGTATTCAACCGACTCCATAACAATCAGGAGTACCCCGGAACAGGGATCGGTCTGGCACTCTGTAAAAGAATTGTCGAGCGACATGGTGGCGATATCTGGGTAGAGTCAGAACCCGGGGAAGGCTCGACGTTCTCCTTTACCATTCCGCTCGTCGAACAACCGGCTGATTAAGCGAAGAACCTTTGCTGATACTCAACCATGTAATATCAATGACCAACCATCATGACGGCGAGCCAATCGATATTTTGCTCGTTGAGGATAATCCCGGCGACATCCGGCTTACGGAGATAGCATTCGAAGATGGATGCATCAACAACAATCTCCACGTGGCGATGGATGGTGAGGAGGCCCTTGATTTCCTCTATCGACGGGGAGCGCATGAAACTGCACCCCGTCCAGACATTGTTCTCCTCGATCTAAACCTCCCGAAAATCGACGGGCATCAAGTACTACGAGAAATCAAAAATGACGAGGAACTTCGACGGATACCCGTGGTTATTCTCACAAGTTCCGAGGCGAAAGGTGATGTTGTCGAGAGTTACGACCTCAATTCAAACGCGTATATCACGAAGCCGGTGACATCCAAAGATTTCATCAAACTCGTCGATACGTTTGAGGAATTCTGGTTTACGATCGTGCGGCTCCCACCGAAGTCGGAGTCAAGTGATGAGTAGAACCACTGTATGCAGTACGCTGTTTTCGCACTATTGGTGAAGTAGATGGTCGCTCCGTTGACATCTTTATCTATACCTACCGTAGGTGATCCTAAACCTATTACTAAAGAAGCTCTCGCTGCAATCTGTGACGCCGTGGACTACGAGATTGACACAAACCGTCTTCCTCCCAAGTCACAGATGCGGGCAGGGATTCTCTGGAAAATTGGTGTGATAGATGAAGATAGTCCAGATAAAACAGAGGGTCCCTTCCGCAAGAACGAACTCAAATCTATCGCGGATTCGCTTCGAAGTGAGTAGTGATCGTCTTTTAGGTCGTCTGATAATCTGATTAGTGGATGTGAGAGCCGAATCAGCCACTTGTAGCGGCGACAAACAACATGAGAAGGAACAGTGCCACGCCCAATGCGACGAGATGTAGGGAGGCAGTACCTGTGAAAGTAGTTCGGATGCGTAGCTCTGCGGCAACCATGAATGCCGTGACGGCACCGAGAAAGCCCAGAATCGATCCAAAGACGCTTGCGGTATACTGTGCGCGGACGGCTGGCCGATCGAGTGTGTAGTGGAATGCGAAGAGATCGACCCATGGTGAATCGTGCAACGCGAGCAACTCGGTCTCGTAAATCGGCGCGATATGGTGGAAATCGGGACCCAGTCCCCAGATTCCACCAAGTGCGACGAGACACACCGGTATCCACGGCGCCAATCGATATCGGAGCGCGATAGGTGTTATCAGTAACAACAGGAGCGATGCGCCGACGAGATAGTGGGTGATTGCAGGTGCCATCAGTGTGCACCGGTTATGAGGCCGGTCGAACGAACTGGTTCGACAGTCACAGGCTTCAGTAAGAGCCCTGTAATGGCCGGGGTGAGTAAGCTCGAGGCCGATGTTCAGTACAGTCCATGGACAGCTGTCGTCTCCGGTATGGATGCCCGAGACCGTATTCGGAAGTGACCGCCGAGGACCGCTCGAGAGACCCACCAACAGCTACCCAACCTCCTAATCAACCGCCTGTGTGATGTGTGGGTGTTGCGTGCTGAGAGAGTTAGCCTCTCTCGAGGGTGAGTTTCACCCGGTGTCTACAGTTAGCCGTGGACGCCAGCTGTCTCCGGGTTTTGGTCCGGTTTGCTCGAGTCCGGGATCTCACCTGGGATTGCTGCATCGGTGGGAAGTACGAGCCGACGTTCGGTGTACTCGAGACCGTTCTTTCGCTCGGTTCGTTTGCGAACTGTAACCCGATGATTTGAGAGATCGAGCAACGCGTCGATTGTCCGGGAGACGAGCTTCTTTGCATACGTCTCGCTCGTTCCTGGTTCTTGTCGGCGGATCCAGTGTTTCAGATCACTTGCCTTGGCGTATTCTTTGATCCCTTTGCATCCGGACACCCACGGGTCGTCACCGACGCTCGAGTCGGTCCTTGCTCTCCACAGCTTTGCAGCTAACCGTGTTGGCAATGCATTTGCCGTCGAGCGAAGCATCTCCTCGTCCATTCGGGAAAGTTGCTGGACTGGCAGCAAGTCACCATGGGCGAGTGTGACGTTTCCACCGCGGTCGAGTGGATCGGCCGACTCGGGGAGCCGGTAGTACGTTTGGTCGTCGTCTTTTGTGATCCGTTCGAGACGACCGCCATCAACATCGATTTCACAGCGATCCACAGTCTCTGCGAGGAGGTGTGCTCCCTTCTCGAGTTCGCGCGCTTGGAGCTCCTCGATACGCTGTTTATTCACTCCCGATCGCTTGCGCGCGGCATCTGTGAGTGCGTCGAGCCGACCGGTCTCCTGTTCGCAGTCCTCGAGACGGTTACCAAGGTGTTTGTTTGTTTCCTGCAGGTTTGTTTTCTCAGCCTCGAGTCCCTCGAGTTTGTCTTGGGTCTGTTCGAGATCACCCTCGAGCGTGTCGACGCGTTCGGTGAGTCGCTCGTTTTGTTCGTGAAGATCATCGATCGCCTGTACGAGTGTGACGATATCGACCTCACCGTGGGCAGGAGCGTTACTCATCGGTATCGTCTCCTTCCAAATGGGTGTGAGATGGTGCAGTCTCTTCTTCGCCGTCACTGCCGAACGAGACTTCCTTGAGGTACTCGATGCCGACTTCTCGCCACTGAGACTCGCATAGCTCGAATTCGATGCGGGCCCACGAGTATTCTCCTTCAGGTTGGGGTTCGAAGACGAGCTTTCGCATTGGGCCACGGACCGGGGTCCATTGGAGCGAGAATTCGTCTCTCATTGGTCCACCTGCTCGAGAATCTCGCAGTAGACGCGTTCAAGGTCGCCTGGTGTGATCGGGTACTCGAGTTCGAGTGTGACCGTGACTCGGTTTTCATCAGTCATTGGCGGTCACCCCGCGCGGTGTGCATCTCAGCGAAGATTTCCTTGACGTTGAGATGGATCGGACGGTCTGTCCAGCCTCGGACCGAGTCGACGTATGTGACCCACCTTTCGCGATCCTCCGTTTGCTCGAGTTCTTCTCTATGGTTGAGTTCGCCACGGACGCGAAACCAGTACACTCCCGCATTGGCGGGAAGGAATCGTTCAGCGTGGTCTGGCGTCACGTAGACGGTGTTTGTGGCCTCATCGACGTGATGGTGGTATCCCTCGCCATCTTTTCCGAGGTAGCCATAGTAGCTTCCTGATTGCTCGAGGATGATGTCGTCCTGCTGTGCATCCGAAATCGTTTCGTGTGTAGTAGTCGTAGTTGACATTGCCTTGCTCAAGGCACAGGTCCGGTGCTGGAACACCGGGCCACAGATATTCTGTAGCTTACTCTGCCTCTATTCTACAGAGGTGCTGTTATTCGCTTATAGTTTACTATCGTCAACTACGATGGAATAGACAACAGTAATGCTCTTGCCCCTGTGAAAACAACAATCATCTATGTCGATACACAACCAGCAATCAATGGGCCTTGACCGAAAGGAAATTGACAATAAGATCCTCGATATCTTAGTAGAAGGACGAAATGTTCCTTCAAACATTGCCGATGAATTAGATGTGACACGACAGTATATCCAACAAAGATTACAATTACTCGAGGCAGCCGGCTATGTTGAGAATATCGGTCGTGGAGTATACGAACTCGTTAACGATCCACGAGAGGAAGATACGCAGTGATTTTGAGCGTGGACATTCATTCTATTCCGATCCGCTGACTCTTCAAGACTCATCAAGAAGCAATTCTACCAACACTCGGCCTATATCATTCAAAGTTGTCTAAATCAGTACGTCCGCCTCGAGATTTTTTTAATATCCTTGCAGCCGCGTTTCCAGAGGTTGTTGCCAACGGGCGAATCGGCTTACGCCCGCCAAGGTTTCACAGCAAGTCGTGTCGGGAGCGAATTCGTGGCAGATCGACGCATATCCGCGTCTATGTGGACGTGTTGCTAGATCGGTAGAAGATTACCGTGGGCGAGCACGGTCGGTCCAGATCAGCCCAATGGATCCTCGTAGTCCGGCAGGCGGTAGTAGCGCTCTCCGTCCGTCTTGGTGACCCGCTCGAGCGTGTCTTCGTCGACATCGATCTCGTGGACGTCGACGTTCGCCTCGCGGAGGTGTGCGCCCTTCTCGAGTTCACGCGCTTGGAGTTCCTCGAGACGCGCCTTGTTCGCCCCCGTTCGGTTGCGGGTGGCCTCCGTCAGCGCCTCGAGTCGCTCGAGTTGGGCCTCGCCCGTCTTGAGGCGATCGTCGAGACCGGTATGGTCGGTCTCGAGGGACTCGGTTCGGGATTCGAGTTCGTCGACGGTGCGCTCGAGGGCGTCCCGCTCGGACTCGAGCGTATTCACTGTGTCCTCGAGATCGTCGATACGGGTCGTGAGTCGGTCGTGTTCCGCACGGAGGGTTTGGAGTTCAGTGAGGAGCACCTCGAGAAGGTCGTTCTCGAGTGGCGCGTGCTCTCCGGCGGCCTCGCGCAGTCGCTCCTCAAGGGACGGGTCAGTCATCGAGTTCGTCCTCCGACTCGGTCGTGTCGTCGCGCTCGTGTCCCGTCTCGCCGTCGTCTCGTCGCTACGCTTCGCGGAGGGCCTCGAAGGGACCACTGACCCGCTCGATCCCTCCAGATCGTTCGTCGTCCGTTACGCGTCGCTCATCGTGCTCAAGGAGGTGCCGTCGGAGATACTCGATCTCCGCCCGAAGCTCGCGGCAGTGGCGCTTCGCTCTCAGTCTGGGCATCGGCTCGAGCGTCGGGTCGTCTGTGACAGTTTCGAGTAGCTCCGTCGCTTGGGTATCGATTTGCTCGAGAATGGTTCGGTAGGTGATCGACTGTACATCGTCCCGTCGGTCGGGGCTTTCATTACCCCATGAATCGTCGTTTGTCATGGCTTCCGTAGGCTGGTTACGGGAGCTTCTCGCGGACTGGTGGGGCTAACACCGGTCCGCAACTTCCGAACCCGATAGCGACGCGTTCGTACTGTTGCTTCCGTACAGCTTACCAACAAATCCTGAATACTTATACATTATCGTATTTCCGCTACTACTGGATACAATATGTGATGCTCAATGCGAGAACCAACCCAAGTTAATGCTCATCAGCGGGACAACAGCGTCGAATGCGCCCCCGTCCGGAGTGGATGTCTCTGAAAGATGGCCTCATTCTCGAGTTTCTCGAGGAGCACGACCTCGAACTTCCTGCGAAGCCACTCTACCAAAATTTGAATCGGCACGGCCACGAGATCGGGTATTCGACTGTGAGACAGCGTCTTCGTGAACTCGAAGACCACGAATTAATCGAAAAAGTCGATGAAGCAGGCTACTATCAAATTAGTCGGCCGTGGTGAATCGCCAGACGGTGCTTGATTTCACTGGTTCACGGCCTGCGTGATGTTGTAAACTGCACACATCAAGACGAGTTCTCGAAATTCGCCGTACCAGGTTCGCGCACGCACGGCGTC
>NZ_JBLVOY010000013.1:0-17492 GCF_059162405.1 Natrinema sp. CRL1 | reverse complement strand
CGACGCCGTGCGTGCGCGAACCTGGTACGGCGAATTTCGAGAACTCGTCTTGATGTGTGCAGTTTACAACATCACGCAGGCCGTGAACCAGTGAAATCAAGCACCGTCTGGCGATTCACCACGGCCCAATTATCAGCAGAATATCGATGTCTGATTGGAATCCGATAAACACGGTGCCGCCGATCGATACTGTCAATTTCGCCTCGGGTCACCGGAAACGAGACCGAAACCTCTCCTGCTTATACGTAGGCCTCAAACTCTTCGCCGAACAGGAGGAAGTATCCGGTCCCGACGACACCGATTACGGCTGCAATGGTGAACGCGATTTCCGGACTCACGAACTCCCACAGATAGCCACCGAGAGCAGCACTCGGGATGACGATCGTGTTTCGTAGGAGGTAGTATGTCCCTGTGACGCGTCCGCCAGCACCCTTCTCAGCGGGCCCGACGATCAGCGCCTTGTGGGAAGGCAGTCCCGCGAACCGCAGCCCCGAGAACGCGAAGATGAGAACCATCGCCCACTGGAGCGGCATCACTGGGTCGAGGATCTCCGGCCCGCCGATGAGGACGACGGGGAACAACGCATATACGGCGAATCCCAGCCCAACGATGGGCTTGAGGCCGACCCGCTCGGCGACTTTCGCGGCTGGTGCCATGATCAACAGCGCGATCAGCATCTCGACGCCCAGCAGATAGCCGAAGAACGCCTCCGGGGAAAGATCGATCGCATATGAAAAGCCAGCCAGCGAAACCGTCGTCTCGAAGCCGACCTGGTAGAACTGGGTGATCACCAGCACGAAGAAGACGTACACCATCCCGTTGGCGAACCTGACGAGCGTGTCACCGACCAACAGCGGCCGAAGCGGATCGGGCATGTCCCGCAGATCACGTTTGATCTGGTTGATCCCCTCAAAGGAATCGCCAATGGAGTCCTCGCTGGCGTCGTACAAGAGGTGCTGGGCGACCGTCCCGATGACCCCGAAGACGACGGCGACGGCGAGTACGTACTGAAAACTCACCGTGAAGTCGGGATGGAAGCCGATGAGTACGGCTGCAAGCACCGGCCCGATGAGGAACGCCGTCCGCCGGAACGTCTCGGTGCTGGCGAAGCCGGCGGCCAATCGGGAGGGATCGGTTGCCTGTTTGACGACCGCAAACGTCGCTCCGAGTCCGAACGACTTCCACCCCTGCGCGAGCAGTAGGCCGACGAAGATCCAGATCCACGGTTGGATCGTCACGCCGGCAACGGTGAACACGCCGAGGTTCGGCGCGACCAGCCAGACGCCGAAGCCAAGTGTAGAGATCAAACCGAACAGGGTGAGCGCGTACCGTGAGCCGATGCGGTCCGAGATCGCACCGCCCGGATAGGGGAATACTGCCGAAATGATGTTGCCGACGGTTCCGAAGAGGCCGACTATGAACCCTGACGCGCCGAGGGCGACTATATACTCCGGGAGGAATCGACTGGTCATCTGGAAGCCGAGACTGAACGCGAACATCGCCAGCGACAGCACCAGTACGTCTCGCTCCAGCGCGAAGAACTGCCTGAATGTATCTAGCGGTCCCGATTCGTCCGTCTCAACTGTGACTTGTTCCTGACTCATGCTCGAAATCGTGCTGAACTCAGCCGTGTACCTCTACTCCAGTACTTGATTGGTGATGCCTGACTCATAGGACGAGGAAGTACCATGCCATACCGACTCCGCCGCCGCCGAGAATCAGATATGCAGCGTGCGTGCCGCGGACGAACAGTCCGAACGTAACGACGGCCAGGGCGACGGTGAAGGCATCGACGAACGACTCCGCAGCGAGTGTGACAGTCGCACCGAGAATCGCCCCAACGACGGCGGCGTTGACCCCGGTCAATGCCGTTTGGACGACGTCGTTCTCGCGGACCCGAGCAAAATACGGGAAGAAGCCCATAATGAATACGAACGACGGGCCAAACGCACCGACGGTGGCAATCAACGCTCCTAGGATAGCGATCCACACGATGCCGCCGGAGATATCCAGCAACAACTTGTAACCGACAAAGGCCGTCGTCATCACGACGGGGCCGGGAGACAGCTGACCGATGGCGATACCATCGACGAACTCCCGTGCAGTCAACCACGCGAACTCGTTGACGACGTACTTCTCGATGAACGGGATGAGGACGAGACCGCCACCGTAGATGAACGACCCGGTGTAGATCATAAACAGGAACAGCTTCACCCATGAGTTTGCCCAGAGGGCGAGGGCGAATCCCCAGAGTGGACTCGCCTCAATAGCTGTCCTGATGCGAGGGCCGATAACGTCGAGTAAGCGACCTCGGACCGCGTATAATACCCCGACAATAGCAGTCACGACGCCCGCAGCGGCGATTTGTTTCGTATTCGCACGCACCCAGTCCGATCGATAGATGGCAACTGCGATGAGGCCCGCCACGATGAATTCAAGGACGGGATTCGGATTCAGCGTGGCCGTCGCAACGGTCGCTGCAACGAGGAGTACAACCAAGAGAAAGTCCACTGACCACGTTTCTGATCCGATGTCGAACTCGGCATGTGACTGCCCGTCAGCAAGGGCGCTCTGTGCCATCGAGTACGCGGCACCGGCAATGAGCCCAATGACTACCGGATTGATTCCGTAGAAGGCGGCTTCGACGGCCGGCAGCGTCTGGTACGCGAAGTACAGCCAGGAGAAGAAGACGACGAGAATGAACGTCGGGAGCATAAAGAAGAAGCCGGCGACGATCGCTCCTGGATTGCCGGCGCGCATCCAGCCCATGAAGATCCCGAGTTGCGTTGACGCCGGTCCGGGGAGCATGTTGCAAATCGCCAGCCCCTCCATGAAGATCGACTCGTCAGTCCAGCCGCGGGAATCCTCGCCGACAAGATCGTCTTCCATCATCGCGATGTGGACGAGTGGGCCGCCGAACCCGACGATTCCGATAAACAGGAAGTAGCGGGCAATCTCGACGAGTTTCGCTGAGCTCGCCTGCCCGCTGTATTCCTCGACGGCGGCGGATGCTTCGATGTCAGCCATCGTCGTAGTTAGTCTCGGGTGACGATCTGGCGGCCGGAGTTGTTGTCTGAGACACGATGCCGTCCATACCCACCTGTCTCTCCTCGAGGTAAATAATATTTCTACACCCGTGTAGTATCTCCGATTTACTTTCGGCTGGTTTTTACTCCCTCGCGACCACCACGCTGTATATGACCGGCCGCAAGAACGCGATGCTGACGACCGAAGACCGGCGGTGGTTGACGGGCGAAAAGACCTACGACGGGCAACACGCCAAACAACAACGCTACCAGCGGCGGAAAGACATCCGCGAACGGGTCTACAATTCGATGCTGGATTTCTCGATTCTGTTCGAAGAGCTCGAGGAAGACGAGTGGCGAGAGATCCTCGGCGAGGTGGACGATGCCGGTCGTCAGTGGCGGGATGCGGACGATGACCTCCAGGCTGGCGTTCGTGACGGGCTCGCGTTTCTGCTCCGGAGCGTCGGTATCGGCGCGTTGATGCGAGAGGACGGTTCAACGAGTGAGACGATCACCGAGCGAATGGTAACGACAGCGGTCAGACGGGCAGGTCACCGCGACGGAATGCTCGTCGAGTCGGTGTCTGTGGATATTGACGCAATAGACGTGGGCGTCCCCGAACTCCTCGAAGAACTCGAGGAAGGCGGAACGATCTCTCCGAGCGGTCTCTACTTGCTGATGGAGAGTGGAGCTGTCGACACGGACGTAGTGCAGGAGTGTCTGCGTGACCAGCTCTTTGATGAGCGACCGGAGGAGGTGTAACAGATGTCGATTACATCGAAGCGCGAATTATTCGACCGGGAACTTCGGAAACTCTACCATGCAGAGATCGAGATTCTGGATCTTCACAGCGATCTTGCCGCAGCCGCAGCCAGCGACGAAGTGACGGCAATCTTTGGCGGTCATGAAGGAGATACCGTCGATCAGATCGATCGCATTGAGGAACTCTTCGCGACGCTGGATATGGAAACGCGTGAACAGGGGAGTCCGATCATGGAAGGGCTTATCGCAGAGAAGGATCAGTTCGTCCTCGAAATCGAGGACGACGAACTGCGTGACTTGGACGTGATCAACATCGGAATGATTAACGAGCGGCTGGAGATTACTCTTCTAGACCGGCTCATTCTGCTGGCAGACGAACTTGGGCTTCCAGAACCGACTGTCGCAAATCTGGAATCGAACCGGGAGGAAGCACAGACAGCGCTCACACGAATGCAGCAATACATAGAGGATCGACGAGTTACGTAACCACTCACGTTTATGGCGGTCGTCGTGCCGGTCCAGTTCGCAACTGATTCTTCGACCACCTCATTCAGGAGGATCAGGGTCCGCAGCCGGTCAGGAAGCAGCGACCACCAACGGGTCTTCGTTTCCGAGCATCGTTCGAAGATGTGGGACTAGTCTAGCGGAACTCCGCGAAGAAGCGAATTCGGTGTTAGTAGAAAATAGGTCGGTTCTCAATCCTCAGGTGTGACTTGCCCCGGTGCTTCTTGGGCTGGAGCCGGAGGCTTGTGGGTCCCGAAGTCGGGATGGGTCTCTTCCATCCAGACGTACACGATTGCCCCGGAGATGAACATCAAGATCGCAGTCATGTAGAACGCAGCTTCGGTGTTCACGAACTGCATCGTGAGGCCGATCAGGATCGCGCCGACGCCGTAGCCCGAGTCGCGCCACATCCGGTAGACGCCCATGCCTGCCGACCGCCAGGTCGGGTGGGCAGCGTCGCTCGGCACCGTCATCAGGTTCGGGTAGAGCAGCGCCATCCCGAGACCAGAGACGCCGGCCAAAACGGCCCACGGGAGGTAGCTGTCGACGAACACCATTCCGAGGACGCCAGCACCGGCGATGAACATCCCCACGACGACGGGTGGGCGGCGACCGATGCGGTCGGCGAGGCCGCCGGTCCCGATCTGGAGGAAGTACATCGCGCTGTGAACGCCGACGACGACGCCGACGGCCTCGATCGCGAGTCCCTGACTCGTGAGATACAGCGGGACCGCTATCCAGAACAGCGTGTCCACGAAGTTCTCGATGTGGCCGGCCTGTGCCGCCGCGAACAGCGTCTTGTCGCCATAGGTCGCGCGCTTCAGGACGTCGACGAACGGAAGATTCGCGTCGTGGTGGTCGTCGTCGCCCTCCAGTTGCGCGAGGTGAACCGTCTCTTTGATCAGGAAGATCGAGATGAGGAACGCCAGCACCACCACGATGGCGAGGAAGTAGAACGGCTCGGGCCGGAGACTGGTCTGGCCGGCGATGACGCCGGTGATCCACGCCCCAGCTGCGACGCCGGTGTAGCCGAACGCCTCGTCGATGCCGACGGCGAGCCCGCGCTGGTCGGGACTCGCGAGGTCGATCTTGGCGTTGATCGCCATGCTCCAGGTCAGCGCCTGGTTGATCCCCAGCAGGATGTTCCCGACGGTGATCCAGCTCCAACTCGGCGCATAGATGAGGATCACTGGGATCGGCAGCGCAGTGAGCCAGCCGAGTACGAGCACTGGCTTACGCCCGTACTCCTCGCCCCACTTGCCAGCATAGAGGTTGAGCAGCGCCTTGACGAAGCCGAAGGAGACGACGAACGAGCCGATGACGAAGAACGACTCGACGCCGAGGACGTCCTCGCCCAGGACGGGGACGACCGTGCGCTCAGAGCCGATCGTCAGCCCCGTCGCGAACACCAGCAGAACGTGCAGCGAGAACTGTCCGAGGTGTTCGCGAATACCCTGTTTCAAATCAGTTTGCCCGCTCATCGATTATTCGGCTGCACAGCGGTTAGGGCCCAGTTCGAGCTCGGACAGTTCGTCGTCGGGGACGTCCTCCTGGCCGACGTTCGTACGCTTGACGCGCTCGAAGTTCGGCGGATGGTCCGGGATGTCCGAGGCGAGCGTCTCGACGAACTCTTCGCGGTCACGGCTAAGATCCGCGTTTTGCGCTTTGACGTCACTGAGTGTCGCAGTCACCGGTGGCTCGGGTGAGCCGGGATCGTGTGCCGGGAGGACGACGGCGTCGTCCGGCCGATCCAGCAGGCGCTGGAGGCTCTCGTAGAGCGTCGCCGCATTCCCTTCGACGTCGGACTCTTCGATCCCGGCTTCGACACCGAGTTCGACGCGGCCGACGCTCTCGTGGAAGAGCGTATCGCCCGTGAGCAGGGTCTCGCCCTCGAGATCGAACGAGACGCTGCCCTCGCTGTGTCCCGGCGTGTGGATTACGTCGACATCGACGGATCCGACTTCGATCGTCGCTTCATCTTCGAGCGGGGTTGCGTCGATCGCGAGCGCGTCCTTCGGGTGGAGGTAGTACGGAACGTCGTGCCGCTCGGCGAGTTCCGCACCACCGGAGACGTGGTCGGCGTGCGCGTGCGTGTCGAAGACGCCGACGAGGTCGGCGTCGTGCTCGTCGAGGATTGCATCGTACTCGTCGAGGTAGTGGGAGGGATCGAACACGGCGGCCTCGCCGTCCGAAAGCAGGACGTGCGAGAGACAGCCCTTCCCGGGACGGGCGACCTGAACGAGCGTCCCGTCGAGATCGGTTTCAACAGGTGCGCTTCGATGGACACGGCTCCACCCGTTCATCCCATCGGTGAGCGTCGCGGCATCGTACCCCAGTTCTTGCAGGACGTCCGTCGCCGTCTGCGAGACGACTCCCGCGGCGCAGACGGTGACGATCTCTTTCTCTTCCGGCAGGTTGTCGAGGGCATCCTCTGCCGTCTCCGGATCGTCCTGTAGTTCGTCGTAGACGTCGACGTTGACGCTGTCCGGGATGTGCCATTCGTCGTAGTCCGCTTGGTGCCGAATGTCGAGGACGAGAACGTCATCCCCATCGGCCTGCAATCGTCCGCTGAGTTCGTCCGGAGTCACTTCTGTCATCGGTGTTCACCCATAAGAGGCATATCTGTATATGGGTGGTGCCGGTCATGACCGGGACAGCTATTGTGATGGAGACCGAATAGTAGTGTATGAGCCTGTACGAGGCCTCGTTCCGGGTGAAACACGAGTGTCCCTATCGGGAGATTTCGGAACGGCATCCGGACCTCACGATACGCGAGTGGTACCTGAGCGACTGCCAAGTGCTCGAGATTACGTCCTCGGAAACCCCGACGGACGAGTTGCTCGAGGAGATCGACAGTCTGGGAACGGTTCTGCACCGATCGGTCGACGACTCGGGGTTGCACATCGTCACGCAGGCGTGTCTCTGTTCGCTAGAGGGGTCGATCATCGACCGGTTCGAGGAGTACAACTGCCTGTACCAGCCGCCGACGATCCACCGGCAGGGCTGGGAGCACTACTCGGTGATCGCGTTCGACGAGGCCGACGTTCGAGCGCTGATTCGGGACCTCGAGTCCGACCGAGACATCGATGTCCTCTCGAAGACCGCTATCGAGGAACAGCAGATCCCGCACAGCATGTTGGCCCCCGTCGATCAGCTCTTCGAGGATCTCACTGACCGACAACTGGCGGCGCTCCGGTTGGCCCTCGAAAGCGGGTACTACGAACAGCCCCGGAAGACGTCGCTACGCGAGTTGGCCGAGCGGACATCCGTTGCTCGCTCGACGTACGAGGAACACCTTCGGAAAGCTGAGAACAAACTCCTCACGAACGCGGGCGAGTTCCTACGGTTGGTGACGGCGACGTCCACGGGAGACCCACTGCACGTCGAGCAACCACGGACGCCCGAACAGAGCGCCGACTGACCACGCTACGAGCCAACCTCGTCGTAGCGTTAGCCGATGGTCAGCACTTCGTCGGCGTCTTCGACGATGCGAAGGCAGTCACCCATCGTCGAACGGGGTCTGAGGTCGTCGGGGTCGATGTCACGAGAGTCGAGACAGGTACCACAGGCGAAGAGTTCCCCGCCGTCTTGCGTGTACTTGCGCATTACTCCGTGCGGGTTGAACTTCTCGTGCTCGAGGTCAGGCGCTTCGACGCCATCACCGAGGAGGAACACTTCGACGGTATGCCCCCCGTCCAGTGCGGTGTTCGCCAGTCGAAAGCCGTTCCAGACGCGCTCAGGGTCGTTCGTCTCGAGGATGATTCCGAGGTGCATACGGAAACTATGGTGGGTGGTAACTTGAGTCTCTGTGATGATTCTTCCCTAGAGGGAATCCCGCCAACCAATTATGGTGGCAAGTTCCTTTAGATAATGAGTGAAGCGCTCCAGAGTCGATGTTACGTCTTAGCAACTACGAATGATCTACTTGGACCACGCCGCGACGACGGAACCGCACGAGGAGGTCATCGCCGCAATGCAGCCGTCTCTCGAAGATCACTACTGCAATCCATCGGCGGTCTATGCGACCGCTGAGGCTGACGCGGTTCACAACGCACGAACAGCAGTCGCTGATCTCCTCGGTACGAGTGCTCGAAACATCGTGTTCACGGGCGGAGGAAGCGAAGCAGACAATCTCGCGCTCAAAGGGGCCGTCGACGTGGCTGACGGGCAACACGTCGTCACCACGACTATCGAACACTCAGCGGTGATCGAGACAGCCAACTGGCTGGAAGAACACGGTATCGACGTGACGCGGGTGACCCCCGGGAAGGACGGCCGCGTCGATCCAGTCGACGTCGCAGATGCGATTCAACCGGACACAGCCGTCGTCTCCGTTATGCACGCCAACAACGAAACGGGGGTCATCCAGCCGCTGGAAGCTATCGGCGAAATCACTGACGAACGCGACGTGTTGTTCCACTCGGATACGGTCCAGTCAGCGGGCAAGGTTCCAATCGACATCGATGAACTCGGACTCGACTTGGCGAGCCTCAGCGCACACAAGTTCTATGGCCCGAAAGGCGTGGGCGCACTGTACGTCCGTGACGGTATCGAACTGGAGCCGATAATCCACGGAGGCGGTCAAGAACGGGGACTCCGCAGCGGAACCGAAAACGTCCCAGGGATTGTTGGGATGGGAAGAGCTGCTGAACTTGCCGTGGAGGACCTGGCGGAACGGAGAGAACGTCTAGCCGAACTCCGTGACGAACTCATCGTCACACTCCAGAACGAAACCGATGCAACCCTCGTCGGTCATCCCGATCGGCGACTCCCAGGCTACGCGATGATGGGATTCCCTGAATTGTCGGGGGCGGATCTCGTTCAGGCGTTCGCTGACCGCGACATCGCGGTGTCGAGCGGGTCTGCGTGCCACTCCGGTGATCGATCTCCCTCTCGAGTTCTGATGGAGATGGGCATCGATACGAACCTGGCATTTGGCGCGGTTCGTTTCTCACTGGGCCGTGACACGACGAGAGAGGACATCCAGTACGTCAAAGACCAACTCGGACACGTTCTTGAGGAGGCCAGGAGATGAGCGACGTAGAGAGTTTTATCCGATTCTGCGAGAGCGAGTTCGGGACGGCGGTCATGGATCGCGAGGCCGGGTACGTGAAACAGCACGTCGGTACAGACGACCGGATTCTGGACGTTGGATGCGGCATCGGCTCGCTCGAAGAACGCTTTCCCGATCACGAAATGATCGGGGTAGATCGCTCAGAGGCGATGATCCAGGCAGCACAGGATCGAGTTTCTGCACCGCTTGTTCTCGGTGATGCGACCACGCTCCCTATCGCAACCGCGTCCGTTGATGCTGTCGTCTTCGTCTCGACGCTCGAATTCATTCCCGATAGCGATGCTGTGCTAGCCGAGGCGACTCGTGTCCTCGCGTCTGAGGGAGTCCTCGTGGCACTCGTGTTGAACACACGCTCCGAGTACATTCAATCTAATCTCCAGCGAGAAGGTTCCTACTTCCAGCGGATGGTCCACCGGGATTCTGAGGCGTTGACAGACACGGTTCTGGAATACGTCGAGGGCGAGCAGGAGTTCTTTTTGGGTATCTCCGACGAGCAAGTCTTCAAGACCACAGACCCATCGAACGCTGCGATCTCAGCGGTCGTTGGGACTCCGACTGA
Organism: Natrinema sp. CRL1; assembly: GCF_059162405.1. Classification (NCBI taxonomy): domain Archaea; kingdom Methanobacteriati; phylum Methanobacteriota; class Halobacteria; order Halobacteriales; family Natrialbaceae; genus Natrinema; species Natrinema sp. CRL1. The sequence continues at coordinate 7,567 of NZ_JBLVOY010000013.1, read as the reverse complement.
GTGACCACAATATCCTTGCCTGAGTTCTGTGAACACGAACGATATGACTGACCCGTCTGACCCGGACACGTCTCCGCTTTTCGAGGCGAAAGATTTCGACGAATCATCTGTGTTCACGCCGGAAGCGCTGCTGGAGAACGCCCGTCGGCAGAAGGATCTCCCGGAACGATCAGTTCCGGAAATCTGTATCCTTGATCCGGATGGAGACATCGTGCGCCAACTGACAGCCACTGGAGAAGCACGTAAAGATGAAGCGTGGCCCGGCTACCATACCGACCTCTATCGGTTCGAACGAAACGGTGAGGAATTTGGTATCATTGGCTGTGCAGTGGGGGCATCGTTCGCTGTCCTCGTTGCAGAGCAGCTGTTCGCCGCCGGTTGCCGATTCCTCATTAGTGTAACCTCTTCAGGGAAGATTGTACCGAAGGACGACCCGCCCTACTTCGTTCTTATTGAACGTGCGCTCCGCGACGAAGGAACGAGTCATCATTACCGATCCCCGAATCGCTACGCAGCGCTCGATGACGAACTCAGTGCTTTGGTCGAAGAGGCGTGTGAAAAAGTATCCCGTCCGGTGTACACGGGGGCAACGTGGACGACTGATGCCCCGTTCCGGGAAACGGAAGCTGCAATCGAACGTGCTCGGTCAGAAGGAATCCTCGCCGTCGAAATGGAAGCAGCAGCGCTGTATACGTTCGCGGACGTTCGGGATCGTCCGGTGGTTTGCTTCGCGCATGTAACCAACCAGATGGGGCAGACTGAGGAGGACTTCGAAAAAGGAGAAGCAGACGGAAGCCAAGACGCGTTAGAGGTAATCACCACGACTGCTACCGCCTGGAGATCGCTGAACTGAGTCTTTAATCGCCCGTTCCGAATTCCGCAGATACAGCACGGCTTCTGTCCGTTCAGCGGGCTGGTTCTGGCTGGTCCGGGTGACTTCCGAGTCGCCGTCACACCGTTCCTCTGAAGCTGTCCGTCTGCTGAGTACAGCCTCTGAGTCGGTCACGCAGAGTTCGGTCGGTCAAGAGCCTGCCACGTCAGGAACTACGGGCTCGCCGGTAACTTACTGCCAGAATTAGTCGATCACTCCCTCGCCGATCGAGAGCGGCGACTGAGGGTCATTCGGACGTGGGTGCTACACGCCGTCAGGCGGCCACTGAGAGAGGCGAGGTCGATCGTTCTCCCACGCCACTAACTCGAGAACCGACGGCACGAGCGAGAGTCGCTGCTCGAGGACGTTCACCGGATGGCTGTCGTGGAACACGGCCGGTTTCCGAGCGACCGTCTCGTCTCGATAATCAAGTTGGAAGTGACACTTCCCGAGGTCGGGGTGGGTTTCGTCCTGGTGCCACCCGAGCGAGTAGTTCCGTTCCCCGTCGATCCACTGAATCTCGTAGTGATCGTACTCGGCGTCGTTCGGGAAGTCGAACTCAACGCGAAGTTCGGCCGTCTCCGAGGGATACGGCTTTCCCAACAGAACCTCGGGATCGACCGTCGCGTAAACCTCGTGTCGTCGGATCGAACTCGGCGCGTATCGGACGTCGCGGCACCCGCCCTGGTTGCTCAGCCACGTTTGGATCTCACCGTGAGCGGCGTGCTGGTCGAGTAAACTCCGGTGAGCGAGGAAGACGAACAGCGACGCCATCGATTACTGCGCCGCCTCGCTCGGTCGAGGGCCGGACTCGGGATCGGTGACGCTCTCGAGATCGTCGTACAGGGAGAGCGCGTGGTCGACGAGACGTTTCGTCTCTTGGGAGCGCTCCCACCGGCGGATAACCGTGTTTCGCTCCCGAATTTCGTCGCTCGACAGATCCGCGTCAGTCACGGACTCTTCCAGTTCGCTCAGGGAATCTACGTCGTAGGTGTCCTGCCACGCTTCGATCTGCTCTTGGATTTCCGCGACCTCGTTCCGTAGTTCGTCCTTGGTGTGCTCGGCCGCGAGTTCTTCCACGCGGTCGAGATAGCGCCGCCGATAGTCGGGGCCGTACCGGTACTTCGTCTCGGTCCCGCTGTCGTCTTCGACGCGCTTGAGCTGCCCATACTCGACGAGTCGCTCGAGTTCGTCTTTCGTGGTGTCCCACGACGCGACGTCGGCTTCGTTCTTGATCCAGTTGACCGACCGAGGGCGGGTGAGTGAGAGCGCGATCTTTCGCACGCGCTCTCTGGTACTGAGTCCGTCAGTCCACGAGTCCATGATGTGCCACCTGTACTGGAGTACGAGACGCCCTCTATTATAATTTGGCCTTGCCCAGAATATGGTGGCTCATTTATATAGTCCGACCACAGTTAGCCGGCGACCGCTAGCGAATCTTCGTTTCCGAGCATCGCAATCATCTTGTCAAATACGATATTGGCCTACAGTGAACCCCATCGATATGAATGCATCTATCATACAGCAGGAATAAAAAGGAGGGCGGAAAGTTATTTTGCGCTCAGAGTCGATCTAAATAGTCCCGCCGCTGTTCCATCTTCTCTTTCTCAGTACGCCGGTCGTAGTGTTGTTCAATGACTGCGGGGCTCACGTTCGCGCGATCGCTGACGACGTTGTCCGGAAGGTCACTGTTGAGCGAGTGCGTGATGCTGCCTCTGCGAATAGCGTGGGGATTGACGTTCGCGGGACACCTGAACGCCTCCTGGTCGTTGACAGCAGCCTCGCACTCCTCTGGATCTCGATCTTCAGGACACTCCACTCCACGGAAGCACGGCCGGGTCGCCTGGTAGACGTACTTCCGAAGCGTAGTCTTGTTCGCGCGGCCCTCCCGCGTCGCGACGAGCGGTTCACGTCCGAAGTCATCAGTCACGTTCGGTCGCTTCTCTTCGATCCAGTCGTCGAGCAGCATGCAGATGTCATCTGACAGTGCGACCAGACGCTCACCGTCTTTCTTGTTCTTGATTGGCGTGTCAGTATCCGGGCGGTGGTGAACCTCGATGTACTGCTCGCCGGGATTGTAGTCGTCGACGTCGAGGGCATTGACGCTGCTGATACGCATCATCGTGTGCCACATCAGCGCGACGGTGACGTGCTCACGGGATGCGTAGTCGTACTTGGCGAGGTACGAGAGAACCGCTTCGGCTTCTTCGGTCTCCAGCATCTCGTCGCGGGTGTTTTGCTCTGGTGTCATCGACGGCGAACGGACCTTCGTCGAGAGGTCCTGCTCGACGGCGTCGATCGACTCGGCCCAGCGGATGAACACGCGCAGCGTGTCCATCTGGGTCTTCTCGCTGGCGACGGAGAGGTCACCGTCGTCGCGCCGCCAGAGGCGGTACTGCTGGATTTTGCGCCCGGTGAGGTCGTTGAGGTTGTCGATGTCCTCCATCTCGCACCAGCGCAGGAAGTGCTTGAGGCGGTACCTGTGCGACTGAATCGAACTCTCGGCGAGTTCGGCTTCCTTGTCCGTGAGGTACAGCTCGAGTGCTGTCTCCGGATCGATTGGCTCGAGACTCATAGTCGTGAGTCGCGAACCGATAACGGGTCGATCTGAACTCCGGGATTTCCCTCCGTTCGTCAGACTGAACGAGAGGAATCCTGAGGGCGTCTGAGGCCCTGTGAGCCTGCAGCGCCCATTCGTTTTCTGGATGGTTGGAATCCAAAGGACGGCAGCAGTCGGTTTATGAAGAAGTCGCTATGCGCGCCGTCGAGTTCGTTCGTTTGTCGAATGGGGTCGTCGTCGAGCGCAATGACCTCACACTCGAGCAACACCGGAAGATCACCGAGATGCTGTCGACGCGAGCAGTGACCTTTGAGGTCAGTACCGGGATCGGCACCGAAACTACGTGCGTGTTTCCCTCAGTACTGGTTGCTGACTATGAGTAAGCGTACCGCTAGGGGTTCGATGTCTCGGAAAACGCCGGCCAGAGACCGGCGTTAGAGCCCCATCTTGCAAGTGGTGTGTCAATTGAGGGAAATCTGCCTGAAATCAGGTATCGATACTACGGATTCTTCTATTGACTCTGGAATCAACTAGTGGTGTTTATCGCCCCAATAATGGTGAAGGGGCTTCTCAGTTGTCCCTTCGGAGCCAATGATGGCAACGAGAGACATCTACACGACTACATTCAACGAAGACGTTCAGACGACTGCAACTAACTGTCCAGATTGTGGCGGCAGCATTCGAACGACTGACCGGGAGACGATCTGTGAGGCTTGTGGACGTATCCTCGAGGAAACCTACCTAGACCGAGGACCAGACTGGAGTCGATATGACGAGCAGGGATCCAAGAGACGGACTGGTGCCCCGCTGACACCGACACGCCACGATCGAGGCCTCTCCACTGAGATTGGATACAAGCGAGACGGAAATGGAGACACCCTCTCGAGTAGGAAGCGCCGACAACTGAACCGGCTGCGTCGCGAACAGTCCCGTGCTCGGTGGCAGTCGAAAGCTGAACGGAACCTCGCCTATGGACTCGGTGAAATCCGGCGGATCGTCGCAAGTCTCGGCCTCGCACAGAATATCCGGGATCAGGCATGTTCGCTGTTCCGAACGGCACAGTCCGAACAGCTCTGTCGCGGACGATCACTCGAGGCGGTGGCTGCAGCCAGTGTCTACGCAACGTCTCGGTGTAACGGACTCGGACGATCACGGGCCGAAATCGCAGCCTGTGCACGCTGTGATCAGAACAGACTCACTAACGCCTATACCGTGATGAACGTCGAACTCGAGTTGCCGACACAGCCGATTACAGCAACGGATCGGATTCCGAGGCTTGCAACAGAACTCGAGGTCCCAGATCAGGTTCGTCGACGAGCGCTCGAGCTCGCACAGAGGGCACGTGAACACGGACTGACGATCGGCTGCCGGCCGAGTGGCGTCGCAGCGGGCTGTCTTTATCTCGCGGCCCAGCGAGTCGGTTTGTGTCTCTCGCAACAGCGGATCGCCGATATCGCAGGCACATCACCGAACACGCTCCGCAGTCGGCGAGACGAGTTACTCGAGATCGAAACCTGAGCCAGATACAGCAACCCAGAGGGATGCTTGCAACCAGTAGTTGGTAGCGCGGTTTCTTTATTCAGATCTCTGGGTGAGTATGAATTGGGTGATTCGGTAACTACAGATGCTTATTGGCCATGGGGAGAGGTTTTACCCTCAACGAAATCGGTGGTAACTCCTGTGTAGTCAACCAGCGCTTTCCGGATCAACAACTTCACGGCATTCAGGACATTCTGCGAATACTCGTTGCTTGCCGTTCGTCACGAACTCGATGATGGATTGATGTTCTGGGACTCTAGCGTTACAGAACGGACAGTTTCCGAGCATCTGGTTTTCGACTGTCATAGGGAACCGGAGTGGAGCCATGGAGCGTGTGACAGGGGAATCCACAGCTCTATGCGAGGTATTTGATCTTTCGAGTGAAAAAGGGATGCCAGCCTCAGTGAAAGTAGAAATCGTTGAGCATGAGATAGCACTCTACGAGGCTCGAAGGTCGGATTCTAAGCACTCTTCTTACCTTGCCCGTATATAAAGAGAGGGCTGTAATACTCACATACCTATCTATATTTTGTCTATAACAACCTTCAAAGGGATGAGGGACCATTGCATGGACGACCTCACCGGCTTCCAGCGCGACCTCCTCTACGTCATCGCGGGTGCAGAGCAGCCATCTGGTCAAGACGTGAAAGATGAGGTAGAGCAGTACTATAGTAGTGAAATCAACCATGGGCGTTTATACCCGAATCTAGATACAGTGGTGAACAAGGAGTTGGTCGAAAAAGGGCAATTGGATCGTCGAACTAATTACTACGATATTACAGAACAAGGGAAGAAGCTAATTAAAGAGCGTCGTGAGTGGGAAGAGCAATATATGGATTTCTGAGAACAGCTCTAAAAACATTTTCTGATTCATGTTATCGAGATGCGCTAAGCGATAGCTGAGTTCTCTGTACATAACGTGATTTTCGCGCGACCTTCTGAATAAAGAAACCGTGCTACTATCTACTGTAACGGAACTACTCGAGCGCTCCCTCGAGTATGTTTTTCTTCCCCGAAGGGGTGAGGGTCGTTCCAGAATGGAGCGTCCATCGTCACAAACGATGACTCCGAGTGACTGTTCGCAGGTGTCCTTCGACGACTCGGACACCAGACGTGAGGAGATGCAGAGTACGATGGAAGCGTGGGTCGAAGACCTCGTCGACGAGGTTGACGACGCCGTCTCGAGCGACGAGTTCCAGAGGTGGCTTGAGGTGCAGAGCCGCTTTCACGACTATTCACATCGAAATACGCTGCTGATCAATCGGCAGTATCCAAACGCGACCCGCGTCGCCGGCTATCGGACGTGGCAAAACGAGTTCGACCGCCATGTCAAAGAAGGAGAAAGTGCCATCTGGATCTGGGCACCGATCATCGCGAAGCAGTGCCCTGAGTGTGAGAACTCACCATCGTATCATGATCGAAGCGATTGCGAATACGATGAGACACCGCCCGAGGAGTGGTCGAAAGGACTTGTCGGATTTCGACCAGCACCGGTCTTCGATATTTCCCAAACAGAGGGGGAGCCACTACCTGAACTCGAGACTGAAGCGACTGGAACCGCCGATAAGCTACTGCCAGCGCTGCTCAAGGCTGCCTCGTCGCTCACTGTGGACGTGGCGGTCGTCTCTCGAGATGACTGGTCTTACGGCGATGCCAAGGGCGTCTGTCAGTATCGGTCACCTGCAGAACGACCACTCGTCGAAGCACGTGACCGTGAGAATAGCGCCGATCTCGCTGTGACGCTCGTCCACGAGTATGCGCATGCACTCTTGCATAGTGGCATCGACAACGAGACTGAACGGTCGAAACGTGAACTTGAGGCTGAGGCAGTCGGCTACGTCGTTGGACGATATTTCGGGCTCGATACGAGCGGCTCGGCGTTCTACCTCGCTGCGTGGGAAGGTGACGAACCAGAGGCGATTTTCGACCGACTCGAGCGGATCAGTTCGACCGCCCAAGAGATCATCGACGTCGTCAACAAGGTGACCGACGATGAGTGATCGACCGCTTCTACTCAAGATTATCAATGCACTCGAAGAACAGGGCCTTGATCAGAACGAGTACCAACTCCAACAAGTGATTGATGTCGAAGCCCTCGAGCGACTTGTAGACTCAACAAGCCCATACACTGATCTCGAGATTCGGTTCTCGATTGGTGAGCTCCGTGTGGTAGTGACACCATCCGATGTTGCCGTGATCAAGGTGTCGTAGCGGGGCGTTCGCCGAGTCAGACAGTCAACAAAGCGGATGTGACTGATATTTGGATAGGTATACCTTACGGCACTGTCTAGTTTAGCACCTCGGCGAGAGTCTGTCCGTTGAGTGACTGGTGCGGTCGTTGTGTGTTATAGTAGTGTACAAACTGTTCAAGCCATTCTCTGACGCTCGTCCGACTGCCCACCCACGAGTTATGGAAGCGGTCAACTCTCATCTTCAAGGTGTGAAACCACTTTTCGATTAGGTTTCTTTCGACGGCTCTGGTGAATCGCTGTACGGCGTCGGCTTCAACCGTCAGAACTAGAAAGATGAAGCGGGAAACCGTCGATGTCCATGTCGAAAATTTCCCGCTTCACGAGCAAAGTCGTTCAGTTAGCTAA
>NZ_JBLVOY010000012.1:0-31468 GCF_059162405.1 Natrinema sp. CRL1 | reverse complement strand
ATTCGCTCTGAATTGATTTTTACTGCGTAGAGGAGATATTCGTGATGTTGTGGAGTAAGTCAGCTCTGTCAGTAGTTTCTTTGTATTTCTGTGAAGGAAGTCACGGTCACTGGGGGGTAGATATTGACCAGGGGGCGGTGGAGATCTGTAAACTCCGTCTCTGGTTGTCGATGGTCGCGGACATTGAGGACGAACCAAACGAAGTCGAACCGCTGCCGAACATCGACTTCAACATTCGGCAGGGGAACTCGCTGATGGGGTACGTGTCGTTCATGGACGACGACGACACAGAGGCCCAGCAAAATACTCTGCTTGAGTGGGGAGCCGTGGAAAACAAAGTCGAAGCCAAGTATAGTGACGTTCTGGAGGCGGTTCGGGGTCACAAGAACGCTGTCAGTAGCGAGGCTGCACAAAAGAAACGCGCTGAAGCGGAACAACTCATAAAGAGCTACAGCAGCGACTTTGATGCTAGCATTCTCAGTCGCTTTCACGAGATCGGCTACGAGGACATGGAGATAGAGGACCTTCAGGAGTTCTCACCCTTCCATTGGGTGCTGGAGTTTGCTGGGGTCTACGCTGACGGCGGATTCGACGTTCTGATTGGAAACCCTCCATGGGACCGTCTCAAACCCCTCCGTGACGACTACTTCTCCAAGTACGATGAGGTGTTCCGTCAGCGGATGCCGGACAACAAAGACGAAAAGCAAGATGAGCTGCTGGAAGACGAGGAGATAGCCAAAGGATGGGAAGAGTACCAGCATGAGATGGAGATGCGGGCGGAGTACTACAGTAACTCACCAGACTACGAACTCCAGAGTCCGACTGTCGGCGGGACGAAATCCACTACCGAGAACGACCTGTCTGCACTATTCTTCGAGCGGGTCTTCAAGCTCGCACATGACGAAAGTTACGTCAGCCAAGTTCTGCCGGGAGTAATCTTCAATGGTGCATCGGCCAAGGACTTGCGTCTCCACCTTCTCAACGAGACGGATCTGAAGGCGTTACCTATCTTCACGAACCGTGGCATCTTCGAGGGCGTTCATAACCAGTTCGTCTTCGGCGTACCGGTTTTCGAGGGTTCGGGTGAGACAGATGAAGTGTACGGCGGGTATAGAGACGGTGACCTGAGCCTACTGAGAAATCTAGAGAGTGAAGGAATGTATCTCTCTCGTAAGGTCCTTGAAGAGTACTCTCCTGAAGCACGCATCTTCCCGTACCTCGAAGAAGAGAAAGAAGTTGAAGTTCTAGAGAAAATCCTTGACCATCCACCTATTTCGGAGAGAGAAGACGGTAGTTGGCATGCTCAGCCGTACCGTGAACTGGACCGAACTAACGATCGAGATAGATTTGTCGAAGATGAAGAGAAGGGAGATTATCCCGTTCTCGGTGGGAGCAACGTCTACCAGTACGCATACAGCCCAGACTATGTGGATGATCTTGAAGCAACGAAATTCTGGAGTGTTGACGAGGAGAAGGATCCAGACAAGAGTGCCAAAAGGCGGATTCGAGAGAAAAATCACCGGAAGCTGAAACGTGGACTCTACGATGCCTTCGATGGGTCGCCGTCAATGTCGCAGAAAAAATTCGTTAATCAAATACTGAACCAGCATCGCGGTGAGAGGCTTTCTGAGGAAGACGTTCTGCTGGATTGTACTGAGTGTCGGATTGTGTTCCGGGATGTCGCACGGGCCAACGATGAGCGGACTATGATTGCATCTGTTATTCCAAGCGGGACTGTGTGCGTCAACACGCTCCATACAATCCGTCCATACACAATTGAACCAGACGAAGATGATCTATCTACAAAACCACTCCACGGCGTGTACGAGAGAGTGTTTTCCGATGAAGAACTCTTTGCGGCCTTAGGTCTGCTCAATAGCATACCGTTTGATTTCTTGATGAGAACTAAGAGTGACACACACATCGTGATGTACAAATTTGAGGAATCTCAGATTCCTCATCTCACGGCAGGCGACGATTGGTTTGAGTACATCTCGAACCGCGCCACACGGCTAAACTGCTACGGCGACGAGTTTGAAGAGATGCGTGAGCGCCTTGGTGGTGTCCAACCTGCCACTGACAAAGACGAACGGCTGAGGCTACAGGCTGAGATTGACGCCGCCGCATTCCACGCATACGGTCTCAACCGGCAAGACGTAGCGTTTGTTCTTGAGGACTTCCACCGAGTCAACAATCCGAGAAAGATGACGCAAGAGTACTTCGATATGGTATTCGAGAAGTACGACGAGTTGGAAGAAGAAGGACCCAAACCGTAGGTGTAGCAACAGTCGGAACTGCCTACGACCCCACTACGCCCCAGCACATTAACCAGGCTTGCACCTCACTTTCTCCGACCAACTTAGCTTGGTACTCCGTCGATTCTTCCACGTTCTCCTCCAGGAACGATTCTAACTCTTCTAAGAACTCCACCGGTGGCCAATCTGGGAACGAATCATACTGCTCGTTATGCCGGAAGGTCTCCCGAAGGATATGATCTTCATCAGTATTGGTTAACTTCACGTCCTGTAAGCGTTCTCGGAGGTCCTCAGCCCAATCATCGAGTGTCTCGTGCTCGTCTACAGGAGCGGCCATCTCGCCGTGGTTCGGTTGTACGTAGTGTGCGATGAAGTCTAGAATCGTTTCCTGCTCTTTCGAGAAGGAGTCCCCCTGTTTGAATGCACCCTCCACTTGGCCTTCTCGAATCGCTTCGAGACGGTCGTCAAGCACCTCTTGGATTGCTTCCCGGTTGGAGAGCACGTTGTCGGCATTCCCCGTGATCGGTTCTCCACTCACGTCGGGATCGATTTTGAGGGTTCCGACAGGCCGTTCTTTGACTTCGTCTGTGAACGGTTTGTAGTAGAAGGCCCGCCGCACACGGCCTAGTGGTGATTCGTGGTCGTCGTCATCGAACCAGAGGTGTGCGAGCCCGAACACGCCCGGACGTGGGCCGGAATCATGGTCGGTGATATTCGTATACAGGCGTTCGCGCTCCCCGGGAGGTTCCTCAAAGTAGTCTGCGGCGTACTCGAAGTCGTCTTCTGAGAGCCCGAACTCCTCGTTCAACTCCTTCTTGAGCAGGAACCGCTCGTACGCGGCGTGCTCGTTACTCCCCGCATTTCGAAGGAGCGGGTTCTTACTCGTATCATCGAGTTCGTTCACGTCCTCGATCTCTCGTGACTTCTGTAGCGAGTCTTCGATCTCGTCCACCTGCAACTCGCCAATCGTCTTTTCCGTTTCTACACCGGTCTTCTCCAGTATCTGGTCCTCGTTCGGGTCCAGGATGTTGTTCTCTTTCCCAACAATGAGTGCGATATCGTTGATCTTCGCCTGTAGCCGCTTCAGGAGCTTAATGGCGGCCTCGATGTCTCCATCAGGGTAGAAGTTGTGGACGTACTTCTCTTCGGTACTCCCGATCCGGTCGATACGCCCCACGCGCTGAACGATCCGCATCGGATTCCACGGCAGATCGAACGATATTTGGACAGACACGTCCTGGAGATTGACTCCTTCCGATAGGGTGTCGGTTGCTATGACGTACTGTAGTTCAGATTCACCGGATTCGGCCAGCGTTTGCTGGTACCCCGAGGCTTCGGGGGCGAATCGCTGAATGACGTCTTGCTTGTTTTCATCACCGCCTTTGACGACAGCACTATTAGCCTCTGTGAGTGGCGAGTCAGGGTCGTTGAGAAGCGTTCGGTGGACGTAGTCTGCCGTGGCACGGTATTGGGTGAAGACAAGGATCTTCTCGTTATCGTATCCGTTGAGAACATCTGCGAGTCGCTCGACCTTCGGGTCACGAAACTCCCGTAACGAGAACACCGCCTCGTAGAACTCTCGTGTCGCCTCATCAACGTCACTCAGGTCACTTCGCGGGTAGAGAATCGGGTTTAGTTCTTCTTCGGGAACATCTGGGAGGACACCGGCATTATGATCGTGAAGCCACTGTCGTGTCGTAACAGCTTGGTCGCTCACATCGCCGGAGTCCTGTGCGATATCACCGATAAACTGCGACAAGAAGTACGCCAGCAGCGTCAGGTCCTCTCGAATATACGTCTTCACCTCACCAATTGTTGCATCTGCTAATTCGTCCGTACTGTCACTCTCAGCGTCTTCATCGGCACGGACCGCGGTCGCATCGAATCCAAACTCTTCCAGCGTCTGTTCGAGGTCTTCGGCGGCATCATCTCCTTCTACAAAGTCATCAAGCGTCTCCGATTCTTCGTCGTCCTGAGCAGTACGCAGCACATCGATCTGCACATCTTCTGGAAGTCCATCAAGAAGGCCGAGGAGTTGACGTTCGCTACGGTGTAGCGTTTCAATGGACTGTACGAACGCGTACGTCGAAGACTCCAACCGCTTGAGCAGGTTTAGCTTATACAGCGCCTTCAGTGTCCCCCCAGCTTTCGGGTTCTTCACCGTGATGTGCGGAAGGTGGAGCGCGTCCATCACGTCCGGCAGCATCCGGTACACTGGCTGGTATGCCGCCGGGAGCGAGTACTGCTCCTTGCTGAGCGTTGGCGGCTTGAAACTCATCTCGAAGTCCTCCTCATCCTGGATTTGGTCTTTGACGTGCTTCCGCGTCCGGAGTACCATTACCTCATTCAGAATTTTCGATATCTCCTCCGAATGCCGCTGGAGTTGTTCGGTGATTTTTCGTTGTTCCTCCTCGGTGGCTTCATCCTTCCCCGCAGCGATCTTCTTTCGCGTCTCAGAAAGTTCGATGTATTCTTCGAAGGCGTCGAAGTTCAGTGATGCCTTGTTCCGAAGTTCTTCCGGGCTGGTGAACAGGCTGATGAGGTTCTCTAAGTCGGTCGCGGAGTTGTTGATCGGCGTCGCCGTCAGCATAATCATTGTTTTCCCACGGAGCTGACGCAAGTTCGCGTGCCGCCGAGTGCCTTTGTAGTCGTCTTCGTCTTCTGGGTTGGGTCGCCACTTCCCGTGATTCCGGAAGCGGTGAGCTTCGTCAATCAGGACGACGTCGAACGCGTTTTTGAGATCCTGTACCTCATCGTATGTGAGGTTCTGAAACTTGCTAATGCTCATCACGTCCAAGTGTGTCCCATCGATTTCGAGTCCGAAGTATGGATTCCCGTCTTCGTCTGTGTCGTCTTGGAGGAGGTCTTCCCACTGTTCGGTGAGATTCGCAGGCACGACGAGGAGACAATGGTCACCACGTTGGCGGTAGTCATGCAGGAGTTCACCGCCGATGAATGATTTCCCAAGCCCGACAGAGTCGGAGATGATGCAGCCATTGAACCGAGAGAGTTTCTCTTTCGCGCTTTCGTATCCGAGTATCTGGAAGTAGTACAGCGGGCTGTCCCGGATGTTGACATTCCCGCTCAGTTCGTCGTATGCCAGAAGCTTGTACAGTTCGAACGGCTCGATGTACGTCCCTAGGTCATCAGGCGTGTCTTCATCATCTGGCTCGTCTTCTTGTTGTTCCTGCCAGTCTTGGTACTTTTCGCTGTTCTCGATGATCCGGATGATCTCTTCGCTGAAGTCCTTGGCATTCGCCCACTGGTTATCATACCAGTCTTCGAACGCCTCTGCTTCAGGACGATCTTGACTCGTAAGATTTAATTCGATATTGTTTCGGTGGCCACTCGCGGTGAAGTTTGAGGACCCGACAATCGTCGCACAGGGACGCGCATCCGTATCATCGTCAGTCACCCAGTCATTATCGTCCTGTGGCGCTCTAAATGAGGCACCTTTTGCGTGGAAGTAGCCATTCTCTGGATTTCGCACACGGACGCTAACCTTATCTTCGGCTATGAAGTCTCGCAGCCGGTCCAACCGTCCTAACTGAGCGTTGTTGAGCTCCTCAATGCTCTCTTCGACCTCATCTCTGAGTTCGTCACGTAGGCTTTGTCCCTCTCCGATTTCATCTGCTGTACTCCGATTCGTTTGTCGCCCCATCAATATACGAAGGGGTGCGTGACCAAGTTCGTCTGGGTCAGCGAGTTGTTCGAGATCTTCGCGATACAGATCAAATCCAGAAAGGTAGAAGTAGCCGGTGGCGATTCGTGCTTCTTCGATTTGTGGGATAATCTTCCTGTAGATGTCTTCGACAGTTCGATTGGCGTTATCGACGAGGGGAGGGAGAGAAATCATCGTGTTGCCGAATGTATTCCTCAAGGTGACTTAGTGTTTGGTGAGAAAACTCGAGTCCATCTATCGGCTTACCATTGACAGAATTATGTGGTAGTAGTGAGCAGTCCGGATGGGACCAAATTAATGAATAAACGGGATCGGAGAGGAAGGCTCTCAGCGTGGGCTTATCCCCTCATTGTTCGATATATCCTCCTCACGCTTACCGCGGCCGGAGTGGTCGGGATGCTGACTGCTATCCTCAACCCGGCTGTTGAGACCGAAAATATCAGGGCACTACTTACGACCCTAGCGACGGCAGAAGCCTCAGTTCTGGCAATCGTGTTCTCCGTAACCGTCGTCGCTCTGCAACTCGTTGTAACACGGTATTCAGCCCGCCTCACCTCGCTCTTCGTCAAGGAGCCGCTGTTCCGCACGACATTCGCGCTCTTCGTTAGCGCCATTACGTTCAACCTGCTCGTCGTCTATCTGCTCCCGATACAGAACAGTCGCCTAATGAACGCGGCCGTCGGGATCGCATTTGCGCTTGCTGCGGTCTCCACGTTTGCTCTCTACCGATTCATCCAGCTGATGATCCAGCGCAGTTCACCCGACGATCTCATCTCGGTGTTAGTCGAACGGGAACTCGCTCCCGACGAATACCTTCCAGCGACCGCTACGGAGTTCAGCGAGATCGAAGTACATCCGATTCGCCCACTGTACCGAACGATTGCTCGGGCCATCGAGCTGGGCGAATACCAAACCGCAGAACAGGGGATCGACGGACTTCGGACGGTTCTCACCCGGACGTTCGAGTACCTCGAGAACGAGCACTCCGAGGAGGATGCCGCCCAGTACGCATCTGCTGTTTCGACTGAGGTCCTCACAGAGTATGTCCCGCCGATTCTAGAACAGGCGTACACCCACGAGCAATACGATCTCGTTTCGGACGCAGCTGCCGATATCGAGGCAGTTGCTCTCGACGGGTTCAATCGAGGGTTCACTGACGTCACCAAGGATGTTTCTGAGGGGCTCGGAGACGCGTTTGATGCGGCTCCCTTGACTTGGGAAGGGAATCGCCTTCGGAGCCCAGTCAAAGAGTCACTACTCGAACTGACAACAGCCACAGCAAGCAACGCTGACTACTCAACATTTCGAGCAGTCTACCACCCGCTGGATTACCAACTGACGCTGCTCTTGCGACGCCGACCGGATTCGAACGTGACCCACCACCTCGTTGGGGATTACTACAGTCGAGAGATCGTCGAGATATTCGAGGCTCTCGTCGACCGGTACGGCCCTGCCGTGCAAGATCAGGACATCAATTGGATCTCCCCTACTGAGGGACAGAAGTGGATACTCCCTGATGAAGCGGAGTCACTCCGGCGCGGTTGGCGTGAGTATGCTAGCTTCACAGAGACAGTTCTACGGTATCGCGTCTCAGAAGACGAGTATCCGTTTGTCGAAGGCTCGATCGATGAAGGATGGAGGCGGATCACGCAGTGTGCTGCTGATGGTGGAATAGATGATCTGGCAACGCTGTGCTGTATATCGACGATTCAGCTCGCATATCGCGTCGACCAGCTTGAGGAAGGCCGTCTTGGAAGGTGGACGAACAACCTTGGACGTCTCAGATTGGACTACGATCCGGCCATCGTTGATCGGGCATTCGCACTCCTGAAAGCAGGCGAACAGCCGGAGGGACAAAATATCTCAGTTCGAACGGTTGACCCGACGTCGACAGACGCGGACCAGGGATTCATTGAACGGTACCTCAACACTGAAGAGGAAGAGACACCGTTTGAGGAGTGGATTGTGGAGTTCGAGAGTGATGTCAACGAACGAACGGAGTACCTTCGGGAGCAAGAATGACGGAACACCAGTTTGAAGAGGGAGATCACGTCCGAATCGATATCCCTGATGAGACGGACCCGGACTTCAGCCGGCTCCACGGCTGTCACGGCGAGATCGTCGCCATCTTGGAGGACGACGCCGGCGCCGTCACAGGCGATGATCGCGACGCCGTGCTGTACCGTATTCAGTTGGACGACGGGACGGAAACGGATGTTCGGTGGCGCGATCTCCGGCCACCCTGATGTCTCGTTCTCACGTTGCTGGCCAATATGTGGTGCGTATTTGCAGTACCTATTCTGTAGGGTGTTGACGAGGTAGAGGTGGAGTTAAATCGCAATAGCTAGCTGTTTTAGCCCAATATAGTAGTTTCTATAGGATTACTTAACGCAAACGCTATCCTCACCGTCGCGACCGTCAAGAAGTCATTAAGCCCCGTGCTAATAACACAGACGTATGTCCCGTTAGGAGCACATTGACCTCCAACAGGCACTCACCTACGACGAAGAACTCACCCTCTACCGAATCACGCGGATGTACCTCGGCCAACCGGAAGGGTTCGATGATCTTGAGATCACTAGCGGGATCGAGGACGACTATCTCCTCCCGCAGCGATGCCTGATGACGACCAAATCGCCATCGGCGACGCTGATCTCGCTGACCTTGAGGAAAAGGGGTTCATAACCCAGGAAACCGTGATGCGATGGAACTACTGGGGCCTCACAGAGAAGGGAGAAGCAGCAGTTTCAGTAGTTTTGTGTGGATATCGTAGCCACAACCGCTGATTGAGTAGTAGCCCCAATAACTTGGATTCCAGAGTATCTCTTATCTTCAATCCCTCGTCGAAAAGCGGCTCGAGGTGGTAGAACAATTTGCTGATAGGTGATTTGGGATAACCGTGGTCATGCTCTTCGAACAGCCAGTCGCAAACGATAGCGGCAGCTGTCCGTTCAATCGTGAACGGGTGGGTAGTATCTCTCGTCTTTCGAGCTTCATGCTCGTGGGATAGACAAACCTGTCCCACACCTCGAAGGATTACTACGTTGTCGAGCAATCAATCAATCGGGACGGTTAACTTGACACTGCTTCATAATTAGATAGATGACTGGTACTGATCTCGAAGACTGCTGTCGGGGCGCCCACGCAGCTTCTCAAAAAGGCGAATTTACTCAGGCGATCGTCTGGGATGCGTGCCGATCTGGGATCCGTGATGCAATCAAGACTCAACTCGACGATGACGACCAGTCCTCACCAGTAATTATTGACGGACTTCCGACGATCGGGAAAACGCGACACGCAAAAGAGATCGCGTTCGACCTAGATGTCCCGGCCGCAATCCTCACGCACCGATACGAGACGCGGGACCAACACCTCGACCTCGCTGCCGAGCATCAGAAAACGGTAGTTGAAGTTCCAACGCTCGACCGGGACTGTCCAACCCGCCGAGGAGAGTACGGATCCGATTGGGCCGAGCGAATCAACGACTATCGGTTGCGGGGAGCCTCACCGACGTATCTTCACTACTATCTGCAAGATGTGCTGCCCTGTATGCAGGACGGTGATTGTCCGTACCTCGCGCACTGGGACACAGTCGAAGGAGCGGACATCATCGTCGGCGGGTCAGCCCACGCCGCCCTTGAGCGCGTTGTAGACGACCGCGTCGTCATCTTCGACGAAGACCCAGGAACCGCCTATCGAACAGAATTTGACGCGAATCAACTCTCAACAGCGATTTCAACCTTTCTCAGCAAGAACGACGACTTGCCGATAGACAACCACTTCGGGTTAATTGGAGCTGCAACAAATGAGGGGATGGAGGCGATACGAGATGGGATTCGTGAGGAACTCTCAGATAACACTTCTATTGCCCGCCCAACGGAGGCAGTCGACGATGATGACGGCCATGCCGAGGCCCCAACTGCAGTGCTCGCTATGCTCGAACTCGGCGGACCGATTATTGGTGATACCGCACCGACGGAGTATGACTGGGATGATCAGCTTCGGGAAGAAGCAGGACTTGATTATGTCGAGCTTCCAGACGGGTCACAGGTTGTCTACGATCATGCCGAATCACGGGTTGTCATTCGACGACCACCGGCTCTTGATGATGTCCGCGCAGTGGTCGGGCTCGATGGAACGCCGGTCGAAGAGCTCTGGCGTGGACGGCTTGGTGTCGACGATATCGAGAGTCAACGGATCCTCTGCGACGACTGCCGGGCCCGGTATCTCCGCGACGTCATCGGCTACGAGTTCGTACAGACGACTTCGCACGTCAAGCCATACAGCAGTGGTGAATACGTCAATCGCCGGGGCGACTTTGGGGTGATCGAGGCTGTCGCAAATCGTCACTATACAACACCAGGCGTCATCACGACCAAGAGTGCAGCTGAGCGCCTCTTCGAAGAGCCACCCAGTGAGCCGTTTATCGACATCGAACGAGTGACTGACCGAATTGCAGACATCAAACACTACGGTGCGCTCCGGAGTAGCAACGACTTCACAGGGACGGAGGTGGGGGTCGTACTCGGTTCCCCCCACCCGGGAGACCGTCCGCTTCAGATTACGGCCGCACTGGAAGGCTACACGGCGGTGAGAGGTGACGAGGGGAAGGGAACAGACCTCGACTACGGGATTCCTGAACGGCCGTTTCTCCGGCACTATCGCGAACACAAGATTGCCCAAGCTGTCCTCCGGTTCGGCCGAACGACGGCTGCGACGGTCTACATCCACACAGGGGTACTCCCTGAGTGGTTAGCCGAGATGGTCACGGTCGGGCCAGAGACTCTCACGATCCAAGAGCGTTCCGAGGGGCAACGTGGTGTAATTCGCGCGCTTCTGGACGAGGGACCGGGGACAGCCACCGAGATCACGAATCGGGAGGATGTCTCAATCGGCGAGAAACAAACCCGGGATTGGCTGAAACGACTCCGGGCGGAAGGGTATGTCTCTCGTGGTGACTCCCAGCCATACACGTGGGCTGCCAACGACCTGGCTGACGCTCCGCATACCGCCCACGTGCGCCTGCCTGAACTCGAGTAGTGGGCGAAAGTATTATCTCCCCCACCAATGCGCTATCGGTTGATTTCTGCGAAATCAGAAGCAGCTCGCGACGGCCCGCCTCGCATCAATCACATACCATCCGAATCCGTATCTCTAACCCTGGATCCGACCCTCTCTATGTCTGGACTAAGCTGACTTCCCTTCGCTAAACTGAGCCACTCCGTATAGAGTTCTATACGTCCTACCTCAGGTTTCCTGACCTTCCCTCTCTATCCCATCGGAACTGGTCCTCACACGACTCACTGTGACCTATCCCTTTCTGAACGATGCCTGAACTTCCACCATTGAATCGAGACATGTGTCTCCATCGTTGAATTTCCCTGGGTGATTCGGCCATCGCGAGGCGGGCCGGCGCGGGGGCGCGCCTCACCGAAAGTGGAGCGCGCCCGTCGCGAGATTGCGACGGGCGCGCGGCCGCCGACTATGAGGTCGAAACGCAACATCCGCTCGACGGACACGACCGATGCACAGACGAACGAGCCGACGCCCCGGTTCGAACAACCACTCAGTGACAACCAGATCTGGACAATGCTCCAGACGGCTACGAACAGCACCCGGATCATGCCGATCGTGAAGGGTGACTGGGAGTCGTCGACGCGCTCGTACGAGACGCGTGAGGACGCAGCCCGCGCCCTGATCTTCGACCTGAGCTTCTACGCCGACTATCGGTTCAGCCAAGTTCGCCGGCTGTTCCAGCAGACCGCAATGCGGGACGTCTTCACCAAGACGGAGATCGACGACATCGTCGAGGAGGCCTACGTCCAGCAGGACGGACGGAGCTATCCAACGTTCACATAATCGTGAGGTAGGCTAGTTACGAAGTGCTACTCGCGGGGCGGAGCCTGCAGAGCGTCCCAGAAGTCCGAGAACGAAGCAGGAGATCCGCTGACACCGAGAGAACGTGGCGGCACTCAAACCGACTCGCGACTAGGACCTTGCTGTCCATCCCGGACAGGATATCGAATACGCCATCGTCGACAAGAAATCCTCACGGGACCGCATCGCCCTCGCCCATGTAGAGATCAACACCTATGATGCATCGTACTACGAGACGCAGCTGGTCCGAGCTGTCGAGATACTGTTTCCCTTTGACTGAAATTAGAACGACATCTGACGCGAGCTCAATGGAACACGTATAGTCGATATCACGGACTGGGCTTGACGAACCCCCTCCCCCCTTTTTCGAGTTGTAAACTCGTGACGATGGGAAGAAGTGAACAGGAAGAGGGACTGTATAACAGTCGATTATAGCAGAGATACGCAATAGAAAACCTGAACATCTACTTCTCTAAACCATAACTAGGAATGCGAAAGTTTATGTTGTACGTCATCAAACTACACCCGTAGTAGAGACAAAAGAAACAAATCTTCTAACTGAGCTAGAAGATTGAAATATTTAGGTATAGAGAATCTTCTCATCCCACATATGATTCCGATCCCGAGAATCATCAGGTTTCATCGCCTCTATCCTATTTTGTGAACTCTATTCTTACTTCATGGCATCTGGAGTGGTCTGCACCTGACGACTTACAACTCGAAAAAGGGGGGGGGTAGAATGTTTGAGTACATCACACAAACCTCACCTACCATCGTATTTGTAAACCGGTATTACTCTCATTCGTGAACTGCTTCTACGAGCGTTATCCTTTCGCAACAATTCTGGCGCTTACTACTCGAAAATGGGGGGTGTGGGATACACCGTTTCACCTTAAGCATCCTTCACAAAATTCAGACGATACAGATTTGCTTCTATACTCAGTGCGACTCACTGTTACTTACAACTCGAAAACGGGGGGTCTGGGTCATCGAGTTCGACGATAGAGATTCCCGGCAACCTGTTACAACTCGATAATGGTGGGTAATAGATTCCGAAGACGGTATCTATCTCACTTCGAGAATACACGGATGTAGCCGTTAAATAGCCAGTTTTCGGCTGGTTACAACTCCACAAGGGTCCATATTTTTATACCCAGAGTTCGAGGGGTTTCATAATGGTACGAGAGGGACGAAGAACAGGATCGGGTCATCCGGCAGGTGAGAAAGATCATGAATCCTCCTCTACTAATCCTGAAAATTCCGAGTCGATGGATGTAGAGTCTCCCGATACGTCACAAACGACATTCGAGAATGAATCGGAACCTACCGATTCATCTCAAGAGGCAGCAAACGGCGACGATGGTGGCATCTCAATCCGCGATCGGCTACAAACTGAGTCGTCCGGCGGAGTCTTCGCGAGCAAAGATCTCGTTCGATCAGATACTATCATTGACGAGGATCGTATTGTCGGTCGTGATGACCAACTGGGTCGTGTCGTCGATAATCTCAAACCGGTGCTCCAGAATCAAGGTATCCCTGATATGCTCTTGAGTGGGCCCTCTGGAACTGGGAAGTCGCTCATCATTCATGCAGTCTGTAAACAGATCGTCGAGCTGTGTGAGTCACAAGGTAAGACCTTTGGAGTCCTCTCTATCAACTGCGAGGGGCCGAAGACAGCAGACCGTGCTGTCTATCGGTTAGTTAAAGCTGCTGCCGACGACCTCGGTGTTGATCCTGGTGTTCCCCAAACCGGGGTCTCAACGGATCAAAAGCTCGAGCGACTGTACGAACTAATGCGTGAGCATTACGACGGTGTCATCTTCATCCTCGATGAGATCGATACTCTCGAGGGACCGTACCAGGAGGCAGAATACAATTCTCTCATCTACCAGCTTTCTCGGGCTCGAAAACTCGCTGACTTTGATGGTCCGATTTCACTTACGACCATCACGAACTATGCCGATTTCATGAAGAATCTCAACAGCCGCGCACAGAGTTCCTACAATCCTGACGATATCTTCTTCGACGATTACGACGCGACGCAGCTCCGTAGTATTCTTAAAAACCGGCGGGACGCTTTCAAACCGGAATCACTTGCGGATGATGTCATTCCACTTGTTGCTGCGTTTGGGTCCCAAACGCACGGGGATGCGCGGAAAGCGATTGATCTCCTCAGGTGGGCTGGCGAATTGGCGGAACGGCGTGGTGCTGACACGGTCACCGAGACTGATGTTCGTGAGGCTCAAGAGAAATACACTGAAAATCGCAAACTCCGCCATATCAGCGGAATCTCGACTCAAAAGAAACTCTCGATCTACGCTGTGTCGGCCACTGCCCATTATGCAAGAGAATATCCTGAGTGGATACCCGCTGGACCTGCGTTCAAGACGTACCAATTCATTGCAGATACGATGGATGCGGATCAGTACAGTCGCGAGACTTTCGTAAACCACGTCACTGAGCAGAGCACGTACGGAGTGTTAGACTTCGAGCGCCGAGGCAAGGGTCGAGGGAGAGGTGTACATATGTATTTCTCCCTCTCTGAGGATCCGGAAACGATTATGGAGACGATCCGTGAGGATTCACGGTTCGGAGACCTAGCTCATGAAGATGCGACTATCAGCGCGGTTGTACGCGAACGGCTGAAGCAGTTCCGAAACAAGGACTAATCTCAGCTCCGTATACTTACTACTCGAAAACGGGGGGTGTTTGGGCTATAGGAGATGTGTTACAACTCGAAAATGGGGGGTGTCATTCGTCGGAGTTTCTCGTTACTACTCGAAAACGGGGGGTGGGAGCTAAGAAATTCGACGTGTTATTGGATGTGATGTGCTTTCTTTTCGCCCTCTCCCATTTACAGCTCGAAAACGGGGGGTGTGTCCTACGATTTTATCGTTGTTAGTGCCATCAATGATGGGGATGTCGTAGAGAAACGACAGAAACGCGGGAGGTGTGGTCTCCTTAATCTCAGTATTACCCCACCAACCAATTATAACGGAAACGTGGGGTGGGTGTCGTCTCTTCCCGAGTTCTATTCGTCCGGATTGACCGGGCTTTTGTACTGAGAGCGGACTTTGTCCCCGTCCCGCCACTGCCAGTAGTAGTAGCGATTGTCGTTGATCTCCTTGATCGTGATAGTCGCTTTTGAGGGAACATCGTCCGGGAGGTCGCCCGGTTGCTCCTCCACCTCGTCCTGGTCTGCTGCCTCCTCGAGACGGGCCTCACGTTCCTTGTGCTCGGCTAGCGCTTCGGCGTACGTAGCAACGTCTCGGAGCTGTTCCGGTTCCGACTCGTTGAGCGTGTTAACGATCTCCGTCGGGAGGTTCGCCGGTGAGGTCGGGGGTTCATAGGACATCGGCTACTCTCGTGTTAACCAACACAACCCGCTAATCCATAGTTTTGTTGGTTAAGACGACTTGAGCGGTTCTTATGACTGCTGACTGTAACACTACTCGAAACTTCTTTATATGCAAGTTTCGTACTATGTTACACCGTGCTCCGCCGCATCGAACTCGAGGTCTTCGCCACGGTCGACCGTGGTGACACGATCTCCGAGCTGGCGACGAAACTCGACCACAGTAAGAGCTACCTCTCTCGTGCCGTCGCTAACCTCGTCGAGAAAGGGCTCGTCTACACGGAACGCGACGGCCGCCGAAAGCGGGTTGTCCCTTCAGATGCTCGAGCCGTCGAAGTCTACCAAGATCTCGTCCGCCAGCACTCCCATATCGACTTCCCCGAGCTGCTGACTGGGAAGGCACTCGAGGTGCTGTACTACCTCGATCAGCCGCGAACCGTCTCCGAGATCGCCGACTGGAGCGACAACTACCGCAACACGGTCAACCGAATCCTCAAGCGGTTTCGCGACCGTGGTCTCGTCGGGACGGACGACGGCCACTACGAGTTCAACGCCGACTTCGACCGCCTCCACGAGTTCGCACGTGAACTCGCACACCATCTGCATCGCCAACGCCTCGAAGCCGTCGCCCCGAAGGGCACGATTCTCTGGGAGGACTACGACGAATTCCTTGCCCAGGCCGAGACGGAGATCGACGCGGGGGAATTCCACGAAACCGGCCTCGCTCGGTTCGCGGCCTTCGACCTCCAGTTCCTGCTCACCGGCCACCGATACTACTTCTACTCCGAGGAACTCGACGCAGTCTCGCCGGCGGAGCTCTGCTGTCACACCCTCTTGATCGACGACGGAAGCCGCCACCGCTCGTACTGTCTCCTCCTGCTCAGCCACGTCGATGTCGACGAGGAGGATCTCCGAGAGCAGGCGGTGAAGTATGACCTTGAAGACGAAATCGACGCCTTGCTCCGCTACCTCGAGACCCACGGCGAGATCGAGGATCACCGTTTCCCCGAGTGGTCCGAGTTCCAGGAGCTGGCGGCTGGCTACGAGGTGGACCTCCCCCAATGAGACCAACATTTGGACGCGAATATATCGAGGACGAGTTCTAGCGAATCGCAGAGAGATTGACCGAGCCGCTCACGGTCTACCTGATCGGTGGTGGCGCGATGTCGCTGCGCGACCTCAAGGGGGCGACGAAAGACATTGACCTGGTCGTCCCGGATGGCGACGCGTACGGTCAGCTGTGGGCCGTCCTGATGGACCTCGGGTATGCGGAGGTCCAGTCGCTGGATCCAGATTACCGGGCGCTGGGCGCGACGAGCTACGTCGAGAACGACGATGGGTGTCGCCTCGACATCTTCAACCAGCAGGTCGTGAACAAGCTCGTGCTCACCGACGGCATGCAAGAGCGCAGCGAGCCCTTCTTCGACACGGATCAACTGACGGTCCGGCTGGTCAGCAACGAGGATATCTTCCTGTTCAAACTGATCGCAGGCCGCGACGACGACATCGAGGACATGAATATGCTCGTGCAGGCCGGCCTCGATTACGATGTCGTCCGAGATGAACTCGAAGCCCAGATCGATCGGCTCGGCGACGACCAGTTTGCAACCTTCGCGAACGAGGCTCTGGTCGAACTCGAGGAGCGGTACGGGGTGATCACGCCGATCGAGGACCGCGTCCAAGAGCTGACGGACAGGTACTACCGGGGGCTCGAAGTCCTCCAGGCACTCGACGAGCCGATGACCGTCGGCGAACTGGCCACCGAACTGGAGCTGGATACCGACGAGGTTCACGATCGGATCGCGTATCTCTCAACGTTCGACCGGGTCCGTTGGGATGGCGACACGGTCCGTCCCGTGGAGTAGTCCGGTCACGACTACGGGGAGGGAAGACGGCCGTCTGGTCGGGGCACGCGGCCCCGTTTGATCTCGTGATCGACGCGGCGTAGGTGTTTGCAGCCACCTTCTGGAGAGCGTTGCTGCCAGTCGGGACAGGAACACGACTCTTCGATGACGTCGACTTCCGTACCTGTTGCCGGATGCAGACTGCACCTCGTAGCGGCCACCTTTCGAGAGGAGCGAGACATCCATCGCTTCGGCGACGGCACGCTTCGTGCGGGGCTCGAGATCGTCCCGTGACTGTTCGTTCTCGTCGACGACCAGCCGGTCGCGAACGTCGCCCGTTCGGCCTCCGCCCGGCGCGACGGCTTCCGCAGGGCCACTGAGCCGCTCGTGGAGAACCTCCTCCACCGGATGGCCTTCCGGCCACAGGTAGTGGACCTCGCGGTGCTCGCGATGGTCATAGGAGCCGCACGCCGCTGAGCTCCCGGTCTAGACGCGCCAGGCACCGAGCGCGGCCATCACGTCGACGATGTCACGGGGAACCGTCTGGTGGTTGTCTGGGAAGAACACCCGGAAGCGGGTACACGCTTCCTGCGGCGGGACGGTCTCCCACCAGTCTTCGCTGGAGCCCCAGCTATCGAACATCGCCTCGTCGCTCCCATAACCGACGGTCAAGCCGTCGATCAGCGCCCAGATCCAGATGGCCGACTCGCCCTCCTTGACGTGGCGGTCGAACTCCTCCTGCCACGTCCGGTAGCCCGCAATCCGGCTAGCCTCGGGACACTGCCGCTTGATGAGGAGCGTGTTCCGGTAGGAGTAGTCGTGGAAGTGACTCTGGACGTCGAGCCACTCCTGGAACTCCTCGCTGGCCTGCGCGTCGTCGACGCCGGCGACAAGGTCGTCGATCCACTGTTCGATAGTGCTGTTCATCTCGTCGAATCGCGTGTTGGTCTCCGCGAAGGACACCGACGAGTCAAGAGTCGTCGTCATCTGGGCATCGCGACTGCATCCGTGTAGGACGCGCCGCACCTCTCAGGGGCGAACAAAAACGGGCCGTCAGCTAGCGGAGTTTGCCGGTCTTGCCAGCGTAGCCGACCTAATTGTCGAGGTTACGAATAGTCCGACCCCGGCGGCGAGCGAGATTTTCGCCTAACGTGAAATTCCGGTGGCCCGGGACATTGTGGCGAACGCTGGCGGGGTGGCGGTGAGCTACTTTGAGTGGCTCCAGGAATCAATCGGCGGTCGTGGTCGTTGGAGCGCGTCAATAGCGAGTTAGAGACGAAGATACTACGCCGTATGAGTAACGGTAGCGAGAAATTCGAAGCCCGGAGACCGAGATTATGCGGGTTATTTTGTAGTCCGAGGACGAGAGAGATTACAGCCTTAGAAGCAGGTTGCAGGTTAAGGCTGTCCACTCTCGGCGGATACGTACCGCCTGATGCGGGAATCACCAGATCGCATTCGGGTAATTAAGCGGTTTCGTCGACGCCGTGTAGGGCCACTCCGCTAGCTAAGATGGCGAGGAATCCCAACACCACTGCCGTAAGGTATCCTGTTTGCCCGGTGGACGTTGCGACACCCATACTCCAGATACCTAAGCCGGCTGCAACAACCCCAAGCGCGGTCGCAATGATATCAGCCAACACGGTCGCCCAGTCCTCATAGGCGCCTGCTTTTCCGACTCGGATCCGCTCACAGAACAGCCCAAACAAGCTCGCTACGCCGACCAAAACGAGGGTCTGGCCGAAAACAGGAGTGATACTGAGGCTGAAAGCATGCACTGAGACAAACGCTAACAGAATTATAATCACTGCAGTGGCGGCTAGTGCTGCTGTTGCGGTATATTCATCACGGAGATGATGGAGAACCGTGCCGACAGTAACTCCGCCCAGGAGGCCGATGACGATTATCGCAATGTCGACTACGACCGCCCATTCGCCAACAACCCACCATTCGACTACCGCCGCACTAGCGATGAAGGGAGTTAACGCTCCGACGTTGACCGGAAGGTTCCGCCATCGCATCGGCGTACCCCGATAATGCCGGAGGAGTTCGGTCATGCTAATGCTGGTTAACAATCCAATCCAGGCGAGCGCCGGCCGGTGCATACCCGGTACGCTGTCGCTCTCAAGGATTCCAACCGAGCCGAACGTAACAGCCAACATTGCAATCCACAAGAAACCCGTAACAGCCCAGCGTGATGCACCCCGATTTAACCCTGTAAGGAAGTTTTGGAGGAGATCTTCGATGATGAAATAGCCGAACTCTTCGCCGAGAAGTGCTGCACGTTTGTGAACTCGATCGGCATCACTCAGCTCTTCGTATACTTCATCTGTATTGACTGCTGGACCGTCTGGTACTCGTACTGCCTCGATAGCCGACCCATCCAGTTGTAGGTATCCCGCACTATCATCCTCTAATGCATTCTTTACTTCTTCGTCTGTCTTGAATTCCTCATCTAGGGAGTTATCGATGTCCTCCCAGTCAATTCCCTCGCTATCCGCATCTTCAGCTGGCGCGGACTGGTCATCGCGTTCATTAACCTTGGTCAACGCGGAACCCGTTGACGCCGTCTCCTCACCGAGTTGTGCCGTATCCCCTGGTCGTTCCTGTTGGGTGTCTTCTGGCTTATGGCCCAGAACTGTAGCTGACGTGAGGAGGAGATCACGAGTTCCAGTTGACGCTTCTGCCTTCGTCAAATGGCCGCGTATCCAAAGCCCGGATGCAGTCCGTACTTCGATGGTTGCGGAGTTCGTGAGCTGTCGAAACACATACTGCCACGGGTCATATCGGCTCCGCGCTTCGTTATCTAACAGGTAATTATAAGCGAAGGAACCAACCGCGATACCGATAGCTGCGGCGACAACGATATGGATGCAGTATCCAGCGATATACCACGGCAAGGAATGACCTTGCAGATTATCTAAGACAGCGGGCTTCCAGAGCCATACCGAGAATCCGATATAGATGAGGAGCAACGAGGCAAGACTCACAAGTGCACTCACAACGAGTGTTTCAAGCTGCGTGAACGGGTTCTCCCGGCGTGCGGTCCACAGCCCTGTTCGAACTGCGACAAGCCCGGGGACAATCAACAGCAGCGGAATAAACAGGGCAATCAAGCTGGTTCCCGGCGAAAATGAGAACCCGCCAGCTTGCCCGACTACACCCGCTATCATGATGGGCTCGTCTCCGTCCGGCTTGGCTTCTCCAAGCTGAGCTGTGCCACCCTATCAGTCATTGTGTACCTGAATACTCTGGATAGGCAGCTGAGATTTTATCCAATAATTCAGCGACCGGCATACTGTTGTACAGGGATTTTGTCAGTTTCAGAGTCCGAACCGAATTGACTGGTAGCACCGTATTGTTCGCGTTCAGGAGACGAATTCCTTCGTCGGTGATTTCGAGATCGACGCTTGCAGTTTCCGTGCCTTCGACAGCTGAGCGGCTTACATATTCAGGGACCGCGTTATCTAAGACCTCCGTCAGCTCCGATGAATATGGGCCGCGTTTGTGCGACTCAAAGTGAAATGTCTCGTCAATCGCCTGGTCAATCGGATCTGGTGGCAAGCCGCCCTGTTGGGCAAGAAAAATGAGGGCTTGAAATCTGGTAACGCCCCGGACTGCATTCCGGTGATTAAGCCGAAGACATGCTAGAGAAACCAATAGCTGGTCTGAGGGATCATCTGCCGTAATATCCGTGTTATTTGTTGCCATTCTATCCACTCAGACTCGGATTGAGGGGAGCTTAGAGTCAGTTCCTCACAACTGTTCCGTTCTGTTGATCCCAGTCCAGTTCGTACTGGTTCCCAGTCGGAATTACATCCAACCGCTGAAGTTGATGCTTCCAGACCTCATCATGTGTGGTGATGATGAACTGGAACTCATCACTAATCGGCCCCTGGAATAACTCCGCTATCTCCTCACGATGGTCCTCGTCGATGGACATTACGACGTCATCAAGCAGGACAAACCGGTCTTGATGCTCGCTTAATTCTTTAGACAACGCCAGGAAAAGACAGATTCCCATGAGGTCCTGATGTCCCTCACTATGCATTGCGTGCGGCGGATGCACGCCGTCATCATAGAATCCGACACGGAACTTCACACCAGCATTGGTCTGTTCCAATTCGACGTTGATATCTCCCTCATCAGGATTGATAGATTCATAATACTCCTTGAACGTTGCCTCCACGCTTGCATACCGGTCCTCCAACACCTCTGTTCGCGCCTGCACTAATTCATCACGCGCAGCCGTACAGATCTCCTTAGCTCGCTTGTTCACCGCGAGGCTTCTTTCCAGCTCCGCAATCCGACTGAGCGCCGACTCGGTGACAGAAAGCATCTCCCACGCACGTTCTACCTGTGACTTTGCTGGTTGGTCTTCTACTTTTGCTTGGAGCTGGGTGGCAACTCTCCCAGCATCCGTCGACGGCAATCGCTCAGCCAACTCCCGTAAGTCAAGCACCTCTTGGGATTTGGCGTCCTCTCGGCTGACTGCTTTGACCGCCGTCTGTATCTCCTGAAGACCATCCAGATACGAGCGTAGCGTCTCACCTCGTTGCGACTCTATCTCATCCCCTAGCACATCAAGTACGGATCCAGACAAGCTAATATATGATTGAATGGCGTCTAATACGCTTTCGCTCACTGATTGAAGTTTCTCACGCTTGTTCGCGATTTCTTCAAACTGTTGTTTTCTCTGTTCGACAACAGTATTCAGCTCCTGGGCGTCCCAAGTTGTCCCGCAAAGCGGACAGCTCTCCGTGCTATCATCGATTACACTCTGGCCGCGTTCCAACACAGACAACACATCCGTCTCAACTTGTGCCTCTTGGGCTGCGACCTCCTGTCGAAGAGATTCCAGCGTATCTAGATCCTCCAGTAGGTCCGCTTCAGCTTCCTCGAACCACTCCGCTTGCCGCTGGAGGCGGTCCTTAACGTCTTCTCGCTGAAAGGCGGAAATTTCCTGAGCGTCAGGTCCCTGGAGGTCTCGTCGGGTGTCAAGTGACTCCCAGTCTCCAAGTGAATCAAGCGGGCACCCACCAAGCGTTGCCCTCGCTTCATTCACTGCTGCACGTATTTTGGAATCCTCAATATCGGAGATTCCAAGCGTGTCTCGTAAAGTTGCCTGCTGTTCGTCGATTTCCTTGTTGAGTCGCTTTATCTCGCTCGAATAGTGATGATTTCGGAGACGACGTAGTTGCATCCGACGTCCGTCTATTTCTTCCAGGTCGAGAAGATTGTCTATTAAGGAGCCGCGGTCTGTAGGTGTTGAAACCACTAAGTCGACCATATCCGAGCGAGTCAATTTGTGGAGGCCGCTATCGACAAGCCGCTGGACGTCATCGAACTCAGCGGGTGGCGATTCAGGGGTGATGTCAGGTTCACGGTCGGTGAATCTCCGTGAGGCAGTGACGTTCGTCCTGTCTCCAGATCGGAATTTGGCGCGGGCGTAGACATCGCTAGGGGAAGCATACCGGTTTGGGAGATGCTGTTTTGCGGAGATGCCTCCTGTTTGAGGTCCATGCAGCCGGTCAATTTCACCATTCAGGATAAACTCGATTGCTTCAAGTGTTGAGGACTTCCCTGCCCCATTCCCACCAGTAATGAGTGCGTGTTCGCCACCGAACTCAAATTTCTGCGGCGCCCTGAATCCGCGAAAGTTCTCCAGGGATAACTCGTCAATCCGCATTCTCGCTCACCTCAATATCCGCAGAAACAACCTGCTCGATAACTTCCCGTACCTCATCGTCTTCGGGTAAAGAATCAGTTTCCCCATCAGCCTTCAGAAGCGCCACAACGTCCCGGGGAATGTCCTCGTTCTCTTCTATTCTCCGCTCAAATCGATCCAGGATCTCTTCTTTCACCGATTTCGCATTCTCACTCATATATCGCTAACCTAATGACACTAATTTAAATAAATTCGCCTCCATCGATTCACCAGAGAGCGTCGCCTCTATTCCCAAGCCGTATCTTAAGATCCGACATCCAGGAGTACACCAATCCCTACGAGTACTACGCGGCAGGCCCGTCACGAGTGACCGCCGAGGACGGCATCCATCAGTGTGTCCACTGTGACACGATCGGCACCGACGAGACGCACACCTACTGTCCGAACTGCGGGGCAATCGCCTGCTCCAGCCATATCAAAACGGAGCGGCTGGAAGGCGAGCCGATCTGTACGGGCTGTGCGGTGACGGAACGGTTCGCGCTGAAGACGAAGTACTTCTACGACGAGGTGAATCTCGAGGTGTTCCGCGAGGAGTACGCCGCGATGCCGCTTCACGAGAAGGCGATGGAGAACAAGTGCCTGGCCGGGGGAAGCGTTGTCGCGACGCTGCTGCTTGTCGTCGGACTACTCGTCATCGGCGGCATCATCTGAGCGGGCTAAGTGTTCACGCCGGCTCAGCGACCATCTCTTCGAGCGCGTGCTCAAGCGGGCCGTGGAACTGCCAGCTAGCCCGCTCGAAGGCTTCCTCGGTCGGGCCATCCCATCGGAGGAACGCGGAGTGATCACTCACCTTGACCGTCCACTCGGCGGGCTCCTCGAACGGGTTCAGTGTCGGAAGCTCGACGACGTAGAGGTACTCCTCGTCGCCATGGATGCCGTCGGCCGGATTCTCGACGCCGTGTCCCAGCAGGAACAGTGGCTGGTCAAGATGCACCATATTGTCCGGCTCGAGGAGATCCGAGGGTTGGTCAGCGTCGATGCTTCGGTCACGCCCTTCGTCCACGTAGAGGGTCATCGTCGAGAGCGTGTCGAGGAACATGAACTGGCCGGCTGCGTACGCATGCCCGCGCTCTGTTCGTGTCTCGTCGAGCAGTTGCTTCAGCTGGTCAAGGTCACGGAGGACGCTGTCGGGATAGCCGTCCGAGTGTCGGTAGATTTGTGCGATGCGGTCGGTTTCGGACTGTTCGTCTGCGGACTCGCTCGTTGGATGAATCGGAGTTGACTTCGTGTCGACATCGATCACCGCTGACGCGTGTGCGCCGGCACCCATCGCCGGCGGCGTCAACGTAACTGAGCTAATCCCTCAGCAAATCTAGCAACAGATTGGCTGGCCGTTTTCAATGAACTACGAACGGAAGGACCTTGAGGAGTCATTTCGCACACGGTGTGGTGAAACTGTAATGTCTCCAGTTTCTCCTCCTATTCGTCGGGATTTACTGGCCCCTTGTATTGAGACTGGATCTTGTCGCCCTCTCTCCACTGCCAGTAGTAGTAGCGGTTGTCGTTGATTTCCTTGATCGTGATCGTTGCTTTTGAGAGGACATCGTCTGGTAGGTCCTCTGGTCGTTCCTCCATCTCGTCTTGGTCTCCCCCCTCCTCAAGACAGGCCTTACGTTCCTTGTGTTCGGCTAGCTCCTCGGCATACGTGGCAACGTCACGGAGGCACTCCGGAGTGGACTCGTTGAGCGTAGTGACGATCTCCGTCGGGAGGTTCGCCGGTGGGGTCGGGGGTTCGTAGGACATCGGCTACTCTCGTATTAACCAACATAGAACGCCGACCATAGCTTTGTTGGTTAAGATGGTGATATCGGTTCCCTATCCGCTGTCTGTAACACTACTCGAAACCCCATTATAAACCAGTTTCCTGTTATGTTACACTGTGCTCCGGCGCATCAAACTTGAGGTCCTCGCTACCGTCGAACGCGGCGGCACGATCTCCGAGCTCGCGACGAAGCTTGACAACAACGAGAGCTATCTCTCCCGTACTGTCGGAGGCCTCCTTGAAACGGACGATGACCGCTCCCGAAGTGGGACGAATCCCAGGAGCTGGCGGCAGACTACGAGGTACAGCGATCCTGAGCCCGAACAGCGGTTCTAAACGTGTCGTCTGTAGGCATTAGTTTGGGTCGTAGGGATTCGTCGCTGTGTCGAGCCATAGACATTCTCAACTCTGTCAAAGACCAGAACGACGCGATCGAATGTTCAGCTGATTACCATGACTGCAATAAGACGAAAGCAGTGGTAAGTGCGTGCGACGACGTCGATGTTCGTCAAGGCTATCCGTGGGGCCCTCGAGCGGGACGATCTTCGATCCCCCACACCCCAGGTGTCGAGTGTAGATGGTCAAAACTGAGGGAGAGGGATCCTAAAGAGAGGGATCATAATAGAGAGGAGGTTTCGAAAGAACATTCATCAGATAGAAACGGGACTAGATTGAACAAAGATTTATATGTGATAGATATAAACAGTATCCGCAGTGGGTTCACAGCCAAAGAAAAAGCAAAGATCCATCTTCTGACTGTCACTACTTAGTTCTATTTCCAGGATCTCTGAGGGGGGATATAACATCTGTAGCGCACGAATTCAGCACTTTACACTCGACACCCGGGGTGTGGGCCACCTCTCTCACTCTTTTAGTTACTGGAAGATTTCACTCGACACCCGGGGTGTCTGGGTTCGATTCTTTCCCGGTTGGCTAATCCTATTCAGTTTGATTTCACTCGACAGCTGGGGTGCCCCGTTTTCAAGAGATGTGCAATAGAACCGCTACCCCGCGATATTAGTGGGGTTTACATACGACTCGTGGTGTGGACCAACCACCTGTCTTTATATGAACTGGTCTATTTTTGATGTTTATGGACAACGGAGATCCCGAGAGTGGATCACTGAACGATTTCTGGGGGTCGGAAGATCCGATATTTGATCGCAAGGAGCTTCTTGATATCGATCTTGTCCCAACTGAGGAGCGTATTATTGGTCGAGATAGCGAAATCGAAAACGTTGCCTCAAGTATTCATCCAGCGATAAAGGGACAATCGCCTCGAAACACACTCATCTACGGGAAGACGGGTACGGGCAAATCCCTTGTTGCAAAACACGTCACACGAAGCGCGCAGAACTATGCACTCGAGAACGGAACGAAAATGGGGCGGGCGTATATCGACTGTACCCAGACGAAAACTGAGACTCGCGTCGTGATCAATTTGGCTCGAGCGTTGAACGAACCGGAGAAAACCGGCGTTAGTATTCCAGTCACGGGGCTTTCAACTGACGTCTATTACGAGCGGTTTTGGTCGATTCTTGACCAACTCTACGACGTCGCAATCATCATCCTCGACGAGATCGACAAGCTCCAGAACAACGAGATTCTCATGCAACTCTCTCGGGCTGGAGAAGCAGGGAAGTTGGACTCGTGTAAAGTCGGTATCATTGCGATCAGTAACAAAATCTCGTTCAAAGAATCGCTTGACGAGCGGATTCTCAGTAGCCTGCAGGACCGTGAATTCATATTCCCTCCGTACGATGCGAATCAACTCCGTGAGATCATGTATAACCGAGATGATGCCTTCAAAGACGGTGTCATCTCGGATGACGTTATCCCGCTAAGTGCTGCGTTCGCTGCACAAGAACACGGGGATGCACGGAAAGCATTAGATATTCTTCGGAATGCTGGTGAGCTCGCAAAGGATGAGGGTGCTGACGAGGTTACTGAGGACCATGTCCGGAATGCTCGAGAGAAAGCGAATATCGACCGCTTTTCGCAACTTCTGGAAGGGCAGCCAACGCAGATCAAAGCGTCTGTCTATGCGCTCTCTGTGCTTGCGGAACAACACAGTGAGCGAGAAGAATTCGCGACTCGAGAAATCTACGAAATGTATCAGAATATCACCTCAGATAGCGCTCTCGGGATAGAAACACTTTCTCAGCGCCGAATGAGTGACAAACTGGATGAACAGGTATTCCTCGATATCCTTGGGCAAGTAGAGCGAGTCGGGCGTGGCTACAGTAGCGGCGTGACGAACTATTACTATCTCCTAGAGGATCCGGCCGTCGTTCAGGCTGTGATCCATAACGATAGCCGATTTTCAGAACTCGAGAAGAACTGAGAGCCAAGATTTCACTCGACACCCGGGGTGGGAGGTGGTTCATTCGACACCCGGTCCCTTCCTGTGATTTGTCAAGCGCTTCGATTTCACTCGACACTCGGGGTGCTCTTGTTCGTAGACGTGCAATCTACTGCTCTTACACCGCATAAACACTCGATTTCATTCGACAGCTGGGGTGACGAGTCCCAACTAAATTCACTCGACACCAGGGGTGGTCGGTGGTTTGGATTTCACTCGACACCTGGGGTATACTGACAGTGTATCGACTATTTCGATGACTCGGGATCGTCCTGTGGGTGTGGCTCATCGTCGACGACTAGCCGGTCGCGGACGTCGCTGGTTCGGCCACCGTCCGGGGCGACGGCTTCCGCAGGGCAACTGAGTCGCTCGTGGAGCATCTCCTTAACCGAATGGCACAGGTAGTGGACTCGCAACGCTCGCAATTGGCGTAGGAGCCTCGTGTATCCGCGCTACCAGTCCGGACCCGCCAGGCACCGAGTGAAGCCATTACGCCGACGATGACGGGTGGTACGGTCTGCTGGTCGTTCGG
The DNA here is from genome assembly GCF_059162405.1 of Natrinema sp. CRL1. NCBI lineage: Archaea > Methanobacteriati > Methanobacteriota > Halobacteria > Halobacteriales > Natrialbaceae > Natrinema > Natrinema sp. CRL1. The sequence goes on along the minus strand of NZ_JBLVOY010000012.1, from coordinate 4,071 downwards.
GAAGAACACTTGGAAGCGGGTACACGCTTCTTGCGGCGGAACGGTCTCCCACCAGTCTTCGCTGGAGCCCCAGCTGTCGAACATCGCGCCGTCGCTCCCGTAGCCGACAGTCACGCCGTCGATCGGCGTACAGTCTGACGGTAGGTGTTCTGGCTCTCCTTCGAGCACCCGGAGAACGGCATATCGAAGATACTCGTGCGCTTGCTTATCCGTTGGGCGAGCCACTTGGTCGTACTTCTCTGTGACGTGCTCGGTTTCCTCGAGGACCGTCATGAGATAGCGGTCAGTCATCATTTGACGGAGGTCAGAATTCGCCTCCGCCCCTCTGCAGGCGCAGAATGACTTAACCAACAGAGCGGAAGGAATCCATCACCACGTTGGTTAACTGAGTTAGGACGAAGATTCGCCCTTGAGAACGTCAATGAGTTCTTCTTCCGTTCGACCAATCCGTCCGAGCCGCTCGCGAACGACCTCGGGATCATCCAACTCCCACGCGGCTAGGTAGAACGCCGACCCAGTGGTGTCGAGCCCGCAGTACCGGCTGACGACGTATGCGACGGCCTCGGCCTCAACTTCACGTTTCGACCGTTCGGTGTCGTCGTCGATGTCGAAATGAAGGAGAGCGTGAGCGTATTCGTGAATCATCGTTCGTGCGAGATCGGCATCGTTCTCCCGGTCACGGACTTCGACAAGCGGCTGCACGTCAAAAAAACTCAATTGCTCACAGATTCCCTTCGCCTCCCCGTGCGTCCACTCTTTTTCGGGCACTATCTGAACCGTCACACCGAGTTCGTCAGCGGTCTCAGTCAGCTGGGCGACGAGGTCGCCGGTGTCACCAGTTGCTTCCGTATCGAGGTCGGGGAGCAGCTCACCCTCGGTCTGAGATATGTCGAATACTGGGGTGGGCTTGAACCCGACGAGGCCTTTCGACCACTTTTCGGGCGGCGTCTCGTCGTAGTCACAGTCGCTGTCCTCGTGGTAGCTCGGCGAGTTCTCGCAGTCCGGGCACTGCTTCGTAATGATCGGCGCCCAGATCCAGATAGCCGACTCACCTCCCTGGACGTGACGATCGAACTCTTCCTGCCAGGTCCGATACCCAGCGACACGGGTTGCCTCGGGACACTGGCGCTTGATGAGGAGCGTGTTTCGATACGAATAATCGTGGAAACGACTCTGAACGTCGAGCCATTCCTGGAACTCGTCGCTGTCCTGCGCATCGTCGATGCCGGCGACGAGGTCGTCGATCCACTGTTCGATGGTACTGTTCATCTCGTCGGATCGCGTGTTGGTCTGATTGAAGGAGACCGACGGGTCACTGGTCGTAGCCATGGATTTCACCAAATCGAGTTCACGGCGACTGCGTCAGTTCAGGACGCGCCGCACCCTTAGGGGCGGACAAAAACCGAGCTCTCGGTTACCGGAGTTCGTGGGGTTCGTCAGCGAAGCTGACTGTGACAAGGTACTTGAGGAACTCGTCGAACCGCTCGACATCGCTGGGCGTGTCGGTCGCAAGGTGACGTGCCCACTCGATGGCCCACTGGAAGGCAGGATCCGTGCCGCCCTTGCCGTGGATATACCACCAGCGAGCCGCTTTGAGAATGACCAGCGGATTCGTTGGCGGGTGCTCGCCGGCAAGCCCACGGGTGATGGACTCGATTTTGTCGGGGACATCAGCGGGATCGATGTCCTCTGATTGCGTGTTGTCAATATCAACCGGGATGTCGTCGATTGAGACGTTGTCAGCACTCTGTTGTTGACTCACAGGAAGTCTCCTTTGGACGAGGACCCTCAATGAAGCCCTCGCCGTCTCTGGGGGCGCGAAAAACGTGGAACGACATACTGTTAACCAACAATATATGAACTAACTCGCATATTGTTGGTTAAGAGTGGGCCCTACTCTTCATTTGCACGCAACTCATTAGCCTTCCACTTGAGTCGTCGCAGAATCTGCGTCCGATTCTGGTGCGCGTTCTCGTAAGCAACGCACTCCTGGAGTGTCTCCATATCTAGAATCGTCGCGATACCAGCCTCTATCAATCGATGATTCGGCGCTTCGAGACGCTGGTTTGATGTAAGACCACCCGATTCTACAGATTGACCTGACGAGTCATCCACTGGTGTTCGCCTCCGTGCTCTCAAGGCGCCGACAAACAGCACCAGCTCACTCCTGTCTAGCTCAACTTCGGCGACGGGTACTCACAGTTACTGTCGTTGTTGTCGCAGTGAGCCTCTCTCACTCCTGTTGTCGCTTGAGGAACTCGAGGAGTGTCTCGATATCCTCGGCCGAGGCCGATGATTGGCCGAACATACTCTTGAACCGGTGATCGAGCCCGCCTTCTTTAATGAACGCGTGTGCCTCACTGAGTTGTTCCCGAAGGGCATCAGCATCGCCGCGATGCAGATGCATCTTGACCATTTCGAGGTCGATCGACGGAAGTGCAGCGAGGACATCAGCGAGATCTGTTTTCCGGCCACTATGGAGTTTGGCGGCAACGAGTATCTCCCCGTCAGCTGCTCGTGCCGTCGTCGACCGAGTCCCGCCTGAAATCGTCGTCGGGGAACTATGCGTGCGCAGATAGTCGAACGACCACTCTGCTTCGGTCTGCCGGCAGCCGAGGCCGTTCACAAGGATGTCTACGCCGACCGGGTGAGGCAGCCCTTCGGTGCGCTTGAAGAGTTCGATCTCACGATTATATATGGTTTCTTCTGGGGGAACTTCGAGATCGGCCTGTCGTTCGAAGCCCCGCGCTTCGAGAAAGGTAACGACTTCGTCGTAGTCGTCCGGTGCGATGACGATGTCTAGGTCGGTCGAGAACCGCGTCTCGAACTGACTGATCGCGTAGCCTCCAACGAGGACGAACCCGATATCTGACTGCTCTAGTTCTTCGAGCACTTCAATGAGCGCCTCGCTTCGGTCTTCTTGACTCATGTTCAGGCTGGCTCCATCCGGTAGGTCGCGTCAGTGTCGACGTCGTCGTACATCCGGCCGAGCATGTCGAGTGCTGACTCGAAGGTCGCATAGTACTCGTTTGCGAACGCCACGGTTTCTTGGAGCGGAATGACAGGCCGTCCGTCGACCATCTCGGTATCGATCTGTGACCGTGGCTCCAGAACGACCTGGATGGTCCCCTCGAGGTCGTCGGCGGGCTGGCGTTCCTCAGCAGTCGGGAGTCCAAACTGATCGAAGAACTCTGTCCAGGCGTTGAGGTCGGACTCGTGGACGGCGATGAACAGCGGATAGTCCTCTGGGTCACGAGCGACCTGGTAGCCACCGCGGGTCCAGATGTAGACCGCATCGATGGCGGTGAACGCGTAGTCCATCCCCGCGAACTGGGGGAGGACGTACGCTTCTGAAATTGACGGGGGCGAGATATTTGCTGATGCCGTCAGGAACTCGAGACCGGCGTCTCGAATCGTCTGGTCGACGAGCTGGAGCCCATCATTGTACGTGACGTATCCTGCCTCCTCGATACGGTTCACGACGCGCCGAATCGTCTCCCGGTTCTCGTCGATCTTCCGCGCGACGCCCGAGATGGAATCGCCCGGGTCAATCGCGAGGATGACCTTGAGTTCCTTCTCGCCACATACGTCGTACATCCTATAGTTGCATAATTTTGTGCAACAGCCAAAAGGATTACTCTTCGTGTGGGTCTGCTGGCTGGATTTGACGCGTCTCCGCTCCGAGTTCGTGGATGTACTCCCGAAGCGTGTCTATACCTCCCCGGGCGTCCTCGAGCGTCTTTGACTTCACCTTTGGTATCCATCGCTGGCGCTCGATAAACACACCCAAATACGCGCTCGATAGACATCGTCTCTGTTCGACCCTGTGGCCTTTTTGACAGAGATTGTCCGGTCCAACAGGGCCTTAGTAATCAACTCTCCGGGCCGGCGTAAGCGTGATAGACTCAATCTCTTCACGACGAATGTATTCCTCAAGCCTGTTCGGCCGTGGTGAATCGCCAGACGTAGCTTGATTTCACGGGTTCAGCGACTGCTTGATATTGTGAACCGCACACATCAGGACGAGTTCACGAAATTCTCCGTACCAGGTTCGCGCACGCACGGCGTCGC
>NZ_JBLVOY010000011.1:0-52016 GCF_059162405.1 Natrinema sp. CRL1 | reverse complement strand
TTTAGCTAACTGAACGACGTTGCTCGTGAAGCGGGAAATTTTCGACATAGAGCATCGGCGATTTCCCGCTTCATCTTCCTAGTTCTAACGGTCGAAGCCGACGCTGTCTAGCGATTCACCAGAGCCGCCTGTTCTCACTCACTACTCGTAGTACTCCTTCAGAACCACCGCGAATCGCCTCGTCACCCGCCGCGAAGTACTCCGAGTGATCACCGCCATCCCAGACTTCGATTCGTAACACCCCACCCTCAACGTCACTGCTCCACTGTCGCTCAACGTATGCCTCCTAACACTCGCTACACACCGCTTCGACTTGGTCCTCTAGATTCCCGTTGAACGAGTCCGGTTCGAACGATAAGGAATGATGGAGCGCATCGCTGCAAAATTTCTCGCTGCCCTATACAGATAGTCTGCAGCGAAACGTCCTCACAACCATAAACTGTTAATGAACTTCGCTGGAATTCTCTGTCAGTCAATGGCCACAAAAGCGGAACGCTGGGAAGATTGGATCGGACGAACGCTTCTGACGAATATTCGCTCTTCCGAGATGCCGGATCCTGTTCCGATGATCGATACGTCTGGTGAAGAACTCGACACGGCTGATGAGTTCGATACCTATCGATACGGACGAGGAAATGGGCAGTATTTATATTTTCTCTATCTCTTAGACGAGCCGGTGAAGCAAGCGAGCGACGTTATCCCGGTCTATATCGGAGAAACAAGTAGTATCACCTCGAGACTCTATCAACACTTTAAGAAAATTCGAGATGCCCTTCCGACCGACGCATGGGAAGATGACGGTTCGTGGGGGAGCTGGTCGAAATACGACCACATGGCGGCCGTCTACGAACACGCCGAGAGCCCACTCTATGCCTGGATTCTCAACGTTGAGGAACTCGATACGGGACCGTATGGATCCTCGCCATATCGGCAAGAACTCGAGGCGAAACTCGTCGGACTCGTCCACTCGCAATCGCGTTTCGAACGGGTATTCGCGAATCGTGAATTCGTCCCGAACCAAGTCGTCCACGAAATGGGGAAGGTCGGCCCGGACTGGCTCACTGGTGACGATAGCTACGAACCGACAACACTCTCGTCTACTCCTGACATACAGATAACGGGGCAGTCAAAGACCGACCTCTGGCATGAATGGGTCGAAGAAACGATCCTCGACGATATCCAAGATTCATCGGAAGCCGATCCGATCCCTCTCTTCGATACGAACGAGGATCTCCAAGTGCAGCTAACCCCGAAGAATGGCCTCAAACGTAGCGATGCTATCGACGAGGAAATTCGGCGAGAAGGAAAGCGATGTGTCTCTAAGGACGGTGTCCCTCCGAACTGTCCGGACGGTCTTTTATATGTCATGTATCAACTGCGGACAGAGAGCGAGAACCCTGATGTGACAGATATCATCCCTCGGTATATCGGAAAGGGAGAAGCCTACGGGAAGAAAAACGAGCTAAGCGCGAATTTCACAGAAATCGCGAAGGATCGGTCCCGGACGGAGAGTTTTGCACGTTGGGGGGACGGCGATTACTGGCATATCGGTGAACTCTCGAATACCGTCTTTGGGAGAGAGGAGAAGAAACTCGCTTGGGCAAGCGAGCTCTTCGAATCGGGAACACGGACACTCAAGCAGCAGACCTACCTCTGGATTCGGGCGTGGGATCCGGCCGAGTATCGCGGACCATACGGATATGATGCCTATCTCGCCGAGGCAGAACCGCTTCTCATCGGCCTCGCACAGGATGCGTATCCGTCTGAACTTCTCAATTATTCCAGTGCGCCGGATGATGCACCGGTCAAGGAAACGGAGCATCAATTCGAAACGATTTCTGAGTAACTTGGGTTTCTGACCCCCATTACTCCTAGAAATATGGGAATGATTCCTTGTTCTCTGAGAGTCTGAACCACCGTTGTCTAGGTCCTTTTCGTTCATATTCGCTCGTTGTACCATTGGAGTCGTTCACCGATCATCAACCTCCTGCATCCAACAGGGGGTGAAAAACTGGCCAAATACCACCTCTCTTTACACCAAGTGAGTCACGTCAGCAGGTTCTTCGATATTGTCCAAGAGTATGCCGACACCAATCATGGTTTCAAGCTCGTTCTGGGTTTCTACCGCCCTGCGACCCGGCCGTCATCGTTGCATCGTCGGTCGGCAGCTATGTTTCAATCCCGTTCTGGGATTGAAACCCGATCGGCTTCTTCATGTCCTTGAGGTAGTCTAGGCGTCGCAACGCGGTAGAAACCCACACCGGGATTGAAATGCTTGCCGAGCCCGCCCGAGGACGGTGACGGCGGTTGGCGCGGACAAACATGCTGCAGTATAGACACAGATACAATCCGTCAGGCGACTAAGATTCCACGAGTTGAGTGCCAGTAGCACGGATGTAAGTGCCGAAATTCATCGGCTCCTTCGAGTGTTAACCAACAACTTTGCTCCTACGAGCGTTTTCGTTGGTTAAGACTGCGACGGAGGCCGCTGGAATTCGTGTGGCAATTTCGCTGTGAAGATGCCTGATTCAGCTGTCTACCTCTCGCCAGTCGGTTCGGTGCTACTGACGATGACCGCGTGAGCCGGGTGACACTTTTGGAAGAAGATCCTCCGTCTTTATACAGATCTACGATCAATGTGGATAAAACGCATGCGTGTCTCCTATCAAAATGCGAATATTAACAGCGGCAACGAATCGACGCTGCTGCGGTTTACAGCTGCGGATGGCACGCGTGCCTGTATTCTCGTCGATGCAGGAGATGGCGTCGATCTCGATACACTACTGGCAGACGATGAGTATCTGAACGCAATCTTACTCACACACCCGCATATCGATCACTATCGCACGCTCGCAACGAACATCCGACACAATGCGCCGATCTATACCGCACACACAACCGCCGCTATCCTCAAGCAGTCCCTCCCGGAAGCTACAAAGGACAACGACCTCGGGGACATCTCCGCCGCGCTCAACGCGCTCGAACCGATCGACGAATGGACGTCGATCCTCAACGGCCTCGAGGTCCGGCCGATTGCCGCTGGCCACACACCTGGTGGGGCAGGGTTCCTGGTCCGGTTTCACGATGAGACTGCGAGTGACGACCCCCTACACGGCGAGCAGCACATTCTTATTTCGGGCGACTTCACGACGCGATCGTGTGCAGGATTTCCGGGGCTGGCAACGTCGTACCCGTTTGATATCGACTGTCTCCTGCTCAACGTCGCGAGCAACGATTCCTACACGACGTCACTGAATGAGTCGCTTCAATTGACCCTCGAGCAGGCGTATGCCGGCTCACGAGTGGTCGTCGCGGCAAGTTCATTGACTGGCGTTCATTATGCAACACTGCTGGGTCACTGTACGGAAGTGCTCGAGCGCGAGGTTCCGATCACGCTCGTCGGACAGGCTGCGAAACTCTACGACACCCTCGAGTACGATGTGTCTGGGGTCGAACCGACAGCGGTCTTCGACCGGACGAACGAGGTACTGACAGATGGCGGGATCACGATTGCCGGCCCCGAGATGCCGACGACCGGAAGTACACAGCGACTTCGGCAAGCAATCGGCGATGATCCTGCTGCTGCGTTCGTTCAATTAACGACGGGAGACGAGGTCGACCCAGCAGACACCCGCTGTACCACACAGGCGTTTTCACTGTCGAATCATCCCAGTAGTGAGACGATCACCGACATTGTTCACGACATCGCTCCGAAAGAGGTCGTCATCAAGCACGCGAGCGGACGCAGACTCAAAAAATTTCAGCAGCGCTTCGATCGCTGTTTTACGTGGGGAACGAACGATACAGGGATCCACTGTCTCTACGAAAACGGCGAGTGGCAGGTCCCCGACTGGATCACCGACTCGACTGCAAGTCGAATTCAAAGCCGACAGTGGGACGCTCTCCAAGAACAGTCACTCGAGATCGACGCCTCACTCCCTCGCTGTCGATATGGATCGATCAATCTCGAGGCAGAAGGTGTTGATCTCGATTCCCTCGAAGAGACGTTTTCAGGAGCTATCGAGGGCCCGTATGCTGGTACTGATCCAGAGAACGATGGTTCGAAAGCACCTGAACGCGATGAGGACGACCGACAGAACGATCGATCGTTCGAAGCAGACGTTCTCGCCCGTCTCGAGGCGATTGAAACGACACTCGACCGATCCGAGGAGACGGTTTCGGCCCGCGTGCTGAGTGATGGTGCGGACACACAGGTCTTGGAACTCCTCGAGACCGCCGATGTCGAAGCTGGTGACGTAGTCGACGTAACGATCAAAACAGAACCGAGCGACGACTAGTACGGTATCACGTAGTCACTGTCGGCTTCCACCGCGCGACATGGCCACTCCACCCACTCTCCTCCCTGGCAGTATCCAAATTTCGCTGGCGACGATTGATATCCACCTTGCCGGGCGCTTTTACAGTCTTCTCGAGGAGAGTATCAAATCACGTCTACCCTATCTCGAGTGTATCGACGGCCTCGGCAGGCCCGATGTCGTACTCGACGAGACGGTTCGCTGCAAGCTGCCACGCCTGTTCAGCGAGTTCGGGATCAGCGTTCTCATAGTGAACACTGAACTCGGTCAGTGCAACTGCGACGAGGAGATCCTCCTGTCGATCGGTGAGAGGCATCGCCGATGTTGGGTGCGGCTTCTCTGATAAACCTCAGGACTATCGTTGCTTGACTGGAACATTTGTAGAAGAGAGGGATGGGGTATACCGACAGAATCGCCTCGTGAATATCGTCGAGAGGAACCTGCTTGTCATCGGTGACTCTCTGTTCTGGCCTATCCTCTGATTCCATCCTCCTGAGCAGTCTCTCGAGCGTCCGTTTGGAGGTGCTCATAGCGGGCTCACACCGCTTTGAACAGAACCGGCCGTACCCTGCCTGTTCACGGGCGAGTCTCGTACAGGTCGCTACTCGGCACTCGTCGCGGTCGGTCATCTGGCGATACCTCGTTTCATGAATTGAATCGTCTCAGCTCTGCCGGACGCTATTGCTGTGAATCTGGATTCCATACATCGTACAGTGGACTTTGTTCGCGTCCCCTGCACCACTCTAAGGGAGATAAATAACCTCGAATAAGCGAGTCCTCTCTCTTATCGAATGAATGTTCCATCTAGAGCAGGAACGAGTCCAGTTCGAATCTCGAGATTGACACGCCGAAGATGCTTACAGCCACTCTCTGGCTGGCACTGTTCGAAATTTGGACAGTTACAGGTCTCTGCCTCGATGTTGATCTCGTATGTGTTCCCGCTCTCACTATCGACTTTGTAGACCGGTCCCGCCGCGGTGAAGCGGACGCCCATCTCCTCGCTCAGTGCGCGGCGTGTTCGCGCGTCGTCGATCGAGTACCCTTCCGCCTCGAGTGGGGTCGGTGGTGCTGGTGTTTCACACTGGTCTCTGAATTCGTCGCGACGATTGCGTTCTTGGCCACAGTTCCGGCAGCGCCAGTAGCGTGTGCGATACTCGTCGCTATCGGTGAGGTCGAGATCGTATTGTGTCGGTTCCCTTCCTGGGAGCCACTCATCGATTGCGATGAGTTCATGCCCGTTTAGTCGAGCAATGTCTCCGGAATACCTTTGCTCTCGGTCATTTGTGTTACTGCGGTCATGGTGGGGTTGCTGCTGCTCGCGATGGATCGGTTGATCTGTACTCATGGGTACTCTCGAGGCACAGGTGAAAGCGCCTCACCCGTCAGGCGCGAAAAAACAACTTAGATTTCAGGTCAGATACTCAGTGGTGGAGAGACAGATCTGAATAGGATCTCAGTCCTAGTTTGCTCGAATGAGCACTCCGAGACCGTTTGGCACCTCCCAGAGTCTGGCGTATACCCGCTGAGGGTATTCTTAATCGAATCGATAGCAAAGAGTGGGGTGCGACGTCAAGATGCCTGATTTCTCTGATCCACGGCTACCGCTTCCGGTTGACAATCACACGGAACGCGATATGTTCTGTACGGCGTCACTGTCTAGTTCTGCACCTTCTCAATTGGCGTTTTTCCACCAAGAGATTGATGCGGTCTCTGGTGGTTGTAGTAATGCACAAATTGTTCAAGTCACTCTCGGACGCTCGTCCGACTGCCACCCATGAATTATGGAAGCGGTCGATACGCATTTTGAGGGTGTGAAACCACTTTTCGATCAGGTTTCGCTCGGTATAGTTGGTCCGACCGCTTAATCCTAATCGAGAGAGGGCAGTCCGATAGCCGAATTGATCGACGAGAAGCTCAGCATCTGAGAGATCGTGTTTCTCGCGGAGTCTATGTAGAAACGCAGCTGCCGGATCGGTACCGTGCCGACCAAATAACGCGACATCGAGGATCAACTTTGTCTCGATGTCTATTGCAGCGTACAGCCAAGACCACTCGCCGTTAATCTTGACAGCAGTCTCGTCAACAGCGACCCGCGACGGCGATGCCGTCGGCGGGTCGCGTCCGCTGTCAGCCAGTCGATGTACCCAGTTCCAAACCGCTCCGTGAGAGCGTTCAACGCCTAATTCAGCGAGAATCGCTGTTGTATCTCGAAGCGAACAACCGGTCTAATGGAGGCGGACGGCGAACGCCCTGATGGGCGTCGCCGTCCGCTCATTCTTCCAAGATTCTTCTAAATTCGCCTCGTAGCTCTCGCTGAGCAGGTCTGCGAGCATCAACCAACTCAATAGTACGACCTGCTCACTTCTCAAACTGGCTCAATTAGACAGTGCCTCTGTAACAACGAGAAGAGACAACCCCTACTCCCTCCCCCTGTCATCGATGTGTAAAACCCTTCGAAGGGAGTGGAAGCCAGAACCAGAAAAATATTAGAGGTGTGAAAAGAACTATATATGTGGTGGTGACGTTCTCAAACACTTGGATTATATTCTGTCTCAAGATTAGCTATTGTCTGACGAGGTTTTATATGGGATACGTGATAACCAAAACCGCAGTAGGCCTAATCACGAGGTTGCTTTTACGAACCGAGTGATAATTCTCTCTCTGAGAGCGTTGTTCTTCGTGAAATCGCTGTCCTAGAACCTTCTATCGCCAATATTCGCTTTTATTCGTGTTTTCCTCTTGGACTTACGCTTCTCGTTTACACTTCGATGACGGGGGGAGGGTGTTCAGCATTCAGGACGTCACAAGGGATCTCTCGTAGTTTTCGATAATAGCCATGGCGTGAGGGATATCTTCAGCACCTGTCCGGTACTCGATTCTGTTACTAATCACGAATGTTGGGATATAGCCTTGAATTAGACTCAAGTTTACACATCAAAGACTGAGGGTGCCTCGAGAGAATCCTCGGAAGACCATCTGCAGATCTACTGGCTCTGGAACTCCCTCAGCTGAGCGTTGACCACTGGTTGAAGGAGATCCTTTTGTTTGGCTATCGCCCCCAAACGAGTGTCGTCGACGATCCGATTCATCATCGCTTCGGGATCACCCGTGAACGTGAACTCCATGTACATTCCGCCACCGCGTCCTCGGCTCTTCCGAGATGTCGAGATGAGACCATACGTGGAGAGTTCTTTGACGTACTTGACGTAGGTTTCCCGTGTCATCTGGTCAGCATCAATCTCATCGGTAACCCATTGATAGACCTTGAAGCCGACTGGACTCGGAACCGAACTCCCGGACCAATTGGAAAAATAGGCGACAGAAGCGGTCGCGTATAGAGAGATCTTTTTTTGGGTAGTTAGTCCCTCTATCAGCTTCAGTGAGCGGTCCTTGTCGATCTCTTTCTGGGAGTCGCGGACGTGTTCTTCGCAGACTTTCTTGTCACCACATTCATCCGCGAGATCACCGGCACCACGGAACAGGTCGATTGCCTTTCGTGCGTCTCCGTGGCTCTGGGCTGCGAATGCCGATACGAGCGGTAGTACGTCGTCAGTTAAGGCATCGGGCCGGAAGGCATCGCGACGGTTTTCGAGTATCTGACGGAGTTGATTCGCGTCATAATCCGGGAAGTAGACGTCCCGGGGATTGAACGAACTCTCGGCTCGGCCGTCGATATCCTCCATAAATTTGGGGTCGTTCGTTAGTGCGGCGACCGATACTTGCCCCTCAATCTCGTTTGTGTTACTTGCTCGCGACAGCTGATAGAGCAGTTTCGAATAGGCGGGTTCGTCGTTCGCTCGTCGACCGACCAGAAGATCGATCTCATCAAGGATGAAAATGACTGAGTCGTAGTGATCATTGATGAGTTCGTACAAGCGTCGGTACTTGTGCTTCGTTGACACGCCCGTCTCTGGAACACCGACCTCTGCGTCAACGTCGTTCGCGACGGTCTGGACGAGTTCGAAGACGGCTTGATCGAGGGTGTTGATCGGCTGGCAGTTGATGTCGGCCACGCCAAAACGTTCGCCCCTAGATTGACAGAGCTCGATAATCTGTTGCGTAACTGCTCCGATGATGAGTGATTTCCCCGTCCCAGCAGGACCGTATAGCAGCATATTTGGAGGACGGTTACCCTGAAGTGTTGGTTTCAGATACGAGACAACAGCTTCGAGCTGGTCATCACGACCGACGATTCGCTCCTCGTCGATAATCGTGTCTGGCTCGACGAGATCCCGGTCGACAAAAACTGATGTCTCTCCCTCGTCGTCCAGCATGTCTCGGATCGAGCGCTGAGTACTCCCATCACCGACTTCTACGTGTTCTGAATCAGTTCTAGAATGATATCCTTCGTCGAGGATAGATTGGTCCACTCCATCCTGGTCAGTACCGGCCATACGCTTGCTGTATGCCGAGGCGTTAAAAGGATTCACCTCTTTCGATGTTTATCCAGTCGACTTGGTCAATTTATCCACCGTATTCGACTGATTCTCCTCGTCTCTGGCGAAACCGATACTGAGGTATATCCAACAGGAGGCCCCGTCATCGAGGTGTAACGAGGACTTTGATATAATCTACTTCTCCTCCCACTTGTCGAAGTATAAGCGGTACGCCCTACTCCCCGTCATCGAAGTGTAAGTTGTGACTCCCCCGCCATCAATGTGAAAACTGGCCTCGTCTTCCACTCTCCCGCTCCCAGCCATCAGTTTACACTTCGAACACGGGGCCTATCGATAGTGGCCAAGGCAAGTTCCGATGTCGTCTTTCTATTCGTCCAGGTTAACGGGTCTTTGTACTGGGAACGGATCTTCTCTCCATCCCACCACTGCCAGTAGTAGTAGCAGTTGTTGTGGATCTCCTTGGTCGTAATTATCGCCTTTGCGGGGACATTGTCTGGAAAATCATCGGGCTGCTCCTCGATGTCGTCCTCGTCTGATTTTTTCACGAGACCGGCCTCGTGTTCTTTGTGTTCGGCCAACTCTTCGGCGTAGCGGGCTACGTCCAGAAGACGTCCAGAGTGGACTCGTTGAGGGTGTTGACTAATTCCATCGGGAGGGCCGCCGGCGGGGTCGGTGGGTTGTAGGACATCGGTTGTCGCCCTGTGTTAACCAACAGGAACCAGCAATCTATAGCGACGATGGTCTACGGAATCCCAGACTCCATGCTGAAGAGGCAAGACAGTGATATCGAAATACTGACTAAAGGTTGGCCGGATAGACCTCAACTGTGCCCTCTTTGCGAACAACAACAGAATATCCAACGTACTCGAACTCGACAGTAGAAACGTCACCGGAATCAGACGTAAAGAGAGTGTTCAATGCTTCCGAATCAATCACGTTGTAGAGCGGCGGTGCTATCGGACTGCTCTCTTTCGAATAGGACTGAGCGGCCGGGTCAACTATACCGACTGAAACCTCATCGAAAAGTGGTTTCCCACCCTCAAAATGCAAATCAACTGCTTGGTCGTGGTGAATCGCCATACGACGTTGGATTTCCCTAGCTCACAGCACGCTTGATGTTGTAGACGGTACACATCAGAACGATTTTACGGAATTCTCGATACCAGCTTCGCGCACGCACGGCATCGCCGAGCGTGCGCTTGATCACGGAGAAGACGGTCTCAGACAACGCTCTCTGACCGTAGAGAGTCCCATCGATCCGCGCGTTATGCGCGTGATCGATGGGACGGAACTCTCGATGCTTGATCAGCGGTCTTACGTCCTCTTCCCGGAGTTTTTCACGTAATCGTTGCCAGCCGATCTGCGTGTCGTGACGTTTCTCGGTTGTGCAGTGAACGTCGAGGATAGCTTGTGACTCAGTATCGACGAGAGCGGTGGTTTTGAGCGTCTGAACACGATAATTCGTCCGACGGCAGTAGTGTTTGCTCGCGTTTTCGCGGTCGAAAAACGTCGCGTCCATCGCAGCGTGACCAGATGGCTCGTGCAGCTGCGCCGACAGGCGCAGCAGCACTCGCCAGATCGCCATCTTGATCCTATCAAACGCTTTCACTAGCGTCGAGTGATCAGGGAGATCGGCCTTCTCAAGGCCGATCTCTGCCAGTATTTGTGGCATCTCGCTCAGGAGATCGAGCGCTTCGCGGTAGGATTTCTCCAAGTAAATCCGCAGACAATGCAGCGAAACAACCGCGTAGTCGGCGAATCCGCCGCCACCCTGTGGGGCGGCGGATTCGCCTCGGCCACCAACAGCACTTTTAGCCAACGTCACTACTTTCCCAGTGAAGCGGGAAATTTTGGACATGAACCATCCGCCGTTTCCCGCTTCACCTTCCTAGATTTGACGGTCGAAGTCCGTGCTGTCCGGCGATTCACCAGAGCCAACTGCTTCCATAATTCATGGGTGGGCAGTCGGACGAGCGTCCGAGAGTGGCTTGAACAGTTGTGTAGTAATCAAAGACCGCATCAAACTCCAACGGAAAAGTGCCAGTTGCGGAAGTGCAGAGCTAGACCGTGCCTGCCAGACCGTCAGATCGGATATGCGGTTGCAGCAGTTGTTCCGTCATTCAAATCGCGCTACTCGTTGGAAGAGACTCAATTTGCACCTGGAAAGATGATAATCGATGCGAACTGCTCGCCGCTACCAACGTACGAGCGCTTGAGTTACCGCTCGTCGCCTCTTCTCCAATCGTCGAATTAAGTCGAGAGCCGCGTTCAACACAGGGAAACTGAACCCGAGATGATCGTAAAGATACCGCTGCAACAATTGGTCGGATCCGACTCGGTTGCTGTGAAGGCTCCGCTGTCGATCCGCTACGAGTTGTTCGCAGGCGTCGATATTCCTTTGTAGAGTCTTATCAGACGAGACTAACTGCGAAAAAGACTGCCACTCTATAGTAGCCACTGAAACGATTTACACACTGATCGCGACGCAGTCGTGCGATCAGGTGTGCAATGACTTTCAGTGGCTACTATAGTGTAGAATTTTGGTCGAATGAATCCTCGATATCCTGCAGTCGCTCGGACGCATCAGCTAACAATTCTTGCTCCCCCGAGAGACTTCGAAGCAACTCCTCGCGTCGCCGAGCAGCGGTGCGTGCCTGCTGGACCAGTAATCGCTTCAACTGCGTAGAAAACGGTTGATCGTCTACTACAACTGTAGCGATGTCTCGGTTAAACTCTGCAGCCATATTTTCGCGAAGAGGTTCGCCGTAGTCCTCGTCGTAATGGGGGACCGCCATCACCGTTTCTCGATAGCGATTTCGGACGGGTTTTACTCTGGTTCCGACAGTTCCTCCCTTCATCAGCAGCGTTTGGTTTGATTGCGAGAAACCATCTGATACGCTCAGCGCTCGCACTTCCTCGGCGAAATCGTAAAACGCGTCTCGTTCCGTACGCATGCGTTCGCGCTCGGTTTCTACGAGTGATTGAGCTTTCCGAATGTATCCCGCAGCGCCTATCAGTGCCGCCGGATTCCCTGCATAGATAGTAGAGTAATAAACTGATCTCCGCCGAGTCCGCCCGCTGTCTGCACAATCAATCTCGATAGTAGTTTCGGAGAGACGGTGATAAGGAACAGTACGACGACGAGATATCGAATACAGTTCCTAGGTTCAGTTTTCCGTACCGTCCCGTTAGAGACTGTGTTAGTCATCACCACATAGGAATATGTGAAGAACAATAACCGTGATTGACATTTTGACTATGGAAACCGAATTCATTCTACTAAATCAGGTAATGAATATAAACCTCTGATAGTAACCTTTTTCGAAGTGTATGGAAATACCTCACTATGGCAGATGGAGTGAAACGTGGTCTTGAGGGAGTCGTAGTTTCGGAGTCGCAACTTAGCACGATTGATGGTGACGCCGGTCGGTTGAGCTATCGAGGGTACGCCATCGAGGATCTCGCTCGTGGCGCTAGCTACGAGGAAGTGCTTTACCTGCTCTGGTACGGCACCCTCCCCGATCAAACGGAGCTGGCCGAATTTACCGAGGCGATGGCAGCCGATCGCGAGGTCAACGATACTATCCTCGAGATAACGCGAGCGCTCGCGGCCGCAGACAAAGAACCGATGGCCGCCTTGCGCACGGTCGTCTCCGCACTTTCGGAATCGGACTCCGAGGCTGGTATGACTGATCGCGAGGCAAACCTACGGAAAGGGCGACGGATCACGGCGAAAATGCCGACAATCGTCGCGGCCTTTGAACGGGCTCGCCGCGGCGACCAGTTAGTCCCGCCGCGAGAGGACCTCGGACACGCGGAGAATTTCCTGTACATGCTCAACAACGAGGTCCCCAATGAGGTGGTGAGCGAGACGTTCGATCAGGCACTGGTCCTCCACGCCGACCACGGTCTGAACGCGTCGACGTTCTCTGCAATGGTTACTGCGAGCACGCTCGCCGACCTCCGCGCAGCTCTCACGAGCGCCATCGGTACCTTGAGCGGAAGCCTACACGGGGGTGCCAATCAGGACGTTATGGAGATGCTCGAAGATGTCGACCGTTCCGGATCAGATCCGCTCGAATGGATCGAAACTGCGATTGACGAGGGTCGTCGTATTCCCGGCTTCGGCCACCGCGTCTACTCCGTTACGGATCCGCGCGCGAAAATCCTTAGCGAACGATCTGAATCTCTCGGGAAGGCTGCCGGAGATACAAAGTGGTACGAGATGAGTACCGCCATCGAGCAATATTTGGCCGAAGAGAAGGGGTTAGCTCCCAACGTGGATTTCTACTCTGCGTCCACGTACTATCAGATGGGAATCCCGATCGACATGTATACGCCGATCTTCGCCATCTCTCGTGTCGGCGGCTGGATCGCTCACGTGCTTGAGCAGTATGACGATAATCGGCTCATTCGACCTCGAGCGCGCTATGTCGGCCCAGAAGACCGCAAGTTCGTTCCGCTCGAAAAGCGATAGGCGCCTTCGAACGGCTGCGACGTTTCCACGCGGCTAGTATGTGGTGATGCCAGTACCGACGGAACAAACGTACTCGCCGGTAGCAACCTGCGGAAGGCGTCGACTCCGCCAGAAGATCCCGTCGTTGTTGGCGGTCACTTCGGCTTTCGGCTCGCCGAACGGCGTCGTCACTTCGAATATCGTCTCGCCGCGCGTAACCTCGGAGCCGAGTTCCTTTTTGAACGATATCAGTCCACCTGCAGGCGTACCGTAGTGATCGAATCCCGTTGCCTTCGTCTGGTCTTTAATGTCGACGTCCCCCTGCAGAAAGTTGTAGTACCGTAGGACGTTGAAGACCCCCGTAACGCCTTTGCGGATACTACTTTCATCCCAGCCGACGCAGCCACCGAGTTCCGGATCGACGGTTGGTATACCTTCGTTGGGTGTGGTCCGAGCGAGCTGCCCATCCGGCCCCTTCTGATCGAGAACATAGCCACAGCCGAAAACCTTCGCGAGTTCGAGACAGGAGTCGTAAAGCCGATGTCTTCGGCCACACCGCACTCGGATTTCATCGATCATTCGGCTCGTCGATGCCTGGTGAAGATCCAGCGCGAGGTCGGCTTGCGTCGCGACATCAAACGTTTCGGCCGCGATACGCTCGCTCGACGTTCCGTCACGGTCCCCCGGATACGTCCTGTTCGTCTTCGTATCATCGATCGGATTTCGGTGTTCTGCCACCTGAAAGCCGTGGTAATTGACGATTCCGATGATGAGGACCGCTCCTGAGATCTTCGCGGGATCGAGCCGGGGAACCACCCGCTGAACGACGCCGACGCCGTTCAATTCGTCCCCGTCGCTCGCCGCCTGTATGTACAACGTATCGCCCGGGGCTTCACCGTTGATAACGGCAATGGGAAGGCCGAATGGCCGTCCATCTCGAGTCTCACCTATCTCAAGCCGTCCTGTACTGACTTCACCAGGGGCGGCACTCGCCGTTCCAATCGTTATCATGAACAATCGAGGTACTGAGGGACCGCTTTGTTGTTCGATAATTGCATGCTATTGGAGCGGACCGGACAGACAGATAAATCGCCGGAACGGTCGGGGTTTTCGAGGTGGTTCAAGTGGGTTCTCCGTTCGCGGATCGGACTGATGTACGATCCGGTCCGAGGATCCTTGGAATGACCGTCATGACTCATTCAATTTGGGCCATTCGATCCATGAGCGTCCTTCTTGCCGATTCGAATTCACCACCGATACGGAGAATCTGATAGCCGTTGCTGATTTTCCGGTTTACATTGTCGACGGCGTGGGCAACGGCGCCAAGCGGGACGCCCGCGCTTCGACTCGCCGCTTCGACTGTTTCAATGGCCGCAGTCACCTCCAAGTGATCAGATTCGTTTGGGTGCCCGAGTTGTGTCGCGAGGTCGTTCGAGCCAACAAACGCGAACCCGAGCTCCGCGACATCAAGGATATCAGAAATATTGTCGACAGCTTCCTCGGTTTCGATCATTGCGCCTAGGTTGACGGTGTCATCCTCGCGTTGCGCGTACCCCTCCGTCGTTCCGTACCCGCTCGCCCGTTGGCCGGCCATTCCCCGATTGCCAGGACGCCCCTCGTAGACAAACCGCGTCGCTTCGGCGGCGCGGCGGACCTCCGCAGCGGTTTCGATTCGCGGGATGAGTAGGTTTCGAACGCCCGTATCGAGGACCTTTCGGATCAGTGCCGGATCCTCGTCCGGGAGACGGACGAGCAGCTGGATCCCGCTCAGCTCCGCCGCTCGCTGCAGGTGAGTGATCTTATCGGCGTCCCACGGACTGAACCCGGAGTGCTCGAAGTCCAGCCACACGAAGTCGAGTCCGATATCACCGTAAATCTCGACGAGTGCCGGCGAAAACGAGGAGGCACGAGCGCCGAGGACGACACCGTCGTCTGTAATTACTTCTCGAACCGTGTTCTGACGGACCATAGCTGTGACAGACAATACCGCTCCTCTTGATTCTTATCATTTTACACTAGTACATGACACGATGGATGGTGACAGTTGGCGATACCGCGGAAAACGTGATTCGACGCTATGGTTACAACGCGTCCTTGTTCACCGTTGACTCTGGGACTCCACCGTCGTAGACCGTCCGGACGTTCTCCGCAGCGCCCACGCTCATTCGTCGCGTCGCCTCGACCGATAGCGTCCCCATGTGAGGGGACAGAATGACGTCATCCCGCTGGAGGAGCGGGTCGTCTGGCGCCGGCGGTTCGTCGTGGAGCACGTCCAGCCCGGCGGCGATCAACTCGCCTTCCGCTAACGCCCGCTCTAATGCCGACTCATCGATAATCTCTCCTCGAGCTGTGTTGACGATGTAATCGATCTCCCGCAACTCGTCCCGTCCGATGGCACGCCGCGTCTCATCGGTGAGCGGGGCGTGGACACTCACCGTGTCGGCCGCCTCGAACAGCGCACGTTTCTCGCTCGCCCTCTCGATGTCCGCCGGTAGCTTGTCTTCGCTGACGTACGGATCGTACACGATGCATCGCATTCCCATTCCGACCGCCAGGTCCGCCGCTTCGCGCGCGATACTGCCGAACCCAAAGAGACCGAGCGTGTCACCGGTGATTGTATGCCGACGGAACCGATCCCAGTCCGACCGAACGTCCCAGTTGCCACCCCGGACCGCGCGGTCGGCTTGCAGGAGGTTCCGCCGTGTCGTCAATATCAGCATAATCGCGTGCTCCGCAACTGTCCGCGAATTCGCTTGCGGAGTATTGCAGACCACAATCCCGCGGTCGCTCGCGGCATCGATATCAATGCTGTCCAGCCCGACGCCGTGCTTCGAGATGACCTTCAGCCGCTCGGCGTCGGCGATCAGGTCGGCGTCGAGTTCCACCCCTCGGAGGATTATCGCGTCGGCATCCGGGAGCTGGTCGCCGATGGTCTCGTCGTCGTACGTTTCAACTGACAGCACGATGTCGCTGATCGACTCCGGTCCTTCGCTCGCGATCTGCTCTGGGATCAATAATTGCCACTTCTCGCTCTCAATCATACCCATACTACTCGTGGGCAGTTATATATAACTGCATACGATCTGTCGGATCTGATAGTCGGTCACCGATACTATGATGTCTCTTCTCTGATTGCGCTACCAACCGGTAATCGGTGGGCGGCGCTCACTTCCGTTCCAATATGGACGACGAAATCCCTCACAAGCACACGATTTGTATGGGTAGTTTCTCCAGAGGCGAACTTTAAATAGTAAGAGCTGTAGGTAACAGGTATGGAATCCGATCACTCGAACATCAGGGCGGTGGAAATCAGCCTCGGAATAATCCAACAACTCGTGGAACGTGACGGCGCTCGAGTAACCGAACTCGCGGAGGAACTAGACATTGCGCCGAGTACGGCACATAACCATCTGCGGACGCTCCTGAACAACGGGTTCGTGGTCGACGAAGGAAGCGTCTACTATCCTAGTCTTGAGTTCCTCCACGTCGGGGAATACGCTCGCCAGCGGAAGGTCGGGTATCAGAAGGCCGAACAGCACGTGAAGGCCCTCGCCGAGGAGTCGGGTGGCCGGACGCACTTTACCGTCCTGGAACACGGTCACGGGCGGTACCTTTACACTAAAACTGGGGACCTCGCCGTTGAGACGTTCTCCCGGTACGGCAGTCAGTTTCCGCTTCACGTGACTGCAGCCGGCAAGGCGATGCTCGCCGAATTGCCGGACTGGCAGATTCAGGAGATCGTCGACCAGTGCGGACTAAAGGCATTGACGGACCAGAGTATTACCGATGAGGAGGAACTGTTTGCGGAGTTGGAGGCAACCCGTGAACGGGGTGTTGCGTTCAACTTTGAGGAACACAACAAGGGAATCAGCGCGGTTGCAGCGTCGGTACAGGAACCCAATGGCTCTCTCCTCGGTGCGTTAACGATCTCCGGCCCGGCCCAGCGGTTCAAGGGTGACCTCATCCGGGAGGAGTTCCCTGATCTCCTCCTCGCGAGGGTGAATGAACTGGAACTGGACATCGTCTATTCGAACTAATTATATACATTCATACTGTTGTAAAGGATCGTGCTCGATGCTCTGCCCAAAAACAACAGACATACGGTTGTAAAAATAAATAGCAAATATTGAACCAGTACATTCGGTATACGAACGCACCGGTATAAACGGTTGTAATCAACATCCCATTGTAGATTACAACCATGTGACTGTAAAGAACTCTGCCGAACCTTCTAGCCTAGTTATACACTCATATGGGTGTAATGGGATGACCCACGTCTGCAGATTCAATCTTACACGAGACAGATATTAGCAGTGGTACGATTCGGTTCCGTGTTTCGGCAGAGCAAAAACTTAGTGATGTGGATTGTTCGCATAGTACGATAACTAGAAGTCATATTATCGGCTAATATTCGGAATTTGCACACATTCGGACCATATGGACCCTGATCCACCGATACCTTGAACGCCATCCCTGGAAAAATACTTCCGCCCGTAGTAAGGATCCAGACTGGTGAATCTTGAGTTAATCGTCGCCGGAGGTCGCGGTATCCAAACACTCAAATAGAATCCATCCGATCTTCTGAACATGGACTTTCAGCGATCCGATGAACAGGAATTGATATACCAGACAGCAAACGACATCGCGACAGACCGATTCGCGGAGAAGGCGTTCACTTGGGAGGACGAGTTCCCGTACGAGAATCAGAAGATTCTGGCGGAGCAGGACCTTCTCGGAATCGGTTTGCCGATGGAGTACGGCGGCGGCGGCTACTCAGTCGTCGAAGTTCTCACCGCACAGGAGGCAGTCGGACGCGTCTGCCCCGACACCGCACACATCCTCTCGCGATCATCAATGGGACCGCCGCGGGCGATCGCGGAACTGGGAAGCGAGTATCTCAAGGAGAAGTACCTCTCGGCTGTCTGTGACGGGAACTCAATCATCTCCGTCGCGATTTCGGAAGCTGAGGCGGGATCCGACGCTAGCAACATGCAGACGAGTGTCGAGCGCGACGGTGACGAACTTATCCTAAACGGCAGCAAGATGTGGGTAACCAAGGCGGCCCAGTGCGACGCGTTCCTCGTTTACGCGCGGTTCCCGGACGACAACATCGGTGCAATCGTCGTCGACAAGGACACTGATGGCCTCACGCTTGACGACGGCTCGGTCAACATGGCCGGCCACGTCCAACACCAGCTGTACTTCGATGACTGCACCGTCCACGAAGACCAGGTGTTAGTCCACGAGAAGGACGCATTCAAGCGGTTGCTGATCGAGTTCAACGTCGAGCGGTGCCACAACGCCATGATGTGCGTCGCCTGCGGTCTCAATGCGTTCGACAAGGCCCTCGACTACGCGAAGAACCGAGAACAGTTCGATCAGCCGGTCGCTGACTTCCAGGGGATCGAGTGGAAGTTAGCCGATATGGCGATGGAACTCGACGCCGCCCGGCTACTGATCTACCGTGCGGCCGCCAATGCCCGCGAGAGCGATCCCTCGCGACTGGAGACCTCGATGGCGAAAGTGAAGGCCAACGAGGTCGGCCAGGAAGTGGTCGACGAGGCAATGCAGATCCACGGTGCGAACGGCTACATGAAAGATTCGCCGATCGAGTACCTCTACCGGTGGGTGCGTGGGTGGAAGATCGCCGGTGGGACAGTTGAGGTACAGCGGAACGCGATCGCCAGCGAACTGAAGAAGTACGGACTTGACTGAGTCCCGTCCGGGCATCGGGTAGATACTTTTTTGACCCCGGACCGGCCTATACCAGGTATGCGCCAACCGCTTAGTGGAGTCAGAGTACTAGATCTCGGTCAGATTTACCAGGGCCCGTATTGCGGAACAATCCTCTCCTACCTCGGTGCTGACGTTATCAAGGTCGAGCCGCCATGGGGCGAGAACATCCGAACGCGTACCGAAGACGGCAAACCCCCCCAGTACCAGTACCTCAATCCGAACAAGCGCGATATAACGCTCGACTTCAAGTCCGAAGAGGGAAAGGAGGCTCTCCATCGGCTGGCCGAGAAGGCCGATGTCGTCATCGAAAACTACTCGACCGGGACGATGGACTCTCTCGAGCTGGGCTACGATGATCTGAGCGAGGTGAACCCTGAACTCGTCTACGCTCATGGATCTGGATACGGCGACGACGGCCCGTACGCTGACTACCCCGCGATGGACCTGACTATTCAGGCGATGAGCGGCGCGATCCACACGACCGGCTTCCCTGATCAGAAACCGGTCAAGGCTGGGCCGGCGATCGCCGACTTCTTCGGCGGGATTCACCTCGCCGTCGGCGTCGTGGCCGCTCTCTTCGAACGGGTGTTTACCGGTGAAGGCCAGTACGTCGAAGTGGGGATGTTCGACTGCCTCTATCCGACGCTCGCCTCGCCGGTTTCGTCGTGGGTCTCCCAGAACGACGCGCCGCCGCGAACGGGGAATAAACACTCTGGCCTCGCAATCTCTCCGTACAACGTCTACGAGGTCGAGGACGGGTACGTTGCTGTCATATGCATCAGCGAACATCAGTGGGTGGGCCTCGCGCGGCTTATCGGCCGCGAGGACATGGTTGGGGATGATCGGTTCGACTCGAAGTACAAACGCGCCCAGCACATGGATCTGATCGACGGTGCGATTGAGGACTGGATGGAGGGGAAAGAGAAAGACGCGGTCGTCGAGACGCTCCTTGAGCGGGACATCCCCTGTGCACCGGTCCAGACGGTCGAGGAAATCGTCGACGATCCCCACCTCGAGCACCGCGAGATGCTCAACTACGTGCCGAACCAAAGCGAAGGTCGCGACGAGATCCCCGTCCCCGGGATGCCGATCAAGTTCTCCGGGAGCGAGAGTCCGGAGGTCGAACCCGCACCCGAACTCGGCGAGCACACGGAAGAGGTGCTCGCGGAGCTCGCCGGTTACTCCGCGGAGGAGATCGCACGTCTGCAGGCCGACGACTGACCGACCGCAACCGTCGCGAATCGGATGTCAACGGGGGTGTGGCCACCACTGACTGACGATCGCGACGTGGTTGTAACGGGCGGCCGACCGTAGGCAGTCGCGTCCGTCCCGACGAACGGAACGGCAATTTTTATAAGGACTCCCATCACCATGTGTGGTAATGCCGTACAATAAGATCGACTACGATATCGTAGACGGCCGTGCGGAGGTCTTCATCGACCGCCCTGACATCATGAACGCTTTCGACGAGGAGACACTGCTGGAACTCAACGAGGCGTTACAGGACGCAATGACGGACGACGACGTGTACGTCGTCCTGCTCTCGGGGCACGGCCGAGGGTTCTGCAGTGGTGCCGACGTGACCTCGATGGACGGCCGTGAGGATCGAGAGAAGAAACACCTGTATGGATCGCACCTCTGGCTGGTACAGAACGTCGATCGCCTCCTCTACTTTGGACAGAAGCCAACGATCGCAGCGGTCAACGGGCCGGCGGTCGGCGCCGGTTGTGACTTCGCGCTCGCGTGCGATATACGTGTTATGGACGACGACGCCTTCCTCCGCCAGCAGTTCGTAAACATCGGTCTGGTCCCCGGCGATGGCGGCGCGTGGCTGTTACCGCGACTCGTTGGTGAGAGCAAGGCCAAAGAGCTCATTCTGACCGGTCGCGACATCGATGCCGACGAGGCCGAGGATCTCGGTCTGAGCGTCGAGAGCGCCACCGACGGCGACGTCGTCGAGCGCGCTAGGGACCTCGCGAACGAACTCCGCGACAAACCGGCGCTCGCCATGCAGAACACCAAACAACTCATCGACACGAACCAGAGCTTCGAGGACTACACCCAGGCCGCGCTCGAGGCTCAGTGGAAGTGCGTGAACGATTCGGAGCATACGGAGGCCGTCGACGCCGTCATCGAGGGCCGGGAACCGGCGTTCGATCGCGACTACTGAATGGAGAGTTCCGTGATACCGCATTCATCGATCGAGTCCGTGAGACGGGAGACCCGCTTCTGAGCATGTATGGTCGATCCTGGGTTCGCGGCCGTCTAGGTACCGTACAGGCGATTTTCCGTGAACTGCGTCAGGGGGGACGAGGGTGGATCCTGCTCGGCGTCGCCGGGGGATGGCTCCTCTCGATGGGGGTTCGAATTATCTTTCCAGCGATGCTACCGCTGTTCCGAGAGGCGTTCGACCTCACGCTGACGACGGCGGGTCTCCTGATTTCCGTCCTCTGGTACGCCTATGCGCTCGGCCAGTTCCCAGGCGGCGTTCTGGGAGATCGGCTCGGCGCCCGAATCGTCCTGACCGCGAGTACGCTCGTCTCGACTGTAACGATTTTCCTCGTTGCGCTCGCGTGGGACTATCGGATCCTCTTCGCCGCGACGGCGCTGTTCGGCTTCGCGACCGCGCTGTACGGCACGACCCGGTTTACGGTCCTCACGGACGTCTACTCGAAGCGAGACGGTACGGCCGTCTCGCTCACGATGGCGGCCGGAGACGTCGGTAACACGCTGCTGCCGCCGCTGGCCGTTGGGATCGCATCGTGGTTCTCTTGGCGGGCCGGGATGGGATTCACCGCGCCGCTGTTTCTCTGTATGGGGTTGTTCCTCTGGTACGCGATTCCATCAGGATCGCTTCGTGCATCCGACGGAGACGGTACCAGCGCCAGCGACGGTGGAGACGCAGCCACCGCCGATGGATCCAACCCGTCGCTCCGGTACGTCCTCTCGAGCATCCTCCTCGGGCCGGTCCTGATCGCCACTGCCATCCAGTTCCTTGGTTTCTTCGCGTGGCAAGGGTTCACGTCGTTCTTCGTCACCTACCTCATCGAGACGAAGGGGTTCTCCGCCGGAGCCGCCTCGACGTTGTTCGGCTTCTTCTTCTTCTTGGGACTAATCGTCCGTCCGCTGTCGGGCCTCAGCCACGACACGCTCGGACCGCGTCGGACGCTGATGGGCATCCTCACGCTGATAACGATCGGACTCTGTGCGCTTTCGTTTGTCGAGGGGTTCATTCCGCTTGTCGTGCTCACGGTGCTGTTGAGCAGTCTCCTCGGATTCACGCCGACGACTCAGACGTTCATCGCGAACGCGCTCCCGACCGAGATAAAAGGATCCGGGCTCGGACTCCTGCGTACCGGCCACCTGCTGTTCGGGGCGACGAGCGCGACCGTCGTCGGGTTCGTCGCCGATATCGGCTACTTCGACCGAGCGTTTCTGTTACTCGCGGGGGCGACCGGTGTCGCAGCTGTGCTCAGTCTGTTCCTCCCGAAGCTCGACTAATTGAGGACGAGCTGAGCCGGCCCGAGCGCGTCGTACTCGTCCTTGTTGAGGGTGATGTCGACCGCGGTCTCGAACTCCTCGAGGCCGTCGAGTTCGTGGGTGACGTAGTCCTCGATCGGGACCTCGCCGTCTGCAACGAGGTCGGCGGCTAGTTGCCCCGTGTCTGTGCCGGGTTGGATCGAAACGAGGCCCTTCCGCGGATTGACCCAGCGAATCGACTTCGATCGCAGGTACCGCGGCGACAGGTCGACCTCGCCCTCGATGTGACTCACCTGTACCACCGTGCCGCCGCGTCGTACCACCTCGAACGCCTGTGCGATCGGATCACCGCCCTCGGTGGCGTGGCTCTGGTCACCGCCGACTGCCTCGAAGACGATATCGGCACCGATCCCGTCGGTGGCCTTGTCGACGGCCTCGACGACGTCAGTCTCCGTCGCATCGATCGCCTCAGCGCCGTTTTGCTCGGCGAGCTCCAGTGGTCGGTCGCGGACGTCGACGGCATACACCGTTTCAGCACCGAACCGGTTGGCCAGAAGCGCGCACTGATACCCCATGACTCCGGCGCCGATGACAACGACGGTATCGCCCGGCTCCACGTCTGCGTCGAGCGTACAGAGCACCGAGCTGGCCATCGGCTGCAACGCGGCGCCCTCCGCGTCCGAAACGGAATCGGGGAGCGTACAGAGCGGCTCGACGGGCATCCGCACGTACTCCGCGAGCGCTCCGGGGCGGTCGAACCCGAGACTGATGATGTCGTCGCAGAGGTGCTGGTGGTTCGACCGGCAGTAGGTACACTCACCGCAGTAAGGTTTGCCGGGCGCGTAGACCCGATCGCTCTCCGCGTAGGCGTCGACGCCCTCGCCGACTGCCATGATTCGGCCGCAGAACTCGTGGCCGAACAACTGTGCACCGTCGTTGCTCTCGCGAATGCGACGAGCGACCTCGTCATGATGAGCGATCTCGGTGCCGCGGTACAGCATGCACTCTGTGACGCTGAGCTGGACACGCGACACCTCGATGAGAACCTCGCCCGGACCAGGCGCGGGCGTTTCAACTTCCTTCACTTCTGACGATTCGAAGTCAGTACAGACTACTGCTCGCATGACAACCGTACATCTCACACGAGCTACTAAACCCTTGTTGCATCTTCTCGTGGGGGCCCGTGACAAAGTATAAATCGACGATCTCGATGTCCGTGTCTCCATCCCTGATTTGAGTTGACATACCACTTCAGTGTGTCAGAGAAAGAATAATAAGTTTCAGCCTGAGCGCACCGACGTTCAGCGCGGCTCCAGCAGGACACGTGGCGTCTCGAGTGCCATCGTCTCGATCTCGTCTTCGCTCAGCCCGGCATTGACGAGCCGGTCGGCAAACTCCAGCAGTCCCTCCGGTGGCGAAGGGTTCGACGGCTGACCGTAGTCCGTCGAGAGGACGCAGCGGTCAGCGCCGACTGCGTCGACGGTCGTGGCCATCGTCTCGACGTCGACATCGCCTTTCGTCGCCGGAAGGTAACACTTCTCGAGGTACGCGCCGCGCTCGGCGAAGGCAACTTGATCCTCGCGGGAGAGGTCCATAAAGGCCGATTCGGGGTGTGTGATGAGATAGGGCACTTCGGCGCCCATCGCCTCGAGTTCGTCGAGGATGACGTATGTCTCGTCAGGGCCGAGGTGGCCGTTCCCGAGCACGACGTCACGATCGGCGTCGGCGACCGTCTCGAGCACAGCGCGAGCGTCGGCGCGGAGTGCACCATCGTCGGTGAGCGCGGTAAGGTCCTGCCCTTCGAAGGGGAAGTGTCGTCCCGGGGTGTAGTTGGCCGCGCTGAAGGTCGGCAGCCAGACGACGGAGACGCCCATCTCGATCGCCAATTTGACTGCACTGGGATTGAAGCCGCCGACAAACGTGTTCAACGCGATCGATGAGTAGATGTCGACGTCGGGAACTTGTTCAGCGGCCATCCGCGCCATCGGCGCGGTGTTCCAGAAGTGGCTCTTCAGTACGAACCCGCCGAGGTGGGACTCAGCGACCCGCCGCGCGAGCTCGACCGTCCCGTGCTTTCGCTCCCAGAGTGACGGGGCTGCGTGAACGTGGAAATCGATCGCATCATCCGGCAGCATCGGTCAGACCTCCTCGTCGATGCCGACGGTAATCGACCGCGTCTCGCCGAACGAGTGCAACGCCATCGAGTGCTTTCCCGCGCCGCCGGCGACAACGACGGTGACGTCTTCCGGCGTCTCGACGAGCGGGATCCTCGCGTCGTCGTTCTCCACCTCGAACCGGTGGTGCCATGTGTAGTTGTCGGTGATGCCGGCCGTCCGGAGCGTCTCGAGCTCGTTTCGGGCGTTGTCGTAGAGGAACCACTGAACGTCCTCACGGCTCCAGTCGTTGCGGGCAATGGTATCGGCGTGCTCGGGACCCAACACGATGCAAATCTCGCCGTGCGTGTGGTGGGAGTTGTTGTTTCCGACGGTCGCGAACACGTCCGCCGCGATCGTCAGTAGCTCTGCCGGCTTTTCGTTGACGTGGTCATTGATCTCGTGGGGCGCTTCGACGCCCATGACCGTCACGGCGCTCTCGTCCTCGTCAAACCCGCGCTGGACGTGGAGCGGATTCCACGGATTCTTCTTTTCGTTCTCGGCGATACAGAAGCTGTACTTTCCGGGATGGCCGTGCGTGGCGCGGTCCATATCCCCTGGCGTCCCACCGCCGAGGTTGACGAGGAGCAGACGGACGGTACGTCCGATGGTCGCGTTCGCCCGGTAGCCCTGTCCGAAGACGTTGTAGCCGTAGTTGAGGTTGATCTCTTCGACGATTGGTCCGTTGACGACGAGCATCGGCGCGACCGGGTGCGTCGTCGCATTGACACCGTAGAGGTTGAATTCCTCCTCGGTCATCGCCTCGACCGCCGCGATCAGAACAGGCATGTACGCCGGTTCGCAGCCGGCCATTACGGCGTTGATGGCGATCTTCTCGACCGTTGCGACCCCGTACTTCGGCGGGATCGTTCCCAACTCCTCGTCCGGCTCCCGCGAGGTCCCTTCAAGCATCCGTTCGACACGCTCGGCCGTCGGCGGGACGACCGGGAGCCCGTCGGTCATCTCCCGTCGGTAGAGGTAGTCGTTTACGTCCTCGAAGTCGTCGTCGATCGAAATCGTCTCTGAGTCGAACGTCATAGGTCGATCGGGCAGTAGAGGCTCTCGTCGCTCAGTTCCTCGTCGGCAGCCAAATAGCGCTCCGCGTACTCGTCCTCGAGCTCGTCGCGGTCGGTGGTGAGAACGGCGACGATCTCCTCGAGCGCATTCTCGGCCCGATCGAGGACCTTCGGCTCCTCGAGGTCGCCCATCGGGTGCGAGACCATGACTAGCGGCAGGCCCGGCATGCTGAGCGACTGGGCCTCCGACTGGCCGAGCTTGATGAATTCGTCGCTGTTGATCGTTGCGACCGGTGTTCCCTTCTTTTCGAGGTCGATGCTGTCGTAGACGCACCACGACGTGCACGAGCCGCAGTCGCCGTAGGCATTGACCACGGCGTCGCACTGCGAAACCAGTTGGTCGGCGATCGCGTCGGCGGGGATCGGACTCTTGTCCTTCCGTCGGTAGACGACCTCATCGACGCCGTACTCGGATTTGAGCCGCTCGCCGACGGCTTCGAGGAAGATATCTGCGTTGCTCTTCGAGTTGTCGAGCAGTCCGACGGTCGCCCCCTCGAGCGAGTCGAGCCGTTCCGCGATCGGCGTCGCGTCATAGTTCACTTCCCCTCGGGGGTCGAGGATTTCAATACTCACTCCGTCGTCTGTACGTGTGCTATTGGCGCACATATACAGCTATTCCACAACCATGGAGTAAATAAGTTGCCCCGAGCCGGCCGCTACGGCTGCCGTTGGTGGCCGCGAATCCCGATCGAGATCTCGACACTTCGCTGCTGCCGCCTCGATCATGAGAACGGTAGCTCGTTTCGAGGTGAACGATTATGTCGATCGAAACGAGCTATTAGCTATGGCGTCACAGGTACAGGGTCCGCTGTTCGCGGATACGTTCAGTACACCGGCTATGCGGGAGATCTTCGGCACCGAAAGCTACATTGACCGATTCGTCCGGGTCGAGGCGGCGCTCGCACGGGCGGAAGCGTCGGTCGGCATGATCCCCGAGGAGGTCGCGGAAACGCTCACCGACCGTGCGTCGGTTGAACACGTCGACATGGATGTCGTCAAACACTACCTCGACGAGCGAGGCCACCTCGCGATGTCGATTATCAGCGGCTGGCAGGCAATGATCGGCGATGAGGGCGAGTACGTTCACTGGGGCGCAACCAGCCAGGACGTCATGGACACGACGACCGTCCTGCAGGTGCGAGACGGACTCGACGAATTGCTCGAGCGGCTCCGGGCGATCGAGTTCCACCTCGCCGACCACGTCGATACCCACGCCGACACCCCGATGATTGGACGGACGCACTACGTCCACGCGGTACCGACGACGTTCGGCCTGAAGGCGGCGAGCTGGCTGGACGAACTCCGCCGGCAGGTCGATTACCTCGAGTCGATCCAGGAATCGATCACCGTCTGTCAGTTCGGCGGCGCGGTCGGGACGTACGCGACGTTCGGTTCGGATGGCCTCGAGATCGCCGACGCGTTTGCGGACGAACTCGGACTCGAGGTTCCGACGGTCGGCTGGCACGCCGCGAGGGATCGGATCGCGCGAGTGGTCACCGCGCTTGCGTCGGTCGCGAGCACACTCTCGCGAATCGCGAGGCAGGTCCTCGTCTTGAATCGGCCGGAGATACGCGAACTCCGGAACCCGGTTCCCGAGGGTGAAGTCGGCAGCAGCACGATGCCCCACAAGCGTAACCCGAAGCGTGCAGAGAAGACCGCGATGGCCGCGCAGCTCCTCCGGAGCGAGGCCCGATCGATGCTCGAACTGATGGCCACCCTCGACGAGCGCTCGGCGTCGACCTGGTACGGCGAGTTTGCGGTCGTTCCGACGGCCTTCGGCTACGCCGATCGCTGCGCGGAGAGCGCGCGCCAGCTCGTCGAAGGGCTGACGGTCGACGCGGACCGGATGTGCGAGAACCTCTCGATCCACGGCGCCTTCGTGACCTCGGAGAACGTGATGATGGCCCTTGCAGACTACGTCGGGCGGGGGACGGCCCACGAGATCGTCTACGAGAACGCGATGGCGGCCGACTCGGACGACGAGTTCGTCGATCGGCTGCTCGAAGACGATCGGGTCACGGACGCCCTCACGCCCGAGGAGGTCGCGTCGTTAACCGACCCGACGCGGTACACCGGGCTTGCGGCGCAGCTTGCCGAGCGCGTCGTCGAGGAGCATCCGCGGGTCTGAGCGTCTGATTTGAACTCCTCGCTCGGCGCGAACTGAACATCGAGGAGAACGCATTCATACATGTTCATTGTTAGCCCGGGCATGAGCGATAGATTCCTAGGTGGTCTCGAGAGCCGTCACGTGTCTAAAAACCTCGATATGAGGGCCTGTGCTTCGTGACGCTACAGGTGAACGTTCCGGAGGTGGTCCTCGAACGGTACGGTGAATATATCGATGTCGTGAAACTGCTCGATGCCGCCAGTTGGGCCCCGGACGACGTGATCAGAGACGACATCCGGGTTCAGATCGGCAGCGCTCCCGGCGAGGTCGCACGCATGCAGGGGAAGACGACGAATTTCTCGACCGCCTTGAGGAGGCCAGTATCGATGTCGTGGAGTACGAAACGCACGTCGATCGCCCGTCCGTGGACGGGATGCGATCGGAGGTCGAGACGCTCCGAAAACACGGATTTGACGTCACCGGTGAGGTCGGTGCCAAGTGGTTCACGAGGATGAGACTCGGTATTCGCTCGACCGCGCCAAGATCGAGGTGACGATCGAGCAGTTCGAACGGTTCCTCGACGCCGGATGCGAGATGATCTACTGGGAGGGGATGGTCGTTCGGAACCTCATCGGCCGCGACCTCGCGTATCGGGAGGGACAGAAGGCATTGCTAGAGGTCTCAGAGGCCGTCGGCCCGGAGAACATCGTCTTCGAGATCTGGAGTCCGACGATGAATTCACTCGAGTACGCGAAGTTCTGGTCCTGGCTGGTCTACCAATTCGGTCCGTCAGTCAACGTCGGGAACATCCCGCCGCGGCGTGTCCCTCGACTCCAAAGCATTCGACGCGGAACGACGTTCGACATGAACCACGCCTACATCCGCTGGCTCCGGGAGGGGAAACCGACCGACGAGTGGTGGCGAATGGAGGTTCCACACTACCATGTCGGCCTGGAACGGGACTGACTCCATCCGTGTTCGGAAACCGGCCGGTGTCGGAACGCTGTTCTCCAGCGACGCGATCGGTTCGCCCGTCTGTCTCCGGACCCTCGAGAAACAAACTTATATTACATCCCGTTGCCCTTGTTATCCGTACGTATGTCTCAAGGACCGTTACGTAGTCTTCGCGTCGTTGACTTCACGACGATGATAAGCGGTGGCTTCGCTGCCTCGACGCTGGCCGACTTCGGCGCCGACGTCATCACTGTTGAACACCCGACGAAGACGGACCCGATCCGCGAGTGGAAGCCGATCAAGGACGGTGAGTCGATGTGGTGGAAGTCGCTGGGTCGCAACCAGCGCTGTGTCACGCTTGATCTGTCGTCAGACGAGGGTCAGGCGATGGCGCTCGAACTGGTCGAGGACGCCGATATCGTCCTGGAGAACTTCCGTTCGGGAACCATGGAACGGTGGAACCTCGGTTACGAGGAACTGAAAGCAGTTAACGAGGGTATTGTCATGGTGCGCATCACTGGCTACGGCCAGACCGGCCCGAAATCCGATAAGCCGGGATTCGGATCCGTTGCCGAGGGTATCTCCGGGTGGGCCCACAGTAACGGCTTCCCGGACAGCGATCCCCTGCTCCCGCCGATTCCGCTCGCCGACCTCACGGCGGGACAGTACGCCGCCCAGTCAGCGGTGTACGCGGTGTTCGACCGTGAGATGACAGAGGGGAACGAGGGACAGGTCGTCGACGTGAGCCTGTACGAACCCCTGTTTCGTCTGTTCATCGGCAAGGTCGAGGCCTACGATACGATGGACTACGTTTCCGAGCGCACGGGCAACCGATCGGAGAACTCCGCGCCCCGAAACATGTACGAGACCGCGGACGGCTACATCGCGCTCTCCGCGTCGTCACAGCGGATCTTCGAGAACGTGATGGCGGCGATCGGTCGTGAGGACCTCATCGACGATCCGCGTTTCGAGACGAACGCTGACCGCCTGGATAACGTCGAGGAACTCGACGCGATCATTGAGGACTGGACTAGCGAGCGGCCGACCGACGGGGTCATCGAGGTGATGGAGGCCTCCGATGCCATCGTCGGACCGATCTACGACATGGCCGATATCTTTGAGGACGCACACTACCAAGCGCGGGACAATATCGTCTCCGTCGATGACCCGGACCTCGGTGAGGTGAAGACCCACGGCATTGTGCCGAAGTACTCCGAGACGCCGGGCGAAGTGTCCCACCTCGGCCCGTCCCCGGGCGAACATAACGAGGAGGTGTACCTCGAGGAGGTGGGGATCGACGAGGAGGAGTACGAGCGGCTCTCCGAGGGGGGAGTGATCTAGATGGACGACCTTCCCGAGGATGTCCGGATCGTCGAGATGTTGCCGCGTGACGGATTTCAGAGTTTGGATGAGTTCGTTCCGACGGAGACGAAGGTCGAACTGATCAATCGGCTTTCCGAGACGGGCGTCGACGAGATCGAGTTCACGTCGTTCACCCACCCCGACGCCGTGCCGAATCTCCGTGACGCCGCGGAGGTCGCCGAGCGAATTGATCGCCGGTCGGACGTCAGTTACCGGGCGCTCGTCCCCAACTCTATTGGCATGGAGCGGGCCCTCGAGGCCGGCGTAGACAAGGTCAATGCGCTCCTCGCAGTGAGCGAAACCTACTGCGAGAAGAACCAGAACGCGACCCGCGAGGAGTGCATCGCGGAGATCGAGCGGATCGTCGACCTCGCGGACGGGACCGACGTCGCGGTCGAGGCGGGGATGGCGACCAGCTTCTACTGTCCCTACGAGGGGCGCGTCCCACTGGAACAGACTCTCTCCGTGGTCGACGCGATGGTCGAAGCGGGCGTCGACGAAGTCACGCTTGCGACCACGATGGGACTCGCTGATCCCGCACAGGTCTCAGAGAGTCTCTCAGCCGTCCGGGAGCGTTGGCCCGACCTCGACTGTGGCCTCCACCTCCACGACACCAATGGCATGAGCCTCGCGAACACGCTCGTCGCGATGCAACATGGCGTCGACCGGTTCGACACGTCGGTCTGCGGAGTCGGCGGTGGTGTCGTCCTCCCCGACGAACTCGAAGGCGTCGGGAACACACCGACGGAGGACCTGCTTCACATGCTCTCGCGGATGGGGATCAGCTCCGAGGAACTGTTCCGATCCGTCTCGACGGTTGCCGACGACGTTGCTAACGAACTCGATGTCGGACAGAACAGCCACGTTGTCCGGGGCGGTACCGCCGAATACGTCCTCGACGTAATGGGTTCGGACGACTGACGCGTCGCAGGTACGGTTACGCCATCTCGACCTCGTACCGAGAGCCAGGTCACCGCCTCACTCCCACTGCCACTCAGGCTCTCGATCCTCTCGGAACGCCTGTTGTCCCTCTTCGTGATCGCGCGTCTCTCGGAGCGCACGAGACGCCCGGTGTTCGTACTGGATCGCCGTCTCCAGATCGGTACCGAGTCCCGTATCGATAACGTCCTTCGCGGCGCGGATCGCGAGCGGCGCGCCGGTCGTGATCCGATCGACGAACTCTCGGACGAACGAATCGATTTCCGCGCGGGGGTGAACGTAATCGACGAACCCGTCGCTCTCCGCCCGTTCGGCGGAGACGCGCTCACCCGCCATCACCAGTTCCTTGGCGCGACTCGAGCCGACCTGCGAGACGAGCCGCTGGACGCCACCGTTGGCTGGAAGGATCCCGAGCCGCGACTCGGGAAAGCCCAGTTCGCTCTCCGGCGTTGCGAGGCGAAAGTCGCAGGCCATCGCGAACTCGAGGCCGGCGCCCAGACAGTAGCCATCGATCTCGGCGACGACCGGCATCGGGAGATTCGGGGGGAGAACGAGTTCATCTCGGAACTCCTTCACGCTGGGCTGAGGAGCATCGCCGTCGGCGTTGACGTCGGCACCAACGCTGAACGCCTGCTTGCCGGTGCCCTCGACGACAACCGCGCGGACGTTCGGTTCGGACTCGTCCCGATCGAGCGAGCGGATCTCCTCGAGACAGTCAACCAGCTCCCCTCTGAGCGTCGGCGAGAATGCATTTAGCGACTCGGGTCTGTCGAGCGTTACTGTCGCGATGCCGTCCTCTAGCTTGCTCTCGATGGTGTCGTACTGCATGATCACGGGTCAGACCTTGTCGGGAGCGCACATAAATCCGGCCCGCCCTCGCCGATCTGATCGAACTTGATGCCGTTCCTAGTGGATCACGGAACGTACATGGCGACCGCAGCGGTTCAGTCAGACTGAATCCGCCTTGGAGGGAGGCTGCCCCATCGGTGGGCGCTATTCCCCTTTGCCTGATGGGAGTCGCCTGAGTATCATCCTACCGAGAACGACTCCCGATGAATAATCGGTATCTATTCCATCAGAGTCATAAGGTTTAATATGCTACATTGGATATCAATCCGTGTATGCCAAGTTTTGACAGGCGCCACTTCGTGAAGTGTGTGGGTGCAGCAACTACAGTCGGTCTCGCCGGCTGTATCGGGGGCGACAACAGGGACGGCGAGTTTCCGAGTGACAACATTCGTCACATCATTCCATACGGTGAGGGAGGCGGTTCCGACACGTACGCGCGAGGCATCTTGCCGCAAGTGGGGGAAGAGCTCGGTGTCGACGTGCAACTCGAAAACATTCCCGGCGCCGAATCGATTCAGGGTATCACAGAAGCGTATCACGCCGAGCCAGACGGCTACACGCACGTCGGCCACACGCTGCCGACGGCCGGCATCGCATGGCTGCTCAACCAGACCAACGACGACCTCTCTCAGCTGAAGGGAATCTGTCAATACGGACAGACGCCGTACGTCATCTTCGCGAACCCTGACGAGGAGATCGAGGGGATGGAAGACCTCGCGGATAGGTACGCGGATGGCGATCTCACGCAGTTCGGCGGGTCGCTTGGCGCCGCGAACCACGTCGCCATGATCCAACTCCGCGAAGAGGGCGATGTCCCCTGGGAGGACTGGATCGTCTACGACGGTTCCGGCCCGACCGTGCAGGCAGCCGCGTCCGGTGAGATTCCCGTGGGCACCGCGACTGACTCCTCGGCCGCCGGTGCCGTCGAGGAGGGGAACATCGACATCGTTGGGGTGTTGACCTCCAACGGATCCAGCGTCTTCCCGGACACGCCGACCACCGAGGACGCCGGCTGGACGAACGTCGACGAGTTCGGAGCAATCATGCGAACCGCCTCTTGCGCACCGGACACGCCCGATGATCGTGTTCAGACGCTCGCCGACGCCTACGAGGCGGCCGTCAATTCCGACGAGGTCCAGCAGTGGTCCGAAGAGACGGGCAACGAAGTGCTGTTCAACGGTCCCGACGAGACCAACGCGGCCATCGAGTCAGCATTTAGCCTCGACGAGCAGATCGACCTCGACCAACTACAATAGATCGCGTTCGACGGCATGGTCGTTCGATTTTATTTAGTGTCGAGACCGGATTATCTCCTAGTGGCTACGGACGACGGACCATAGCTTCGGGACTACGGGCCGCGGTGCCAACCGGATCTCTGAAACGGTACTGGGAGCGGGCGTTCCCTCAAAGATCGGGGATCACACGGTGACCGAACAGGTCGACGGCCTCCATGACGTCCTCGTGGTCCGTCGTCGGCGTCGCGAGCCGCAACACCGCATGATCGACGCCGAAGGCCTCACGGTACCGTTCGATCTGGGCTGCACACTCAGACGGCGTCCCGTAAACGAACAGATCCTGCGCGAACTCGTCTATGTCGCCCTCGAGCGCGCTTACCCATGCCTCCGGAACCGTCGACCCCTTCGCCCGGTACGATTCGACCAGTTTCGTCAGCAGGGTGCGAAGCTTCTCACGAGCGACGTCGCCGTCCTCGTCGATACAGGCGATTCGGAGCAGCGGAACCGAACTGTTCGAGCCGTCGGCATCGTCTATGAACGATTCGTACGTCGCATACTTCTCCTCAAGAGCGTCGAACGGTTCGCGCCAAGACGGCAGCCAGGCATCCCCCAAACGCGCGGCCCGCTTCAGTGCAGGCGTCGATCCGCCGCCGACCCAGATCGGCGGTCGCGGATCGCGGACAGACTCGGGTGTGAGGTCGAACTCTTCGAACGACACGAACCGGCCGTCGTAGGACGATGGTCCGGGTTCCCATAGTTCGTTGAGTGCGCACAGGTGGTCGGTCATGCGCGGGCCGCGCGATTCGAAGTTGTACCCAAGATTCTCCATCTCGTCGCGACGCCAACCGGTTCCGACGCCAAGGATAAAGCGACCGTCCGAGACGACATCGACGAGATTCGCCGCGCCTGCGAGCGAGACCGGGTTCGTCTGTGGGAGGATCGTGACGCCGGTTCCGAATTCGATTTTGTCCGTCGCGGCTGCAAATCCGGCAAGTGCGATATAGGAATTCGGCCACTTCGCGCCCCAGCCGTGGTGTTCGGCGACCCATGCCGAGTCGAAGCCGAGCTCCTCGGCATGTTTGACCTCTGTCAGTGCCTCGTCGAACCGCTGCCCGCCTTCCGTACATCTGAATCCGATTTTCATGCGTGTACTTTCCAGTGCGTTCACCCACTGGACCTCCGCTCAAATGTACAGCTACACTGATGGAAAAGGTACCGGCGCTCGCGGACTGGCCGAAACCGCGTTGCTGTCCCGGTCAGACAGTAGAACTGTGACGCTGCCCGTCTGTACCCCGTTATCGCAGTAATGCGTTGTGACCGTCTCCAGAGTCGAGTATCGCTCCGAAGCGTCGCGATCTCCTCGTCACCAATCCACAGGAGGACTTATGAGGTGAAATCTCGACTACCCGTACGAAATGAGCGCCGAAAATGCGGATTGTAGCGGAGCCGAGAGCATCGAGCGCATCGGACTTATCGGGTACGGTGAGGCCGGTCAAC
The DNA here is from genome assembly GCF_059162405.1 of Natrinema sp. CRL1. Taxonomy (NCBI): domain Archaea; kingdom Methanobacteriati; phylum Methanobacteriota; class Halobacteria; order Halobacteriales; family Natrialbaceae; genus Natrinema; species Natrinema sp. CRL1. The sequence goes on along the minus strand of NZ_JBLVOY010000011.1, from coordinate 17,459 downwards.
TGCTCGCTCGAGCGTTTGTCGAAACTAACATCGACGTCACCGTACTGACTCGATCTCCGGATCGCCTTCGCGAGCGACTCTCTGACTCGCCGATCGCCGTCGCCGACTCCTACGCGTCGCTCGCGGCGGAGACGGAGCTCGTCTGTTCCTGCGTCTGGCCGGCGACGGCCGCTGACGTCGCTGCGAAGACCGCTCCGGGGCTCGTGCCGGGACAGCCGTTCCTCGATTTCAACTCGGTGTCGCCGGCGACGACCGAACAGATCGTCGACAAGATCGAGACGGCCGGCGGCACGCCGCTCAAGGCGACCATCATGGGCTCTGCCGCGGCGGGTCGCGACAGCGTCCGACTGGTCATCGGGGGGCCGGATCGCGCCAATACCGTCGCCGCCCTTCGAACGGTCGGATTCACGGTCCAGGATGTCGGCGCGGATCCGATGCACCCGGCGCTGCTCAAGATGTTCCGGAGCACGTTCACTAAGGGGATGCGCGAACTCGTTGCCGAAACGCTCGCTCCGGCCGTCGCGTACGGCGTCCACGAGGACGTTCTCGACGACCTGAACGGACTCTTCGATGAGCGATCAGTTGAGGAGTGGATGCGAACCGCGCTCGAGAATACCCCGGAACACGCGCAACGCCGACTGGGTGAACTACGTGAAGTGCGGCAGACGACTGCGGACGCCGGGTATCGAGCGCCGATCATCGACGAGACGATTGCCCTCCACGAGGAGTTACTGAACTCGTCCGACGACGACTACGTCGCCGTGCTGGAGGCGCTCAAGGGACATCTTTCCGACGACTCGTCGTGAGGCGAGTCGTGGCGGTCGAGCGGGGCTACATCCCACGCATACGATAGCGATCAACACAAACTATAAGGTAGTTCCTGCTAATCGTTATTTCACGGTGATGTGATGTCTGAGAGCAATTCACGCAATTTAAGTCAGAGAATCACGGCAGAGCACATACTTCTGATAGGGCTCCTCGTCGTTTCCGCCTACATGTTCGTTGAGGCCGCCGAGTTCCGCGATCCGTCGGGGATGTTTCCGCGATTTATCGCTTCGATCACGTTCCTTGGAGCACTGGTGCTCCTCCTTGAGCCGTTTCTCCCCGCTCCGCTGCGAGCGGTCGTGAGCGAGTCTGGAGACATGTTCGACTCCTACGAGGAGGAAATCGAGGAGGTCGAAGCGGAGACCGAGGAGATGGACGACATGACGACCGACAGAGAACCGACAGTCGACTCCAAGGAGGAGTCTGATAACGAAATGAGCGCCGAAGCGGTGACGGGAGCGACGGACGAGCGACAGTTCGAGTCGCACTCAATCCTCCCGTCGCCGCGAACTGCGCTGGAAAACAAGCGATTCGTACTCTCCGTGATGACGGCTGGATACGTAGTGCTGTGTTATTTCATCAGCTTCCTCTTCGCCTCACCGGTGTTCGTGTTCGCTTATTCGTACTGGGTGGACCACAACTGGTACATCACGGTCGGATTGACGGCGGGCGCGTTTGGGATCGTGTACGGCTTCATGGGACTGCTCAATGTACAACTCAATTCGGGGGTGTTGGTGGGCTGACCCATGTTAGACGCACTATCCGAAGCGATCAGCATCATCCTGACCGGTGAACCGCTACTCTGGTTGACGGTCGGAATCCTCATCGGAATATTCGTTGGATCACTCCCTGGCATCGGCGCCTCGCTCGGGATGGCGCTCATCCTTCCGCTCACGCTTCCGCTCGACGGGGTAAACGCTATCATTCTGCTCGTGAGTATCTACAGTGGCGGGATGTACGGCGGGAGCATTGCAGCGATTCTTCTCAACGCGCCCGGGACGTCAGCAGCAGCGGCGACGACGCTCGACGGGTACCCGCTCTCGCGACAGGGACAGGCGATCACCGCGCTCGCGATGTCCGCTGTCGCGTCGACGCTCGGCGGATTTATTACGATCGTGCTGTTGATCCTTATCTCGCCCTTCCTCGTCAGAATGGTGCTACTGTTTGGGTCACCCCAGTACTTCCTCATCGCGCTTCTCGGCATCGCAATGATCGCGATCGTGGCCCGCGGATCACTCGTCAGGGGTGTCGTTTCTGGGATGTTCGGACTGCTTATCGCCACAATCGGGATGGCACCGATGATCCCTCAGCAGCGATTCACGTTCGGGGATCCGGCGCTGTTCGACGGTATTAGTTTTGTCGCCGCACTGATCGGCCTATTCGCTATTGCCGAGATGATCAACCTGGCAGGAGAGGAGGGCGGCGTCGCACAGACAGATATGGAGATTACCGGTTCGATCCGTAGCGGAATCAGTTCCGTTCTCACGAAACCATATCTACTCGCGAAATCGAGTCTCATCGGCATGGGAATCGGTTCGGTTCCCGGTGCTGGGTCGACGGTGTCGACGTTCGTCTCGTACGCGGAAGCGCTGCGTTCGTCGAACGATCCGGACTCATTCGGCGCCGGCAACCACGAGGGACTGATCGCAGCGGAATCCGCGAACAACGCGACGATTCCTGGATCGCTCATCCCGACATTCTCGTTCGGGATCCCCGGCAGCGGTTCGACCGCCGTGTTGCTCGGCGGTCTCATCATGCACGGTCTCCAACCGGGTCCGAACCTCTTCTCGTCCGACCTCCAGATCACCTACGCGGTGTTCATCGCGCTGTTCCTCGGGAACTTCGTCATTCTGTTCGTCGGACTAACGTTCATTAGCCGGATGGGGGTCCTGACAAAGATCGATACAGACATCATCATCCCTATGATTGTCGTTCTCGCCGTCGTTGGTGGATTCCTGCTCCGAGTCAACTGGATTGACGTGCTGACGGTGTTCGGTCTCGGCATCATCGGCTACTACATGAAGCGGTACAACTATTCGGTCATCGCGTTCGTCCTCGGGATCGTCCTCGGACCGATCGCTGAGGAGAACTTCGCCCGATCGCTCACCCTGTCCGACGGTTCGTTGATGATCTTCGTGAACGATCCCCTCTCGCTGATCATCGTGATCGCGATCGTCGCGCTGACGATCGGTCCGGCGATTCGCGGCGTGTTCAAAAAGCAACTGGGATAACCTCTCGGCTGCCGTTTTTCCCTCCAGTGATTTCTCCGGCCGTCGTACTCGCCAGTTACTGGGCTGGTCAGCGACGGTTTCGTTCGAACGGATCCCAACGGCGATGGAGCCGGGTCTCGCGGGTATCGATGCCGGTGAGTGGTATTTGATATCGATCCCCGTAATTTATGAAAGCTCACGTCAGAACTGACGATGATGGCAGCAACGCACGTGACGTCGATACCGGTACGGTTTCAGGACATCGATGCGATGGGACACGTCAACAACAGCGAATATCCGACCTTCCTCGCGGAGGCGAGGGCAGGATACTACGAGGAGGTGCTGGAGTACGACCTCCGGGCAGCAGACACGGTCGTCGTGCACATGACGATTGATTACAGTGCCGAGATCACCCGCGGCGACATCGTCGATATCGAGGTCGCGGTGACCGACCTCGGGACCTCGAGTCTCACCATGGAGTACACGCTCCGCGTCGACGGCGATATCGTCTCGACGGCCAAGACGGTTCAGGTGATATATGATAACGAGAGCGGATCGTCCCGTCCGATCCCGACCGACTGGCGGCAGCGGATCGAAGCCAACGAGGGGATCAGCAGTGCCTGAGAAATCCATGGCGGAACTCGAGTCGCTGGTCGGCGAACGTCGGCAGACAGTCACCGATCTCACCGTGGAAGCGGGGAAGGTCGCCGAGTTTGCACGGGCGATCGAGAGTCAGAACGAGATGTTCTACGACGGTGAAGCCGCGCGAGAGGCTGGGTACGACGATGTCCCCGCGCCGCTTACGTTCACACGGGTCGCGTACTTCCCTCGGTACCGCGTCGGCAACGATGGGTCCTCGTTCGGATTTAATCTCGGCTTCGACCCCGAACGCACCGTCCATGGCGAACAGGAGTACGAGTACAGCCGCCCTGTGACCGTCGGCGACACGCTCGACGGGACGACGGAACTGGTCGACGTGTATCAGAAGCCCGGCACCGACGGGACGCTTACTTTTGCCGTCCTCGAGACGACGTACACCGACGCGGACGGCGAAGTCGTGGTCATCGAACGACGGACGCGCATCGAACGGGAGGCGGCCGATTCGCAATGAATCTCGATCCGGACACGCTCTCGGTCGGGGACAAGTTGCCGACGTTCTGCGTCGACGACCTCGATCGGACGCAGATCGTCCGCTATCTCGGGGCTAGCGGCGATTTCAATCCCCTCCACCACGACGACGAGTTTTCCAGAACGGCCGGCCAGGACGGCGTGATTGTGCCGGGAATGCTCGTTGCTGGCTTCGCGTCGGCGGCAGTGACGGACTGGGTGCCTATCGACGTAGTCGACCGGTTTCGGACCCGGTTCGTCGGAACGGTTCGGCCTGGCGACTCGCTGCGCGTCAGCGGAACGGTTGCGGAGGTCGAGACGGATCGAACGGGCAACACGACGACGGCGGAGATATCAATAACTATTGATACTGCCGACGGTGCGACGATCCTAGAGGGAGATGCAACGATCAGCCCATAACCCATAGTACATCATCAATGATCGTCTACACAACATATGGATCTCGATCTCGACGGATGTAGTGTCTTCATCACGGCGGCGAGCAAAGGGCTCGGCCTCGCAGTCGCGACCCGGATGGTCGACGAGGGTGCGAGCGTCGTCATCACCTCTCGGAGTGAGGAAAACCTGAAGGCGGCCGAAGAACGCGTCCTCGATGAGACGGGCGCCGACCCGGATACGATCGACTGGGTCGTCTGCGACCTCAAGGACGAACGGTCGATCCGGTCCGCGACGCAGACGGCCGTCGATCGGCTCGGGACGCTCGACGCACTGATTACGAACCACGTTGCGCCGCCGTCGTCAACGTTTGCCGAGGCGAGCATCGACGAGTTCGACGCCGCATACGAGTCAGTCTTGCGCTGTACCCTCCTGCTCTGCCAGGAGGCGCTTCCCGCGTTGCGAGACGGCGGTGGGTCGATCACGCACCTCGTCGCCGTCTCCTCGCTCGAACCGACCTCGAACGGGGCGCTTGGCCACGTGTTTCGGCCGGGAATCTACGGCCTTTCGAAAGTACAGGCCAACGAGCTCGGCGAGGAGGGAATCAGAGTGAATTGCGTCGCCCCACGCGGCGTCGTCACGGATCGGATCCGAACGAAAGTTGAGCAATTGACTGACCGAGAAGGGATCGCCGAGAGCGAGGCCTGGGACCGGCGCGAGGCAGAGTTGCCGGTTGATGAACTGGGATCGACGGAAGAGTTCGCCCGTGCCGCAGCGTTCGTCGCCTCGCCGGCCGCGAGCTACGTCACCGGCTCCGTTATCCCGGTCGACGGCGGCTGGCACAGTCGCATCACGTAGCGGCAAGCAGGGCGTCTCGCTGCGGCGGATCGCCGCGCCGGTTCACGCCTCTTCATTGTGGACCGACACGACCGGTCGGGACGTGTTAAGCAGCACCGATTGTGTGACACTGCCGAAGAGCGCTTTGCCGACCGGCGAGCGACTCCGGCCGCCGAGGACGATGTGCGATGCGTCGTTCCGGTCGGCGTAGTCGATGATCTCCTCGGCCGGCTCCCCGACGAGCCCGACAGGGGTCCCCTCAACGCCAATTCGCTCGAGCGCCTCTGACGCGATCGTTTCCCCCATCCCTCGCACCTCATCGAGTGGCACCGTCTCCCCCTCGTCTTCGACTTGACCACGTTCCAACTCGATGAACGTAGATCGGTCTAGCGCGTGAACGACGTGTAGCGGCGCTCCGAACGCATCCGCAAGTCGGCGTCCCTCTCTAACCACGTCGTCGTTCGGTTCAGTTTGATCTACGGCAGCAATAATGACCATTGTACTCCTATATCGAAACTCCAGCCTATTAATGATATGCCGTGGACCGATCACGAGACGGCCGGTTACTGAACGTTCGTCCCGTTTCCTGTGTTCGGGATCGCCCGTATCAGAACATACAACTGCGACTCGGGTATTGTACTCATCGTGTCATGGTTCAGTTATAGCATGGAGATACAGACACGATACGAGATATTGAAGGCATGGGTCACGTCAACACATTGTCTATGCCAGCTATCTCAGGGCAGCCTGGCAAGGGTACTACCGGGACGTGATCGGACGGCGAATCGGCGAGGTCGACACCGTAATCGTCGAACTCCACCTCGAATACAAGACACCGATCAAACCGGACCAGCGCGTTGAGGTGGCGGTCCGGACGACGGGTTGGGCGAGTTGAGCATTACGAAGGCGTACGAGATACGCGCCGACGGCGACGTCGCCGCAACGGCCAGGACGACTCAGGTCGTCATCGACGGTGAGACCAGTTCGGCCGCGTCGATTCCCGACAAGTGGCGACGATGGATCAAGGAGAACCGGGACTCGGTCGATTGACGATATCGGAGCCGCGGTACCGAGACTGATACCTGCCGCTGGCGTCCCGTCGAAGGTCGCCGCCGCACTACGATACGACGCCGGAGACCTCGAATCTTGACCGTTGGAGGTTCCCGATGAGGCCCGGGTGGCGTCTCCTCGTCACGTTGACCTCAACCGCATTACTTATTCGTCCGTCCGTCAGTAATAGGTGCGTGCGAGACTTTTCCAATCATGCGACCGTCCGACCGGCCGACCACGACATCGTGATCACTGATATCGAGACCTGCGTCGTCGAAGGGAACTTCGAGTGGAATCTCGTCAAGGTCCACACCGACGCCGGCGTCACGGGGATCGGAGAGGCCTACCGGGGCGGGGGGATCGACGAACTGATCGCGTACACGAAGCGGTTCCTCGTCGGCGAGAATCCGCTTGATGTCGAGCGACTCTTCCGGCGCATCGTCCAGGAAATGTCCGGTCATGGTGGGACGACTGGGAAGGTCGTCACCGCGGCCTCGGGCATCGAGATCGCGCTCTGGGACCTCGCCGGCAAGGTTTACGGGCTGCCGGTCTACCAACTGCTTGGCAGCAAGTACCGCGACCGGATCCGAATCTACTGCGACTGCCACGCCGGCGAGGCGTACGCTGTCGACGATGGCTTCACGGAGTATGCAGGTGTCGATGCATACCAGCCCGAGGCGTACGCCGAGACGGCCGCAGAGGTCGTCAACTCGGGGTTCACGGCAATCAAGTTCGACCTCGACATGGCGTCGGACAACGAACCCGATCCGTACAACGGCCGCCTCGACAACGCCGCGATCGAACGTAAGCGCAAGATCGTCGCGGCCGTTCGCGACGCCGTCGGCGACGATGTTGATCTGGCCTTCGACTGCCACTGGGACTACTCGGTCGAGAGCGGAAAGCGCCTTGCTCGAGCCCTCGAACCGTACGATCTCATGTGGCTCGAGGATGTCGTTCCGCCCGAGGAGACGAGCGCCCAGCGCGAACTCGCTAGGTCGACCTCGACGCCGCTCGCGACGGGTGAAAACCGCTTCCGTGTCCACGAACTGTCCGAACTGCTCTACGAGCACGCCGTCGACATCGTCACGCCCGACCCGACGACCTGCGGCGGCCTCGCGGAGTCAAAACGAATCGCCGACCGGGCTGAGGAGAACTACATCCCGATGTCGCCGCACAACGTCTGTAGCCCTGTCGGTACGATCGCCTGTGTCCATCTCTGTGCGGCGATCCCGAACGCGGACGTGCTCGAGTACCACGCCCTGGAGGTCGACTGGTGGGACGACCTGCTTGTCCGGGGCGGGCCGCTGATCGCGGACGGCCACATCGAGGTCCCGACGGAACCGGGGCTCGGGATCGAACTCAACGAGGACGTCGTGGAAGAACATACGCTCGGCGACGATGTCGGATTCTCCTCGTAGCCGGAACTGAAGCAGGCCGTGTCTCGGTACCCCGATCACCGAACGGAGCGTCCGACGCGGCTACTGGTTCGGAATCCGCGTACAGAGCGCGATCGCGACGGCCGCCACGATGGCGAGCAACAGGAACGCCTCGTCGAAGAACCCGCGATCCGCGAGCGCGCCCATAATGACCGGGCTCCCGGCGCCGGCCGTCATGTAGATCGTCCGCAGGGTTCCCAGACCGGTGCCCTGCACCGACTCCGGCAGCGCGGTGGTGAGGTAGCTCAGCGTGATCGTCCCGTAGCCGAGGATGCTGCTCAGGAACACCGTTGCGATCACGATCGACCAGAACCCCTCGAACAGCGGGAGGAGTCCGACGGTCACCGTGAACACGCCCATCACGATCGGATACGATCGCTTGAGGCCGAACCGGTCGTACACCGACCCGACGACGGGCTTGATGACGACTCCCAGCCCGAAGAACGCGCCGAACAGGAGAGTGGCGACCGAGGGTGATATCCCCTTGACGTTGATCAGGTAGGTGGGGTAGAACCCGGTGAACCCTTGCCAGGCGACGTAGCCTAGCAACTGCAGCATCGTGACGAGGACGATCGATGAGCGACTGAGCGCTGCGAAGACCTCCCGGAACGCGTCGAGCGAGAGTTCGTCGATCGCGTTCGAGCCCGCCGACGTCCGCTTCGGAACGGACATCCACAGCAAGGCGGCCACGACCGTGAACAGCGGCACGGTGAGACCGAAGCCGTACTGCCAGGCCAGTGCGCCCGCGACGAGTCCCGCGGCCGGCGGGAGGAGCGCGTTACCGAGATCGCCGGCGGCCATGGTTAGTCCGATCGCTGCCCCCTCGTTGTCGGGGAACACATGCGAGAGCGTGGTGAACCGAGCGACGCCATAGAGTGCGGTACCGGCACCGAACGCTGCTGTCGCGGCGAACAGCACGAGGACGGAATCGGCCGCCGCGACCAGCGCAATCGTCACGGCCGAGATGGCTGTACTCAGGACGAGGATGTTCCGCTCACCGATCCGATCGGAAAGGATCCCACCAGGGAGCTGCCCGAGCGCGTACGCGACCCAGAGGACGCTCAACAGGAGCCCCGCCGTCGTGAGATCGATACTGTAGGCAGACTGCAGCGACGGGAGCAACACCGGATAGACGAATCGAAGACCGATAGAAAGGAACCACCCCGCGGCGACGGCGAACAGGATCTTGCCTTTTCCATCGGTCCAGATCGCTTTCGCGTTGCTGCCGACTTCGGCGAACGATTGCACACTCCGTTGTACTCGGTTCGCCCCTATTGTCTCCGTGGTGGAGATCAATTTTGCCGTGAACCTATCAAAGGGGTCGGGTTACCGCCGTCGCACCGCGGCGATCCGCTCCGACTTGAGTTGCGACTGCCGCGGCGGGTGACGGTGCTGTCGAGTCGTCAGCGCCTCGATAAGGAGAAAAAAGTACCTATCCTTTTGGCCGTTTCTCGCCCTCGACTAGGCGTAACTGCCTCGAGTTTAGGGCCGTTCCCGGCCGGACGCGTGTGAGATCGACTAGTCGTGACTGTGACCATGCCCGTTTCCATGTCCGTGACCGATATCCGGCGCCTCCATGATCTCGTCACATTCGACGTTCGTGTATCCGGAGTGGAAAAGTTCGATCTCCTCGTCCTCGACATCAAACGCGTGGCGCTCGATACAGCCGACATCGGCGCCGAGGAGGTGAACGCTCACGCTCGGCTCGTCGGACGTTGTCGTCACCGAGTGGATGTCGTTGTTTGGCGGCGCGAGTTCGTAGTAGTCTCCCCGCTCCATGTGTTCAGTCCGGAGGTGCTCGAGTTCGGCCTCACCCACATCGTTCTTGCCATCGCCGACGCGCTGGTAGAACTCCTCGCGCTGCATGCCGCCGTAAATGCCGACTAAGCCCCACGCTAGGTGGTCGTGGACCGGCGTCGAGGCACCAGGTGGCAGGACGAGCGTGAACAGTGCAAGCTTGTTTCCGTCACGGTACAGCAGCCACTGGGCGATGTCGTCGCCCATGTTCCCCATGTCGTCATCTTCGTCAGTACAGAGCTGCTGATACTTCTCGTCAAGCCAGCCGTTGTCCGCGAGGAGTTCCTCGAACGGTGCTTCCAGGGCCGCGAGCAGGTCCGTGATCTCTTCGTACTCCTCGGCAGTCGTCTGTACGACATCGATGAACGACTGCATCCGGTCGTCATCGTGGATGTACTCTTCCGTGTCCAAATCGAACGTTGCCATTGGTACGTCTCACTACTTACACCTCATTAACAGTAGCGGTGTGATAGCACCTGTCACCGGTCAGCGGCGACCGATCCGATCGGGAATCCATTCAAGCAGCGAGTTGCACCGCAGCGCCGAAAGTCGACACGAATATTATGCGGTAGCCTGTCAGTCGGTCCGTGAACGTCTTCGGCAGGTCCAACCTCGAGGCGACATCGGTACTGGGGCTCACCGGTGCAGCCGCGATCCTCGTAATCGGCGCATTCGTCCCCGTCTCCGCAACGGTCCAGCCCGATGTCCAGCTCGCCTTTTCCGTGTTCCTCGCGACGGTGCTCCTGTGGATTACGAAACCGGTTCCGTACACGATCTCGAGCATCCTCTGCGTGATCCTGCTCTACACACTCGGCGTGGCACCGACGTTCGAGGCGGCGACGGTCGGATTCGCGTCGAACCTCGTGTTCTTCATGGTCTTGCTCCTGCTCATCGGCAAGAGCGTCGCGAAGGTCGATCTCGACGAGTGGGTCGCCACCCTCCTCGTCTCCCCCGAGAGCACGCCGAAGAGCTCCATCCGCCGGCTCGCCGCCACGATCCTCCTCCTCGCGTTCATCATGCCCTCCGGCACCGCTCGAACAGCGACGTTTTTTCCGATTGTCGACCGGGTCAACGAACTGTACAACATCGATAACGACAGTCAGTTCCGCCGGTTGGCCTACTACGTCATCGGCCACCTCAACCCCGTCGGGTCGCTGGCACTGATGACCGGCGGCGGAATGGCGATCGCGGCGTCGGCGCTGACCAGTTCGATCGTCCGGCCAATCACCTGGGTCGAGTGGGCGCTGTATATGACGCCGCCGATTATCCTCCTGTTCACGATCGGGATCGCCGCCGCGAGCTTCGTCTACGACGTTGACGACGATCGCGACCTCCAGACGCGCGAAGTACGCACCGACGGATCGATCGACGGTATCGACGGCATTGACGGTGCTCCCGAATCGTTGACCCGCGATCAGTTGATCGTCGTCGGGACGCTTCTCACCGCAACCTGTTTCTGGATTGTCGGCTCGTTCGTAGGGATATCCACGATCATCCCCGGCATGTTCGTCGTCCTTGTGTTTTCGCTGCCGGGCGTCCGCATCGTCACCGCCAAAGAAGTCCGGTCAATTAACTGGGGAATTATTTTCCTTATCGGGACAATGCTCTCGCTTCTCGAGGTCATGCAGGACCTGAACGCGTTCGACTTCCTAATCTCCGGACTCGCGTCCGTGCTTCCGCTCGGTGCACCGACGGCGGTTGTGCTCCTCATGCTATTTTTCGTCGCGATATTCGTTCGGACTGCGTTCTCTTCGGTCTCCGCCGCGTTCCTCGTGATGTTTCCCATCCTCCTCGAGTTCGCCACGCTGCTCGAGGTGAACCAGCTGTACCTCTCCTTCGGACTGGCGATTCTGCTGATGTCGACCACGCTACTCCCGTTCAACAACGCCACCGTCTTGATCTCGTACGAACAGGGACCGCTGACGATGAGGGAAGTCACCGCGCTCGGGCTGCTCACGCTGGCGTTCGCGTTCGTCATCGTAGCACTCAGCTGGACGCTGTACTGGCCCTTTGTCGACGCTGTCTCGCCACTGTAGCGGCGACGTCGGGAGCCAACGGTGATCGAACCGTCGGGGTAACTGTGGTGTGTCGTTGTCGGGCCGCAGCTCGAACGTGTTCAGTACACACGCGAGCATTGCGTAATTCCCTATCGTCGCCGTCAGTTCGACGAGTTGCAATCGGCCACCGCCCGATAGGTGTCCGCAGCGATACCGCACTTTCGAAACAGCTCACGACCGTATTCGACTACCGTTGCCTCGTCCTTAGTGAGGCCGGCAGCGGACTCGTCCGTCCTGATCGCGTCGATTGCCGCCTCTCGCTCCTCCGCGCGAAGGTCTGTGCGTGGCCCACTCGTAGGCGCAGTCGAACTCGCGGGCGACCGTCAGAACCGCGAGTTCCCGATTGGTCCCGTCGAACTGGCTTTCGTACGGAGGTACGCGCCCAGTTCGCCCGTCCGCCCGGTCATCTCTGGGCTTCGCAGCAGTACTTGAAACGGGCCGCGAACGCCACCGCGGCTCTCCTCGATCGCATCGAAATGCGTCGGGTCTTCGGGCGACAGTTGATCGCGTGACGACACGCTCGCGATTCGCGCTGACTTGTCGTCGCTCATATGGTTCGGTAGACCGACCCAAACCCTACCACTTCGCCCGTTCGTATCGCCCGTCAGACCACTGCCGTCGCGAATCGATCCGATCGTTCGCACGCCCAACGATCCGATGGGGCTCGACCTCTGGCTCAACGACGGATCGTGCGGCCGACGGTGCACGTCAGCCCCTTCGAGCGGCACCGTACCGTCGCAGTTCAGTCGTTGCCCCAGTCGCCGCTCGTCCCGACGCGCTCGCCGTCCTCCCAGACGTAGTAGCCCTCGCCGGTCTTCTTGCCGAGCTTGCCGGCCCGGACTTTCCGCCGGAGCGACTGCGGCGGCCTGAACCGCTCGCCGAGTTCCTCCCGGAGGTACTCGGCGATGTCGAGCCGGACATCGAGCCCGATGTGATCAGTCAGTTCGATCGGTCCCATTGGATGGCCGTAGCCGAGCGCCATCCCCTCGTCGATGTCCGCGGGGCTGGCGACGCCCTGCTCGACCATCCGGATTGCCTCGAGTCCCAGCGCGAGTCCCAAGCGGGACGTGGCGAACCCGGCGGTGTCGCGGACGACGACGTCCTCCTTCTCGATGCCCCGTACGTAGTCGATCGCGAACTCCTCGGTGCGCTCGTCGGTCTGCTCGGCGACGACGATCTCGACGAGGCCCATGATGTGCGGCGGGTTGAAGAAATGTAGTCCGATTGCCCGATCCGGGTGCTCGAGCACGCTGGCCAGCTCCGTCACAGACAGCGAGGAGGTGTTTGAGGCGATAATGGCGTCCTCGCTCGCGGCGTCCTCGACGTCCGCGAACACGGCCCGCTTCAGGTCCATCTCCTCGGGGACGGCCTCGACGACGAGGTCGGCGTCGCCGACCGCTGCCTCGAGGTCGGTCGTGCCCTCGATACGCTCGAGCGTCGCTGCCATCTCTTCTTCGGTGAGCTTGTCCCGGTCGACGCCGCCCTGCAGGTTCTCGTGGATCCCCTCTAGACCGTCCTCAACGCAGTCCCTCTCGACGTCTCGGAGGACGACGTCGTGGCCCGCCGCGGCGGAGACCTGCGCGATCCCGTGGCCCATACTCCCGGCTCCGAGTACTGCGATTCGCATGTGGTATCGCATCTCAAGCGCAGTGAAAAAGATTCCTATCCGACGAACGCGATCGGGTGTATTCGGCGGATCCACGCAAAAACCGGATGTCTCGATGCGCTCACGGAACACAATCGCGGCCGACTGGCGACGGTTCGATGTCGCGTCCCAGAGTCGCCGCTACTGGCTATCGCGGGCGGATCTTGAACCCGTATCGCGTCACGCCCTCCTGCGTGTAGATGCGACGGATCGTCGTCTCGACGCGGTCGCCGACCGCGAACCCCTCGGGTGCCACGTCGGTTCCCATCGCCACGATGCTGACGGCGTCGTCGCCGCGTGCCGACTCAAGCGCCACGATCGCCGCGGCGTAGTCGCCCGAACGGGCCTGCTGGTCAGCGAATTCCGGTGGGGCGCCGCCCTGCGAGATAGTCGTGACGGCCTCGACCGTTCCCTCGCCAGAGAGGGCAGCGGGTTCGTACTCGGCGAGCGCCCCGCAGTCGTCACACGCGCCTTCCGGCGGGAACGAGAGCGCGCCGCACTCCGAACAGCGACCGGCCTCGAGCCGGTAGCGCTGCGGGAGCGAGCGCTTCCACGAGGGGACGCTGACGTAGGCACCCCCGCCCGACGGCGGGCCGGTCGTGACGATGCCGCGCTGGCGCAGGTACTCCGCGTAGGAAAGCGTCTCGTCGCCCTCAAGGGCGATCTCTGCGGGAACCTCGCCGTCGGCCTCGACGACAAGCGCGTCCGCGCCCGCGCCGCTGCCGTGGGAAACCGCGAGGATCGATTCGTACCCGTCCTCGAGCGCGCTGGCCAGCGAGACGGAGATGCTTGCGGCGCCCAGATCGCCCAGTTCGTGGACCGTCGCGGCGGCCTGGATATCGTCGCTGTCGACGCCAGCGGCGCCCGCGGCGCGGTAGGGCAGTTTCCCGTCGGGTGCCTGAATCGCGGCCGCCTCGGGCTCGGGTTCGACCTCGAGACCCGAGATAGCCCCGCCGATCGTCTCGGAGAATGCCTGCCGGTCGTACTGGGTGACGCCCAGCCCCCGCGTCTCGTCCTCGCCGGTGTTGCGGAACCGGGTCCCTGGATACGGCACGGAATATTCGGCGCGGTCGGTGATTTCGGCCGGGCCGTCGCGCTCGAGGACGAACGCGGCGCTGCCGGCCCCGGCGGCGTGGTCGATCCCGTTGTCGGGGTCGCCCCGCGGCGCGTCGGCGGCGACGACCAGCGCGGTGGTCGACTCGGCCTCGAGCGCGTCGAGGCCGGCCCACAGCGCGTGGGTGCCGGCGCGCGTGCTCCCGGTAAACACCTGTCTGGTCGCCGACTCCGAGAGCGCGAGCATCGCGCCCAGTCGGGCGGTCGGGTCCTCCTCGGCCTCCGGCGGTTGCGAGGACGCGAACCCGAGCCAGTCGATTTCGCCGGGGTCGGTCTCGGCTGCCTCGAGCGCGCGGGTCGCGGCCTCGTAGCCCATCGTCAGGGCGTCTTCGTCGGCCGACGGGACGGCCTTCTGGGTGATGCCGGCGGCGTGGAACTGGCCCCACGCCTCCTCGAAGGCCCCGCTACTGATGCGGAATCGCGGCGCGTACGCGCCGACGCCGGTGATCGCGCTCATGCTTCCACCTCCGATTCCTTCTCAAAAACGTGGATCACCGACGCACCGCCACTGCCGCCGACGTTGTGGGTCAGCCCGCGGGCGGGGTTCTCGACCTGTCGCTCGCCCGCCGTGCCGGTGAGCTGTTTGTAGGCCTCGACGACCTGTCCGGCACCCGTCGCGCCGATGGGGTGGCCCTTGGACTTGAGGCCGCCGGAGGTGTTGACGGGGAGGTCGCCGCCCAGTTCGGTCGCGCCGGACTCGATCAACTGACCCGCCTCGCCTTTCTCACAGAAGCCGAGATCCTCGTAGGCCAGCAATTCCGCGATGGCGAAGCAGTCGTGGACCTCCGCGAAGTCGAGGTCGTCGGGCCCCACGCCGGCCATCTCGTAGGCCGACTCGGCGGCCCGCTGGCTGGCGGGAACGCCGGTGTAGGTGTCGCGCTGGAAGAGGCCGACGTTGTCGCTGCCGGCACCGACGCCGGCGACGCGGATCGGTTCGTCGGTGTAGTCGTCGACGACGTCCTCGCTGACGATCAGCGCGCAGGCCGCGCCGTCGGAGGTCGGACAGCAGTGATAGAGGTTCAGCGGGTCGGCGACCACCGGCGCGGACTGGGCGTCCTCGAGCGAGCACTCGAATCCTAGCTGCGCGTGGGGGTTCTTGGCCCCGTTCGCGTGATTCTTCACCGCGACCCGCGAGAGGTGTTCGCGCGTGGTGCCGTACTGCTCCATGTGGACGCTGGCCATCTGGGCGTAGACGCCGGAGAAGGTGGTTCCAGAGAGGCGCTCCCACTCGGTCTCCCCGGAGACGCCGAGCCAGTACTTCGTCGCGTCCGAACTCATGTCGGACATGACCTCGAAGCCGCCCGCGAGGACGACGTCGGCCATCCCCGATTTGACCGCTTGGACCGCCTGCCGGACCGCGAAGCCGCTCGCCGCGCAGGCGTTTTCGACCCGCGTCGTCGGCACGCCATCGAGGCCCACGTGTTCGGTCACTGCCGGGCCGGAGAGCCCGAGTTGGCGACCGCCGACGCCGAGATTGCCGATGACGGCCTCGTCGATCTCGGCCGCATCGATCCCGTCTGGGACGCTTTCGACGGCTGCCTCGAACGCCGTCCGGAACAGCGATCGGTAGCTCTCGCTGGGAAAAGCTCCGTATGACGACTGTCCGGCACCGATTAAATAAGCATCGCTCATGCAGAACACATAAATTTGTACCGAAATAAATATACCGTCGGTTCGGCCGCCGTTGTGGCCCGTCAGTGAGAGTGGTTCGATTCTCCGAATCCGCGTTTTTGCGATCGGTTCGGCCCCTTTCGACCAGTTCCCAGTTACGTTCGTGAATTTACGCGCTATCGGGAGCAAGCAAACAGCTGCCCAAGAGTTCCAGAGTCCAAGTGCCGCCAAAACCGAAGCGGACGACGGCGGAACGCGTAAGGTGTATTTTGACGGAGAGTGGCGAGAAGCAACGACCTATCACCGTGATAGACTCAACCCAAGAGCGGAGTTCGAGGGACCAGTTATCATGGGAAACGACCACTCAACGATAACTCTCAACCCGGCAATGAATGCATCGATCGACGAACATGAGAACGTAACCATTGATATGAATAATTAACAAGGCATTAAACAATGTCCCAACAAACTGAATCCAAAAACGAGATCGACGCAGTGACTTTCGAAGTGCACCGAAGCGGATACGAATATACGGCTGACCGGATGAATACGGTACTACAAGGACATTATTCTCGCCGATTATGTACGAGATGGTGGATTTCTCCAACGGGCACCGTCTAGTGGTTCTTCAGCCGTGAATAGATGCATCAAAACCAGCAGACGAGAGCAGTCCTGTACTTATCGATTGGATCTGGAAGCAACACTAGTTAGCGCAGTTTGAGAAGCGAGCAGGTCATAGAGCTAGTTTGGCATGCAGCTCGCAGATCTGCTCAGCGAGTGCTACGCGGCGGATTTTGATGAATCTTGGGAGCGTGAACGGACGGCGACGCCCGTCAGGGTGTTCGCCGTCCGTCTCCACGCGACCGGTTGTTCACTTCGATAGACACAAGCGATTCTTCGCTTGATCGGCGTAGAACGCTCTCATCAAGCGATCTGGCACTGGGTACATCGGGTGGCTGACAGCATGTCAGACCCGTCGACGGCTTCGCCGACGCGGGTCGCCATTGATGAAACCGCTGTCAAGATTAACGGCGATTGGTCTTGGGTGTACGCTGCAATCGACCTAGACTCACGGTTGATTCTCGATGTCGCAGTCTTTGGACGCCGAGGCACCGATCCAGCCGCTGCGTTCCTACACAAATTGACCGAGAAACACGATCTCTCTGACACGGTGTTTCTCGCCGATGGCTACGGCGATCTGACTGCTCTCTTGATTAGGATTGAGCGGTCAGCTCGACTACGTCGAAAGGGCCGTGGTGAATCGCCAGACGGTGCTTGATTTCACTGGTTCACGGCCTGCGTGATGTTGTAAACTGCACACATCAAGACGAGTTCTCGAAATTCGCCGTACCAGGTTCGCGCACGCACGGCGTCG
>NZ_JBLVOY010000010.1:0-59759 GCF_059162405.1 Natrinema sp. CRL1 | reverse complement strand
GCGACGCCGTGCGTGCGCGAAGCTGGTATCGAGAGTTCCGTGAAATCGTTCTGATGTGTGCCGTCTACAACATCAAGCGTGCTGTGAGCTAGGCAAATCCAACGTCGTATGGCGATTCACCACGGTCCGTCAAATCTATGGGCGCTGCAGGATTCAATCCAAAAATGGCCTCGTTTAGAGCCAATAAGGTAGAACTGTATAGAATCTCAATAGTACTGGTCAGGGATGATACTTAATTGACTGTCTTAAGGTTGTGGCTGCGCGCGCAGCGATGGTCTCGTGAGAGGAGCGAACGAGAACTGGGAAGACGAACACAGTGAGTCTTCCCGAGCGAGCATGGAGCGGAGGGTGGGGTGGGGTCTGGGTCGGTCTGGCACGTAGCAAAAAAGAAGGCCGCGTTAGCCAGCTACTCCCACCACTGACCGCGTTCAGGGAACTGAAGGGTCGACCATCCGGTGACGGCCAGTGAGACACGTCCCTCGTACCAGTTCCGTGCAGCCCCATGAATGCGCACTCGTTCGCCTTCTTCGATCCACGGCGCGCCTGATTTCTCCCAGATCGTCACTCGAGTCTGGCCACTGTCGTCTGCGATGAGCCCGACCTGTGCGATGCTTGGATGCGATGGATCCCAAAGCGTCTCGACACGCCCCTCGATGCTCACCTTCTGTCGGCTCACATCCTCGAGTGTCCCAATCGGTACGATCTGTCCTGGCGCGGTCTGCAACTCTTCGAACACGCTGACGACCGCACTCGTGAGATCCTGTCCGTCGACGACCGCCTCGGCCAGCCGCCGACTGATCGCCGCTCGAGACCAGCCATCGAGCCGTTCGGCTAACCGCATCGACTGCTCGTTCACAGCCGCCAGTTGCGATCGTGTGAGGTTCGTCCGGGGATCCGGCCGTTCTGGATCCGCCATTGGCTCCACGCTCGCTGCCCGCTTCTGGAACCGTGTACGCCGCTCCGCACTTCGTCGTGCAGCGATGTCTCGCGCCCGCTTCGCTCGTCCCTGCTGTTGTCCGAACTCGGCTTGTGCACTGATCCGCTCGAGTTCTGCTTCCCGAGCCCGAATCCGCTCTTCCTGCTCGAGGGTCACGCCGTGAATCCGGTCGTCGTTTGTATCGACGATCCCGTCCGGGTGGTTCGCATCCACCTTTGCTTGGATCTCTTGCTTGACCGTTGCCTCGAATGCCGGCGTCTCGTCGACGACCGGGAAGTTCTCGTCATCGACTGCCTGCTCGTCCGCCTGTTTGAGTGCCTGTTCATCGACCGTAACGACCTTGCTACTCGAGTTGTTACTAGACATTGGATCTCACCGATCCGAAGGCGCTCAGCGCCTGCCACCGCGATGCGAGGACATCGCGGTTTTTCGACGACACCGACCGACGGATCCATCTGCGCGCTCTCGCTCGCGCCTTCGCGAGCGCCCTACTGGGCGCGAGCGAGAGCGCGCCTGAATGAGGTGTTCCAACCAGCACCGCGCGCCGTCCGCCTGGAGCGAGCGGCCAGCACTCAAGCCGGTTTCGCGTCCGTCGAGCGAGCGACGTCAGGAGCGAGAGAGACGCAACCGAAAGCGCGCTTGGTGCTGGCGCCGAGGGCACATGCATTTTAGCCCGGCAGCCCGCCCGCGACTGCAGGCAGGCAGCCCGGAATGGTCGGTCGCGAGTGATGCGGAGGTCTCGTGAGCGAAGCGAACGAGACATCGGTGAGCTTTGCTCACCGGCAGGCGGCAGCGGCGAGCGGGACGGGCCGTAGAGACGCACCCAGCCAACTGGCCACATCGACCGGCTTCCCACCCGCTACCCTAGTGGGCTCAGAAAGGGTGAAGCTATCTCGGCTGGCCCCCGACCCTGTAAGCACCACAGGAACGAGGCACGCAGCGTGGGTCACGGGATGTCGAGCGGTCGAGGGCTTTCAGGAAGGGTCTCGGATATCGGCTGCAATTCTACTGCACGTCCGTTGAGCAGGACTCTTCGTCAATTAGGACGTCGACGTTCTCCGGCGTCATAGCAAGTCAAATTCCTTGCACCGTGAGCTGTATTTCTACGTCCCCATCCGACGACCTGCTCGTCCATCTCGGCAACGGCATCTACGACATCACTCGTCAGGGAAAACAGTATCTCGCTGGCGAACTCGATGCTTGGGATCTTGCGGCTGACTGAACCCAGCTAGCGACAACCCTAGATCGAAAACCAGCTAGTTGCCAGTCCCGAACGACTTCGCATACGGTTGCCTGGAAGAAGGACCCTCACTCGTCTTCGAGCGCTGCGTAGATCTCCGCATGGCGGCGTCGGTCAAGCTTCCCCATCTCGAGGGCAATTTCGTGACGTTCGGCGTCGCTTTCGACTGCCTGATACTGCTCATACAGCTGGCGGACCTCGTCGTCGCCTGATCCTGATGAAGTAGTGGTAGACGTCATTTCTGTCGCAGGGTCCCTAGGAAGAGTATCTGTGGACAGTCACCGGTCGCGCAGTCGATCTCGAGCAGCCGCAAACTGAACGGGATCCGTGTCGCCAGCTGCAGCCATCTCGTTCGCCGACTGGAGTTGGGAGTCGATAAGGCGATTCTGCTGGCGTGACCACTCACTATCGTCATGTGTTCGAATATACTCGGCCCAGCGCTTGATCATTGCACGCCGTTGCTCCGTGTTCTGCCGTTGATCGTCTTCAAACTCCTGTGAGTTCAGCATAGTAGTCCTCAACTCCAAGTTCTTTGACGTACGTTTCGAGCTGCTCCGTGTTAAATCGTTCCTCGAAGGTCAAGTACAGGTGGAGTGCATCTTCAAAATCCTTCCCGCTGAGGCTGTCTGCAGCTTGTGCGAGCCGGAGTTTATACGCAATCTGGAGTTCGAGCGGGCTAATCTCGATCTGACCCTCGTCGAATATAACCGTGAGGGGATTCGAGAGTGCCTTGCGTTCCACGTCGTTTGAGACGAACCACGTTTCAAAGTTCGGGTACATCTCTCCTTCCTCGGCAATCCGGATCCGGCTACCCTCGCTCAACAGCGAATACATCTCATCAAGTGGCATCGCCATCCCCCAGTACTCCTGTTTTTTGAGTTCGGTAACCAACTGCTCAGTCTCCGTCTCAGACAGCGACTCCAGAATGACGTCGATGTCCTCTGTCGATCGAGATCGCCCAGTGAGGATTGCGACGTATCCACTGACGATGACGTAGTTCACGTCGCAGGTATCGAGGATCCGTGTGAACTCGAGTACGTCTTTGTCGAGCTTTGAAAGCTCCCGTGAAACCGTGAGCGTGTCGTTACTGAGTTCCATCAGTTTCCTCCAAGGAACACCGATAAACTGAGTACTGCATCACTTGTGTCCGGTCACTCGTTTCGATGCTCATATATTGACCTCTTCTTTGGTATCGTGACTTACGTCCTCACCGATGTCGTAGTACTCGTGGACGACAGGCTGGAGCGCCTGCAGAATTATCTCCGCGGCTAGTGGCGAGATATCGAGGTCCTCGGCCATCAGCCGGTGGGTTACCTCGCCGCGTTCGCGCGCGACGGCGTAGGTGAGCGCCGTCGCGAGGCCGGCGACGCCGTGACGGTCGATGTACGTGTCGATGTCGCCATTAGTCCCACGCCGCCCAACGGCGTCGATCAGCGCCGGCGTGATCGTGTACTCGCGGTCCCCGGCGGCCGTCGTCACGGTCAGGTCGATCTCGTGGGCTACGTACTGCCGTGGTTGCTCGTCGTTAGTAACCTCGACAACACCAGCGTCGACGAGCCCGTTGACGTAACTGTAGGCGGTTCCCTGGGCGAGCTCGAGGTCGTCCATCACGTCCTGGACGGTCGCCTCCCCCTCCCGAGCGAGATACGCGTACAGCTGAGCCAGCTGTGGCTCTTCGAGGAGGTCCGCGACCGAGAGGAAGTCGCGGACGATGTCGCCGTCAGCCCGATTTGAGGTGCGTGACACGGTTTGTTCTTGATTACAGTTTACAGTGAATCAGTAATGAGTGTTGGGGTCACTCCGCCGCCGCCGTGACGAGGTGGTCCTCGAGGTCGCGCGTCCAGTAGGCGGCTAGGCCACCGGGGTTACAGCGAGCGCAGATCTGGAGCGCCCTCTCAAGGTGGCCGAGTTCTACTTGGAACCGCGTCAGTGCCGTAAGCGTGTCGACGACGAGACCGCAGCCGTCACAGGCGACGTAATCGCGCTCGTCGGGATCCGGCCGCGTCTGGGTGGCGCAGTCGACACAGATCGGATGGGTGACCCGCTCATCCTGGCCCCAAGTGTGCGCCTCGCCAGTCTCGGCGCCGGGCGGAGCGTCGCAGAAGACACAGCAAACGAGGGTTTGCTGCATCACTCGGCCTCCGCGTCGGCGTCGCTACCGGCCGTCCAGCCGCGATGGAAGACGGCCAGTTGAGTGATCGAATCAAAGGTGGTACCGCTCGGCTCGTGGGCGAGGACTCGTCTCTCAGGAACGGGTGTGACGACGTCCGCGTCGACAAGATCACTGACCAAATTGTGGGCCGTGGCATCGTCGATATCCGCCGTCACAACGCTGGCGATGTCACGGTCTTGAGCGAGAAGTCCTTTCTCGAACTGTTCGTAGTCGGCACTTGTGTCGTTGCGAGAATTTGGATCAGGCATATGAATTGCGTCAGGCACGTGAGAGCGCGCCTCGCGCCTCACGGCGCCGACAGACACATCGTCGGTAGCAGGTGGTGAAGCAGGTCCCAAGCTTCTAGAGTGTTAACCAACAATTTGAGGTCACTCCCGGGGACGTTGGTTAAGACAAGTTCCCTACTGCAGAACTGCAGAAGAGAACACAAATTCGGGATACCGAAATCTCCCTCTGACGAGCGACTACCTAGTCTCCACCGCGAAGTGAGTTCGAAGGCGGCGGAGTTGGGACTCAACTGCGACCGCACGCAGCTACAATTCCGTTACCATAACCTTTTTTCACGAATTGGCGAACAGGGTGACATGACATTCCACTCCGCCCTGCGGGACCGAGAGCCGCTCGTCGGGACCTGGGTCGCGCTGAGCGATCCCGCGATCGCCGAACTCAGCGCTCGCCTCGAGTTCGACGCCGTGATGATCGACGGCGAGCACTCGACGAACTCGATAGAGACGATCACCGAGATGGCTCGCGCGATCGACGCTGCGAACGTCGACCCCGACTCCGGGTCGATCGTCCGCCTCTCGGAGAACGATCCGACGGAGATCAAACGCGTCCTCGACGCCGGCGTCAACGGCGTGATGGCCCCGATGATCGACACGCCTGAGGACGCGCGGGCGCTCGTCGAGGCCACCCGCTACCCGCCCAAGGGAGTCCGCGGCGTCGGCTACGGCCGCGGCACCGAGTACGGCGAGGCGTTTCCCGAGTATCTCGAGCGCGCGAACGAGGATCTCGTCACGATCGCCCAGATTGAGACCGAAGCCGGCCTCGAGAACGTCGAGGAGATCGCCGCCGTTGACGGCCTAGATGGTCTATTCGTCGGTCCCGCGGACCTCTCCGCCGCGCTTGACATCTTTGGCGAAACCGATGGCGACGAGTTCGTCGAGGCCGTCGATCGCGTGCTCGAGGCGGGCCACGTCGTCGACAAGCCCGTCGCGACGCTCGCGTTCGAGGAGGACGAGATCGAACGGTGGGTCGACCGCGGCTTCGACTTCGTGCTGGCCGGCGTCGACATTGACTACGTGAAGGCGGGCGGACTGCGGGCGAAGGCGATGTTCGAGGACGCGATAGAGAAGCGAGACGGGTAAACTGCGCGTCTCAGTTTAGTACAGACAAACGATAGAGCGCTGCGGACTGGAGACCATCCAATATCTATCAAGAACAGTGTGCTGAAGATAGAGCGAAAATCCAGCACGGCGACGAGTGCAGACGGAAACAACGTGGACTGGTAGATAGAGATAATCCAGCAACGAGGAGGATTCTGCTTCCTCTAATACCTACTAAGAACAACGTTTTGGGGCTATTCGAGAGTACTATCCCATACCCAATAATCGCGTAGGCTGCTCTATTGGGTAACCAAGACGATCCCAATAACTGCGAACGCTATCCCCGCAAATCTCGTTATCGTAACTTCGTCTCCGAGGATGACCATACCGATGAGAGCCGCGACGACAAAGTACATTGCACCGAGAGTAGAGATGACAGTTGTTGACCCTCCGGAAAGACCGATGTACATCGAAATCAGGCCTATTCCGGTGAACAATCCGGCTGTGCCAGCGAGCAGTCCACCTCTCGCAGTAATGGCAAGTGATGCGTCTGAAACGAGGATGTATCCGAGTGCAAGGGGTCCCGCAACAAGATAGGTGATTGCAGCGGCCGTCCTCGGGTCGATAGACTCCGACGCGGCGTTGCCCAAGACTACCCAAATTCCCCAAGCTACCATTGTAATCGAACCAAAGAACACGGCCGAATCTATTTCAGGGAAACCCATTATCGTGATTTAACGTAATGGTTGAATAGCGGCACCCAGAGACGCTCAAAGCGACTGGTATCGAACGGTGGGGCAACTCCAGCAGGGAGATAGAATTTTGCTTTAGTGTCGCTGCCTCGGTCATCGGCATGGTTTCTCTGTGCCATACATACTGCATACCGACCGTTCCCGCATTGGTCTCTTTCTTAATCGAATAATCCATTTATATCCGGTCTAGGAGATCCCATATATTCCTAACCGCTTTCGCAGGTTGCTCAGTGGATGCAGTGAGGACGACGAGAGCAAGCAAAAAAGATGCTTATCGTCCAGGGAACTTTACGAGAGATTTTCGATGCGCATTTATCTCGTCTGAGCAGTGTAACACCGATTCCGTCGGACTGCTCTCTCTTGTCCCCAGAGCCTCCGTTCCACTTACCCATAGAATAGCGCCCGACTGCTGAATGCAGACTCTATGGGCGTGTTTAGACGCTAGTAAGAGCGGCTAAATGTCGAACATACTAGGATGTGAAGCGGGAAGAGGAGTTTGTGTCCAGCAAACTCGCCCGCTTCACTGATCGGGTTGTCTCGCTCGCTCAAAAAGCCGTCGTCGGCGAGCCGGATCCAGCGTTCCAAGAGGGTGATGGCGGCTACGCAGACTGGGTAATCGTGGCGATTCACGGTCTCCGCGAGTATCTCGATCACCCGTATCGGCGGTTGCTGGACGTTCTTCACGAGATGCACGAGATCGTCGCCAAACTTGATCTGGCGGTGGATGAGCTACCCGATTTCACCACTGTATGTACGCGCAAGCAGGATCTTGAAATGCGAATCTGGCGAGTCCTGCTGCGGCTGTCGGCGGAGTTGCACGAAACCAGCGATGTTCAGGCGATCGACGCAACTGGCATGGATCGGATCGCTGCCAGCCAACACTACGCAAAACGGACGAACTACACGTTCGAGGCGGTAAAAATCACCACGCTGGTCGACTGCAAGACTGGTGCAATTCTAGATATACATTGCTCGATGAAACAACCGCACGATTCCAAGATCGGCTGGCAGATGGTCAAACGTAACCTCGACAAACTGAACATTCTCACCGCCGACAAAGGCTACGACTGGTGGCTACTTCGCCAAAGATTGCGTGCAGAAGGCGTTAAACCGGTGATCAAGCACCGCGAGTTCGGCTGGCACGGCATCGCCAATAATATCTTGCAAGATGATACGATCTACCATCAACGCTCAAACGCCGAATCGACGTTTTTCGCGCTCCGACGCAAATACGGCGAAATCGTTCGCGCTCGAACGTGGTTTGGTCAATTCCGCGAACTCGTCTTGAAATGCGCCGTCAGAAACATTGAACTCAGCGTTAGCCACTCATAACCGTGAAATCACGCGTCTAAACAAGGCCGACTCTATCTATAGCATTTCGCTGACTCCGATTCGGAATGCAGCGTCAAGCTTTTCTATCCTCTGTATGCAACAAGCCGGTTTTGATAGTTGCTAAGGGCTTCACCAGACATACATCTACATATATTAAAGACACCTACCCTATAGAACAGTGACCGATATTAAGGCAGTCGTCAGAGTCGAGCACCCAGATATAGTGCTCACAAAGACAGTCACTCACGACCAGAGTTCGAAAGTCGAGTCGGTATTAGAGGCAGGAACTGACCCTACATCGGGGAAGTTCTTCTATCGCATACAGTCATCTGATTTCCGCCAGTTCGAAGACGGATTACGGAATGATCACACCATTGGCGAGTTTGAACGGATTATTGAAACTAGAGACGAGAAAGCGATCTATAGCTTCGAGTATACAGACGAAGCGAAGATCATCTCACCAATTATTTCTGCCGCTAATAGTATAATACTCGATATGAAAAACGACGGAAACAGTTGGGTTCTAACAGTATGGATGCCCGACCGGACGAATCTAGCCCCTCTATGGGACTATGCAGAACAGAACGACATTGATATCGATTTACTGCGCGTGAACGAATACGCTAGTTTAGGGAATACGGACGCAGGATTGACCGATAGTCAACGAGAGGCACTCCTCGTCGCACTCGACACAGGGTATTTCGAAGACCCACGGAACGCAACTCTCAGCGAAGTCGCCGCTAATCTGGATATCTCTCAACCTGCAGCCAGTGGTCTCCTTCGGCGTGGGACCAAACGACTCATCGTTTCTTCGCTGATTGATGACAGTGAAAAGCCAAATTGATCAACGGCTACTCGGTGCAGTGGCGACGATATCTCCCGGAGGATACAATGTATCTTCGTTAGCGTCCTAGGGTGAGTGTCGTGACCGAAATGCGCCCTGTTCAGCACACCGCGAAGAACAGCTATCGAAGCTGACAGAATCATTAGCGGTCAAATACATGTTTAGTGAGCGTATCTTTCATGCTGAAACATGCCTGGAAATAGGATTTCAACAGAGCCGTCTCGAGGAGTGCCTCATGCAGATCGTCGACGGGAATTTGACCTCATCTACGGCGCCACGCTCTGGGTGATGCCCCTAATCACGTTAGTGATTAATCAATACGCCTGAAGCGCCACATTTCGAGCAGTCGATCGGAGATCCAGTCGAACCAATCGTCGCTGGAATTAGATCATGCCGACACTCCTCGAGCGGTTCGTTCACCCACACAATACCGTGGTCATCTGTCTGGTTGATTTTAGTTCTCGTTGAACTCCTCACCCCTCCGGAAGTCGATAAACTTGTCAGAGTGCTCTGGAACGGGGTTCAACTGTCATTTCCGACGAACCGCCGTGCACGACCCCAAATCGAGTCACTGTCATCAGCACCCGCCTCATCCATCTCGGGGTTTGAAGCCTGATCACGACGCTCGAGTACCTCCTGACAGTCACTGAGATGCTCTCGGAGCGTTTCGTTAGTCGCCTCAAGTTCGTTGATACGATCGTCTTTCTCCTCGAGTGTTGCCTCGAGTTCGTCGACGCGATCGGTCAACAATCGATTCTTCTCGACCAGATACGCATGATTCTGCGCTGGTTCGTCACGACTGCTGGTGGTCGACGACTCGCTCTCTCTGGAACTTGCTTCACTCGAGTCCCCTCGAGTGTCCGGATCGTAAAACTCGGAGGTATTTGCAATCGCTCGCTCGATGGTTTTCTCGCCGTACGTTGACCCATCGGCGTAGTGGACTTCGTCCCACTTCTCGCGGAGAAGCCCTGACTGCCGGAAAAGGGCATCCACTCGAGTATGGTCGCCGCCGGTCCAGAACGCCAGCAGACAGCACAGCGCCATATCAGCTTCCGACTGGCTTTCGTACCCGCTAGTCGAGCCACGCCATAGTCGCTCGAATTTCTCACCGTTGGACGCATTTCGAGCCTTTTTGAGCAGGTCCTTGTCTTCGAGGTCAACGTTGGTATCGACTGCTGTATCCGTCGAAGCCTGCTCGTCAGTCATGTCACGATTCTCGGCGTCAGGTTTCGCGTCAGTCTCGATATTTTGGACGTACTCCTGGTGGATCGCCTCGAGTGCATCCTGTTGACGAGCAACGCGACTGGGCATCTCTTCGAGGGAGTCACCGGTCACGGTGAAAAACCGGGCTGTGTCGTACAGTTCAATGCTTCCACGTCGATTCCGGCCATCCGGGAGTTCTCCCTCGATGAGCACATGGAACCCAGTTCCCGACGGAGAAATCTCCGTATAGGAATCAAGCCGCTCGATAATGTCCTGTGCTACGTCGGCGGCATCCCCAGTCTCCGGTTCTCGGCAGTCATCGAGATCCACACCAACAATAGGATCATCGTCGGTAAACACGAACCCGACGCCATCTGCATCCCCCGAATCGGCGTACTCGAGCGCGGTTTCGACCGATGCCCATGTCTCTGGATCCGTCGAAGACGCAAACTCACCACTCCCAGGTGTCACCGGGATCTTGGTCGGCTTCCCGTCTCGAGATTCTTCTCGCCAGCACACCCACTGATCGCGCTCACGTAACTGCTTGGGGAGTACCGAAACCGTCTGTTCAGACATCGACAATCCACCTCGTACTGCGCGTCCATCTGGTCGCATACCACCCATCAGTGTGCTGATAAACATGCCGTAGGCTGGTAGACTGTCCGTGACCCTGTCCAACGGGTGCAACCCGTTCTATACTAGTTGGTTTTGAGCCTTGATTTGCCCTGAACACCGCCACCGTACTGCGGTTTTGCTCTGAACAGCTACCAATTCCGTGACCTGAACAGGAAATTTGCCCTGAACAAATCCGGCTATATGGCGGATACTGGCAGATACACCAGTTCCTAATCGTATTTTGGAATTTGGGTTGTGGGGGCGAGATTTTCAGTGGTCCAAGTGCCTGAATTATATTCATTATTCTGATATTGTTTCTCACTCAATGAACTCTGATCCATCACTGGTCAGATCGATACCGGTGTAGACAGTCACGAGATCGTCGCCGTCTCTGACTCGGGTATCCTCATAGTCGACGACGTTCGAAAGCTTCCGACCGAACCAGCTCGCGTTTGTTCCATCAATATCGTACTGGTCGGTCCATCTCGAGTAGGCTTGAAACAGTGCTGCCTTTGGAATCTGTGCCCCATCTGCCTCTCTGATATACATCGCTGCGAACGCCTCAATACCGTTGCCGTCTGGGTCAACCTCAACTGACACCGATACTGCTGAACCAGACTCTACTGATGGGGACGACTCCGTTACTCGAGAGTGATTCCCTGAAGGGATGTCTGGCCATAGTTCCTCATTGCTTGGCGAATCGGACAAACCGTATGTCTCGCCCTGCTGGAAGAGTACAGGACGCTCATCGTCGGAGAGTATCAGAATTAGGTAGCTCTCCCGTGAATAATCCAAGTCTGGTAGGTCAACAGCAGGTCGGAATGGCCGTTTGATCGGCGTCCATTCATCCTCAAAGTCGTCTCTCGAGTCGTAGACATGGGTTTCGCCAGCTTCGTAGACAGTATACTGCCCGGCTTCACGATCATGGCTATAGTAGGCTGGCACACTGTCCTTCGAGAGTGTACTCTCATCTGGAACACGGGCAAACGCTGTTTCACCGTCTGAAAGGACGATTTTACCGTTCTCTCGTGTCCAAACAGTTCGGTTCGTTTCAGCCGTCTTGGGCCGAACGGCAGTGACGCCACCGTGAGCAGTCGCACCACCACTGAAGGTCACGATCTCGTCGCAGTTGTAGAATTGTTCAGTACCATCGGCTCGCTCTTGCAGCGGTGGCGAGAGGATATTCTCGACTCGAGTCGCCCACTCTGTCTCGGAGTCACCAGGTCGAACGACGAAGATCGGAATCCGATCTGCTTCGTGGGCTCGCTTGAGATTCTGCAAGACCTTCACGGGTCGATCTGGCGTCGTCGTCTCAGCCTCGATATTGAATACGACGTTGTGATCTGGATGCGTCGCGATGGCGTCCGGTTGCTCGCTTCCGTCCTGCTCGAGGATTTCGACACTGAATCCACGCTTTGTCAGCGCTGTTTCCGTCTCGAAGAGGACTGCATCGTGTGTAGAGCCACCGGCAGATCTGACAGTGCCTGTCTCCGGTTCGACCACTGTTTCTCCGTCGTCAGTGAGTCGAACTACGATGTCGTCGTTCTGCAGCGTAACCTCGAGTAACCGGGATTCCTCACGAACGTCAGGCAACTCTTCGGGTGCAACGTCGATCTCAGGCTCAGTATCCTCGAGGCGGGCTGCGAGTTCCTCGTCGACGGTAGTGACATCGACCCAGCCGTTTTCCGCTCGCACGCGTTCTCGAATCTGGACTGCACGAACGGCTTCCGCCATCGTCTCCTCTAGAATCTGCTTGGGGTTCGCTGCCTCGTTCGAATCACTATAGATGAGATCCTGCAAGATCTCAGCGTCCGTCAGCGGATCGGTCCCATATCGTTCGAGACTCTGTTCGATGATTTGATCGACAGTATCCGTTCCACGGAGGGGCGGATATGGCGGAAACGTCCGGATCAAAACCGGTTCAGAGTAGCGCCCACCCGAGAGCGGGATCCGTGTCCAGACTTTGAACTGGTCGGTCGTGATGAGGTCCTCTGCCGTGTAGTCACGGAAGCGTTTCATCAACAGTTCGGCATCGTCACTGTCGTTGACTGAGAACGTGAGCAGGTTATCGCAGTTGTTCTGCATCGCCTTCAGCGTGTCCTCGTCGAACTGAGAGGGATACTGCGAAGCCAGAGTCACCGACAACCGCATCGACCGAGCACGGGCGAGCATCGACTCGATATCGAGATTGTCGCTCGCGATATCGTCGAACTCATCACAGAGAACGAAGTAAGGTTCTGGCTCGGTATCGAGTTCGTATGAGCGCCGCTGAATCGCACTCCACAAATTCCGCATGACGCCGAGGGTAACCATCTTCTTGATGTCCGTATTCTCGACCGGCGTTCGAACGATAACGATCCGATCGTTCTCAATGATATCGCGGAAGTTAATCGTACTCTCCCGGTGAGCGATAATCCGGCGAATCACCGAGTTTTCAACCCAGGACTTGATCCGTTTCAAGAGCGGGCGAACCGTCTCTTCTTCCATATTCGCGATCTCGAGACAGAACTCCCTGATATAGGGATCCTCGACGTCGAGTGCGAAGTCCTCGCGACGATCGGCGTTCAACAGAATGAAGTACATATCGATGACCGAAAACGGCTGCTCGGATTTCATCATCGCCCGGGCCATCGACTCGGTGATTGCTTCCATGTTGATGCCCCAGTAGTCAGAGGTATCGAAGACCGCTTTCAGGTTCTCGACCCGGTTTTCGATCTCGTTTTCAAGTTCCTCAGTCGTCTCACAGTCGGGCACCTCGAGGAAATTCATTCCGACCGTATTCTCATGGGTGGTCGACCCGGGCTCGATCCAGACCACGTCCTCGAGGCGATGTTTGGGCAGCATCCGGAGCAGTTCTCGAGAATCACGGCCCTTCGGATCGAAGTACGTGAAGCCATAGCCACTGTAGGCCCATTGCACCATCATATTCAGGAGTTGAGTCGTCTTTCCGTAGCCGGTCGTCCCTGCAATCCAGTTGTGCCGGAAGAGTGAGTCGAACCGGATCGGGGCCTCACGGAAGCCAGTCTGGGGATCCTCCGTGTAGCCGGCCCAGAGTGGGGACGGTGCGTCGTACATCCCGGCTTCAAACATTTCTCGGACGAATGGACCTGCAACCGTTCCTTCATCGGCTGTTTCTGTGAGGATCGGCTTGCCACCGACACGGGTCGTGTCTTGGTCGACGATATGGTATTGCTCTCCGGTCATTGCTTGCTGGGCAGTGGACGATTCAGTGCCAGCATTCGTGGATGCATCGTCAGCTGGTTCGGACTCACTGCTTTGGTCGCTACTCGAGGTCTCTCCACCGCGTCCGAAGAAGCGATCAAATACCATCGAATCCCTCCTGATCGCGAGTAGAGCCATCAACGGTGACTGCTGCCTCGTCGGGAACACCAGATGGCTGCCCACCAGTCGGCGACTCATTAGCGTCGTATCGAGATCCATCTGATGGGAGTCGATCACCACGCTGCGTATATCGCCAGTCGATCTTCGGCGTCTCAATCTCCGCATTAGGGATGTGTGCGACGCCGGCGAGTTCGTCGACGGTCATAATCATACGGCGATCGATCCACTCACGGTCACGCATCCGATGGATGAATTGTCGAAGTCGTTTGGCTCGTTTCCGCTCTTTGCGATGCCAGACTGGAGTATCGTCGAGTCCCTGCTCCGTAACCGCGTTGTAGTACTTCCTGAACATCCCTGCGACGCCACGGGCTCGAGCCTCGGCTTCGGCCTTTTCAGACGACGCAGCAAGTACGCGAATATTCACGTGGAACGCCTGTTGACCACGCTGCTGTTCGATCGTCTTCGCGGCCTGCTTGTCCTTCTGGCTCGCCGGTCGAGTCCGAGGATTCAGCCACCCCACGGACGTCCCTTGGCGAAGTGCATGAGCGAGTTCATCGACGCTGTTGTGCTTGAATCTATCACCGTCGGTCCACGATTGCTTTGCAGGTCGAAAGACGACTTGTGTGACGACTGTACTCTCGTCAAGCGACAGCATTTCGCTCGTTATCTCGCCGTAGGGATCCGTCTCGAAGCCTTCGCTGTTGTGATGACGGATCGGGTAGTAGGGTATCTTCTCCATCTCGAGCCACGCGCCGGCGACGTACTGGTTAGAATCGATGACCGGGAACGCATGGCCCTCTTCGACAGGGAAAATCTCGCTGTTCGCGTAGTTGTTCCCGACCCGCCGTCGGAACTTGTCTGCGGCTGCCTCGGTAGCAGCGTGCATATAGAACGAAATTTTTCCCTCATCGAACCAGACTTCGAACGAGTGATGATCACTCGTATTCTTCCCGCGGAAGTTCGTCGTCACGTCGTGGACTGATTGCAGAACGCCGGCCCCATCCACGACACCATTGTTCTCCTTGTAGGGGCGGATCCGAAGGAGTAGTCCTGGCGTGTCTGCTTGCTGCTGAACAAACGATTCCTGGTCTCCAAACTCGAGTTGCGTCGCCTCGTACTGGGGCGACGAACCGAGCAGTTTCGTGAAACGATTGAGCGTAGTCATAGTCTTAGTTGTCACATTTGGGTTCGGTTGTGCGCTGGTCGGGAGCTGACGCTCCGCCGTCGGTCTGGATCGGTGCCTCTTCGGTGTCCGTCTCTGTCTCAAGAGCCTGTTCGACGACTGCATCGAGGATCTCTGTCTTGCTGAGATCCTCCTCGAGAAGCTTGCTCGCCGTCTCAGCAGTGATGTCGAGACGGGTCGCAAGCGCGTTTTGCTGTCCTTCGGTTTCGACGAATTCCTCGAACGCGAGCAGTTCCGCTGACTCGTCGTTCATCGCCTGTTGGATGAAGGCCTGATCCGCTGGCTCGTAATCGATAACCCGTTTTTCGAACTCGTCTGCGACCACGTGCAAGGGATAGGTGCCGTGTTCCTCAACGCGAACAAGTGCCTGACTGTAGCCGAGGTCCGCTTTCCCGGCGTCGGCACCTCTGACGTACTGGCGCTGTTCTTTCGTCAACCCGATTTTGTCCGCCGTCCGGTCGTCCAATTCGGGGAGTTTGTGGAACACTTTGATCGGACACATCCCGATGATCTTCTCGGCCTGCTCAGTCTCGTAAAACTCCTGAGCGGTCTGGGAGAGCAATACCATTCGAAGGCCGGCGTGGCGCTGGTGACGGAACGCCGTCTCGAGGAAGTCAAGGTTCGCCTGGTCTTCGAAAAGGTAGTGTGCCTCGTCGATCGCGAGTTCGACGTTCCGTTGGGTGTTCTTCGCTTGCTGGTAGATCGTCGATAGCAGTAGTTGCATCAGGAACGTCTGGCGGTCAATCCCTGAGGCGCTCCCCTCGATCTGACCGAGATCGATATAGACGACCTTGTTGTCGCCCTCGAGAATATCGATCTCCGAGCGGTGGGAGAGGTTTTCGTAGGAGCCACCTTCGCGGAACGGTTGGAACGCAATCGCGAGTTCATCCGCGTACTGTGCAGCACGTTCGCGAGCGGATTCGGATGCAGCGATGTTGTGCTCGTCCGGATTCTCGGCGATATCACAGAGGATCCGGTGGATATCTTGCATCGTCGGCGAGTTCTCTGACGTATGCGTCGAGACGTCGTCCTCAACGACCCCTGCCTGTCGATAGGCTTCGTCGATCACATACGAGAGGACACCTGTCTCAGCCCCGAGTTCGATATCACGAGCGTCGAGGAAGTTCTCGAGAACGGCGTAGACCTCGTCTTTCTTCGCTGAAAGGGGAGAGACCCCATCGCTGGACTCGAGGACGTGTTGGGGCGTCTGACGGATCTCGAGCGGGTTCAATTTCGTATCGCCACCGACGGTGATCGTCTTCGCGTTCAGGGCGTCTGCAATACCGCGAAAGCCGCCGACTGGATCGACGAGGACGAGCATCGTGTCGTTGTGCCGCTTCATCATCCGCAGGTGGCGCATGATCCCACCGAACGTTTTCCCGGCACCCGGCATTCCGACGACGAGTTCGCTATGCCCGGTCTCAAGGTCCCACGGGTTGATTCGGATTGGAGAGCCGTTGTGGCCGTGATAGCCGTACTCAATCCCGTCGTCCATCATCTGGTAGTTCGATGAGAACGGAAACATCGCGCCAATGGCCTGATTGGTCAGCGTCGACATCCGATCGCGACCGAGTTCGTTCCGGCCGAGCGGTGAGACCGTTGCGAGTCCTCGTTCCTGCCATCGACTCGCGACTTTCAGCGTACAGTTTGCTGGTGCGTCCTTGATGATCGAGCGCAGTCGAGTTGTCTGATTCTCGAGTTCCTGCTGGCTCTCGGCAGCCAGGCGGATGAATACGCCGCCTCGATAGAACGAGGCTTTGTTCGCTCGAACAAGCGAGCGCATGTACTTCGCTTGGTCGATGTCTTCCTGCAGATCTTCGGCTTTGAGGCTGTTTGAGTCGTGCTGGTTGATCTTCAAGTCCGAAATCCAATCTGCCATCATATCCTGAGCCGATTGACTATCGAACGGATCGAGGTGAATGCTGAGATCCGTCTGCAGATCTGTCTCGAGCAAGAGTCGCTCAAGGAGGCCATCCGAGGGCTCTTCGGGGAACTGTTCGATCCAGAAGGTGCGAACGAACGTCTCGTCGTTGATCACGGCATAGGTCGTCTCCCAGTCGATTGACGACGGCGCAACCACTGACTGGTGCATCGTCGACGTATCCGGCAGACGATCTGCGTCGGAAACCGACGGTTCGTCAGCAGTGTCTTCTTTATCGAGATCCTCGAGGGAGTACTCCCAGTCCGCAGCTTCGTCACTACTGTCGTCCATCGAATCAAGGACATCCTTCGGATCTGGCGTCGCTGGCACACCATCGCTGATGCCGTGAGAGACGACTGGGAACGTCCCAATCGCGCTCGTCATATCAGCGTAGTCCTGCGATTGGCACGTCCAGTACTCCTTCGTGACTCGAGCGAGGTCATACGCGTCGACGGGGCTGATCGAACACCGGTATAATGACGAGCCTCCTCGGCGGAGTTGCATGAGTCGCGATTCTAACTTCTCTTCTTTGAGCTGGTCGCGCTTGGATTCACTCACCCCCTCAGACTGAAAGCGGCCGAAGAGTCGCCCGAGAACTGGTACATCTGCGAGGTAAGCCAGAACGCTGTCACCGGTTTCGTCGAACTGTTCGATGTCGCTGTCGGTCACCGCAGTGATGAGATAGTACTCTCTGATTGTCGTCGTCTCAGAGTCGATATCTCCGTTTTCATTTGTGTTGGAGGAGACGTATTCCTCGAGGAGGCGTTTCAGGACTGGGCGCGAGCGAACGTCATCATCGCCAAGTCGATTTTGATGTTCGCGAACGACGTCGTCCTCGTCGATTTCGCGGCTAGTGATGTAGATCTTCACGGGGAAGTCAACAGTCGAATTAACGAACTCTGAAAGTGACTGCACGGCCTTCGCCCAAGCCTCGTCATCCTCGAGGGCCATATTCGCCGGTTCGACGTTCATCGCTCCGACGAGTGCGCCATCGGTGCGTTCGATGGCGTGTGGATACACCCGATTGAGTCGGGTCAGATAGCGAACGTCGCTGTTGTCCTCGCCACCGTGCGTGTACTCCTTGTTTTTGATCGCCCAGCCGAATCGAGCGACGAGCCATTCGGTGAGCCAGAGGTAATCAGGTTTGACCTTGTGGAGAAGGAAGAGAAGGATCGTGAGCATGATCCCGAATCCGAGAATCGGAATCGTCAGTGCAGAGGGAACGAATGTTGCTGCGATAACGGTGACGAACGCCACCGTGAGAAACAACATGAGCTCGCCGATCGTGTAGCCCTGGAAGAACGCTGTCGTGCCACCCAGCGATTGGTGGATTTTCCGTGCGTTGTACTCGCTGTCTGCTGTATTCGAACTCATCTGAATCACCACCTCGAGACCTTTTCTTTGGTGTTTCTGAGTCCTTGCTTGGCTTTGATCGACGTTTTTCGGGTGACCTGTTTGGCGTCGTCTTTGGCTTTATCGCGCATCCGCCCTGAATCAGATTTCCGGAGGGTGTTGTACTGGCGAGCGTGGGCTTTCGTCGAGTTCGCTGATTGACCCAGCTTGTATGCTTTCGAGTTACCGCTCTCGAGTTTCGTCTGCCCGGTTTTGGTCACCGGACCGTACTTTCCGTTTGCGTAGCCCCGGTGGACGTTTCGGGCACCACGCACGGCACTTCCAGAGGCAGCTTTTGCTTTGCGGGCCCCAGCAGCAGCCGATGCCGGATTCGTGGCAGTGACACTCTTCTGGGCGATCGTCCGGACAGCAGGGCTGCTCCAGTAAACGGTCATGATCATGGCAATAACCGCTGCAGGTATCAGCGTCAACCCAATGAATAGCGCGAAAAGCTCATTTTGGCCAAGTGTCTCAATACCACCGACCTCCCACCCAATTCGGAAGAGAAGCGCCGCTGGAACCCCTGCGAGTATGAGCCCTGGGTAAATCCCTGCTACTCGACGAGCCATATTCGCTGCTGGAGTAAAGGGCCAGACTTCAAGCGCCCAGATAACCCCTAGAAGCGGCATAGTGACCGTTAGCACAAATATTCCGATCCATCGAAGGGCAACGACGAATCCAGCAACAACTAGGAAGAAATTCGAGATAACGACCATCGCGAGGATCACAAACGTCCCTCCAAGAGTCGCTTGAATAAGTCCACCAAGGCCTGCAGACATATCTTCTATTGGAGCGATCGTTGTCCCAATTGCATCGACAAATTGTAACGGGATCGAGACTAACGGGAACCAGACGAATGTCCCCATAAACACGATTCCGAGCCGTCTCATGAGTCGCTTCCGACGATACTCACTTATCGACCCTGCGCGG
Source organism: Natrinema sp. CRL1 (assembly GCF_059162405.1). Classification (NCBI taxonomy): domain Archaea; kingdom Methanobacteriati; phylum Methanobacteriota; class Halobacteria; order Halobacteriales; family Natrialbaceae; genus Natrinema; species Natrinema sp. CRL1. The sequence goes on along the minus strand of NZ_JBLVOY010000010.1, from coordinate 40,570 downwards.
AGACCGATGAACGAGAACGAGATAATCACCATCATAATCGCCAAGGGCATAATATACGCCAGATAGACATCCTGGTACAAACTTGCCCATGGCTCTTCACTTGGGCTTCCAACAACAATATATTGAGTGTCAGATTCCGGTGCCGGAACACCGACAATGGGCTCCAAGAGCGCTCCATAGATATCGTTTACCAGCCCGAGAATTGCGTCGGTGAACCTCTCAATAACGTTTTCAATCCCATCTTCGACTTGGTCCTGCAGCCATGGCATTTAGCTCTCACCACCAGTAGAATCCGAGTCAGTTGGACTGCCCTTGACAATTGTAAGGTCACAAGACTGGTCATCACCGTACTCGATTTGCTGTGTGTACGACGGATCTGGTCCCACCTGGACGACAGCTGTCACTGTCATCGGTTCAGTTCCTAATTCGCTACAGTCCAACGAACCTCCTGCACCACTCGTCTGGTAGATTTGCCCAAACGAATAGGCAGTCGTCTCTCCGGGCGGCAAGTGTATCTCATGATGATACGAGACTGTGTCGTCTCGACCTAACTTGGCGGCTGGTGCGCCTTCCCACTGAAGTTCTGTGAGTAAGGAGGGGATCGTTCCTTCGTTCTCTATAACAACTGCTGCATATTCATCCCAGACTGGTGAATTCTTGTCCCAGTCCATATCCGGATTCTCTGCTGCCCAGAGTACGTCGGTGATTTTGCACTCCGCATCGAGCGAAATCGTTGTCGAGTCGATCGGATCATCGCTTTTGAGACTCTCGAGGGCAACGAGTTCGTACTCGCCAGTCAGGAGATCGTCTTCATACCTGCCGAGAATCTCGAAGACAACTTTGGTGACACCTTCCTCGAGACGGGCTTGGTCGAATAACTCGCCATTCGGATCGACGAGGTTGATGAATTCGGTTGCACTCTCCCCAGTTACTTCGACCTCGAGATTCTTCCCGTTCATCTCGACGTTCGCGAAGACATCGCTATCTTCAGTGCTGAGTCCGGTTCCATCCGCTGTACTGTTGTTCGACGGATTCGTGGAGGAGTCCGACGTACAGCCAGCAAGTGCGGCGGTACTCAGTCCGATGGTGGCAAGCACTGATCGGCGAGCGATACGACTCTCGTGAGTTGGATTGTTATCTGTCATCGGTATCTGTGAGTCCAAGGAACGTGCCGTCAGTTAGGTAATCAAACCCGTAGACGGCGAGGGCAACTGGGAGGAACCAGAGCAGCGTTACGAGCGCTAACTGGACGAGTTGAGCGAACTTCGGATACTCCGGCGGGATCTTCGTCCGATCCTCTGCAGTCGCGTACATCGTCTCTGCACGCCACCAATCCTCGGCAACGTACGTTCCGTCGACTACGAGCGATGGCCGCTCCTCGAGGTGGAGTTGAGCCATGCCACTGGCGTTGACGGGAGCCGACTGGTTGCCAACTTCCACGCGCCCAGTCGTCACTGGCTCTCCAGTTGCGTTTTCCGTCACTATTGCTTCGACGACCGCTCCCGAGGAATCGGCCTCGAGCACGGTCAGATTGAGATTGGTTTCGCGAACGATGCCGTCGTCCGCGAGCGAGACTGTTTGTGACTGGCCGCGAACAATGCCGTGAACGGTGACCGTGTCAAACGAATTGGCTGTAATCGATTCCGACTGTAGCGCCACGGAGGACGAATTCAGGTACTGATCAACAGGAGTAACGTCGATCGACTCAGCAAGGGACGGTCCAGCGCGTTCACTTCCCCAGGCGTCTTCGATCTCGAGCGGTGGTTCGACCGTCCCCGTCGCGTCGCTCGAGACGTCCGGTTCCGCCTGCATGGGGACCGCGTAGAGCTGTGCCGGACGCACTGTGGAATTTGCTCGAGTCGTCCCGGTCTCTGTCCGTGAGACCATCGTCTGCCAGCCGGCGTCGCCGGCGGCATAGAAGCGCCAGTTCCCACGAACTCGTGTGTCATTGGCGATCTCAATTGCCGACCAGACGGCACTCGGGTGAACGACAGCGCCCGTCTGCTTATCATCGGTTTCGAATGTCGTCTGGGTTCCAGTGGCGGTGTCGAGTCGGTTGACAGTGATGTTGCGCGAGTCGGTTACTGTGAGTTGTTCGGACGGATGGGTGAGCTCTGTCTCCCACGAGCCATCACAGGAGTCCGTACTCTCATTATACTCGTCACACGTCCGCCGTTCGTGGCGGAGTTGAGCAGAGATATCCACCGTAACTGTCAGCGTTGGGTCGCCTGACAGGCCGCTATACTCGAGGGTTGCCTGGTGGCTGGTGTTGGAATCGAGTTGCTGACCATCGGCCCGAAGCTCAACCTCGTCGAGTTCCGCCTCTTCGAGGGACCACTCCTCACGCACTGGGCCGCTCTCACGATCGTCTGGAACCGCGACTCGATAATCAGCTGTCGCAAGTACCTCGCCTTTCGGTGCGATATATGTGGTCGACTCGGTACCCGACTGGAGGACCGTCGATGGCTGAACAGCGAAGATGCTGGCGTGTGCATCCTTGATGTACTGTCCATCCTCGAGGGCTGCCGATTCCGGGTGAACTGAAGTCGCTGCATCACCAGCGGTATACTCACCGAAATCGCCACTATTCCACCGTTCGACATCCTCGATCGGATCGTCGAACAGATAGTCCGTCGACTTGGAGAGGCGCTGTGTAAATTCCGCAGACGATGACGCGTTCGCAGCGAAATCGTCGCTCGAGAGATTTTCCTGCTCTGTATCTTCTGACCACAGCAACTGAAACCGCGACTCGTTGACGCCGTGATCAGGTCCATCTATGGGGACCGCTGTACTCGAGTGTGAATCTACTGCGAGAACTGTGGTGCTCGCAAGGCCACCCAAGAGACTACTCGTACCGAGGAGGGCGAGCACGACGAGCATCGAACGAGGTAGGGCCATCTGTGAAGGGGTCAGAATGGCTGCACGCAACTCGAGAACTCGAATCCCATCTGACTTCCAACATTGTCGATGAGCTCGGGCGAGATGAGCGCAAGGACGATGATGCCAAATCCAACACCCGACATCACCAGTCGCTCTTTGGCGGTGTTCTTTTTCTCAGGATTGCCGCCCGCACGCATGTACGAGAGCCCCGCTCGACAGACGTAGAAACCCGTTGCAGGGAGTCCAAGCCCGGCAATTGCTCCAAAGACGATGGTGATTCCTGTTTCGACGCCAGTTCCACAGTAGACATCACCGACATCCGACTGGGCAGCCGCTGAGCCAGTCATAATGACGAGGAATGTGAACCACATGGCGACCGGGGGAGCCTTCGACGTTGCTCGGGCAGACAGGGCTCGGAGTTGACCCGAAAACATGGATTGCTCATCAGGGCGTTTGGCAGACTGTTCAACGGAATCGGGAGTGGGACCATTATTCATACGGGGAAATATTTGGGTGGGGTGCGTCAGGCTGTGGCTGGTAGGCCTCATCGTTGGATAGCGATGCAATCAGGTCCTCGAGGTCGTACGTTGTATCACGACTCACATCAGCAACCAGTATGTCCCAGTCTCGAGGGGTGCTCTTGCAACCGGTTATCATGTAGTCAGTGCGTCTCGAACCGACCTGGAGGCAGTAGTATTGCTACCCAACCTGAGGAACACTGCGTTGACGGATATGATCGGAATTCGTGTGTGGGCAGTCTTGAACAGCATTATTTTGTGTCCTAATGTAAGCACTAAAAACTCATTATCGGTGCTACATAATGGTTACTATTAGATTGTGTTATTAGTAATTAAAGTATACGAGACATTCATCTATAGACATAAACTATTGTATTTGAGTGATCGATCTTTCCAATACAGCGGTCACCGTAGAGGGAAGGGTGATCTACTGTCCAATCAAATTAGAAGAAATCAGATGATACAATGCGAATAGAATATTTTTGATATGGGGTCTTGGACTTCAACCGCACAGCGAAACGATGGAAGATGGTGAAACGATTCCAGAAGATGCGAAAGCAGATCTGAAAGAAGTGATTGACGAGGCGACTCGCTGCGAGCTGCCACGCTGCTCGCGAGAGTTCGGGATCGGCGTTGTCGTAGTGGACGCTGAACTCGGCCAGTGCGACTGCGACCAAGAGATCCTCCTATCGTTCAGTGAGCGCCGCCGGCGTTGGCCGCGGCTTCGTATTTAAAGAACAGTATGTGAAAGTGCCGTGTGGCCCTCTCGTGGGTGCGTGACGATGACCGTGCCTCGAAGGCGTTGGGTCCACAACAACCATTACGCCGGCGCAACATCGGGCGAGTGCTGGCCGATTGGAATGTCGACATCGATCTCATCGTACCAGACGACCGGCCGCTTTGCACGGCCGTTCTCCTCAAGGTCGACAAGGCCGTAATCGGCGAGTTCAGTGACGTTATCAGTCACTTCCGGCGGGTGACGGTCAACGATCCGGGCGAGTTCACGAATGCTCTCAGGCTCATGGTCCGCGATTGCCTCGAGCAGTTCAAGGTTCGTCGGCCGGAAGATCCGGCCGAACGTCTCGAGGTCCGCAACGGAGAGTGTCGACGGCTTCGGGTCGACACCCTCATCGGCATCGAGAGCTGCAAGCGTGTCCTCGAGGTCGCTGCGGTCGGACGACGAATTGATTCGGACGTGGAGTGTTTGGGTCATGGCTTGGGATAGGGTTAGGTCGGTCACCAATCGATTCGCTTGTCGAACGGAAGCGCCGCGCGCCAAGCACGATACAGTGTCTGTAATCCCGGGTAGTCAGCTTCGAATACCCGTGAGTCGAGGTGCAGTTCGTGGACACCGTGGTGGTTGTCGAACCGGATAATCGGGTCGTCTGCACCGGCGTCGCCGTAGTGGAAGGCATATTTGATGCCGTCCGGGAACTTCTCCGACTCAGGGACCGCGAGTATGCGGACGCGAGCAACGGTGCCATCCGCATAAGCTTCGATCTCATCGCGAACGACAGTAACGTCCTCGCTCATCCCTGTCTGTTAGTATGAGTCCTAACATAATAAATGTTAGGCTCAAAGCTAACATAGTATCGCTTATCTCGAATTAGCGATGATCACAGCAAGACGATATCCGGAATTGAAATCTAATTTGAGCAGAGTCAATCTCGTTAAGTGCTTCCGTAGCAACATTGCCCAATTTGCCGGCCTCAATATGCGAATACCTCTCCTACACCATCTCTTCGGAGTTATCAAGGTACCGAGTGCCAACCGAGTATCTGAATGCCCGGACGAGAACTTCACCCATCCCACGGCAGCCGCCGTGGGGTGCGAGATAGTCATGTTTCGGATGACCAACATCGATATCTGCGGCTTCCGAGAGTCGCTGGAAAAGTGACCGTGCGCCGTCTGGCGTGATCGACGGCGGCCGGATGTCCTCGTCAAGCGCTAGTAAGAGGACGTGAGCGTCCCCTCACGTTGCTCGTCAATTGTATCCGGGTGTTCTTCCTCGGTCGGCTATAGTAGCCGTTAGAATTATTTGCTCGTAGAGTGTTGCAACAGACAGTGGATCACCTCGAAGAAATTTCAGTCGAAGAGTTGCAAGATGCTCTCGACAAGGTGGACGGAAAGAAGCCGACACAACGGCTCTTAGCCGCAATAGCGTATAAAAACGGCGTTCAGCAGACTGAACTAGCTGAGTGGTACGGCGTGGAGCGACGGACGATCTATAGTTGGCTCAAGCGACTCGATACTGATGAATCGCTTGAGCGGGCTGTTTCTGATGCTCATCGGTCTGGGAGAAATCGAAAACTCTCGGAAAGAGAGCAAGAACAGTTCGAAGCAACTGTCCACGAATCCCCTAAGAAAGTTGGGCTCGACGCGCCGGCGTGGACCCCGGCGCTCGTCCAGCAGTATCTTGACGAGACGTACGATGTCGAATACTCAATCCCGAGTTGCCGGCGGTTGCTCAAAGAAGCGGGATTGAGCTATCAAAAACCACGCCGCACAGCCGCCGAATCCGATGCTGACGAGCAAGAAACGTTCCGCGAAGAGTTCAAAAAAGCGGCGGCAAATGGACGCCACAGTAGTCTGTATCGATCAAACCAAGAAATCCGTGCAAGTCGAGCCGCGCGCCGCGTGGTTTCCCCGCGGCACGCGGCCATCTGTCGAATTATCCGGCCAACGCGACTGGACGTGTCTCTTGGGCGCGATCACCGAAAACGGTGATCGCTTTTTCGCTCGATTCGAAGAGTACGTAACCGCCGAACACGCCAAACATTTCATTCTTGCATTATGCAAAGAGTTCGACGATGATTTGCTTATTGTACTGGATGGAGCGCCGTATTTTCAGGCGTCGGCCGTCACGGACCTAGCGGCCCGTGACGACCTCGCCTTCGTCACGTTACCGGCATACTCGCCAGAGCTAAATCCTGTCGAGGAGTGCTGGAGACAACTCCAAGCCGCTCTCAGCAACCGCTTCTTTGAGTCACTCGACGATCTTACAGCGGAGATTGACACAGCTCTCGATCAACTCTCTATTCCCAAAGTGAGTAATTACTTCTAATGCCTACTATAGTATTAGTGGCCGCGCCGACAGACGGGGTTTCAGCAAAATATCTTGCAATACGTCATTTCTATTGACGCTTCGAAAGTCCGCGGTAGGACTATTACGTGACTACGAATACGACGAGTTGATCGTCGACGACGACATGCTTGACGAGTTGGATGTGTGGCTCGAAGATAGGGGGTTCGCTGGCGAACAACGCTGATACTTATGATTCAGGAAAACGAGGGCTATGGGAGTACGGCGACCCATGATGGACAAGGTTGTCTAGTTCAAATCAATCCTCAGAAATAAATTAACTCAAGTCACAGTTCTGTCGGCTGATGTAATAGATTGAAGATTTTCGTCTGCCGAGATCTACCTTTGCACACCGAGGTATCTACTGCGAGTGAGAAGTAGCCGACATCGGTTAGAGTCTCTGCACTATATGGTTTCGAACCGCCCGTTGGTGCTCTTTACACTTAGCACTGAGATGGGCTACCGTCGTCAAAATCGGATATGTGAACGGAGAGTCTTGATAGAGGTATTGAACGAGCTGTCGATGCTGGGTTCTAGTTTCGATGCTCTGGCTCGTTGTATCCCTGAGAAACTCTTGACGTTGGCGACCCAGTCTTTCACAGCGGCCATATTTATTTGCAAGTATTTCGTGACGGTTCTGCAGCGCTTCAAATCCGAGGTCGGTCAACGCACCCTGTTTAAATTCTGCCATTCCAGCTGTGATGTCGTCAACGATGTCACTGGCGCTCCCTAATTGGGCTTCCTCTCGCTCAAGTGCCCGACACAGGACTTTCGTCTCTGACTGCCGGGCCTTCGCCTCCGCAATAATCATTTGCTTGAGATCCGACGAAAAGGATGTTTCTGTCGTCGGCGCTAATGCGAGCGCGATCGGCTCCGATAACTCCTGTTTGATTGTTATAAGTAGTGACTCTGATCGATCGATATCAGCTACACTGTGAGATCGTACCGTTTCGTCGAATGCGGTCCGAACTGCACAGCACCCGTCATTAGATGATACATCCGTACGGTACTGCGTAGCCGTCTCGGCCGTGGTCTCAGATGACAAGGGCTGCGCCCGCTCAGCCGATAGATCTGAAATGCGAACAATAAAATTTTTAAGTGCTTTCAATTTTTCGTCAACTGCTTTCTGTTCTGCGTCTACTCGTGTTTGAGCCTGCTTGATCTGTGTTTTCATCTTGTATCACATATCAGATCGATACCTGTGTTCGTGAATACGCCCGGCTCGGCAGTAGCCGGTACGACGAACTTAATGTGATAACTCTCTGTCCGTTCAGTAACCCAGAGAGATGTCGCAGAGCAACGATGCTGGCCAGAATCGCAGTCTGTTACACCTGAAAAGATAGAGGGTAACACGGGACCCCTCCGTCTATTTGAAGAGCGAGTCAGACATCCGTTTCGGGAAGCTAACAACCCTCTGATAGATGCTCAACTGTTCCACATCGTCACCTTCACGGAGGTAGGATCGCGTCCGTTGGCTGACCATCTCGACGGAGATGACGAGTGCCACTATAAATAGAATCGTCGCCATCATATTTGTGAACTGGAAGGTTTGCTGCTCAATCGTTAGCGTCACTCCCAGACCACCCGCTCCGATGATGCCAAGACTGACCGCGGACCGGACGTTATTTTCCAGAACAAACATTGCCCACGCGATGAACGGTCGGACCATCTGGGGAATCATCCCAAATGTGATTATCTGAGGCTTGCCTGCCCCAGTGCTTTTGATTCCTTCGATGGGTCCGTCATTGACCTCTTCAAGCTCGTCGGTGAGTAGTCGACCTAGTTCTCCGATAGTGTCTGTACCGAGAGCGAGTGTTGCGGTTACCGGAGTGATACCGCCTAGGGGGACGTATATCAGCGCCCAGACGAGCGCCGGGATCGACCGAATGATACTCATCACGCCTCGGAAGAGGAAATTGAGTGGGAATGGGGTGACCCGCTCGTTGCCCAGGACACCGAACAATAGTGCCAGCGGCGCGCCCATAATTGTCCCCGCGAGGGCAATCGCCAGCGTAATTCCAGCTTCCCCCACCAGTCCAGCTTCCTTCATGAACTGGTAGTAGCGGCCGATATCGACGAAGGGGATTAGGTCGAAATACAACTTCGGCGGGAAATACAGTGCGAGTGCATCGACGAACTGTGGCCAGTACTCTACCCATTCTGTACTCCAGAACCCAGCTGCGCTCAATGACCAGTACAGCAGTACCGCAATACCAGTCAGTAGAGCTGATTGAGACAGCCGACGCACCAGCCGGGCACGCTTTAACTCGTTATGCCGTTGTTTGATCGCTGAATCTTCTCGACTACCACCGAGGAATCGTCGAAGTAGCCTCTCGACAAGGGGTTCAGGATCCGTACTCATAATTCGGCTCCAATGTCGGTGGTTTTGGTCTGTGCGGATTCGTTCGAGCCGATAGTATCGGTTCCTTCGCGGAGTTCTTCTGTCTGGATCTCACCATAAATTTCCTCGAGAATCGAGGGTGTGAGTTCCGACCGCGAGCCAACAAACATCACCTCGCCATCTTTTAGACCAATAAACTGCTCACCGAACTCCCGGGCAATATTGACTTGATGGAGGCTTGCCAGCGTCGTAAGGTCGTGCTTCTTGGTAGTCTCACGAAAGCATGTCATCACTGTCTCAGCACTCGCAGGGTCCAGACTGGCGACGGGCTCGTCGGCAAGGAGGAGCGAAGGTTGCTGAACCAGCGCGCGTGCGATTCCGACGCGCTGTTGCTGGCCCCCGCTCATACGGTCTACTTTCTGGCCTGCCTCGTCGAGTAACCCGACTGTTTCCAGCGCCTCTAGTGCGAGTTCTCGATCCTCGATGGGCTGTAAATTGAGCAGGCTTCGAACGAATCCGGTTCGATTGAATGTCCCAGTTAGGGCATTATCGTAGGCACTCAGCTCATTGGTGAGATTGTGCTGCTGAAACACCATTCCAACGTCCGACCGCGAATTGGTGATTTCCTGACCATCGAGATACACACTTCCTGAGGTGGGTTCAGTCAACCCGTTGAGGATCCGCAACAGCGTCGACTTGCCAGCCCCAGATTTGCCGAGCACGACAGCGAAGTTCCCGTCGGTAATCTCGAAGGATACACCTGACAGGGCTGTCGTGTCCCCATATTCCTTCGTCAAATTCTGTATACGGAGGCTCATACTGAGCTAAAGGTCTCCCAGATCGACGCCTAACGTATCGATCACGTCGAGAATTGGCTGGTAATCCTCCTGACTTCCCGGTGTAACCGCGCTGATCGGGTTGTCCACGTCTCCATCCGGTTCCCGAAGCGTCCCCTCCTCGATCGAGATGATCGCCTCTTCTATGTCGGAACGCAGCGGGTGTTCCCAGTTGCTGCGTGCGATGATGGGCGAGAAGGGAAGCGATTGCGACGCTTCGACCAGTTCCAATTCCGTCGAACTCGATCCTACATTGTCATCCCATCGGCCAGATTGTTCACGGACTCGATCTGGCCACTGGTCTTCTGAAATGTACTCCAAGAGAACCGCGATGTCACAGCCGACGGCGGCGAACTCGTCCCGATTGAGGAATGAGTCTATTGCGCCAGCTTGGCCGCTCGTCCACGTGCCGTCGTAGTCGACTGGATCACCGTACGGGGCCTCTCCGGTGTCGAGTCCGGCTTGGTGGAGCATGTAGTTGGGATATAGCGACCCGCTCGTCGAAAGCCGGTCGGCGAACACGATGCTCTCCCCTTCGAGATCAGCAAGCTCCTCGATGTCGGAATCTGGACGTGTCGCGATTCCAGCGAAATACACTGCAGCACCACCCTCCTCGACGATGCCGACGACATCGAGTTCCTCGGGATTCGCGAGCATGACAATATCGCTGCGCGTCAATTCGGCTTGGTCGTTGAGTAGAGATTGGCCAATTCCCGAGGTGCTATCTGCGAAATCGACGTTCAAATCCAGCTCGTCGATTTCCGAACTGAGATACTCCTCGAACGGCTCCCACATCTCTTCGGTGTCCCCGGGAGTCTCACCTGGTGTCTCTAGGAACGTGACTTGCTCACTGCCTGACGAACTCGAACTAGATGTACAGCCTGCGAGACCAGCAGTGACTGCTATACCAGTACTCTGCAGGACACGACGTCGTGTCTTATCTGCCATCACACATGGCTGGCGGGAATTCTTCAAAGAACCCTTATATTTTAGATAAATGAGGGTATACTCTACTATGTCGTGAATTACGGTATGGTAGTGATATATATTCTAAAAATAGCTATCTTCGTACTGTCTGGTCAGAGGGTTCGTTCTTGTCGCTGAGGCACCTGGCCAGCGAGTCGATCTGATCAGGACTATCAGCCGTCGAACTATATCTGTTTGTGCTGCCAGCAGATCATGACAGGTAAGCACCTGACGTTTATGTAGGAAGCCAGGTCCATCGCCTTTAATGTCTCTCACTGAACGTCAGAAGGATCTCCTGATCGCCGTCGCACTGACCGAGTTCAGGTCCACTACGAAGCCGCCGATTCTGAACTCTCGAGTGAAGCCTGGCAGTTGGCGGCCGGTCGTCTTGTTGATCACGACGTCGAACCACGCGAGGCTGTCGCTGAACTCGAGATCGGATAGTTGTCACTCGAAACGGTGCATAATCACTTAAGGTGAAATCATCGATTAGAGGTTGTCAAAATATCGTCGACGAGGAGATATGAGATCTGACCCGAGTTCGCGAGGTCGAATACTCGCCTGATGCCGTCCCGATCGAAATCCGTCCTTGTCTGCCCTTCGTCCTTGATCGGGTCACAGACGAGGTCGATATCGTTTCGCTCGACGATCTGCAGCAGGTCGTCGGTCTGGGCCTCAAGGCTGCGACCGTCCTCGGCCTGCTGGTTTGTGCTGACGCGAGCGTAGATTACACCGGGCTTGCTTGGATCCGAGCTGGGCGTTTCGCTCTCGTCGACTGTCTGGTCTGGTTCACTGGGGGGAGGTTCCTCCTGGTCAGCGCTGTAGGTGGTGAGGTCCTCCTGAACCGCACCCACGAAGACCACGCTCACAATCGCGAGGATCGAGGGCGACCCGATGTATGATATCGCATTGGGCGACTCGAGAATGTATGATATCGGGATGGGCAGCACAGCGACAGTCACGTATGATATCGGTGTGCGCCAATTGCCGTTCTGGCCGAGCGTGACCGTCCGCTGTTGCATGTATGAAATCGGGGTGCGCGTGAGGGTGACTTCCCGGAGTGATCCGAGCCCGACGCCATCTGTGAGATCGTGGCCGACCTCGAGGGAAATGCTGCTGCTCGAGAGGGGCTGTTTATAAGCAGTATATGTGCTCTGTACAGCCCCTATCACGGGAGGTATGATACGGGCAGTGTTAACTCTCCAAGATCGTCCGCACGGCGTCGGTCAACTCGTATTCCTGTGAATTCTCACTCTCGAGTATCCGAACGAGATTATACTGGGGGAACTTCTCACCGAGCCACCCACGCACCGTTCGGCCGACGACCGGATCGTCGACTCGGCTCGCATATTCGTCGTGGATCGTCCCACTGGTCGCCGGTCAGCGACGCGATCCGTGCACGGGCGATATCCACCTTGGCGTCTTGGGCTGCCTGCTCGATAATCGGGGCTGTGACTTCCTCGACGCCCCTACTGAGTACCAAATCCAGCGCGTTCCGAAGGGTGACGATCGCCTTGCGGGCGTCGCGCTCGCCGGCATCGGCGATCGACGCAAGCGAATCGGACGAGACCACATCGGGTTTGACGCCCGCAGCGACCATCCGATCCTCGCGCGGGCCGTCTCCCGGATAAGTTCGTTCACGACATCGTCCCCGAGGTAGCCCTCGTTGACGCACCAGCCACTCCACGCGAAGATATAGCGGTAATAGGTTTGTACAGTATTCTGTTTGAGCCTGCGATCACCGGCGAGATGACGAGCGTGCTCCCGAAACACACGTTCGTCGAGGTTCTCAAAGGTGGATTCACGGTCGACATCGTCAAGAACGATCCCCGGTCCAGACGTCGTCACTGCGGTTGCCGGTGGCCCACTCCGCGAACCGCTCGAGTTCTCGCCCTGCGTTGCGTCGGTAGTTCTCGCCGTCGCTACCGCGGCCTTTTCCCTTATCCTGGAGGTCCCGCTCGAATCTGTCGTCAAGTGGCGTCGAGAGTGCTGATCAGGCATCGGCGGCCGTCCATGATCCTGTGAGGTCACTCGACTGGTCGTCTTCTCCAATAAGTTCGTAGGCCAGATCAAGCAAGGTGCCGAATCATCTTGAGTCCACCCACTAGGACAAGAACCGTAGCTAACACAACCGCAAAATCCCCTATTCCACCGCCGAGAAGCCGGATTGGAATTGCAATTGCGGCTAAAGTCCCCACAATCTTCATCGCAGCCACCGCAATGTTTTCGGCCTCTTTTGTCGGAGAACTCATTCGTTTTCGAACACGGCCGTATTGTCCTCGCCCAGCTCGCTCGCTTCTATGTGCGAATACATCTCGGAGGTCGTCTTCGGATTGGCGTGGCGAAGCGTCCGTTGGGCGCGTTGCGCGCCGTGTTCCTTATACAGCGTCTCTCCGACGCCTCGCCGGGCACCATGCAGCGTTAGATACTCGCCGTCCTCGAGATCCAGTCCCGGCACTTCGGCCTCTTTCGAGAGACGTTTCAGCAGCGTCCGAGCACCGGAGGTACTCATTGACGGTGGTTCGATACTGTTCTCAAGGCAGAACTCCCACGGGTTGCCCTCCGGACGATCGTACTCCGACTCGTCGATCCGGTCGTACAGCGACGGTGGATGCCGGGACGGAAAGACTGGCCACGACTCGGCAGGCGGATCAACGAGGGTTCGGAGCCGCCGCAGCGGTTCGATTGTCTGACCGGTGAGCCCGACCTCCTCGTTTGGATCCTGGCTCTTGCCGAAGACTTCGATCATACCGTTCTCGAGATAGACGTCGTCCCACCGGAGGCCGTTTCGGTCGTCGTGTCTCGCGTCGGCCAGGACCTCCGACCCACGAACGCCGGTGTAGGCCAGCACGTAGATCAGCGCGCGGTCCCGTACCTCCTCGAAGGCGTCGGTCCCGTCAGCGTCGATCGCCTCACGAGCACGCTCGTCGACGTAGTCGGTGAGCGCCGCTCGCTGTTCGGGTTGCCAGAACTGTTGCTCGCTGCTACTCGTGTCGCCGTTCGGGAGCGGGTCTTTTGCCCGTTCTTTCTCTGCTGGGTTCTCCGGCAGGTACTCGACTTTCACAGCCCACGAGAGGAACGCCGAGACGTAGTTGTAGTAGGTACGGGCCGACGACTCTGCAATCCCTGTGTCACCGCGTGACCGCCGCTCGAGGTAGTTCGCGTAGTGACGCATGGTCAACGGCGCCACGTCGGCCAGCGTCTCCTCGTCGCGGCCGTCAATCCACTCGTCGAGCCACTTCTCCAGGTTGTACTTGAGGTTGCTACTGTAGTTCCCCTTCTGTTCTCGCAGGAACTCGTCTTTCGCGTCTTCGAGGGGGATTTGCCCGCCTGAACCCCCGGAGTTGTGCTGAGACATCGACTCGGCTTACCCAAGGGCGTGGACCTACAAAATAGCACCGTACATTATTGGTCTAATGTGCTGTGGACCGTTGGCATTGCTTCGATTGTTGCTGCAGGCTATGAGAGTACAGATATCGTAAGAATAGATAGTTGTTAGAGTTTTATAAATCCCATGGCGATATATTAAATTTCGGCCGGGAAATTGCAGACCTTCGCAGTCTGGATTTCTACAAATCAGACGCTAAGTGACAAATTTGACAGCGGGAACAGGGACACCGAAGAAATCGATCCGAGTTAGTCGTCGCCAGCCCCGAGCGAGTGCCGGCGAAGCGTCGGACTGATGTTCTCCTCCACGTACGCCAACTCCGACTCGTACGCCCGCGTCAAGTCGGCGTACCACGCGGCCATCCGACCAGCCAGATCAGTCTCCTCCGTCGCCCGATACGACTCCAGAAGCGACCCGCGAGCCCCCTCATTGATTACCGTCCGCGACTCGCCCTCGATGAACACCGTCAAAACGTCCTGCATCACGTCGTCTCCAACGTCGTACGCGTCCTCGTCGCCAAGCACCGGCTCGAATAGACCACCAGCGAAATGGGGAGGACTTCCGGACTCATCTCCTTCGCGGTCGTCCTCCGGCACCGACAGCACATTGTAGAACAGGGGTTTGAGGTGCGTATCGTAGAACGAGCCTTGGAACCGATTCAGACCCTTGTTGTGATGGCTCCACTCCTCGTGCAGTTCGATCTCCAACACGCCGCGGTCGCGCATCAGTCGGACGAAGGTCAGTCGGTCGAGGAGCAGGGCCGCAAACGCGGTCTTCTCGGCCTCGCCTGCGCCGGTCGGCGCGTCGACGGCTTCGACGAGCGGCGTGTCGATGCCATCGTGATCGTAGTCTCCTTCGCCGATCAGCGTCTCGGTGTACAGGTCGTGGAAATCCGACAGACCACCGGTGGCCCGACGGACATGGTGATGGCCGAGATTTTGGAAGAACGATGCAAGAAGGCCATCCGGTTCGGGAAGTCCGTTCAGATCGGCGTAAGGCACCATCCGCTCCTCGCGAGCGACATACTGGACGACCGGTTTCAAGCTATGAGGCCCGACGACCTCTTCGAGCACGAGGCCACGCTTGTCGGTTTCAGAGATCTCGTAGACGCCCCACTCGAAGCCGTCAGTAGCAATCCCGTACTCGTGGCGGGCGGAGTTGAGGTACGTTCGCAGATCTTGTTTGGCGGTCTCGATGTCGTTGACTGACTTGTTCTCGCCGATGACGTTGGCGGGGAGATTATCTACACGAAAATCCGGGTATTCATCATCTTCCCCAACCGGTGAATTCGGTCGCGGGGTGTATGTGTACCCGAGAACGTCAAGTACTGGCCAGATTAGGTGATCCTCCACGAACCGTTCTTGAAACTGGCCGAGGTCAGTACTATCGAGTTCGGCGTCGTTTTCGATAACTTCGCCGAGGCGGTCTGCCGAGAGGTCACGGTCGGCCAACTCATCGAGAAAATCTTCAACCACAGCCCGCAAATCGGAGACGGCGGCATCAACAGTCGCGGAATCCATCTGTCTGGACTCTGAGATAGCATCACATATCAACATTCGCCATTCGGGACGATGTTATGAACTGGTAGTAGTCGAGTCGGATGAAGAGTCGGCCGGTTTCAGAGCTTCTTCTCCGAGACGTCCTTCGAGGAAACGAAGCATCGGACGATTTCGCTGATTTCCACGTCCGATGGATGCCGGCGAGGTTGTGCAGGCAGACTGGCAGGAGAGCGCCCTCGCGGTAGTGCGCGGCGGCACTCCCCCGAGTCCTCGAACGGATCGTACGGCGCGTCGCGGTACCACGCATGCCCCTCCACCGATCCAGCACGTCTCCGAGACTGTCGTTCTGGCCGAACAGGAAATCGTACGCGCCGGTCAGCGAGGTCGCGTCGTCGGAGGCACCGTACGCTGTGGTGGTCGTGTTCAACCGTTTCTTCACCGGATCCCAATGATCGCGAACAGGAGGCCGTCGAACGGCCAATCCACCCCCTGCTGGATGCAGCGGGTGCGGACGAACGGCAGGTCGAATCCACCTTTCCACGATTCAGCGTTGTACGCGACGAGTCTGTTGTAGTTCGGTCGAACCGCTCGAACACTACTCGCCGCATCGCCTCAAGTAGACCAGTCTCGTCATCGGCGACAAGAAGAGACACCGAGGTACCACAGGCCCCGGTCAGCTGCTCCTCGAACGCCTCTGCGCCGACGGCGTGCAGGTCGGCGTTGACGAGAGTCGAAGAGCGCTAGCACGAGACGTAGGTCGAACTTCGACGATGTCTGCAAAGCCTGTCTTCGAGGACACTTGAGCCCCAATCAAGTCTGAGTTCGGCTCTGATGATCCGATTCATCATATTCTGTAGGGATAAAACTGAGATTTGAGGACACCAGACCACGAAGGAATTAATGAAGTGATCAAGCAAACGTGAGTGAGAAGAACAATAGTTGTAAGCGCTAAAGGTCGCAGAGCTCCCTGTTACTACGCAAATTCAGTCACTCAGGTAGCCGTTCCAAGAAACGATTTAATCTCGATCCGACCGTTCGGAGAATTACTCACCCTCAGCTATTTTGAAATGCGAGCCTCCTCAAGGTACTTGCAATCACCAGGATAGATTGGGCGACCATCATACTCAACCAGCAGATGCTCTAATTCATCAATCGCTGCTGCTGCTTCATCAAGGACCGCTGCAGCCCGCTGCGGCTGCTCATACGGATAGTCTTCCTCCAGACAGTCTAAAATCTGTTCAAACAACTGCTCAGCTTCATCCTCCGCCTTAGATCGCTGCTTGTGCAACTCGTCTCGGTCCGTAACATCCGGAATCGCAGAGTAAACCGCACGACTACGTCCACCGCCGACGTTAGCCCGAATCCAAATCTGTGGTTCATCCGGATGTACACCAGAATCACCCTCCTCAAGTCGGGACCGTGCCCGTTCCCGGAGTTCCTCATAATCCTCGAAAAGCCAGCGTTCATACTTCACTAAAAACTCGAATATCCACCGGTCAAAATACCCGGCTGGTTCAAACGTGAAGTCTTTTGTCTCGTGGACAATGCCGCCATCAAAGCCCTCACAGAATTCGTTTCTTAACGAATTAAACTCCCTATATAGATCTTCGATTTCCTCTTTTTTCTCCCGAAGATCAGGCGCATGGTTCTCAAGCAGATCATCAAGATACCGATCACCCTCGAGACGATGCGGAAGGACCTGAAACGACTCTTCTTCAACAGTCATCGCCGTATACGATCCCGTTGGTGCAGATTCAAACGAGGCATCGGCTACTGCCGGCAGGTTCATCCCTGATTGATCAAGCGGATCGTCAGCCATCTCCTTGTCTGGGTTTCCATGCCATAGTCGCACACGATCCCGGAGTGTCTCTGTATGCTGCTGCCGTGCCTCCCGATTCAATTCTTGGGCGAGGAGTTCATGCTGAGACTCAAGAATAGATGTCTGCCGGAAATAGAGGATGACCAATGCAGCAGAGAGAAACGCTGAAACAGTCACATCAACCACCGTGAGTCCCGTGGTGCCAAAGTAGCGGTGTGCCCCTACTCCAAGCGCGAGGAATACCAGGCCAGCAATCAGGAGATACAGAAGAATCCGTAACTGGCTTCGGTGTCCACTGCTCTCTACCATGGTGAAGCGTACTTAGCAGAGCATGAAAACTCTATACATCCGACATTCTATACTCTTATAGATAATCACTGAGAGCGCCACCGGATATTATTATGGATATGCCATCCCTCGTCTATTCTCCGTCTACAGGATCGCACAACCGCGAAAACCCAGAGGATAGAACAGGTTCTATATCTGTGTCCGAATATAGTTGATCGTTGCTGGGATCGCACTGAACAAGACAAAGAGATTGATGAGCAAAGTGGTCCCAACCCCGACGATGCTTCCGACGCCTGCTGAGTCAACCCCAAACGAAGACAACGACAGCTGGTCTGCATCCTGAAAGAAGACGACGATCGTCATCAGCAGCATCGCAATTCCAGCGGCAAAGTTGACCCACAAAACACACAGAGAGACGGTGACTGCCACCCATTCGAGGGGTGAAAGCTGGTTCCGGGTGCTTCGTATCATCGAGGATCGATTCCTGTTGAACTGACTGCGGAAATACCGCCACCCTCCGACAATTCCGCGACGCACGATATTTCGAGCGGTCGGGTACTGACGGACAAGGAATCGGACGACATTACGGAGGATGGCTGTAATGCCTCGCCAGACTGCGGACATACTGACCTTGACAGCGCGCTGGACTTGTGGGCTAGTAACAGCAGCCCAGATTCCAGTCAGAATACCGACGAGCACCGTCAAGAGAAGTTCTGAAGCACGGTTCACGAGGGGCGCGTTATTTGTTGCCATGCATAGATCAATGGTCGCACCTATCAAAAATCCTGTGTAGTGCCGTGAAAGTGAAACGATCGAGAGAACACTCGTAGTCAAGAGATCAGGTGGGGTGCCCGATTCTCTCAACAATGTCTTGATTTGACCATTCCAGAAGACTATCACCGCTACTCTGAGCCAACTTCAGCCATCCCCTGCTTGAGAACAGTGTTCGCTGTTCGCCTCATCATTCGAAGAGATGGTAGCTCTAACTCGTCACGGTCAAGTATTCCAGCGACATCCTGCCCCTTATCTGGGTGTTTCACCCTGTTAACCATCTTACGCCACTCCTCAGCCTGCTCCTCGCTCGTTGCAGTATTCTCAGCGATCAGCTGATCTTTGTCCCCGTACTTCCCAGAGAACAGAACGTTTTCGCAGACGTAGTACAGATTGGCAGCAGCAGTCCAGAGATCAGACGACAGTGCATCATCGTACATGTGAAGGGCAATCCGGATATCCATCTCCGCGTCAGTTGCAATCTGCTTTGACCGGTACTCTCTGACTTGCTCAAAGACCGATACCACGTCACCAGTGATTTCAACCTCTTTTGGGATCTCATTCATCCCGAGTAACGCTGTAGCAATGTTCCCTGACGAAAGATCGCCTCGATAGTTCAACGCACCTCTCTCATACTTGTACGCTCCTCCGATCACCTGACCAGGGTTCTGCGAGAAGAATACCGGATCATCCGTACACAAGTTAAGAGCAATCAGCAAATCGAAGATATCGGCGTGTTCTCGGAGAGGCGGGTCAATGTTCTCAAGCAGGCCCCGCGAAATGACCCACCAATGATGACCGGGATTATCTACCGTCTTATCGACCTGTATCTCCCTGTCGCTAGTGACCTTTGTCTTTCCGTGATAGGCCTGCTCGTTAACCCACAATTTGACTGTTTCATGCTGTTCAAATGCTAAAGGCTGTAATCCTGGACACCGGATGACTTCAACCTGCTCCGCCTTTTTATCAATTCGTGACTGGTTTCCTGTTCGCACCTGACTTAAAGGACGAAGATAAGAGGGAATGAACGTCGTCATATTCAACGACTATCAGGTCAGTCAGCCAAAAATATTTCCACCACTCAATCTATAGTAACCGTTAGAACTTTCTACTCAGAGATTGTTCCTAAGCATAGTGAATCATCTCGACGATATCTCTGTCGAGGAATTGCAAGATGCCCTCGACAACGTGGAGGGAAAGAAGCCGACACAACGGCTTTTAGCGGCAATAGCATACAAAAATGGCGTTACACAGACCGAACTAGCCGAGTGGTACGACGTTCAGCGACGCACGATCTATAGCTGGCTCACGCGACTCGACACTGACGAATCGCTTGAGCAGGCTGTTACTGATGATCACCGATCTGGGAGAAAACGAAAGCTCTCAGAAAAAGAGCAACAAGAATTCGAAGAAGCTGTCCACGACTTACCCACAGAAGTTGGGGTTGACGCACCGGCGTGGACGCCGGCGCTCGTCCAGCAGTATCTCGACGAGACCTACGATGTCGAGTACTCAATCCCAAGCTGCCGACGGTTGCTCAAAGAAGCGGGATTGAGCTATCAAAAACCACGCCGGACAGCCGCCGAATCCGATGCTGACGAGCAAGAAACGTTCCGCGAAGAGGTCAAAAAAAGCGGCGGAAGCTGGACGCCACAGTAGTCTGTATCGATCAAACCAAGAAATCCGTGCAAGTCGAGCCGCGTGCCGCGTGGTTCCCCGCGGCACGCGGCCGTCTGTCGAATTATCCGGCCAACGCGACTGGACATGTCTGTTGGGCGCGATCACCGAAGACGGTGATCGCTTTTTCGCTCGATTCGAAGAGTACGTAACCGCCAAACACGCCAAACATTTCATTCTTGCATTATGCAAAGAGTTCGAAGATGACTTACTCGTCGTGCTGGATGGAGCGCCGTATTTTCAGGCGTCGGCCGTCACGGGCCGCCAGGTCCGTGACGACCTCGCCTTCGTAACGTTGCCGGCGTACTCGCCAGAACTCAATCCCGTTGAGGAGTGCTGGAGACAACTACAATCAGCACTTAGCAACCGATTCTTCGACTCGCTTGCTGAGCTCACAACAGCGATCGATACTGCTCTTGATCAACTCTCCATTCCCAAAGTGAGCAATTATTTCTAACGTCTACTATAGCGAAACTTGACGGCTACCACGCCCACCCATTCAGAGAACTCCGTAACGGAGACTACTTGACCGGTCTCTCCCAGCAGCGTATCGAACTCCTGCTCTCTTTCATTACCACCCAACGCACCAGAAGCCGGGCGACAAAGAAGGACATCGAACAGGGCTACGACTTCCTGAAAGAAGCCGTCGAAGACGATATGAACGCCGACAGGTACGAAGACAAGATAGAGTGGAAAGACGACTTCGATGAACGAGAAAAGATGGAGAAACTGGTTGAAGCCCATCTCCTCGGTGTACATCACTTCCTCATTGCCCAGGGCATCTTCGGTTACATCGGAATCAAAGATCTCGACGGAGTGATGCTGTGTAACGTCACCGATCAGGAGTTCATCGTCTCAGACGCCCCAATGGTCCTCGACATCCCACAGTACAAACACCAACTCGGCCTGGTTCCTGCAGGCATGGGAAACCGTGGTCTACAAATCTACTGCCCGGTTGACCAGCACCGTATCTTGCTCCTCTACGACCCAGATGTCTATCGGTTCGACCAGAACTCCAAGAGACAGGTCCTAATCAAAAACGATAAAGTTATCGACAATCTGAACCTGCTGCAGTTTCACAACGCCGAGAGCATCGTCATGTTCAACGGCAGCAGGGAAGATTACATTCTCGACCTGTACGATCGGATCGACGAGGTCCGGCGGAGAGAAGAGATCACGACGACACGGGAAACAGAGAACATGGGCGAGTTCGAAATGGAGGAGGCACCGGCCTACCAGGTTCCGAAGATTTCGCCCGATCTTCCCGGTTACACGCCGCTTGATGGCGTCTGGTACATCAAGCGACGTCCAGTCTCGGAGATAGAGAAGGAACGGCAACTTGTCCACACTATCTTCAATGAGGTGAACTGGGCGTCCGACGCTGCCGTGATCTACTGCATTAGGCTCCTCGAACAACTTCTGGACCTTCAGTAACCGTGCTGAATACACCCTCTAGGTCTTGTTTAGACGCGACCGAGATCGGCGCTAACGCTTCGTTCTCAAAGTATGGAACCGTACTGTGAGGTGCTTACCACCGAATTCTATTCAGTCAAAACAACTTCAGGCCCGCTCATCCGGGAGCGTCTAAACAAGGCTCACCCTCTATATCCAGCAGGTCGTTTCTGACTCCTATCCACGAGATGGGCAGCTGCTCCGGTAACGCCTTCGCCTATACTGAACGCGGGTTTCCAACCCTACTCTGGATAATTAAGTCGTATCACCTACTACTGTTACAAAAAAGCAAAACGAGCGCCTCGGGACCAAGCGCCGAGATGGTTCACCGATACGTCAGTCGGCCTTCGCGCTCGAGGAGAGTAACTACAGCCACAAGCTGAACATTGCTTTGAACCTGACCCGGTTCACAAGAAGCGTGGCGATGCGAGGGTCATGCCATGGAAAAATGTTTGATTCCGAGTTCCAGTCCGCATTCATAGAATTCTAACGTGTTCTGTAAGGTTCCCACTCGTACTCAACTTCTCCTGTTTCATCGTTTGTATCTTGATTGTAGTGGAGTGACCCGGTTTGCCAACCACACCGGTTCCAGAGCAGGTAGAAAGCCTTTCGAAGTTCGGATGGAATATCAACATCGTAGCCGTTCAGAGTGACGCGACTCAGAGAGAACTCCTCAGTTCCTAGTGTCCGGCGGTTATTAGGACCCCACACTGACTGTGGTTTCCCCATTGTATATTCCTCAGCGTCAATTAAAGTAATATAGCAATAGAACGGCGGTGCAATTTCTGCTTCCTCGTAACAGTCTAACGTCTTCTCAACAAACTCGACGACAGCCACATCGAAGCCGTACTTGATTTGAGGAATGTCACTCCGGTAGAAGTCCATCCGGGTGCTTACTGCTTCCATCCATCCATCTGAGTGGAATGCGGCGTACTGGCGGTATGAGTCTCCTTCAATACCATGTTGATTACCCGTTACTGCGACCCGGCCAATGCGTTCAGTGATTGAGTGTCGGGAGTCGAATGCTGGTGGGTCGGGAAGATCCATTGCAATTCTGTCGTGGCTGTCATCTACTGCCTCGATAGGGATGAGATGAACTGCAACGATAGGCCCATCTTCCTGTATTGGGCCAACTGGTGATTCTCTGTTGTGAAGTCG
This sequence comes from Natrinema sp. CRL1, assembly GCF_059162405.1. Taxonomy (NCBI): domain Archaea; kingdom Methanobacteriati; phylum Methanobacteriota; class Halobacteria; order Halobacteriales; family Natrialbaceae; genus Natrinema; species Natrinema sp. CRL1. Next base: position 17,895 of record NZ_JBLVOY010000010.1, on the reverse strand, counting down.
TTCAATGAACGTAGAATACAGTTCGTCAACGTTCTCAGAGACATCCTCGAACGCTTTACCAGGGGTAACACTAAGATGTTCGATGGCAAGGTCGTGGTTTTCGTTATCCCCCATTAACCTGTTTCGGAGGCGTTCGAAGTCCCATATACGGACTTGCCATCCGTATTCCTCTTCAAGTTCCCGCTCAACCCGATCTCGTTTTATCGCTGCGGGATTTTGGTTTGTGGCGAAGATGAAGAAGTCATATGAATCCTCGTGATTTGAGACTTTCTCAGCGTCACTCTTTATCTTCGACTCCCAGTTAGCACTGATACTGCAGTGAAGAATCCCGTTCTCGCTGTCTCGGTATAGTAGGGAGTCACGGCCACCATCGGGACCTCGTGTTCCAGTAGGGTCCACGTCATATCCTTCACGTCGAAGAAGATCTGAAGATAGTTGTTCGAGCCGTGCACCATCACCGATTCCCTGAAGTGCAGCTTCAAGCACTGTGTTCGTCATTATCTGTCCTTGGGTAGGTGGATGACCTAACAGTTGTGGAGACGATATGTCGTTCATGTCCTCGTCCACGCCCCCTGTTCATATCCTTGTCATTCATCAGGCGAAATGTCGGTGTTAAAAGCAGTTATCCGACATCCACTTATTTCAACTTCAGAAGCATCGATAAGTGTAAGATACATTCTCTCTATCAAGGTGTGTCCGAGAATTCGGGGAAGGTCAGACAAGCAGTGTCCGAGAACTCGGAGAAAGTCGGACAGAATCAATTTGATTCTCCCACCTGAGTATCCTGAATGAGAGAGATTCCGGCAGATTCTATCCGGAATGCAGGCAAACCGGACATAATAAACCAGAATAGAAGATTTCGGGTCAACAACTGAATTGAATGTCGGATTGGTTTTTCTATTGAATAGCAGTAGTTTGGTGAGGTCCTACAGCTCGAGTTGGATTATGAATTGCTCATTCGAATCTTAGAGTCGGCATTCTGAATCGCTACTCTGAAGGACGGCTCAACTCGACAGAATGTGTAGAAATAAAATCACCAACCGAAATTCAGACTGATCTCAGATTCACTTGGATCACTCTCATCTTTATCTATGAATAATGTCCGCCGGAGAAGATGGCTTCCTCTTCTCCCACCAGTTACTGTTGACTGAACAGCATCTTGGAATTCTCGGATACCAAAAGCATCTTCATATGGGAATATTTGGTTTTCTACAGTATAATATTCAAATACACCATTTTCATCACTGTGGAGAAGGGTGTTATTATGCCCAGAAGACAAGAACATGAACGTATATGTTTTGAGCGCGTCCATATCGCTCCTTGGAAGACGTTCAAGAAGCATCTTTGCTGCCCTTTTTCTACGTTCTGCGTCATCGAGATCGTCTTTGTTTTCGACTAACCCATCAACAATCACCTCATCTAGCTGGTTAGCAACATTCCCTGTCACTGACAATGCATAGACAACGTAGAAGAATTCCAGATCAGGATGTCCGGCCACCATGTAAACGCTATCTTCTTCCCCAATACAAGTGTGTCCGGTAAGGTCATATTCCTCCCCCCGAACCTCCACAGTTAGAGATCCGACACTTTCTTCGCTGATCTCATCCCCGATTGCATGGACATACTCCGCGAGCGTATCTAACGCTTCGTCAAATTCTTCTGAGTTAGGCATTCAAATCACGCCATTGCGGCAGTTGTTGGATCGATCGAATGGCTTGTTTCGTCGTCCTCCTCGAAGGTATTCGAGGCATCTTCTTGCTCCTCGTTGAACTTAATGGTGTTTCCGCTGAATTCCGCAGAGTGCATACCTTGGTTCTTCCAGACTGGGGGGATGTCGTGGCGAGGATTTCGTTCCATGTTCTTCACCTTTGACCGTTCGCTCCCGGCTATCTGGATACCAAGTGGCGTTAACCGAATTTCCCCCTCGAGGAGTTCTATCCATCCCAATGCTTCCATTTTCTCCACAGCTTCTGTGTGGTGCTCAAGGACTTCCGAATGTTCATCAAGACTTAGTGGTTGGGTAGCTCCACCTTCCAGTTCCGCATTGTTGAGTAGATAGACAGCGATTGCTCTGGTGGTACTTGTAAATAGACGGGTGACCACAGACGATTTCCTTCCAACAGTAATCCCTTTGTCGCCGATTTCGATCCTCGGCGCGATTTTCTGTTGGCTCTCAATTGCCTGCGCATACTTCCGAACTGTCGCCCACGAAAGGCCCGTTTCCTCTGCGATCTTGTTTATTGGGACTGTCTCATCCGAGCAGTAATTTAGATGCCAGGCGATACGTTCCATTGCTTCTGCCGGACTAGTCCGTCCCATGGTCTCATTATAGTGAGAAGCAACTGTGGAAGTTAAGCCTTGTGTTGATCTCCAGACTATCCCACCCCCTGTATTTTTATTCATTAAGTGTGAATTCCTTCTGTGTCGTGGAATAACGAACAAGTACTCCAAATCACGGATCGTCTTGGCCGTGAAGCCACTCTCTGGCTATTAGTCATGTCGTCTGGGAGGATGGCTGGAAAGAATATGGCCCGGAACTATAATAATTTTCCCGGGAAGATCCAATCCTATGCTAAAAGCCACGATATTGAAATCCCCGATGAAAGTGAAATCCGGGTAGGGTATAAGCGCCTGCGTCGTGTTCAGATTCGAGACTTACAGGGTAGTACAGATACAGTTATTCTAGGAGACAAGGAAGACTATATCAAGCTCACTGACCACGGATTAACGCTAGTTACCCTCATTGATTCCCACGAAGATCTGAGAAGAGAGGTAAAGAGACAAATTGGTGTCGAAGTTGATGAAGAAGAACCATGGTGGCCTCATGAATACGACGAAGACGAAGCTGCGATCCGAATGGAGGCAACCTCGGAGCGTCCGTCTGAGGATACAGAGGAATACGAAATAGAGGCCAAAGCAAAATTTATTTGTCCATGTTGTGAGGCAGAAGTTAGTCATACCTATACTTTTGAAGAACCTACTGAAACTTGGTCTAAAACGGTTTCAACAGATTGCTCAGGATGCGATATCGAATGGGGACATATCGCTGGAAACCCACATCAAAAACCAGAACCACTTGAGTGAGTCACTTCACCGGATCTTGGTAATTTAGAGCAGGAAGTTTAGCTCGACGTGCAGTATAGAGAGTTATTCAAATTCCGGTTGACGGTGTTCTATTCCTTCTTAGACGTTCCCTAAGGGGGACTTCAGCAAAACACATTCCTGCCTCCCCGTGCCGTACCCCTGGGGGTGGAACACCGAGCTATGCAGAAAGAAGCAGATTTTGCTGCGAAATCGCCGCGCTAGATAGTGTTGCCACTACCGAGGCGGGTTCAGCCAAGGTGATGCCACGCTACTGAGGCAAAGGATTTCGTCTCGGTCTTATCGATCGACCGGAGGCCAGAGTCGATCTCTTTCTCGTATTGGATCTTGGCCATCCGGTACCGATCTTCGGGCATATCGGCAGCAGTCCATAGCTCGTAACCTTCCCGGATCTTTCGCTTGATATCGTCTACGACACCGAACTCCAGCCGAAGTTCTTCCCCATCCCGATCTCTGACATCGATATCGTGTTTTGCAGCCCATGCGATGAACGCGCTCGTCGATTGATCGAGTCCGCGTTCGGCCGCTTCGATCGCCTTGGCACCGGCTTCCGCAGCTCGTCTCGTCGCTTCCTTGGCTTCTTTCACTGCGTCGTGGACGAGATCTGCGATGTACTTTGATCGAAGAGAGACCCGTCCATACTCCCGCTCGACCAGCTCCGGAATTCTGTTTAGGGCCCTACGGACACTCCCTGGATGGCGGCCCGTCTCGTCAGCGATATCCTGTGGACTCACCTCGCCACCGTCCGTGACGAGAACCTCGAGGGATTCCCACGCTGTCGGGGCGATCCCGTCCGCGAGGTGTTTGATGACGACCGACTCTTGCCGGTGCTTGATCTGGGTGAAATCCAACTCGAGGATGTCCCGATCTCGGTCGGAGTCCTCGGCAGAGAAATAGGCATCTTCGACGTAGGTTCTGACCCCTGATCGAAGCGGAAGACCCGCTTCCGCGAGAACGCTGAGAAGCGTCTCCTCGAGTTCACGATTGAGACGTTCGAGATCGGTCGGGGAGGCATCGAGTTGCTCCTTCCAGAACGATCGTTGGTAGGACACACCGACTTTCGGATGCGCGATCGAGCGATTATTGTCTAGGCTCACCGCCTGCTGCGTGTAGTAGTGCTTCACCTCCTTCGGTAGCTCGTGCGATGGAAACGCCTCACGGACACGCCGTGGGCCGAGAGTCGCCGTGTGATAGTATCCGGGGCGATCTCGAGCGGTGTTCATCGCTGTCGTACTGAACGAGTTTGCGTCGCCCTGTACGGTCGTTCTCGAGCAGGTGCCCCAGTTGGGCTATCGGACCGTCCCGCGCATGCACTGGGTCACTCTCGTTCTTGTCGACGCGCACGTATCGCTCAGCATCGAGGATCGTCGAAAAGTCATGTAGTTCATCGAAGTACTGGCTGTTGATTCCGACCGCGCGCGCCGCATGCTGGATAAGTGGATGATACCGATCGAATTCGATATTCGAGCCCTGGACGTGGAGATTCACTCCTTCGTAGAGATCGTCGGGGACGCTGATTTCGTTACCGCCCTCGCTTCTCATTCCCTGCCATCGCGGAGCGATATGAGCGTGGAACGACCGCTCGCCGACGATATCTTCGCCGCTCTCGACACTGAGATCGAACTCACGCATCTCCGCGAGTCGGAAGTCGTTGCCAGTCGGGAATTCTCGCCGGGATGCTCGAGGCCGGAGTCTCGATAGGAGAGCGTCACTTGCCACGACTCGCCATCGAATTTGAACTCCGGGCGCTGACTTCCGTCACCGTCCTTGATCCGTCGGTCGCACGCGAAGAACGGATCGAGACCGTACTCGTCGAAGAGGAAGTGAGCCGCGAACTCGTCGCTGAGGTCCTCGAAACTGGATCGGCAACTGCGTCGGACGAGCATCCGCCGCTCCACGTTACGTACCCGATTCGCTTCGAAGACGAGGTGGTCGCACTCGACCGAGCCGAACTAACCACCGAAACGCGCAATAATTATCACCTCCTGCTCGATTTCGATGTCGCGACCGAGGGGGCCGAACGGTCGTTCGACACCCTTCCGCCCACCGATGTCGAGTGGATCAAGTCGGCTCTGTCGAATCGGCGGTCCGGCGTCGACGCCGTCAGCGGCGAGCGAACCTACACTGAGGACGAACAGGCGACCTCGGTCCTCGTCCCTGAACCGGCATTCGATGTCCTCCTGGTCGACGGCGAACGGATGGGCGTCGAGGTTGAACCGATCAAGACGACGGTGACGACTTACGAGTATACCTTGGCCGAACTGCTCGGGAGTGATGAGCAGTACGCCGAGACCCTCAAATCACGGTATCGGTTTTCCGCCACTGGACTCTCCAATGACGAACGAGATGTCATCGACGAGGCGGTCGCCGAGGGCGGCTACTATGCATCCTCGACCGACGATGAGGCGTTCGAAGGCGTGGCCCAAACGCTCTTCGAGCACGAACCGCTCGCGAGTACCGATAGCGAAGGTCACTGGATCGTCGCCTACAAGAGAGCAACGTACGTCGCGATGCTCGATCCAGTCCGGTACGAGAGTCTACAACAGGATTTGCCGACGCCGTCGTAACTGGCGGAGTCCGCGCCGAGCAATCGCGACACAGACCGGGGCCCGATCGGTGGCCCTCACGATCATCTGACGACCACTCGCCCAGTGGTCTTCAGATACCTCATACAATATGTATTGGGACGACCAGTCTCAACTACTGTCGTTGTTCAGGGTGGGGTCGGCTAGGACTGGCGGCGTGTCTCGAGCATGATCTCTGCGACGCGCTCGGGTTGTTCGTTTCCGAGTTGGACAAGCGCGTCGTGTAGCTCCCGGGTTTCCTCGTCGACTACGTCGGCTTCCGCAAGCTTCGGAGCGATCGTGGTCCGGAAGTTTTTCTCGAATTCGTCCCACGTCGAGCCACGAGCGTACAGGGGTTTCTGCCGTACCTCGCTGTATTCGAATGCCGGGCCAGCGTCGGCCGGATCTGTCTCGTCGGTCGGCTGTTCGGGCGTCTCTCGAGTCGGTTCTGGATCGGGCTCTGGCGCAACCGCATCCTCGCTCGTAGGCGAGGTTTGTGCGTCTCCCTGTCCGTTGCTTGGCGTCTCCTCGGTTTCTGACTCGTCAGTATCATCTTGGTCGTCGTTTTGGAGGTCATCGAACGGGTTACTCATCGGTCGATGCCTCCGTTCGCAACGATTCCGGCGAGTTCTTCGTAGTGTTCGATTTGGTCACTCTCTGGCCTGTAATCCTGTAGGGGCATATTCTCGCTTAACGAGCGCGAAAGTGCTGCCCGTGCTCGAATGCCGGGCTTCGGTGGCGTGATCTCCCCGGCATCGATTTGTTCGAATTCATCGGCTGTGATTCGGGCGAAATTCGGCACCGCCTCTCGCAGTGGCTGGCCGGGATTGACCTCGTAGCTGGCCGTGTTTAGGTTCTCGAGTAGCTCTCGGTCCTCGGTCTGTTGGTCGATCCGATCCTCGAGTTTGTTTGGGACGATCGCGAGTACGTCCACATCGATGTACTCCCGTGCGGGTTCGATGAGCCGTTCCATCGTTCGCTTGTAGCCCCCGATCGCACTCGATCCCGGTTCGATCGGGATAATGACGTTACCCGTCGCGACCAGTGCGTTGTTGTTCAGCATACCGGGATACGCTGGACAGTCAAAAACGACGTAATCGTATTCGTCACCGAGTAGCGGGTCGACAATCTTCGATTTGACTCGGGCCGATCCCTGCATCGCTCCGGCGAGGTCTTTCTCAACATCCTCAAGCGTATTCGATGATGGAAGGAGATCGAAGCCGTACTCCGTCGGCTCGATCAAATCCTGTGGCGTCGCCGTCCCTTCGAGGATTACGTCGCCGAGATTTACATCGCCCTGATAGGCGTCTTCGAAGCCAAGTCCGTTTGTCGCGTGGCCGTTCGGGTCGAGATCTGCGAACAGAACGCGTCCGTGCTCGGCGAGCTGCCGAGCGAGATTCATCGAGGTTGTGCTCTTTCCGACGCCGCCTTTGAGAATAACGATGCTCACTGCACGTGGGTCGGTTGTCGCGTCCATATTGTGTGACTCCGCCCGCTGCAAGTATTGATAGGTACCTATTGTACCATGAACGGCCGTACCAGCGGACAGATAGTATATTTAGACATAGTCACTTAATGCTACCTCTTATAGCTATAATAGGTACCTCAGATAAAGTAGTTGAGATAGCTATTTTACCTATTGCACCTATTAGAGCTGGTTAAGACAGCTACTCCACCTTTTACACCTATTGCTAATGAGTGGGGCAGCTATTCTACCTATTTTACCTATTATAGGTAGCTGAGTTAGATACCTCACCTATTGTACCTATTATAGATAGTAGAGAGAGTTATCTGGAAATTTCGGTAGTAGATGATTCAAATAGAGTAGGGACTCGAGGTCAAAGAGAAGTCACAGGCGGCGGAAAGGCCGCCCCAGTAGAGATGGTATATTGCCGGTCAAAGGCCGGCGATAGTGGTTCGGAAGCACGTGGGAAGGCGCCATAATTGACTGAATCAGGCGCTGAATGGGTGAAAACCAGCCGAGGAGGTGCTCAATTAGACAGTGTCCAACAGACACCTAGTAAGGCTTTTTACTGTTCCCGGAATATTGGTAACTGACAGATGTACGAGGTACTCGATGAAACGGCGGCGCAGGTCATCCTCGCCATCGAGAGTGGTGACTCCATCCGCCGTGTCGCACAACACCTTCACACGCCGTACGAGACGGTGAGGCAGGCCGTGAACCGTCTTGAAGACGCAGGCTACGTCAGCTATGATGACGGCCTCTCCGTCGTCGACGAACGTGTGAGAGACGCCGCACGCGAGCTCGTCGCTGCCAGCGCCGGCGTCAATCCGCCTTCGATCGAGGAGGCGTACGTCCTCCCACAGTTTAGTGACTGGCCGTTCGCCTTCACGCGGATCGACGCCGTCTACGTATGGACCCAGGGCGGCTACCAAGTCGGTCGCGAGCCCAACGACTATCCGCTGTTCCTCGCTATTCGTGAGCAAGACGTCGACGCCTGGGAGGCATTTTTCGAGTCGTTCGATCTCCCGACCGCATTCGAGCGACAGCCCCGAGACGAGTTGGATGGACCGCTACAGATCGTCCTTGAGCCACGCCCGTCACTCGACGTCAATCATGTCGAAGGGTACCCGGTGATCCCGAGAGCTGAGACGATCGAGTATATGCGTGAGAACTACGCCCAGTTCCAGTCGGCGCTAGCGATGCTCAACCGGATGTATGAAGACCTTGACCTCGGCGTCACGTATCAAGAGAGTGAACGGGCACAGACGTAAGCTAACCTACGGCTAAAGCCGTGGGCTTTCAGCGTGGACTCCCGTTCTGGCCGAATCTTCGGCAGGAGGATAGCCTCCATTCACGTTCAGTGTCCCGCTGTTCAAGCACACGCCTACGGGTGCGCCTCCATCGTCATTCTGCATCCTCTCTGTCGACGTGGACGATCAACGTCGGATGCTCCGCGTCACTGTTCTCAATCACGAGTGAGACATCCTTGAAATCGTCCGGCTGTCTATACGCCTCGAACTCATCGGCAACCTGGTCGGCCAGGCAGTCGAGTACCTCAATTGGTTCCTTTGTCATAGAATGAATTTCGGTCTTGGAAGGTTGTGCCATCACGAACGGTGGAGAAGACGTATCTTTCAGAACCGCCTCAACAGACTAACTCGAACGGAGCCTTCTCACACCGATGGTTTACCGAGAAGAAAAGCTGGCTCAGCGAGAACAGTTAGACCGTCTGCGGATCGCTATCGGCGATGCTCGCAAACGCAACATTCTCTTGAACTTGTTCGATTTCGATGGTTGGCTCGTCACCGGGTTGAGCTTCGGGGACGATCACGACGTAACCACGTTCGACTTTTGCGATACCATCGCCCTGATCGCCGACTGTCTCGATGGTCACATCACGTACTTCGCCTTCCTCAACGGGGGGTCCGGAGGGAGAAGGGCTCGCAGTCTCACGAGAAGGGGCTCTCTGTGACTCCTGTTGTGCTGACGACTCCGTCGAAACAGGAGATTCCAGAATCGCTACGCGATACGTTTCGTCAGCTGACAACGCTTCACGATCTACTTCCCTCGAGGGAACTTCCACTATGTACGTCCCATCCTGCTCTTTAATTGGAGCACTGAACAGAGAGCGAAGGGAGTTGGGAATTTCGACCATTGAGTGTCTAGTGCTCAGTACCCACGAGGCAAGTAATTTAAACACTATGTGTTAGCACAAGCTCTCGAAGAGCTGCCTTATCGAGAGGAGTAATATTGTGCTGAGTGCCATCATCGGTGTAGAAGATAGACGCAGTGACCGACCGATCGGGATATTGGTCGGCGACGACATGGTAGTAGATACTGAGCTGTTTCCGGTATTCATCTTCTGCGTGCGTTGTGAGATCGGTTTTGTAGTCAATGATCTCAACACGGTCAGCTGTCACGTGGAGCAAATCGATAATGCCGCCGATCGTTACCTTCTCGCCGTCGACGGTAAGAGGAAGGAACGCATCGATCTCGGCTCTCGCCTCACCATCGAGTGAGTCGAGTAACGCCTTCACGTGCTCCTTGTCAGGGTTATTGCCGGTTTCGACTGCCTCACCGAGAACATACCGTTCCGCAAACTCGTGGACGTCTGACCCGAACTCCATTCCCCGGCCGCCGGTATTCCCTTCGAAGACGGCGTCATCGATGAAGGTGTGCGGTGAGTAGTTCGCCGGGCCATCAGGCTCGGGAATGTCGACCGAATACGGTGAATACTCGCCGTCTTCCGGATTGAACGCAGACAAATCGGGATCGACTTCTTCGACAGCAACGGGGAGTGCATTGAGGAACGAATTCGGGTCAGCGCCACCGGTCAAAACGAGGTGACTCTCAGCACGCGTAACAGCCACATAGAGGAGACGACGTTCCTCATCGTAGTTCTGAGGGAGGCAGCGATTGAGAACCTCTGTCTTCCAGCTGTCGTAGACATGGGGGACATCGTGTGCCTCCTCTGAGTACACCTTCCGCTGTCGGAGACCAATCGGATCGGTATACGCGATATCGCTCCCGCTGCCACCGGAAGACGGGAACTTGTTGGCGTTCATATTCGCCAGAATGACGATCGGGTATTCGAGGCCCTTCGTTGCGTGGATCGTCTGGACAGTCACCGCATTCGTCCCAGCCCCGGCGTCGACGTCGTGTGTGCTCCCATCAGCAATCGCCTCCTCGATGAATCGGATCAGCTCTCCACGGGTGAACGTCGTCGTCCCGTGAACCGACTGGATAGTGTCGAGAACGACGTCTGCGGTCGGCCCGGAACGGCCGTACTGTTCGAACACGCGCCGGGCGACGCCGCCGAACGTCTCCATCTCTCGGAGATCCTCTCGGAAGGCGACCATGGCTTCGGGGTACGCCTCACGCTCGATGATCGCCTTCGCCTCGTCGATCGTGTAGCCAGCCTCTTCGAGGACCAGCGCCCACCCGCGTTTGGCGTCGCGTTCGAGGATACGCAACCACGCTAACACCAGCTTCGCGGCGTCGGTCCGGAAGACCTCGATCCCACCCTCGTAGGCCATCGGCAGACGGAACTTACTCGCTGTATCGAGCAGATCCCGGCCGAAATCGCGGGTTCGCGTCAACACGGCGATGTCGCCGTACTCCGGAGCGCGATACGTACCGTCATCACCTTCGACGGCGTAGGCGTCGTTGTCGACGATCGCGTCGATCTTCGCGAGAATGGCCTCGTGTTCGTCCTCACTCGTGAGCGCCTCGATGTAGCTATCGTCTCGGTCTGTATCGGCAGTCAGTGGTGTAACCTGCTCGGAGATAGCCTCTGTATCCAGCGATTCGTTCTTTGTCGCACGGGCAGTCAGCGCGTGGGTAGAGAAGTCCAAGATGGACTGCGTCGATCGGTAATTCCGCGTCAGTTGCTTGTCGTTGATCGGCGTCGTCGGAAACGTGACTCGATCTGCGTCCCGATTCAGCTCCGTGGCAAATCGTTCGAGCCGATCGTCGAACTCGCGGATGTTGTCGACATCCGCGTACTGGAAACTGTAGATGCTCTGTTTCCAGTCGCCAACCACGCAGATGTTGTTCGTGCCAGCGAGCAGCAGCGTGAGTTTGAACTGGATCTCACTGGAATCTTGGAACTCGTCGACCATCACGTACTCGTACCCCAGCTGTTCTCGGAGGTCGTTATCTTCACACAGAAGGACGAACGCGAACAGCTGGAGGAACCCGAAGTTCAGGTAGTTCCGCCGGAGCGCGAACTCGAGATAGGCGTGATATACGTCGTGGACGAACCGCTTGAGTGCCGTTCTATCCTCCTCAAAGACGCGTTCAGTGAGATTTGCCGGGACTTGCTTGCCATCGCCGCGGATGTCCCACTTTGTGGGCGCCTCCGGGAGGTACGTCTTGTCTTCACCATACTGATAGAGCTTCTTTCGAAGCTTCGATTGCTTGCTCCCGCCGTTCCGTGGTTCATTCCGGTCAGTGAACAGCGTCTCGAACGCCTCGAAGTTCCCGTCGAGATGTGACTCGCCGTTCCGGTACCAGCCATCCGCAGTGGGGAACACACCCTTTGCGGACAGCTCCTTGATCAGGTCGAGCAGCTCAGATGTCTCCGATAGTGCCGTGAAGAACTCGTCATACTCCGGGTGATTGTCGATGAACTGGCCGATGAACTCACGAAACAGCGCCTGTTCGATGATTTCGTCCTCGATAATCCGTGTCGAGCCAGTGATTGTCTCATCAATCCCAAGGAATGTCGGTGCATCGTGTCCGTATTCGTCGAGCAGGTCGTGTGACAGTGAGTGGAACGTCTGGATCGGCGCGTTCGCGAGTTCCCGCATCCCGTACTCACTGTGACGCACAATTCGTTCTCGCATCTCCTCGGCCGCGTTGTTCGTAAAGGTCATCAACAGCACGTCTTCGGGATCAACGCCATCTTGGGCCACGATATTGGCGTATCGCCGGGTAACTGTGAACGTCTTCCCGGTGCCAGCACCCGCATCGACGAGATAGAGCCCGTCAATCGCCTCGATGAGTTCGCGTTGCTCCGGGTTCAGGTCGACGCCGCTCATTGTTCACCCTCCAGGAGGAGATCTCGGTTGTCAACCCATCGGTAGTTTGGCTCGCCGGTGAGCCCCTCGATTGGGAACGCCTCGTCGCCAGTGCGGCGCCGATTGAGTTCCACCAGTCGCTCGTCGACAAAAGATTCGAACGCATCGAGATCACGTTTGAAGAATGCACCCTTCTGCCGGTCAACGATTGCTCGCATCACCTGCTTACTCCCTGTTGTCACGTACTTGTACTTGCCAATCTCCGCTTCGAGCCGATTGATCATCGTCTGTCCGAACTCGGACTCGATGAGTTCGTCGCTGTCGGTCGTCTCGACGAGCGGCGCAGCGTCGAAGAGCGCGTCGTATGTCTGATAGTCAATCTTCGAGAGGATCTTCTGGCACTTCTGTGCCCCCTCCTTACGGAGATACTCGAAGAACTCCTCACGTTGCACGTGCTCGGTGAGCGATTCAGGGTAGTATGTTACAGTCGTCAGTGCGTCGTCGACATCGGTGTCGCCAGCGATCACGTCGTCGACGAGTTCAGTGACGTAGAAGAACGTGAACGAGAGTTTCTCACCCGGCGTCTGTGATCGCCAATAGGTGAGATAAAGCAACGCCTGAAAGTCAGGCTCATCTGTCGGCTCGTCGATCGCGGCGTGTTTGACAATTGAGGTGGCGCTGCTCTCGCTGCCGCTCTTGTAGTCGAGCAGTTCTCGCTGCGACTGAACGAGGTCGGTCATTCCGTTGATACCCAGTTCCTCGTCAGTAAACCGGCGTTCAGTCACGGAGGAGTCGACATTCCGACCGAAGTGAGCGGCGACGGCATTGTCACCCCCACTGGACGGCGTCAGAAACGCGCCCTCAGTCGGCTGGTTCGCGTCAAGATATGAGACGATCGTTTCGAGGCTCGCACGATATTCAGTGCGCCGGGTCCGTTCGTCGACGGAGCGAACCAGCGGACGGACTTCCTCGAGCATGAGCTCGACGACCTCCGATAGTGTCTCTTCGTCAACCGCATCCGGATGGTTGACGTAGAACTCCGCGAAGTCGTGGAGCAGGTTGCCCTCAGTGAGATACGCCTTCTCCGGACCGTCGACGATCCGGCTGAAGTAATAGTCCCGTGGGGAGTTCACGTAGGTGTTGAGACTCGACTTGCTGATCGTCTCGACCGGGTTAGAAGTCACGCCGACGGATTCGTTCTCGAATCCGTCACCAGCTCGTGCTGCGGTTTGGATCTGATGACTTGTCGAACGCAGATCGGAGAAACGGTCGTACTCCGGTTCGAGGAGCTCTTCGAAGTACAGGCACGGCGTAACGGATGACCCGCCGGTCGCGTCTTGGACGAGATAGTGTTGCTGGCTGCCGCTCTGTAACAGCAGCTGGAAGCTCTTGAGGTTCCGTGTGAACTGGGCGTCCTGGTCGACCCACGGACGACGTGGTGCCGAGTGGGTCCAGCGGTCGTCGAGCCCCAGGTAGAAAACAACCTCACGACCCACGTACGACGCCGATTTTGCGTCGGCGAGCAGGACGCCCTCGTTCTCTCGGTCGACCGGCACCTCGTAGGTCTGGAGATAGAACGACAAATCATCGAGGCGTGCTTCCGTAACGGATTCGTCGGCAATAGTGAGTGTCTCCAGTTCCTCGCGGAAGACGTCAAGCGTGTCGTCGGCGTGGCGTTCAAACACTGAAAGGGCGTCCGAGAACGTGTACTCTTGGACATCATGACAGAACTCGATCAGCCACTTGAGATCTCCATCGTCAAGCTCGTGCAGTCGCTTGTCTGTGTCAGCGTCATCGACGTCACAATCGAAGACCGTCAATAGCGACCGGATCTCGCTTATTCGGGTATCAGTCCCCCGGTGGGCGGTCCGGAGGAGGTGGAGGAACAAGCGATGTTCGCTGCGATCTGTGAAACCCGGCCCGCCGAAAAACGGGATATCGGCCGCTTCGAGGGCGGACTCAATAAGCGGTGAGTACTCGCTTTCCTGGTCGAGAACAATCCCGACGTTATCAGCGTTCTCGTCATCCACGGAATCGACGACGGTCTCTACGATCTCCGTCGGCGAATCGTGTATACGGAACGGCGGGAGCTCGAGCTCCGTATCAGTGAAAAGGTCGACCGTGTCGTACTCGACGGGCAGATACGCTCGTTCGAGTTGGGTGAGCATCGCCGGCTCAACGACGACCACGTCGAGATCCGGATCGATGGTCTCGTTCGTGAGTTTCATCGAGGCGGTCTCGAGTTCCGCGATTCGCTCCACAGCTCGTTCGGTGGCGTCGTCGACGTAGCCGTCGTACTCGAAGATGGCGTCGTGTAACCCTCGGTGTTCCCAACACTGGAGGATATTCCCAACCGCGTATGCACAGCGCTTCCAGGAGAAGTCCTTGTGATCAAGCATGCCGAGGAAGGCGAGACGGTCCTCGGACTCTTGACGTCGACCGACTGCAAGTCGGCGTGGTGGGATCGCGAACGGACCAAGATGCGAACGATCGAGTTGGCGATTGAGGGCACTCGCAAGCGGTCCGTCCGGGGTGATCACCCGGTCGTACGATTCGACTTCGTCGTAGAGTTGGAGTGGCGATTTGGCGCGAGGAAATGGCACACACGGAGAAGGTCAGCGATGTCGGTTAAATCTTTGTTAGATGAGTTTGTGAACAGGTGAAGTATATACAAGATAGTCCGTATCAGGATTTCGTTTGCTCGCCTTCTAAACAATTTCACAGTCGTTTTCCTATCTAGATGGCACCAACACGAGAGAAGTCGCTTAGTGAACGCGAGTTTGAATTACTGCTGGAAGGCGCAGGACGTATTGACGACCCTACTCAACGACTCGAATCACGGGCTGCTATTCTAATCGGAGGTCGGCTCGGACTGAGACCTGGAGAGACAACACATCTGAGCGCATCGTGGATCGACCAAGAGCGACAGATGATTCGAATCCCTGAACACCACGCATGTACAAAAGGACGTGACGGTGATCTCTGCGGCTATTGTCGTCAAGCAATCGAACAGCGCTTACGGCATAACCCAGAGAGTGAATTTAACGATTTTGCGGATCTGTATTGGCTTCCAAAAACGGAAGCGGCTGCTCGAACAGTGCCATTCCATTTCTCGTATCGGGTTCGAGTTGCGATTGATCTTCTAATTACGGAACACAGTGGCTGGCCATACTCATTCTCAACCTTACAACGAAGACTGAATACTGCTCTTGATCTCGCACCCCGGCTTTCCAGAAATACAACGTCTCTACATGGCCTTCGAGCGACAGCCGCCTCCTATCACGCCAGCAGAGGATTAGACTTAGCAGCACTCCGAGCAATGTTCGGTTGGGAAGACATCGATACAGCTCGCCAATATCTCAACGTAGATGGGGCGATGACTCGTCGAGCACTAAACGATATTCACTAACAATCATTGAGATAACAATACGGGGAAGCTCAGTTCAGTAGTGCTATGGCAGTGGTCCGTTTTGTTCAAGCAGGTCGTAATTTTCGAGGACTAATTCAAAGTATTCCTGAGTCATAACACGAGGATTAGAGACACGATGGAAATCATTGATAATAAACTCGGCCTCTTGGTTGTTTAGACCATATGCGTGAAGAGCGGCGGCATCAATCTCAGCTTGGAGTTTTTGTCGTTCGTGGTCGTCGGTAACAGGTTCAACACCGCCTAGCCGATCGCGCATTTCTGCGAAGTCCTCCCCATAGCAGTTCAGACGAGCAGCCCTATCGGAGATATAGTGGAACCAGTCGTCTCCGTCAGTAAGCCGAGGAAGCTGTGACTCTCGGAATTTATAGTCAAGAATGTGCGTATCTGTTTTCGTTCGCATAAGACTATCAAATACTAGTGAGTTCAACAGCCCCAGCGCCACGAACAGCTCCCGATCAGAAAACATCCGCTTGTAGATACTCCGGAGCGGATACTCATCCAAATTGGATTCCGTTACGTCCAGCGTGTACGGTCTGATTGATCGAACCGTATTGTGACATACGACTCCAGGCGGGAGGACTGCTGCGATGAAGGTCCGTTCATTCGTTGCTGCGGCGATGTCCCGAAACACAATCCGGTATTCGGTGCAGTCCAGCAGTACGTCATCTTCCGATAATGGTTCCCCCCGTTTTTCCTTGAGTAGATTGTTCACATAGCTTTTCTGTGAACCGGTTCCGCCAAGCGCTTCATACAGTATAGTCTTGAGATTTCGCACCTCTTTTTCACGAATCCGTTGCTTTGCACTCAAATCAGAGTCAATCTCCGGTTCCACACTCCAGAACTCTGGAGGGGCAACATCGTAGAACTCGTTGTCATATACGAATTGGTAGATGTTCTTTCCACCATACACCGGGTACGACCCAACATCAGGATCCTCCACAAACCGATCTGAATCATATGTTCGATCGAGTTCCCGGTGTGTGACCGCTCGCCAAGTATTATCCACCGGCTGTTCAATTGGTGGATGCGAGAGAATCTTCTCAAGAGCATTCACTCGCATTTCGGCGTCAGCATCGTCACCCGATGCAGATATCTGTGGAAACATCGCTGCCTTAGGTGAATACCGTGTGAGAACAGTGCGTGGGATCTCTACCATATTGGACTTAATATCGGTAAGGGTTTTGAGATCCCGCTCATCGAATGTTCCCTTGAGATAGTCCGTTGTCCCGGAGTTTTTGAACGTAAGCAACCCAAATCGGTATCGTGTATCAATCTGCTCAAAAATACCATGGTTCTCAAAGTGCACAATCGAATTGACGGTAGTATTGTCTAGGAGGTGTAATCTCAAGTCCTTCCCAGAACTTCCAGAAAAGACCACGTTCGGAAGGATAAGCGACACCCAACTGGAATTACTCGCCAAGTTGAACACGCGCTCCAAAAATAGAGCAGAAAGCTCATTCTCGGCGGTGTTTTTCTTCCCGTCAATCGTCGGGGATTGCATCGTGTAGACCCCGGAGTCATTGAAGTAATCTGCCCGAGTCTGCATTTCCATCTGGTACTCTTCCCACCCTCCAGCGATCTCATCATCCTCAAGGAGGCGTTCCTCTACCTCGTTCTTCTCTTCTGGCATTCTGAAACGGAATTGTTCATCGTATTTCGAAAAGTAATCATCCCGGTTTGTACGGAGAACATCCCACGGTGGATTTCCGAGAACCACATTAAATCCACCATCGTCGTAGACAGATGCGAACTCCAACACCCAGTGAAATGGGTGGATAGCCTCCACATCATCTGGAGTCATATCTTCACGACCAGCCGAATGGAATTGTTCCAAAACCTTCTCGTCAAGTATCTCGCTATGCGACGAGATACGACTTTCAGCAAGTTTTCGGGCATTAGTCGCCTCGGACGCGCTTCTCGCGCTCTGATGCAGCTCAATTGCATCAATCACGTCCTCGTAGAGTTCTTTTACTCCAGTACCAGCACCCCCACCCCAGTTCCTTAAGGAACCATCGCCTTCCTCTTCACGTGCAATTTCCACCAAGTCAGTGAAGCCGATGAGAGAGTTTCCTTGGCGGATGTTG
Source organism: Natrinema sp. CRL1 (assembly GCF_059162405.1). Lineage (NCBI taxonomy): Archaea > Methanobacteriati > Methanobacteriota > Halobacteria > Halobacteriales > Natrialbaceae > Natrinema > Natrinema sp. CRL1. The sequence continues at coordinate 229 of NZ_JBLVOY010000010.1, read as the reverse complement.
AAGTCGATGTTCGGTAGCGGCTCCACTTCGTTCGGTTCGTCTTCGATATCCGCGACCATCGACAACCAGAGACGAAGTTTACAGATTTCCACTGCTCCTTCATCAATATCTACCCCGTAGAGATTATTCAGGATGACCGTGCGCTTTGCGTAGAGCGACGCCCCACCCTGGCCTTCGTTAATCTCCTCCAGTTCGTCACGGGTGCGAGAATCCAACTCCCAGCCCTTAC
>NZ_JBLVOY010000009.1:0-75093 GCF_059162405.1 Natrinema sp. CRL1 | reverse complement strand
TTTTTAGCTAACTGAACGACTTTGCTCGTGAAGCGGGAAATTTTCGACATGGACATCGACGGTTTCCCGCTTCATCTTTCTAGTTCTGACGGTTGAAGCCGACGCCGTACAGCGATTCACCAGAGCCAATTAGTCCGAAAGGAGAGTTCTATCTTGCTGGTGAACTCGATGTGAGTGAGCTCGAGTTAGACAGAGACTCATGACTCGGCTAAGTATTCCTGCTTCGAGATGAATCACTCACAGTTCTGAGTGACACGATAACGACGAGACTTTATAACACCGCATCTGACCACACGATAATCGAACCGTTCGGTCATGGCGGTCTTTCGCTCTCACCTATGTCAAATACAGACGATCCAGACATTGACCTCACTTGGCGCGAAAAACTACGTGCGTTGTATCGCGTTGCGAAGTTCCAGCCCCAGTTCGCCGGCGCAGTAATCCTCTTGAGCGTTTTCGCGGCAATTTTTGAGGGGTTTGGGATGAGTTTCATCATGCCTATTATAGATATTGCACAGAACGGTTCAGCCGCAGAGGAGGGCAGCAGCCTCCTCATGATCTTCCTCACAATTTACCAGACACTCAACGTCCCATTCACTCTAGGATATCTAGTTGCCGGAGTTGCTGTCGTGATGACATTGCGCTTTATCATGTCATTTTTTGTGGGGTGGTTTCGCGCAGCGATCGAGACGCGATACGTTCGATACTTGCAGGAATCAGCGTTCAATAACGCTCTCGAAGCTGAAATTGCATATTTTGATGAAGAGGGATCGGACGATATCTTAAATGCGATCGTAACGCAAGCTGAATACGCAGGACGAGTGATCAGAGTCTCCCTCCTAGCGATTGAACAGGGACTCTTAGCTGTCATGTACTTCACTCTCGCATTTATCCTATCTCCTGTTCTGACGATTTTCACTGGTGTATTTTTGGGAGCGATAACTTTCGTCTTTAGGAACGTTCTTGATACTGGATACTCTCTCGGTGACGAAGTCGCAGATGCAAAAGAAGAAATCCAGTCGAACGCACAGGCTGGCACACAGGGCGTTAGGGAAGTGAAAGTATTCGGGCTGATCGAGGAGCTTCGGTCCGGCTTCGAAACAGCGACTGATCAGTTCGAGCGGAATCGAATCAAACTGCTTCGGAACGAATCCGCAATCACGAACTTCTATCAACTTACGACTGCAGTGACTGTATTTGTCCTGATTTTCCTCGCATTGACCTTTTCGTCAATGTCCGTTGGCGAACTGGGGATCTTCCTCTTTGCGATGTTTCGACTTGGCCCGAAGGTTAGTAATCTGAACAAGCATATCTATCGTGTCGAAGGTGAACTTCCACATCTCGTGCGAACACAGGAGTTCATCAAGGAACTCGAGCGTAATCGGGAGCCGTCTGACGGCCTCCAGCCAGCTCCAGATTCAGTCAATAAGGTTGAGTTCAACGACGTTCGTTTCAGCTATGACTCGAGCGACGAGACAGTGCTTCGAGATGTTTCATTTGAATTTGATGGTGATGATTTCATCGCGTTTGTCGGCCCTTCAGGGGCTGGAAAGTCGACGATTGCTTCATTACTCGTTCGAATGTATGAGCCAAACGACGGTACAATTCGAGCGGATGGTACCCCAATTGATGATTTTAATATTGAAGATTGGCGTTCATTAGTTACAATCGTTAGACAAGATCCGCACGTCTTTAACGATACGCTTCGCCGAAATGTAACAGTTGGAAATCGTGATGCAACACAGAATGAGATCGAAAAAGTCTGTGAGATTGCACAGGTCACCGAGTTCCTTGATGAGTTGCCCAAAGGGTACGATACGGTGCTCGGTGATCAGGGCGTGAAATTATCTGGGGGGCAACGCCAGCGAGTTGCTATTGCTCGAGCACTGTTGAAAGATGCTGACCTGTTAATATTAGATGAGGCTACCAGTGACCTCGATGTATCTCTCGAAAAAGATGTTCACAAGGGGATTGAAGAAATGGAGCGAGACTATGCAATGGTAGTTATCGCACACCGTCTATCTACTGTTACAAATGCTGACCAGATCTATACCATGGAGAACGGAAAAATAGCCGAGTCAGGCTCTCACGAGGAATTAATTTCCAAAAGCGGGAAATACTCTCGTCTTTATTCTCTCCAATCAGAATAGTTCCATGATCGTTTTCTAGGCGTATCCAAGGTCCTTCAGACGGTCTTTAACACCTTCCGGGACGTCAACGTTCGCCGACTCAGTGGCAGATACTCGCTCTCTAATCTTTTCTCGGCGAGACTCAAGTTGGTTTTCCACTCCAGATGATTCACCATCTGTTGACTTGATACCCGACACAGTCTGATAGAAATAGGACGTATCTTTGATAAGGCCTGCCAGCGGCTCATCAAATTTTGCAATTTCATTCGGTGGAAATCCATCTTGTTCAAATGCTTCTATACGGGATTGGCGCAGCCCATGATACTCGGTAAATCGGATATCTTCTGAAGCATCACGTAAATCGTCACCTTTAGACTTCCCCTCAGTATCAGCGAGATTTAAGATAGTCTGGTGAATGTCAAGCAGTGACCTCGCTCCGTCGCTCGAATTCCAATCACTATCGCTTGATACACAGAGTGGAACGTGGACCAACTCTGGATAGAGTCCGTGATAGTGTGTGCGCGCCCCGTGTTCGCCGAAGAGTTCTCCGTGATCAGATACAGTAATAATGTAATCAAAATCACTCTCTAGTTCCCTGAATATTTGCTTATAGATATCAGAGAGATAACGCGCACAGTCATGGTATCTTTTCTGATGGGTGCTTAAGTCTACGTCACCGCCAAGGATAGTTTGTGATTTGACTGATTCTGTCGAAGTTGTCTTATATTCCTTAGGAGATCTGTACGGAGAGTGGACTTCCATGAGGTTCATAAAAAGGAACTCCTCATCCCCGAAATCTGTAGACTTAACTACATTTAGAGCCTCAGGCCCGCCGTCGTGATTGGCGGTTTTTTCCATCCAGCCGTATCGGAGCGAATCAATTGTATCGCAGTCAGATTGGATACACTGCCAGACCGCGCGGAGATTACGGAGTTTTCCGTTCGGCAACGCTTGCACTGCTTTACTCCAGTTAAAAACGTTGCCACGAGAGGCCCGAATTTGCCAACTTTCGTGAAACTCATCGAATCCGCGGTCAAAATCCCGTTCGGGAACGAGTAACGAATTTGCAGAAAATGCTCGTGTCGTATATCCAGCGGCCTGTAACTGTTCTGGAAGTACGGGGATGTCGCAGTCAAAACGTTCGTGCTTTGAGTGTACGCCGACTTCACTCGGGTATTGGCCAGTGAAAAGGCTTCCGTGAACGGGGACTGTGTAATGGCTTGGTGCATATGCGTGATTGTATCGTACTCCAGGGAGCCAGTCGAAATGCTCGTCAAAAGTGTCTTTTCGAAGTGTATCGAGAACAACGAGCGCAATATTGGTCATCTGATTACTTCTCCGTGAGTAGATATTGGACTAAAACCTTTCTATGAAGATCTACATTCTCTTCAAATGATATTTGGTTCAGATATCACTGATAAATAAATACTGTTTAATTATGATTTTCATTCATATATGTGGTTTTGTAGCAAGACCCAGAGATACCATGAAATATAGGGAAATAAATATTATCATAGAACTCATCAATCAGTATGGCAGTATTTTGCGACTTTTCTTGCCAATTTGGTCTAGACATTATTTTTATTACAAATAGATGTGATTATTGTGTATAGATTCTTAACTCAAACGGCACTGGTACATTCACGCGTCGAAATTCAATATATTGTTATTCCAACTGCCGAGAAGCAATTCTTCCTTGGAAAACCAGCACCTTAACCGTCAAGAATATTATAGTGTCCGTATGGACATCATCGTTGTTTCGCATCTTTATCCCAGTCCTGATGACAACGCAACAGGGCCATTCGTCCACCAGCAGGTTCGCGCACTCGCTGAACGCGGACACAACATTTGTGTGATTTCGCCACGACCGTGGGTACCGCCACTTCCTCGACTCCCAAGCAACTGGCAACAGCAAAAAGCAGTGCCCAAACACTACGAACGTGACGGAATTCCGGTTACGACTCCCCGTTATCTGTCCCTGCCTGGACTTCAAACACTCGCCCTGAGCTCAATCAGTGCACGACGGACCCTGAGGAAGTCTACATTTCCAGCGGAATTCGAGCCGGATATAGTGCATGCGCACGTCGCACTCCCCGATGGCTACGCTGCAGTTGCACTCGCGAATCGATTTGAGGTTCCACTTGTCACGTCTATCCACGGGGCGGATTTTTATAAGTCTGTTGACGCTCCTGGCTGTCAATCTCTCATCCAGACCGTCCTCGATTCATCCGAGGCTGTTACCGTCAATAGCACTTCCCTCCGCAATCTGGGTCACGAACACTTCCACTATGATCCCAAAGTCGTGCCAAACGGTGTTTCACTCGAGGAGATTGACGCAGCTCGTTCTATCGATGAAACTGTGACTGGCGCATTAGATGGTCACGTTCTCATCTCGGTTGGGCACCTGATTCAACGAAAGGGACACGAGACGGTCATTAAGGCACTTGCTGAACTTGATCGGGAAGATATTCACTACGTTATAATTGGAAGTGGACCAGAGCGTACTCAGCTTGAGCAACTTGCAGCAGATCTTGATGTATGTCCACAGGTGACGTTTTTAGGATATGTAGAGAATCATCAGGAGGTGTACGCGAATCTCTGGGATTCCGATGTGTTTGTGCTGCCGAGTTATGATGAAGCGTTTGGCGTGGTATATCTTGAGGCAATGGCGTCTGAACTCCCTGTCATTGCTCGTGCTGGCGAGGGACCTGAGGACTTCGTCATAGACGACGAGACGGGGTATTTCATCGACGAACACGCAGGCGGGATTGAATTAGCGAATCTGCTCTCAGAGATACTGGCTGAGCAGGAAACCGTGACTACGGTTGGTAACCGTGCACGAGACACCGTGGAAGATAGCTATACATGGGCATCAAATGCGGAGAAAATTGACCACATATACGCTGACACGATTGATATTAGTTGATACGACCGACCTTGAGGTTCTTTATATGAAGAAGCGTTAGGCTAGATATCAAATTACATTTTTAGATGTCGGAGACTTTTGCTGCTTCAGAATTCTGCGCCGGGATCTGTAGCGTTGCAAGAGAGAGACCGAGAATAATCCAGAAGGTTGCCATGAACAGAACGTTGCTGGGGCCCAGCCCAGCAACGGGCAATGTAATTACTGCAATCGTAGTCATAATTCGAATTGGATCACGTGACTCTGATTTGTGAAGCAATTGGACCAGCAAACCTCCATAGAAGGCAAGAAAGAGAACAAGTCCTAACACGCCAGTGTCTCCGAGAAGGGCAGCGAACCAACTATGCGGCGACCACACCTCTGAAGTCGGAACCGCAGACTGACTGATCATTTCTGCGGTACTGCCAAGCCCGTTTCCATATATTCCCCCGACTGTCACGGCGGCCTTTTGGAGCTGCCAACGGATCCAGAGTGACCCTCCTGAAGCGATTGGGTTTGAAACTGTCGCGAAGACAGCAGCTGCGAAGATTCCGACTATAGGCATCGTTACTTTTCCGAGGGGTGTTGGGATTTGTGCTCCAAAACGCCTGATGCGGCAGGATTCAACTAGACTAACAGCAGTAACCACACTGATGAGATAGGCAATAGTGCTCGTCCGTGCACCAAGATGAATGCTAAGTAACAACCCGGTTGTCCAAGCACCTGCTAACACCGCTCGAGTACGGTGATTCGTTGTTGAGTTGAGGGCCAAGACCAGTGCGGGAATAAGTCCGAAATGAAGGAAGAAAGACAGATCGTTCACATTCGTAAACCATGCTGTCGCATAATTGCTGTAAGGGAGACGATCTGGAAGGTTATGCAACTGGCTAAACGGTGCGTGCCAGCCCAGTAGAAATTCGATTATGACAATTATAAACGCAAAAAGGGCGAGCGCAGTAAGGGTTATCCACCCCCGATAAACCCAGCGACGGGTGTTGAGCGTATGGATAATGCCGAAGAGGAGGATAAAACGCATTAGGAAGATGAGCGGGCCGCTGATATCAATGCCAGTCGCGATCCCGTAGATGGTACTGAATACGGCGAGGCCGATGAATCCAAGGAATGGGAGAGTGATTCGAGGTAGTTGAATTTGGTTCTGGTTGTAACTATCAATTGAAATTAATAGAAGAATCCCATAAAACGGTATAAATAGGCGAAACGGACTCAGATTCCCGATAGAAGTCGAAATGCTGGGGAGAATCGGACCAAGAATCGCAAGCACAATAATGAGTATTGTCACCATCCGAAGCCAATTTGGAGAGTTCCCCAATCCCGTTTCAGAAGGGGAAGGTGTAGTCATACTACGGTCTTACAGGCTGTCTTGATAAAATCTCTTATTTAAAGCAGCCGCGTCAATGAATAAGATATTCCAATTCTCAATTCACGGCACTGTCTAGTTTAGCACCTCGGCTGGCGTCTGTCCGTTAAGTGATTGATGCGGTCGTTGTGTGTTATAGTAGTGTACAAACTAATCAAGCCACTCCCTGACGCTCGCCCGACTGCCCACCCACGAATTATGGAAGCGGTCAACCCGCATCTTGAACGTCTGAAACCACTTTTCGATCAGGTTTCGCTCGACGTAGTCGAGCTGACCGCTTAACCCTAATCGAGCAAGGGCAGTCAGATAACCGTAGCCATCGACAAGAAATATAGCTTCGGAGAGATCGTGTTTCTCGGTCAATCGATGCAGGAACGCAGCGGCTGGATCGGTGCCTCGCCGTCCAAACACTGTGACATCAAGAATTAGGCGTGAGTCTAGGTCTATTGTAGCGTATACCCAAGACCAGTTGCCGTTGATCTTGACAGCGGTTTCATCAATGGCGACCTGCGACGGCTGCGCCGTCGGCGGGTCTGGCACGCTGTCAGCCAGCCGATGTACCCAGTGCCAGATTGCTTGATGAGAGCGTTCTACGCCAATCAAGCGAAGAATTGCTTGTGTCTCACGGAGCGAACAACCGGTCGCGTGGAGACGGACGGCGAACACCCTAACGGGTGTCGCCGTCCGCTCACGCTCCCAACATTCATAAAATTCCGCCGCGTAGCACTCGCTGAGCAGGTCTGCGAGCATAGTTCCAACCAAACTCTACGACCTGCTCACTTCTCAAACTGCGCTAACTAGTGTTGCTTCCAGATCCAATCGATAAGTACAGGACTGCTCTCGTCTGCTGGTTTTGATGCATCTATTCACGGCTGAAGAACCACTAGACGGTGCCGATGAAACTGAGTGGTCAATCTCTAGTAAATATGTTCTGGATTAAACAGAAAGGTTAAGAAGTACTGCTTCTCAATGAATCTTATTAATGAATCGACGTACATTTTTGACTGTTGGAATTACTACTGTACTATCTGGTTGTCAAGCGCCCAGAACCAATAACCAAACCACGGAACCGCGATATGTGAGCGTCTCTGGCCAAGACGTATTGGCAACTAATTATGACCTCCAAACTGTTAATTATGAAAAACGCCCACAATGGTTCTCAAATCCTTACAAGGATATGTCGGATCCACCGGGAGTCGGTTCGATCAAAAACTTGTCAGTTAGGATCGCAGAAGACATTCGTGGTCACTCGGGTCACCATCCACTCCGGACAACTAGGACACTAGGAACGCTTGCCGACTGGTATTATCAATCTGGAGAGGACGAATATCTGGAGAAGGCAGCTTCCATTACGGACAGCCTCCTCTCAGAATATACGACGACCGCAAATGGTGGCTACTACTTTAATTATGGATTTGAGTTCCAGATTCAGTCCGATTATAATCGGAAGCCGCCATGGTTTTCCTGTATGTCACAAGGCGTTGGGTTATCTGCATTCCTTCGATTATATGAGTTGACAGACGACCAGCGATACCGTGATATTGCCGAAAAAACATACCAAAGCTTCCTCAACCTTCGGTCGGTAAGCCCTGACGCGTGGGTGGCATTCCGAGATGAGTCTAAATATCTTTGGCTCTCTGAGTATCCAGAACCAGGACTTCCGCTTCGGGTCCTGAACGGTGCAGTGATCGGCCTTTGGGGCCCATATGAATATTGGCTTGTGACTGGAGATAATAGCGCAAAAGAGTACGTACAAGCGAAGATAACAACGTTAGCAGAGCATGCCATGGAGTATCGGAATGAAGGTGAAACAAGTTATTACGCGATAACTGAGAAAAATTTGGCACCTGAGTACTATCATCGACTACATATCTTCCAGATGCGTCAACTCGCGAAACTTGCCGACGAACCCTATTTCAATGAGGTGGCAGACAAATTTCTCAAGGATCGTCCTGAGTTAGGATGGCGGGAGTGTAATGATCTTAGCTGCAATTAAGGAGATGAACCTGGCCACGATTGTGTTGATATGGTTGTTCGCTATATCGACGATGACGAAACCTCTACGCCCGGTCTTATTGTTCAGCGGTGCTACAAGGCGGAATTTGACGAATATTAGGCGCGTGTGGACGACGCCTGCTAGGGTGTTTACTGTCTGGTTTCACGCGACCCGTTGTTTGCTTCGAGAGATACAAGCAATTCTTCGCGTAACCGGCGTAGAACACTCTCATAAAGCAATCTGCAGGCTTCTAACCATAGCAGAATGGTAAGTAAGTATTAGGTAGTAATTCTATGGCCTTGACCGCTATCGGAATACAAATAATGAGTTAAGGATTTTGTTTATAATTACTGGGACTGATTAGAAGCAATGCAAAGGATATTGCGATACTTATACATACCCGATTTGTGAATATGGACGTATGTCTGCTCAGACAAATGTGGTCTTCCTTTCCTTAGATAGTGTTCGCGCAGATGCTTGCTCTTTCCTTACTAATTCCACACCAAAAACAACACCAACATTGGACGCACTAAATGACGTAGGTTCTCGGTTCTCTCAAGCTATTAGTCCATCAATTTGGACACAGCCTTCTCATGCATCCATATTCACCGGGCTGTATCCGCATGAACACAATCTTCGTGGAGGAGATGAAGTTCTTGGGAACCATCCTACGCTTGCAGAACTTCTCCGAGATAATGGGTGGAGGACAGCCGCATTTGGATATAATGGCTGGACACGAACGAAAGGCGTCAGTCGAGGTTTCGATTATCACCGTACTCCCCACCCGCGGGAAAATCATACGGGGATCAATCAGCGACTCTTTCGTGTAAAACGCCTTATTGATCGCCTGACATATAACCGTCAGACGCGTGATGAAATTACCATTCGGCAGATGATCAACACTATTCAAGACACTGACGAGCCATTTTTCGCGTTTGCGCACTTAAACGGGACTCATCACGTCTACCTTCCACGATCACCATATTATCAGCCATTTACAAGTCGGTCTCGGATGGAATTAGTCTGGAACCAGTACCAACAACGTAAACTTTTCAGTCACCGTCCTGAGGTGTATGCGGGTGAGTATTGGCCGAGTGAGCGGACGATTAAAGGAATGCGAGAACAGTACAAGGGCTGCATTCGGCAGGTTGATGACCTTATAGGTGATGTCGTTGACGCTCTCCAGAGGAATGATGAGTGGGAAGACACGATTCTTGTAGTGTTTGGCGACCACGGGGAATGTTTCGGGGAGGACGGCGTATTCGGACACCAATTCACTCTTGATGACGCAGCCTTCCGTGTACCGCTGTTTATCCGGGATCCCACAGGGACAATTTCAACAGGTGAGCATAGCGATCTCGTTCAATTAAATGACCTCTATCCAACGATATTGGATCTCTGTGGTGTAGAGGCCCCTGAGACAAATAGTATCCCGATTGATGAACAGCGAGACACTGCGTTTGTCAATTATATCGCACCAATACCTGCTGTCGAGAATAACCAACGGATAGAGGAGTCAAAACGGCCACATGAGAGAATGTATGCAGCGTGGAAGTCGCCAGATAAGAAACTCTGTTGGATCCCCGAAAAAGATGAGTATACCGGTCCGAAAGCGGAAAAGGAGGAATTGCGAAATTGCTTCGAGTCCCATCTTAACGCTCTAAACCCGGTACCTCCACAAGGTAAAGAAGAACTCTCTACAGAGGTAGAGAATAATTTGCGACAGATGGGATATATTTAAGACTCGCCGGGCCACGCCCCAACAGTAGTAAATACATATCACGTAGGTACTCCGTTTGAAGTTCTAAACCGGAGGACAGAGGCAGGACATTGACGTTTCTGCAGAACATCCTTGCCAATAGTGTTGATTGGATGATTGACGGGCTACATTTAACTACTGCACATACCCCAACTGATACCCGAATATTCGATAAAGAGGCCACGAGTCTAGCGAATGCTGGATTCGATATCGGGATTATGGCTCACGACGTTCCGGACAGGGATCGAAACGGAGTCCAATTTTACGATCTCGGGACACACTCAACACGCGTCGAACGCTGGCAAAGTCTCCCCGTAGTCGCTCGAGAAGCGAAGCGATTAGATGCGTCAGTCTACCATTTTCACGATCCCGAACTAATTCCGGTCGGGCTCTACCTTTCAGCGGCGACTGACAACGCCATCATTTACGACGTTCACGAGGACTTTGGACACAAAGTCGTCGGAAGAGAGTGGATTCCAGATCCCCTAAAACTACCGCTCTCGTACGGCATTCCACAGTTTGAACAGTTCGCAGCGACCCAGTTTGATGAGATTGTAACGGCCACAGAACGAATTGGAGGAATGTTTGCTGATGCGAACGAAAACGTTTCAGTAGTACATAATTTCCCACAGACAGAGGGACTCCCGATCGTCGAGGAATCCAAAAGCCGAACCGCAGAACACGTCCTCGGGTACGTTGGCGGTTTGAGTGAATTGCGCGGGATCCATCGAATGCTCGAAGTGCTCGATATTCTGTGTGATCGCGGCCTTGATGTCGAGTTGTGGGCACTCGGCTCGTGGAGCACGGACGCGGACAGATGTCGTGCCAAACGGTTTATTGCGGACAGGGGTCTCGAACGACGAACGCACTTCCCAGGATATCTGGACTACGAAGAGATGTTTCAGTATCTGTATGGTGCAGACCTCGGACTGGCGTTACTAGATACTGAACAATTCAAGACGGCAATACCGACGAAGCAGTTCGAGTATCTGTATTCCGGGTTGCCAGTCGTCGCTACTCCACTTGATGCAGTCGTACGATTCTTACCAGAGCGATACCGGTATATCGTTCCACAGGATGACGCATATTCCACGGCAGACGCGGTCGAGATTGCCCTCGAAACCGAGTACGATACGGCCGAGATGCAGTCACTTATTAAGGAAAAATATAGCTGGGAATCTGAAGCCAAATCGCTAATCGCGCTGTACGACGAGCTACTCTGACGCTGCAGCGAGCACGCCGGTGATCTTCTCCGCAGCTGTTCCGTCTCCGTATGGCTGTGCGTTCGACGACGACTGTGGCGGATTCGCCAGTGCCTCCTGAATCGCGTCGACGTCCGCCCCGACCAAGACGTTGCCTCCTGCTTCAACGGTCTCAGGCCACTCAGTCTCTTCGCGGAGAGTGACACAAGGAACCTCGAGGAAGAACGCCTCCTTTTGGATCCCGCCGGAGTCGGTGACGATGATTTCGGCAGCGGCTTGCAACGTGATGAAATCGAGATAGCCGACCGGCTTGATGAGTGTGAGTTCTTCCTCAGCAGTCTCCAAGAGATCGTACCGTTCGAGTCGGTCGAGCGTCCGCGGATGTGCCGGAAGGACGACGCGGCGAGGGTCGGCCACGAGGCTAGCGAGGATCGACTCAAGGCGATCACGATTATCAGTGTTACGGGGCCGATGAACCGTCGCGAGGATATAGGTCTCGTCTTCGAGATCGAGATCCTCGAGAATTGTCGACTGTGCTGTGGCCGTCTCGCGTGCCTGGAGCAGGGCATCGTACATCACGTCGCCGACATCGTGGACTTTCTCGGTGATGCCTTCCGATTTGAGGTGGTCCACCGCGCGGTCACTCGGCGGAAATAGAACGTCCGAAACGTGGTCGGTGAGAATGCGATTTACCTCCTCGGGCATCTCCCGATTAAAACTTCGGAGCCCTGCTTCGACGTGTGCCAGTTCGACATTCATCTTCGAAGTGACGATCGCTGCGGCGAGCGTCGAGTTCGTGTCACCATAGCAGAGCACGATGTCGGGATCGTGGTCGTCAATTAACGCCTCCAGTTCGATCATCATTTCGGCGGTCTGTCTGGCGTGACTCTCGGACCCGACACCGAGGTTGTAGTCCGGCTCCGGAATACCGAGTTCGTCGAAGAACACATCGGACAGTTCTTCGTCGTAGTGCTGTCCAGTGTGGACGAGTATCTCGTCGTGTTGTGGGCGAAGTTCGCGCGAAACTGCGAACGCCTTGATGAATTGCGGTCGAGCACCGACCACGGAGAGTACGTTCATGACCGTACTCGAAACTGAAAAAGCGTGTTCTTATGTCATTCGATGCCGCTGTGACCGTCACTTGTCGACCCAATCTCGGAGCATAGCTGATTGAACCGGAAGGTTCTCGAAGGTCGGACATCGTCTAATGGAACAGAAACAGAACAGAATATGGACGCAACAGCTACGGTCGGATACGAATATACAGAAGACTCACAGGAACCACGTATCGGGGACGATGCCACGATCAGGCCGGGAACGATTATCTATAACGATGTCGCGATCGGGGACGATTTCTCTACAGGCCATTACGCCCTCGTCCGTGAGTTGACCGATATCGGCGACGACGTGCTGGTCGGGTCGAACACTGTCATTGACGGAAGGTCAACAGTTGGGTCAAACGTCAGCCTCCAGACGGGCGTCTACGTCCCGTCAAACACGACGATCGGAGACCAGGTATTCGTCGGTCCCCACGCAGTGCTGACGAACGACCCGTACCCGATTCGGGAGCAGATCGAATTGGCAGGACCAACGATCGAAGATCACGTCTCAATCGGGGCGAACGCGACGATCATGCCGGATGTAACGGTCGGTGAGGGATCATTCGTCGCAGCCGGCGCAGTCGTTGTGAATGACGTGCCGCCGGAGACACTCGCTGTCGGGGTTCCTGCAGAGCACCGACCGTTACCGGATCCCCTTCAACGGAGGAACGACATTTGACGATTCCAATCGCGAATCCGGTGATAAGTGATGAGGCAAAGGATCGTGTCGCATCCGTTCTCGAGAGTGGAATGCTCGCGGACGGGCCGGAGGTCCGAGAGTTCGAGCGGGAGTTCGCGGACTACTGCGGCGTCGAACACGGCATTGGGACGGCAAACGGGACGACGGCCCTGCATGCTGCTCTTGAAGCGCTCGATATCGGTGAAGGCGACACCGTCTTGACGACGCCGTTTTCGTTCATCGCGACGGCAAACGCGATTCGGTTCACCGGTGCCGAACCAGTCTTCGCCGACATCGATCCGGAGACGTACAATCTCGACCCGGATTCAGTTCGTGAGGTGGCGACCGAGCAGGATATCGATGCGATCGTTCCGGTCCACCTCTACGGCCTTCCTGCCGAAATGGAACCGCTCTGTGACCTCGCTGCCGAGTTCGAGATTCCAGTAATCGAGGACGCGGCACAGGCACACGGTGCGACGTATAACGGTGATCGCGTCGGATCGATCGGAGACGTTGCCTGCTTTTCCTTCTATCCGACGAAGAATATGACGACGGGCGAAGGTGGGATGATCGTAACTGATCGCGATGAGGTCGCCTCGTCAGTTCGTCAGTTCATCAACCACGGTCGAGCGGAAACGTACGATCACGCGACTGTCGGGCACAACTTCCGAATGACAAGTGTCGCAGCCGCAATCGGGCGAGTCCAACTCGAACGCCTCCCTGAGTTTATCGAGACGCGCCGATCGAACGCCGAAAGACTGACCGACGGACTCGAATCGACATCGCTAACGACGCCACTCGAGCCCGACCATACGAAACACGTCTATCACCAATATACGATCCGAAGTGATAGTCGGGACGAACTCAAAACCTATCTGTCGGAACGCGACATTGGAACCGGGATCTACTATCCGACGTGTATTCATGCCCAGCCGGCCTATGACGACCTTGAGGCGGTAATGCCGAACGCGGAAACTGCCGCAGAGAGTGTCCTCTCGTTGCCGGTTCATCCAACCGTATCGACGGCCGATATTGACTACATAATCGACGTGATCACAGAATATGACTCGTAAGCAAATGGATGTCGGTGTTATCGGTGTCGGCTCGATGGGTCAACACCACGCACGGGTATACAGTGAAATACCGGATGTCAATCTCATTGGCATCTCTGACATTGACGAAGAACAGGCACGTACAGTCGCACGAAAGCATGGCACTGCAGTGATGAACCGCGATGAATTGCTGGCTGTCGCCGATGCCGTTTCAGTCGTCGTTCCGACCCAGTACCACTACGAGACGGTGACAACATGTCTCGATGCGGGCGTTGCGGTGTTTGTCGAAAAACCCGTACTGGGAAGCCTCGATCGCGCCGACGAACTCCTCTCACGCGTCGACACGGCGGACGTTCCCGTTCAAGTGGGTCATATAGAGCGGTTTAACCCTGCCATCTCTGCACTCGAAGACATCATCGAAGACCTATCAGTTGTCAGTATTCGGGCTCAGCGTCTCGGTCCGTCCCCGGACCGAGCCATCGAAGACAGTGCCGTATTGGATCTGATGATTCACGATATCGACATCGCGCTGTCGTTGTTCAAAGACAGTCCCGTTTCGATCGCAGCGGCCGGTGTCGACGGGAACCGACACGCCACGGCACTTCTCGAGTTCGAAGGGGACCAGATGGCGTCGCTCACCGCAAGCCGAAAGACGCAACGAAAAGTTCGAACCCTCGAAATTACGGCGGAAGAGTGTTTCATTGAACTCGACTATCTTGACCAGTCGATCGAGATACACCGGAATTCGGTGCCGGAATACATCGAAGAGAACGGCGACGTTCGATTCAAACATGAAAGCATCGTCGAGCGACCGACGATACAGACCGGGGAACCGTTACGGAAAGAACTCGAGTCATTTGTCCAGGCAGCAGGGACCAACTCGACACCGGACGTGACTGTCCAAGAGGGACTCGATGCGCTTACCGTGGCGCTGGAAATCGAACGAACGTCCGAAGGTGAAGTGACAGAGAGCGTCACTGATGACTGAAAGCGATACATCATACATTGGCGTTGACGCACTATACGGAGCAACCGAGAGTAAGAAGATTCAGCGAGAAGCGTTTTCGAACGGCGATATCCCGGTTGCCGTATACGGGTTAGGGAAGATGGGACTTCCCTTGGCGTCCGTATTCGCGGAAACGAGTGGGAACGTCGTCGGAGCGGATATCGATCCTGAGGTAGTGGAAGCGCTCCAAGGCGGAAACTGCCACATCAAGCGGGAACCAGGACTCGAAGAGCTCGTCAAGCAACTCGTTTCGACACGGAAACTTCAAGCGACAACCGAACCCCGCGACGCAGCTCAGGAGGCATCCGTCCACGTCGTTATCGTTCCAACGCCGATTACCGACGAGCAGGAGCCAGATTTGGCCATTCTGGATACCGTTATTTCGGACATCGCATCGGGGCTGGAAGAAGGAGACCTCGTACTGGTGGAGTGTACAGTACCTCCGAGAACAACCGAAAAACGCGTCTTCGAGCGGCTCAAATCGGAATCTAACCTTTCAAAGGGTGAGTTCGGAGTTGCTTTCTGTCCCGAACGTACGTCGTCCGGTCGTGCGTTGGAGGATATCAGAGGTGCATATCCAAAAGTCGTCGGTGGCGTTGATGCTGAAAGCACGCGGGCGGCATCTGTCGTCTACGAAGAAATCAATTCTGAAGGAGTACTGACGGTCTCAGATTCCACGACTGCCGAGGCGGTGAAAGTCTTCGAAGGCCTGTATCGGGATGTCAATATCGCCCTGGCAAACGAACTCGGTCGATTCACCGACGAACTAGGAATCGATGTCCGCGAGGCGATAGACATCGCGAATACGCAGCCGTTCTGTGATATTCACGATCCGGGACCGGGGGTCGGGGGTCATTGTATCCCGTATTACCCGTATTTCTTGATCAAGCCGTTCGAAACGCCGTCTCCGCTTCTTTCCACGGCCCGGAATGTAAACGACTCGATGCCGGAGTTTACTGTCTCGAAGGTGTGCGAAGGGTTAGAAAAGGAAAATATTCCGGTCGAAGAGGCGACGATAGTAATTCTCGGTTTGACATACCGGCCAGGTGTCGAAGAAATCCGTGCTTCCCCGTCGATTCCGATTTCACAAGGGCTGTCCGAGTTCGGTGCAGACGTTTACGGCGTTGACCCGCTACTCGAAACGTTCGAAGCGTTCGATGCAGAGCCGATCGCACTCGAAGAGATGTATGATTTGGGCGCAGATGCGGTAGTGCTCGTTACGCCACATGAGGAATTCGAATCGATTCGATGGAACGAGTTAGATCGGCGCGAGGATGGCCCCTCAGTTGTAGTCGACGGACGAGCGACACTCGACGATTTGCAATTAGATATGTGGTACTACACGATCGGAACCGGACTGAAGTAGACAATATTCGAGTGATCTGAGAGGTATCGTTAGACCGCGTGGAGAGCGTCGTTTAGTTTGCTAACGAGACGAGATTCGTTAGATACGTTGCAGCAATAGAATCCCAAGAGAACTCCTCCGTGGCATATCTGTACCCGTCTGTAGCCAACTCGGTACGGAGCTCGGGATTGTTCTGGAGTCGCTTAATAACGGACGCCAACTCGTTTTCATTCTCGGGTTGAAACGGGATACCAGCGTTTGCTTCCGTGACGATACGCTCTGCCTCACCTTCTACGCCCAGTGCGATAGGCACCTGTGCTCCCATCGCTTCGAACATCTTCGACGGAATTGCCGACCGAAAGAGGTCGACGTCTCTCAAATGCACCAATGCCACGTCAGAGAGAGCGAGGATATCGGGAACCTGTTCTTTCGGTCGGCGACCAGCGAACAGGACGTTATCGAGCCCTCGGTTTTCCGCATCAGATCGCAGCGAATCCGCCTCAGCACCATCGCCCACGAGCACGAATAATACGTCTGACTCATCCTGTAATTGTGCTGCTGCATCGAGAACGACCGACAACCCATGTGCACGGCCAAGTGTGCCAACGTACGAGATAACGAATGAATTAGTCAACTCGGAGGCGAACTCATCTTCAATTATGAACTCAGAGCCATCGTGTTCGAAAAAGTCCGGCGTAACGCCATTTGGATGAAACCAAATATCTGTTGGATTGACTCCGGTAGCGACGATTTCTGATTCGAAGCCTCGAGAAACGACGGCGATACGATCAGCACGTCGGTACAGAAAGTGGATTACTTCCTCGAGAGGCCATAGCAGCGCTTCGTTGGCATCTGTGAGAGATGTAATACTCTCTGGCCAGAGATCGCGAATTTCGTAGACGAATTTGCTCCCCTTTGCTCGAGCGACAATCCAACCAGTCACTCCGGTAAGGGGCTGAGGGGACGTGGCAATAACAACATCATGTTTTCGAAGTCGAAGTCCGACGACTGTTGTCAGCAACATGAACCAGACAAATTTAAGCGCCCTCCTCAACAGGCCACCGCTTGATGCGGGGATCGTCTTCGTCATCACGACGGAAACGTCATTGAACGATTCACGATGGATCCACCCGTTTGAATACCCGTTGTACACTTCACCCTCCGGATAGTCCGGTGCTGAGGTAAGTACCGTGACTTCATGGCCAGCATCTTCCCAGCGCGAACATAGCTCCTTCACACGAGTGGGCCCGGCACCGGTCTCTGGCGGGCAGTATTGAGAGACATATAATATCGAGGTTGAACGGTTGTCGGTAGACATACGCGTATTTGTAAGTGAATTCTCGAGAGGTCGGATATGCTGTTCGATTCAAAACCGCTGCTACCGAACGATCAGCCAGAGATCCACCAGCACCTTCCATACCTGCCGAATCACGATCTTCACGTCGAACCGGAACGACTGTTGTCTGATGTACTCGAGGTCGTACCGCAGCTTCGTGTTCGGATCGGTACTGTTGGCATCGTGAATCTGGGCCAGCCCGGTCAGTCCAGGTTTGACGAACCAGCGTTTGCGCCACGCCGGTGTGTCTTTCTCGAGGAGAACTTCCTCCTCGGTCCACGCGGCGCGCGGGCCGACAACGCTCATGTCGCCGACAAAGATTGACCAAAGCTGGGGCAGTTCGTCGAGGTGCGTCTTCCGGAGCGCACGCCCGACGCGTGTAATCCGATCGTTTTCCGCATCTTCTGTGGGAGTCGCGTCGGCCCCTTTGGGCCGCATCGACCGGAACTTGTAGACTGGGAAGGTATCGCCGAAGCCCGCGGTTCGATGCTGGTTGTAGAACACCGAGCCGGGACTATCGAGTTTGATCGCGGCGGCTATCACCATCATCACCGGCGCAAAGAGAAGTAATCCGACCGTCGCGAAGATGATGTCAAACAACCGTTTGAATAGGTGATCCAACGGATCCCACGGTTCGAGGTCCACGTCAACTAACTCCCCGACATCGCCCTCGGAGACCAGCACGCTGTCGGCGTACTCTCGGTGGACCTTCGCGTTCACGCCGTGTTCGTGACAGGCGTCCAGCGCCCCGAAGAACTCCGCTCGGTCGGCATTCCGGAACGCGAGCACCGCAGTATCGACATCGCATTCGACGAGCGTGTCCTCGAGCCGAGAGAGGCCGCCGAGCCGAGAGAGGCTGGCAAGTCCGTCCGGTATCTCGGATTCAAGATTGGCGTCAGTATCTGCCTTGAGTGCCAGTCCACCGTCGGCTTGTACCTCAGAGCTACCAATATTATCCTCATTAAATTCGTGGTAATCGACGGTCGACGGACAGAGGTACCCTAGCACGGGCACGTCGATTGCGGGCACGATGCGCTCGATCTGGGCTAGATCGTCGCCAACGATCAGCGTGCGTCCGTTCGACGCGGTCGGCCGGCGGTGGATCCAGACGAACCAGGAGGGGATCACGACCGCCAGCAAGCCGACAATTATAACTAATGTCGCCCGCGGCAACCGGTGACTCCACTTGAAAAATCCGAGTGTTGCTAGCGCGAACCCCGCTACTATGATCCGCTTTTGTGTGATGAATATCGTCTCGAGGATTCGACGAGGTCGAGGTTTGTAGAGTGGAAGTAAAGAGCCAGCAACGATACCAACGCTCAGAAGCAACGCCCAGTACAGCGAATCACCGGTTAGTACGGTCACTTCAAGACGGTTGAACAGCGGAACGTAGGTGGTAAACAGATACTGAGACGCCGGATGGTTAGCGGCAATGACAGCGATACTGGTCGCCAGTATCACCCCGAACATACTGATAATACGATATCGCCATCCGGTAAGCATTCGATACAAGCGAGGGCAGGGCAATGATATAAACTTGTTGACTATGTCGAGAAATATGAGTCTATTTGGTTCTTTCGACGGACCGATTGATAGTATAAAATATCTCTCAGCAGAGGTTGGGAGCCGATGAGACCACATCAACTGTCCGCTGCTCACTTTCTCAGTGATCAGAGTCGGACTTGTCGGTGTTCTCGGCCTCGGTCTCCGAGTCGGAGTACGGAGTGAACCCCCGATTCGGCGTCACAGTTCCCGACTTCAGGGCCAGTTGACCATGGCCCGTCCGTTGCGAGGACTGTAGCCCGCAACGGAGGAATTTCCAACCGATATTCTTTGCCGCATTGTAATCCGCGTGCGTTTCCACTCCACATTCCTCACAGACGAAGTGATCTCGAGAGACTCGGTTCTGTCGGCTCTCGTGGCCGCACTCACAACAGCGTTGACTCGTGTACGCGGGGTCGACAAAGACGACTTCAAGACCTTCTTCCTCAGCCCGGTACTCGACGAACTCAACAAGCGTGCGGTGCGCCCACTGATGGAACGTCGGAGCGGTCGAGATCCGATCCCGGATGTGTCGGAGGTCCTCGAAGACGATGTGCGAACAGTCGTACTTTCGAGCCTCCTCGAGAATTGCATTCGCTACCTGATGAAGTGACTCTCGCTGAACGCGGCTTTCGCGATCGCCGATATCGGCGAGCGTGCGATGTGCCGATTGGGTACCGGTTTTCTGGAGTCCACGGCGAACGGCTTCGAATTGCCGTTGCTGATGTGCAAACTCTCGGCCTGACTCGAATCTGGCGGTCGATGTCACGGCGAGGTTCTCAATTCCCAGATCGATTCCGAGGACGTGTTTCGGATCGCGCTCTTTGATTGTCGGCCGCGGCCGGCGAAAGCCGAGATGGAGCAAGTATGCATCGTCGCACATGACGAGCGTCGATGCACCAATCTCCCATGCGTCGTCCTCGATGAACTGCCACTGATACCCGTCACCGTCGACGGGGAGTACCAACTCGCATCGAACGCGTTGATCGACCGTTGTCAGAGACACGGTCTGATCGTCGAATAGCGAGAGTGTCCTCGGCTCGTACCTGATAGTGGGCGACGTGAATTCCGGTTTAGACACAGGCTGACCGCACTCGTCTAGTGCTGTAACGGCGGAGAGCGCGTCCGCGGCCTGGTGAATTGCGAGGGTGGTGTGCATACTTCCCAAGTTAGTCTCCTCGCGGATGCGGTCGTATGCGAGCGATTGGAGTCGGCGTTTCCCGCGAACGTCGTTCCGCCAACCGATGTCAGCCGCGAGTTGGCAGCCCTCGCGCCATGCTCGACTGGTTTCCTCGAGCAGCTTCGCGTCCTCCGACGAGACGTGGAGCCGAGTGATCGCTGTTCGGGTGAGGTGGTCACTCGCCATACATCGAGTAGTGAGTCCTCGTCTTCGGGTGGCGAACTCTACATACGTGAGAGGGCCTCATGGAGGACAGCCCTCTTTCGGTGGACTGAACGCCCGAAGCGCCAGTTCGGTCAGACATAATCGATGTCTACGCGCTGTCGGTAACGCGATCGTCCCGAGACGTCCACCCACCAGGACCTCCGTCACCCCGAGCGTCGGCGAGCGGATCCTCTCAGGTGCACACCCGTGGCAATACAGTCTCGAGACGATCCAGTCCGCTGCCTCGACACAGCGATACGCGTACGCGAACACGATATCGACCTCGTGCAGCGCCTCGCCACAGCCGATGCAGACGGGGCCATTGGTTCGTGACCCAACGGGATGACCGGCTAACACTGCTTCCGGGGTAGCGATGACCGTTGTCCCGTCGTCGAGGACACCGTCTCTCGGCGATCGGTTCCGACACCTGTCGTCACCGAACATCGATCCTCTCCTCAGAGTAGGGTGTCGCGTTGAAGCACGCAAAACAGGGGAGCCGGTTCCCTGTCGGGCCGTTACACCAGTCGTGATCGCACAATTCGTCAACCGGATCGCTTTCAGTGATGGAATTCGTAGCTATCATTGCTTCTCGGGCCTTTGAGAAGCGCGGTTCGGTGTTCCAGCACCGAGCCACAGTATTTCTGTGACGCTTTGCGCCTCTCTAAGAGATACTTCACCAGCCAGTACCATATAGCTTTGCTTTGCAAAGTAGAGTGCAAACAGAGGAAGAAGGTGCACTACGAAAGATGTTCTACTATGAGGGACGGACGTATAGTATGAGCTAAGATATGGTCAATGAGCGATATGAACCGACTGAGAACGATGAGCTCGTCTTGAACGCTCTCAAACAAGGACGTGACAGCAATGAACCATGGGGACGGGCAAATCCACGATGGTTGATCGACGAAACAGGTCTCAAGAAAGGCAACGTTGAGTTCTCACTCCGAAGCCTGCGCGATGCAGGATGGATCCAACGCATTTCACGAGGCCTTTACGAATTTGTTGAGGATCCGCGTGAAGAGTAACACTACTTCGGCCCAGCGATGTCGCGGCGGTAGAACGAGATAAGTCAAGGCGCTCATTCCGATTGGTCACATCATAGCACGTCGAATCAGCTGGCGCTGAATTCCGCGTTACATCTCATATCAATCTTGAAACTCGCGAGTGAGCAGTACGCTCGAGTCTACAACGAGATCTATGGCCTCCCAACTGTTGCACTCCGCTATTTCACCGTCTACGGCCCCCGGATGCGCCCGAACATGGCGATGACGAACTTCGTCTCCCGCTGTCTCCACGACGAGCCACCGGTGATCTACGGTGACGGAAACCAAACCCGCGATTTCACCTATATCGAGGACATCGTCCGGGTCAACGCACAACTCCTCGAGGACGACAGTGCCGACGGCGAAATCCTCAACATCGGCTCGACGGACAACATCGACATTCTCACCCTCGCGGAAGTCATCCGCGACGCGATCGATCCGAGCCTCGAGCTCGAGTTCGACGAGGCCCGCGAGGGCGACGCCGAGCACACCCACGCAGACATCTCGAAGGCGAACGAAATCCTCGGCTACGAGCCGACAGTCGATATCCGCGAGGGCGTCTCGAAATTCATCGACTGGTACCGCGACAACCGCGAGTGGTACGATCTGCTCGTCCGATCGTCATAATCACATCTCCTCTCCAATTACCTCCGCGATCCGAAACGGTGGTTCAAACCTCGATTGTCTGCTGCCCACGCGAGGAGACCTCGAGTCGACCCGTGACGGCTCGAGCCGATACCGTAACGGGTACGGATTTTGTATACGTTTCAAACAATCCACCGAAAAACACATTTCAATATCCCATCCATTTATCTGTGATTCGTTCGAAATGTCTAGCCATGCGAAGACGCGAAGTTATCGCCGGAAGCGGTATCGTCGCGACCGTTGCCCTCTCCGGTTCAGCCGGCGCGGCGACAAACCAAACTGACGACGGTCAAGCGGCGTCGTCGGCTGACGGCGACCTCGAGACCGTCCTCGAATTGCTCCCCGCGGATGCGGCCCTCGACGCGAACTACCTCCGACTGCAGTACTCCCACGTCGATGGACGAGACGCGGAGACCGTCGACTATCAGACGCGGCAGATCTTGGAGGAGTTAGCGGAGATCGACGGCGAGATAGAGACGGAGGCGGTATCGGATGTTGTCTCGGTCAACACGGAGAACAGTGAGCTCCAACTCAGCGCCGCGACTGGTTCGTTCGACCGGCCGAGTATGGACGCCACCGACACCAAAGAACGTGGCGACTGGCGAATCGCTGAGGTGAGTGATGATGAGGCCTTCGCCGCCGCAGACGAACGACTGATCACCGTCTCGGCGACCGAAACGGAGCCGACGGATATCGCCGGAACGGCAGTCGACGCCGCCACCGGAGAGACTGAGACGGTCCTCGTCAGTCCCGACGCGACCGAAACCGTCTTCGAGCGCCTCGAGTCCGCAGAATTCGTCGTGTTCTTCCCTGACCTCGAAGCGATCGACTATCTCGAGTTCGACGACAGGGTCGAATCGTTCGGCGCTGGCTTCGAAGAGTCGCCGGCGGAGCGGTCGGGGACCGGGACGGTCGAGTCCGAGTACGTCTTGGAACTCGCGTCGGATGCTGACGCCGATGACGACTGGATCCTCGAGCACCTCGAGCGCATCGAACAGGGCGAGTTCGTCGAGACGACGATCGAGCGGGACGGAACGTTCGCCTACGTCGAGGCAGTCATCGATCTGCCGCCCGAACGCGACCGTGACGCAGCGCCCGATGCCCGCGTTCAGGCGAAGTCGAGCGCCGACGAGGGACAGGTGACGTTCGAACACAGCGGCGGCGAAGCGATCGACACCGCAGACCTCGAGGTATGGATCGACGGCGAACTCGCGGATCGACAGCTCGCCGATGAGTACGACACGTTTACCGAGGGAGATTCCTTCGAACTCGAGACAGGGCCGATCGCAAACGTCGGGCTGCGCTGGTTCGACGAGGCCGAAGATGTCTACTACTATTACGACACGACGCTCGTCGGCTCGGAATCGTTCGAGGCGAGCCACGATCCCGAGACGGATACGGTGGAGATCACGTACACCGGCGAACTCGAGGCGGATCCGGGCCGTCTCGAGATCGTTCATCGGCAGCGCGACGGCGGGCAGGACCGGAACAACGGAACGACGAGGACCGACCGAACGACGCTCGAGGATCTCGAGAGCGTGTCGGGATCGCTCGTACAGGGCGAGACCATCACAGTCGAAGACGTGACACTCGGTGACCGAGTCTCGCTCGAGCCGACGACTCCGGCCAATCCGAACCGCGGACAGCGGTCGCTGGCACAGATTCGCGTTCGACCGCCGCGTATCTACCTCGATCGCCGCGAGGGGACCCTCGTCGCACGGTACTTCGGCGATCGGGAACGCGACGCCGACGAATTCCGCGTGCTGATCGGCGACGAGCCCGCCGAAACGCAGTTCGCAGACGTAACCGATACCCTTTCGGCGAATAGCGAACTCGAACTCGGTGAGGTCTCACACGGAACCACCGTGACAGTCGAGTGGCTCGAGCCAGATCCGGACGATCCCGTCGTCATCGAGGAGCAGGTCCTCCGCCCGCACGCTCGCGTCGATTTCACGTACGACGACGCCGAGGGGACGGTCGTCGGTGAGTACCAAGAGGGCGACGAGATCGCCGCCGATGCCCTCGAACTTCGGGTTAACAACGAACCGGCGGCGACACAGCCGGCTGACGAGTACGAGACGTTTGCGCCCGGTGATGACATACGCGTTGCTGCTGCCCCGTTCAAAACGATCGAACTCGTTTGGGAAGGACCCGACGACACTGAATACGATCTCGGTCATATCACCGTTGGCCAGGACGCGCTCGACGCGGTTTACGAGCCCGAGGCGGAGGCGGTCGAACTCGTGTATACGGGAACACAGCCTGCCGACCCGTCGGCGCTGTTGGTCGACCACGCTGGTGACGGTACCCAATCGGGTGACGGGGATCCCCTGTTCTCCGAGCAGTACGACACTCTCACTGAGGGTGATAGCGTGGTGATCGAAGACGTGGCGATCGACGATCGGATCGCGGTTATGCTGGTTCAGGAGGGAGACGGCTACGTCTCCCACCGGTCGCTGTTCCACTTCACGCCGGAGCCGCGATGGGCGTTTAGATTCGAGGAACGCGACCAGGGCCTCGTCGCCGTCTACGGTGAGGAGACGAACCGTGACGCCGATGCCTTCCGGTTCCTCATCGACGACGAACCGGCCGACGTACAGCCGACCGACGAGTACGAGACGTTGACGGCCGGCGACGAGGTCGAACTCGGGGAGTACCAGGCCGGCACTGAGATCACGGTCGAGTGGACCGTTCCCGATGAGCCACGGGAGGTCACCGATCACGTCATCGTCCCGAATGCCGAGTTCGATGTCGAATACGACTCCGACGATGAGAGCGTGACCATCGAACACACGGGTGGTGATGAGATCGCCGCCGATGATCTCGGGGTCGTCGTCGAACCGACGATGCACGAACCGCAGGGCTGGGATGACTACGAAACGGTTTCCAAGGGCGATGCCACGACGGTGGACCTCGACGAAGCGAGCAAGCGCGACCGTGATCCGGTTGCGGTCGTGATCGTGTTCAAGGGGAGCGACGCGATCAGCCACGAACGTCTCGACGAGTAATCCGCTCCTGACGAGTAGCAGCCGCCGCCTTACTATTCCGGCCGGCGGACAACGCGCTGGCGATGTCCGCTCGTCTCCCGTTTCCGCGGCCGTCCGTTCGATGGGTCCCGGCCGTTCTCGTCGCGGGACTCATTTGGTACTGGTCGGTCGTCACATCGCCGCCGCCGATCGCGGTGCCCCTCGAGGCGGTACTGACCGGTCCCACCGATAGCGCGCGGGCAACGATTATCACCGTCCCCGAACTCGACTGGTTCGACCGGCGCCATGGACTCGCGTACGCAGTATTGGCACTGAGCCTCGAGTATGCCGTTACCGACAGAGAAGCAACCAGTGCCCGGACAATTCTCCTGCTGTTCTGCGTCACAATCACCTACGGCGCGCTGATGGAGGCCGGGCAACTGTTCCGCCCCGCCCGTGTCGCATCGATGGCCGATATCGCGAGCAACACTGTCGGAGCGGGGACCGCACTCGCACTCTCCAGCCTTAAGTGCAGGCCTCACCTCGGTCCAAATCGCTCGAGTGGCGAGTCCTGAGACCCGACCCCAAACACGACTCGAGAATCGACCTCGCTCGAGTACCGATACGATCAAGAACACACTGTCCATCGTCGTGGACAACGAATGCGTCCCGCGATCAGGCTGGCCGTCGTGGCTACACTACTCGTCGTCCTCGGTGGGCTCTGTGTCCACTACGGCGCGGCGTACGACGACAACTGGCCGCATCCGACCGGCGATCAGATTCAGGACCGAGGAGCCGACGCCCTCGTCGGCGACCGCGTGCTCCTATTTGGCGAGGTCACGGCCGTCGATGCGGACGCCGAGACGGTCACCATCCACGTCATGGACGAAAACGACGAAGTCGCGGCCGAACTCGAGGTCCGCGGCGTCGAACAGCGAGTGGAACCGGGCGGCGTCGTGCAGGTGTACGGCGTCCTCGAGTCAGCGTCGACGATGCACGCGGACCGAACGGTGATCGTGAACCGCGATCCGTCGGCGACCACGTTCAAACTCGGGACATCAGTTATCGGCCTGCTACTCGCGGCGGGGTACTTCCTCTGGCACTGGCGGATTGATACCCGAGAGTTCGCGTTCGAACCGAGAGCTGTCGACCCCGAACGCGACGCCGACCGTACGGAGGGACACCGCCGTGGCTGACCTCCTCTCGCACGTCCTGCTCGCGTACGCGGGGTGTACGATCGCGAGCTGGTATCATCCGATCCCGGACCGCTGGATCGCCGTCGTAATGGTCGGTGCGATCTTGCCAGATCTCAATCGAATCACCCTGCTCGTCGCAAACGGAACGCTCGAGGCGGTCCTCGGTACCCCCTTCGACTTCGGAGCACTGTCGACACTCGGCGGCGGCATCGTCCTCGCGGGCATCGGCGCGATGGTTGTCGCGGACCGGCATCGGCGGGTGTTCGCCGCCCTCTTCGTGGGCATGCTCTCTCACCTCGTGGTCGACGGGGTCAAGGCCTACGCAGACGGGGCCGCCGGCGCGTGGCTGTACCCGTTCACGTGGGCGCGTCATCCGACGCCGAGTCTGTACGTATCCTCGGATCCGGCGGTCCTCTCGGTTGCCGTCTCGCTGGCGGCGATCACGTTTGCGCTCGACAGATTCGTGGTTCGACTGCGATAGACCGCAATCGATCACAGAGCATCGACATGACAACGACTATGGTCCCACAACCGGCTCTCTCCCGCATGAACAAGCGAGGGAGGACTCTATGCCGCTGATCGACGACGAGGGGAACCTCTTCGGCGTCGTCAACGTCATTGATGCGCTCGCCATCTGTCTCGTCGTTGCCGTTCTGGTTGCGGGCGTCGCCGTTGTCGGCGTCCTCGGCGGCGGAAACGGGGCTGCAGATCCCGAACCAGATTCTGATAATTCGAATACGACAGCAAGCAACGAAACAGATACCGAGGGCCAGCTGGCGACGCGCTACGCCACGATCGATCTCGGGACGCAGCCCGATTACGTCGCAGAGGCCGTCACGGAGGGCGATCAGGCGGCCGTCGCTACCGAGGATCACAACCTCACGATCACCGACGTGTACGTTTCCCCGACGAACGGCGGCGACGACGGACACGTGGTCGTCCGCGCCGAGATCGACGGTGAGTATCCGCCGACTGACGCCGACGAGACGGCGTTCCAATTCGACAATCACTCGGTTCGAATCGGTTCGAACGTCGCGATCGACACGGCCGATTACGAACTCACGGGAACCGTCCAGCGACTCGAGGAGGACGGCACGACGCTGCGAACTGCGAGCACAACCGTTCGTCTCGAGTCCGAGGTAGCAGCGACGACGGCCGACGCGATCGAGTCGGGCGACGAGTATCGGTTCGCGGGACGAACCGCCGCGACCGTCACTAACGTCACGACGACCGAACTGAACAACTCGTCGGCGATCGGCGTCGAACTCGAAGCGAATCTCGTGACGTTCAACCGGGCGGGCACGCAGACGTTCGGCGGCCAATCGCTCGATATCGGCTCCCGACTCACCCTCCGGACGGAGAGCTACGATCTCAGTGGTGATCTGCTTCGTCGCGGCCCGTCTGAACCGATCGACGAGACCGACTGACCATGCTGGATCGCGCACTCGAGCGGTCGCGGATCGTTCGGTTCCTCGAGTCGCTCCCCGAGCGGGCCACTACCGCAGTCCAGACCAGCAGCCTGCGACACCTTGGCGAGTCCCTCTCCCGGTGGGTTCGCAAGTCGTACTGCTACCGGTGGCTCACGGCCGAGCCCGATCCGGACGTTATCGTGATCGATCTCCGAGAGACGTACACGGTCGGCCCGATCATTCGAATTCTCGAGTGGGCGGGCGACCGGCTCGCGGACGGCTACGCGAATTCGCGGACCGAACCCGCCGTGTCGCGAGCTGCCGCAACGGTTCAGGCGCAACCGATTCGGGCCCTTGGCGCGATGGGGCTCGTCTGCGTCCCAGTTTCGTTGCTCGCGCTCACTCTGTTCGGCGCGCTCTCGGTCGCGCTGTTCGCCGGCCACCTCGTCGCCGCGGCGCTCTCGGCGGCCGCGCTCCGATCGACACGGTCGCTTACGGAACTCCGTGAAAGCCGGCCGGTTTCCTTGCTCGTAGCTGCACTCGAGCCGCCGGAGCCACCCGAATCCCACGGACAATTAGCGGAGAACGAGTCGGACGAAACCGTGAATAAACCAGAGGAAACTGCCGGCGACGAAGACCTCAAGCGATAGAACAGAGAACCGACTAGAGGTCCATCCCGCCGTTGACGTCGATCACTTCGCCGGTGACGTACGACGAATCCTTGCTCGCGAGGAATCGGACCACCGCAGCGATGTCCTCGACCTCCGCTAATCGCTCGAGCGGGATTCCCGAGACGATCCGTTCGAGCACTGCATCGGGGACGCTCTCGAGCATGTCGGTGGCGGTAAAGCCGGGTGCGACGCAGTTGGCCGTCGAGCCGCCTTTGGCGAGTTCGAGCGCGATCGTCCGCGTGAAGCCGAACATCCCGCTTTTGGCGGCCGCGTAGTTTGCCTGTCCGAAATTGCCCTGTTTGCCGACGACACTCGAGATGTTGATCAGGCGGCCCTCCTCGGCGTTCCAGATGTCGTCGTAGAACAGTTGCGTGCAGTTGAACATGCCGCCGAGATTGACGTCCATCACGCGGTCCCACTCCTCGCGGGACATCTCGGTGAACTGCTTGTCGGCGGTGATGCCGGCGTTGTTCACCAGCACGTCACACGTGCCGAACGCCTCGTGGCAGACCTCGCGCATGTGTTCGACGCCTTCGCGGTTGGACACGTCGGCTTGTGCCGCGACGGCGGAGCCGCCCGCCGACTCGATGGCGTCGACGGCCTCGTAGGCATCGCCTTCAGACGTGCGGTAGTTGATCACCACGTTCGCCCCCTCTTCGCCGAGGTGCTCGGCGATTCCGCGACCGATCCCCTTCGCCGAGCCCGTGATTACGCAGGTGCGACCATCCATGGACATGACTCACACATTCGATCGCCGAGGATAAATAACGACCCGTTCAGTTCTCTCTATATTCGACAGATAATAACCCGACTAGCCGTCCCCGAGAGAAAGTGCGGGGGCGTTACAGTTCTCGAGCCTGGTCGATCCAGTCCTCGAGCCGGCTCGGCGAGATGCCGGTCTCGGCGGCGAGTTCGGCCACGTCGGCCGCGGCGAGTTGATCGAACGTCTCGATCCCGGCCGCGGTGAGATCGTCGGCGTACGCTTGACCGACGCCGGTGAGATCGGTGAGATCGTCGGTTTCGGATTCGATTTCGGATGCCGCTTCCTCGCCCGCGACTTCCTCGACGACGTCCTCGTCGACGGTCATCTCGCCCGGTTCCGCGGGTTCTTCTTGGATATCGTCTTCGCCGCGCTCGACGATTTCGTCCGTGGAGCGGTCTTCGCCGTGAAGTTCGCTCGTCTCGGCATCCGACCCCGTCTCAATGGCCGTCCCGCCATCCGCGAGATCCTCGGCACCGGATTCGTCGCCTTCGACGTCTTCGGCGAGAGCGGCGTCCGCGTCCTCGGGTTCGGGCGTCGAGGGCTCCGAGTCGACCTCGGTTCCGTTCGAGCGCTCCTCGAACCACTCACAGACCTGCGGCCAGAGTTCGTCGTGGCTCCGCGAGGAGACGGACATCCCGATGTGGCCCGTCGGGAACTCGAGGATCTCGGTGTCGTCGGAGGCGATCGCGTCGTTGAACGGTTTCGAGGCCTCCGGGGGGATGAGGTGGTCGTACTCGGCGACGATCTGGAGGACGGGCATGTCGATGTTCGTGATGTCGACGTGCTCGCCGCCCAGTCGAAGCTCGTTCTCGTAGAGCTTGTTGTCCTGGTAGATGTCGCCGATGAACTCCTCGTAGGTCTCGCCGGCCATGTCGATCCCCTCGTCAAGCCAGCGCTCCATGCGCGCGAAGTTCTCGACGAAGTCTTCGTCCTCCATGTTGTCGTAGAACCGGACGTACTTCGTCACGTTGTTCGCGACGGGATCCATCAGCGCGAAGCCGACATCCAAGAACCCGGCGGGGACGTTGTCGAAGGTCTCGGTGACGGTTTCGGGATCGTAGTAGTCCTCGGCACCCCAGAGCTCGAGGACGCCGCCGTCGCCCGCAAAGCAGAGGCCGGCGGCCATCAGCGCGAGGTTCTCGACTTTTTCGGGGTACAGCGAGGCGTACATGGCCGACTTCGTGCCGCCCATACAGTAGCCGAGGATGTTGATCGAATCCCGTCCGGAGCGCTCGCGGACGACATCGACGCAGTTGTCGATGTACCGGTTGACGTAGTCGTCGAGCGAGAGCGAGCGGTCCAGCTTGGACGGCTCCCCCCAGTCGATCAAATAAACGTCGAAGCCGGCCTCGAGCAGCGTCTGGACGACCGAGCGGTCGGGCTGGAGATCGAGGATGTAGGGCTTGTTGATCAGCGCGTAGACGACGAGGATGGGGATGTCGTGTTGCTCCTCGGTCATCGGCTCGTAGTGGAGGAGCCGGAGCTTGTTCTCCTCGTAAACGACCTTGCTCGGGGTCTGTCCCACGTCGATGTTCTCGACGGTTTCGGTGCGCTCGGGGGCGACACGGGACTTTTCGGCCAGGTCGGCGGTTGCCTCCCAGGCCTGGCGTTGCATGTTCAGTGCGGTTGCGAAGGGGTTGTTCATTGCTCGTCTTCTACGTGCTCGAGGACGCGGTCGAGTTTCTTTTCGACGGCGTGCTGGCGGCGCTCGAGTTCGACGAGCCGGTCACCGATCTCGACCACGTCGTCTTCGGTCGCGAATCCGAGCGTTCGGAGCGTGTCTTGGGCCGCCTCGTCGGCTTGCTGCTGGAGTTCGAGTACGTCACCGACCGTCTCGCCGGTCATTCTGGCGAACGCGGTCGTCGACATGACGTCTTTGAACGCGTCGTTTGCCGTGTTGAGCCAGATGTCGCGGAACTCCTCGATATCCACGTCCTCGCCCTCGAGTTGGTCGTTCATCCGGTCGACCATCTGCTGGGAGGCGTTCATCCACGTCTCGTAGGCCTTCGCGTAGCCCTCGACGCCGTCGGAGAGTTCGTTCTCTTCGCTGACCTCGCCGACCGTCTCCGACCAGCTTTCGACGAACTGCGCTTGGGCCTCCATGTTGTCCTCGAGGGCCTCGAGGAATTGTTCGTTCCACTGTTCGGCGAACTCGTTCCAATCTTGCATGGAGGGTTGTGAGTCTGACATGGGTGAAAATTGACGGTGTAGTGTAAAAAGCGGTTCCCCGAGTTACGCCGACGCGTCGAACTCTTCGGCGGCCTCTTCGACGTTTTCGGCGACGGCG
This sequence comes from Natrinema sp. CRL1, assembly GCF_059162405.1. Classification (NCBI taxonomy): domain Archaea; kingdom Methanobacteriati; phylum Methanobacteriota; class Halobacteria; order Halobacteriales; family Natrialbaceae; genus Natrinema; species Natrinema sp. CRL1. The sequence continues at coordinate 43,303 of NZ_JBLVOY010000009.1, read as the reverse complement.
CCGACGTTCTCCTCGACCTGTTCGTGGGCCTCGAAGGCGGCGTCGAAAGAGGTGTCGACGACCTCGGAGTAGCTCGCCGTGAACTCCTCGTAGGCGACTTCGGACTCCTCGAGCGCTTCGAGGTAGGCGTCGATCGACTGGGACTGGGCCTCGGTGGCCGACTCGAAGCTCTCGTCGACGAGTTCGCGGAGCTCACCGAAGTCGGCGGCCTCCTCGGGCAGCGAGGCCTCGAGGGCGTCGAAGTAGGCGTGAATTGCGCCCTTGGTCAGCTCGGCGTTGGACTCGGCGATCGAACTCGAGGTCTCGATCGCGTCGGCGAAGGCGCTGATCGAGGTTCGCTGTGCCTCGAGGGCGTCGTGGGTCAGGGACTGGCTCTGTTCGAGTGCGGTGCGCTGTGCGTCGAAGACTGCGGTGAATGGGTTCTGGGTCATGGTTGTGATTACTCCTTTCGGTCGCGTTTGACGGGGACGACGATCGTCTGGACGATATCGCCCTCTTCGATGTCGAGGGCCTCCCGTTCGGGGCCGGGAATGCTGATCCGACCGCCGCTCTGGACACGGGCCTTGAACGTCGCCGTGCCCATGTTCATCGGCCCGAAGGCCGACGTGTTCTCGAGCGGGTTCGCCGACGTGGCCTGCAGCAACTGTTTCATCATCTCCTGCTGGGATTCGGCGACCTGCTCGCCGGCTTCCTGCATCTGCTCGGTAAACATCGCAGGCGGGAACCACGGCGATCGGTCGGAGTCGTCCGTCATCGACAGTACGTTGGATCGCCGACGTGATAAGCCTTTCCACTAGATACCATCAAATGGCACAGGATGGTAGCTGGAGGAGCGGCCCGGCAACTGACGGGTACGGTGACCGTCAGGATCGGCTAGACTCGGTTCGAGCGGGAGGTGATGTAAGGGCGAAACCGCCGGTAAGCGCTGCTCCAAGCGCGTATTACCGGTATTTCGAGGCAGTAAATCCGAGTTGTGACAGCCAAAGAAGTAATATACACCCCACTCTTAGCCGCCCGTAGATGCCATACCAGAACGCCGGCGAAGATAACCTGACCGCCATGACCGACGCGTGGTCGGCGATGACACGCGGGTTTCTTCGAACTGCGACCGCGGCGAATCGTGCGGCCGTCTCCGCGATGGTCCCCTCTACCGACAGCGAGGACGACGCGGAGGCCGACAGGGTCGCGCCGTCGATCCCGTCGGTCGACTATTCCGATCTCGACTGGCAGTTCGACCGGACCGTCGACGACCCAGACCACATCAGCGTCGGCGACACCGTCACCTTCGAGAAGGGCCTGACCGACGAGGATGTTCGGGCCTTTGCCGCCGTCAGCGGCGACACGAACCGACTCCACCTCGACGATGAGTTCGCAGCCGATACCCGCTTCGGCGAACGCATCGTCCACGGCACGCTCGTCTCCGGTCTCATCAGCGCCGCCCTCGCTCGGCTCCCCGGGCTCACGATCTACCTCTCGCAAGACCTCGAGTTCAGCGGTCCCGTCGGCGTCGGCGACCGGGTTTCGGCCCGCGTCGAGATCGTCGAGGACCTCGGTAACGACCAGTACCGACTCGAGACGGTCGTCCGCGACGAGGACGACGACGCGACCGTGATCGACGGCGAGGCCGTCGTCCTGATCGACGACCTGCCGGCCGAGTAACAGTAATATCGATCCCAGAATCTTGTGCGCGATCAACGAGAGAGTCGGTCTCCGAATGCAGTAGGTCAACTACCCCACCCTAAGCGCCTTCGGCGCTTTGAGGGTGGGGCTTGTCCGTTGAGACTGGGCATCTCAATGCATATGGCAGTCTGGCACAGTTCATAAATAGTATGAAGGCGTAGTCTGGGATAGAACGATGGCACGAATCACCGGTTCCTATCCAGACGACCTCGATCTCCTCATCGAGGGTGCTGTCGAGGCTGGCGTGTTCGGTGGCAAGAGCGATGCGTTACGTGAATTCGTCCGCGAATACTTCGAGGACCACGAAAACGAGCGCATTGCGGCCGCGGTTGCGCTCTACGAACGCGAACGAATTACACTCGGTGACGCTGCGAGACTCGCTGATGTCGACCGCTGGACGATGCGGGATATCCTCCGTGAGCACGGCGTCGAACTCCGCCTCGGACTCGCTGACGAAGACGACGCAGCCTACGAGGTAGAGACAGCGAACGAACTCGAATTCGATGATGAGGACTCGGACAACGATGAGTGACGTGCCAAATGACAGGTAACGATATTCCAGCAAACCCGAGCGTCGTGAACTACCCTACCCTACTCGCTCACGGCTAACGCCGTTCGCTCCTTGAGGGTAGGGCTTCCTGCTTCAACGACGCGCTTTGCAGACACAGGTGTATCCACAGGGAGTGCAGTCTCCACAGGCGTTGATTCGGAGTGTCCCACTCCTACATCGTCGAGGCCGCGAGAAAGAATGTTCCACGCCGCGTTCGCGTCCCTGTCCGCCTCAAATCCGCAGGCAGGACAGGAGTGTTCACGGACCCACAACGGCTTATCGGTCGAGACACCGCAGGCAGCGCACTCTTTGGTCGTCCCTCTCGGGTTGACCGCGACGAAGTGCGCCCCCTCGCGCTCGCACTTATATTCGAGCAACGAGAGGAACGTCCGCCACGCAGCGGAGGCAGTGTTGCGGCTGTTCGACGGCGACTCCATCATGCCCTTGACGTTCAGGTCTTCGACCGCCACGAGGTCGTACTCCCGAGCGTAGTAGTTCGAGAGCTTGTGCAAGAAGTCGCGGCGCTTCCGTTGAAGGTCCGTGTGACACTCCGCGACTCGACGCCGTTGTTTCTCGTAGTTGTTCGACCCGTGCTGTTTGCGCGAGAGCTTCCGTTGCTCGCGTTCCAAGCGTTCGCGTTCGTCCGAGAGGTCGAGTGACCCAACCGCCGTGCCGTCGGTATCGTGAGCGTACGTGAGAATCCCCACGTCGATACCGACGCACTTCTCGGGATTCTCAGGCGGCTCGGGCGGTTCTCGGTCCATTTGAACGCCGAACGTGGCGAACCACTCGCCCGTCGGTTCCTTTTTGACTGTGACCTGCTTGAGCTTCGCGTCGTCGAGGATGGTTCGGTGGAGCCGAATCGGGATGTCCGCAAGTTTCGAGAGTGACAGGACAGTCTGACCGCCCTTCTTGTCGAGCTTGAAGCCAGACTGACTGTACGTGAAACTGCAGAACTCCCGTGGCGGCTTCCACTTGAGGTGGCCGACACCGTAGCCGTTCTCCTTGAGTGCGGAGAGGCCTTTCAGGTTGTCGAACAGGCGTTCTACGACGGTTTGGAGGACCTTCGAGTAGACGTCCGAGAGATCGTCCCACCACTGCTTGAGGTCGGGGAGTTCCGACCGCAGAGTGGTCATAGAGGGAAGTTCTCCGTGTTCGTCTTGGTACTCGTTGAGGCGGTAGAGGGTGTGGTTGTAGAGTTGCCGACAAATGTCTCGGTGACGATCCAACTCCTCGCGGTGGGCGTCGGATGGCTTCAGACGGTACTTGTAGGCGTAGTACATCCGTTACTCTCGCTCTTCGATTAGTTCGTCCAGTTGTTCGCGGACGAACGACGATAGGTTGAGGTGTTGATCCTCAATCCACTCATCTTGATCCTCCCGAATGGTGATTGTCTTCCGTTTCACCGTAATGCACGCTATGCACATCACACGTATATTATCTTCGATAAAGCGTTGGCCTGTGGGCTGAGTGTCGAGCGTGTTTGATACTCATGCGGAGCTGTATCCCCTCCCTACTCGCTCCCTTCGGTCGCTCCTTGAGGAAGGGGGCTTAGCGCCTACTTTCAGCTAATCGACGCTGGACTCCTCGCACGCTACGTGTACGAACCGAGCGATACAAAACGTGATCTCCCCTCGCAGTTCTATGGGTTCACGAAGCGAGGCGTCGAGATTCTCCACGACTACAAGTATCTACGCGGTCTCCCAGTCGCTCGCGCCCTCTACGAAAACACGCGCAAAACCGAGAAAATCGAACGGCACGAATCAGCACCACGCCCGGAACTTCCCGAAGCTGTTGCAGCGGCACTCGAGTTTGACGAACCTGATCTCGACGCCGTTGATGTCGGCACAACTCGGTAGTGAGTGAGCACTGTAGTGCCGATGTACCTCGGCTCAGCGACGTGGGCGGCGATGAGGAATCGTGGGTCGTGTACACGGTCACTTCACCAGCAGTGAGTGAGATGATCCGGTGGCCTGCACTGGCGAGTCGCGAGAGGAGTCGACTTCCCCGAGTGGGAAATCCTTGTCGGTTAGGCTAAGTAGCTGCTCGCGGAACGGCCGCACATGACTCTCTTTGGAACCGCGGGAATCCGCGGTCCGGTCGATGAAGTATCGCCGTCGCTGGCGCTTTCGGTCGGTCAAGCCGCCGGCGAGCCCGGCGAAACGTTCGTCGTCGGCCGCGACGGTCGGGAAACGGGACCGGCACTCGCGGCGGCGATGGAAGCCGGCCTCGAGAGCGCCGGTGCCGACGTCCGCCGCGTCGGACAGGTGCCGACACCCGCACTCGCCTTTGCCTCACAGGGGCGTCGCGGCGTGATGCTCACCGCGAGCCACAACCCGCCCGAGGACAACGGGATCAAACTCTTCGTCGACGGCGTCGAGTACGACAGCGACGCCGAACGGACCATCGACGACCGCGTTGCGAGCGACGACTCCCGGCTCGCCCGCTGGGACGAGTGGGGCGAGTCCGAACGGCTCGCGGTGCTCGATCGCTATCGGTCGGCCGTCGAAACCTACCTGCGCGAGCAGTTTGGCGCTCGGCCACGGGACGGCGACGCGGACGGCCCCCTCGCGGGACTTCGGATCGCCGTCGACTGCGGAAACGGCGTCGGCGCGCTCGCGACGCCGCAGGTCCTCGAGCGCCTCGGGGCCGAGGTCATCGCGATCAACGCTTCTGTCGACGGCCACTTCCCCGGCCGGGAGAGCAAACCGACCCCGGAGACGCTCTCGGAGTTCACCGAGTTCCTCGCCGAGGGGAGCGCGACCCCGCGCGACTCGGACGTGGCGAGCGGCGAGTTCGATCTGGGACTCGCTCACGACGGCGACGCCGACCGGCTCGTCGTCCTCGGCCCCGACGGCGACGTGATCCACGAAGACACCGTCCTCGCCGTCGTCGCGGCCCACTACGCGGCCGACAGCGATGCCGATGACCCCGTCGTCGTCACCACGCCGAACGCCTCCGCGCGCATCGACGAACGGGTCCGCGCGGCCGGCGGCCGGGTCGAACGGGTCCGACTGGGATCGCTTCACGAGGGCATCGCCCGGGAGCGCGCTCGCGGAGCCGACGACACCGAGATCGTCTTCGCCGCCGAGCCGTGGAAACACATCCACACCGCCTTCGGCGGCTGGATCGACGGCGTCGCGAGCGCCGCGGTCGTCGCCGCGCTCGTCGCCGAGGCCGGCAACACCGAGGCGCTTCGAGAGCCGGTCACCGAACGCCCCTACCGGAAGGTCAGCGTCGAGTGTCCCGACCCGGCCAAACCCGCCGTCATGGCCGCCCTCGAGAGCGACCTGCCCGAGGCGTTCCCGGATGCGACCGTCGACACGGATTACGGCGTCCGCCTCGAGTTCGCGGACGCCTCGTGGCTGCTGGTCCGCCCCAGCGGCACCGAACCCTACGTGCGCCTCTACGCGGAGAGCGACACCGTCGATGAACTCGTCGCCGAGGCTCGAGCTGTCATCGAGACGGCAGTCACTCAAACCGTCTAAGTGGAGTAGTTCACCAGTTTACCGTCCGCAGGTCACACCGATGGGACGCAGAGCGAATGAATAGTTGACACTCGGTCACTCTCTTTCCGAAGTTTCGACGGGTATATACCGCCCCTCTACGCTATTTCGGCTCATGGTACAGAATCGACGACGGTTTCTCGAGGGTGTGAGTGCGGTCGGGCTCGCCGGTATCGCCGGCTGCGTCGGCGGGTTCGGCGACGAAGGCAACACGTCGTATCGTGTTGGGATGGTGTACGCGACTGGCGGCACCGGCGACGACTCGTTCAACGATATGGCACAGCAGGGAGCCAGAGACGCGCGCGACGAATTCGATCTGTCGTTCGCCGAAACGGAACCGGATAACGAAGGCCAGTTCGAGAGCGCACAGCGGGACTTCGCCGAGTCCGGCGACTACGATCTGATAAACTGTATCGGCTACGCTCAAGCGGGTGCGCTCTCGGAGAACGCCCCCGATTATCCGGACCAGAACTTCATCATCGTCGACGAGGTCGTCGAGGAAGACAATGTCCGGAGCTACACCTTCGGCGAGCCCGAGGGCTCGTTCCAGGTCGGTCACCTGGCCGGCCTGCTAACCGATCGCGAGTTCGCCGCCGGTGCCGGCGAGACGAACCCCGACGCCAGCACCGTCGGCTTCGTCGGCGGCACCGAAACGCCGCTGATCCAGTCGTTCGAGGCCGGCTTCCGGGCCGGTGTCGAATACGCGAACGACGATGCCGACGTCGTCTCCTCGTACGTCGGCGACTTCAACGACACGGGCCAGGGACAGTCGACCGCCCGATCGATGTACCAGAACAACGACGCGGACATCGTCTTCCACGCGGCCGGCCGAACCGGTATCGGCGTCTTCCAGGCGGCCCAAGACGAGGGTCGGTTCGCGCTCGGCGTCGACGACGATCAGTCGCTCTCCAACGAGAGCTTCGCCGACGTTATCCTCGCGAGCATGGTCAAGCGCGTCGACAGCGCCGTCTACAACGCCATCGAATCCGTCGTCAACGACAACTTCGAGGGCGGCGAATCCGAAACCCTCGGTCTCGAGGAAGACGGCGTCGGCGCCGTCTACGGCGACCAACTCGGCGACGAGATCCCACAGGAGATCAAAGACCAGCTCGAGGAGTCCCGGCAAGCGATCATCGATGGCGAAATCTCCGTCCCAAGCGAACTGTAACCGCATGACTGAGTCGGACGTGGAAACGACTGACGGGACGGGACCGACCGAAGCGGTGGGGCGGGACGCTGCCGATCTCTCGGAGACGGGGAGCGACCTCGCCGTCCACCTCGACGGTATCACCAAGCGGTTCCCGGGTGTCGTGGCGAACGACGACGTGGACCTCCGCGTCGAACGGGGGACCGTCCACGCCTTGCTCGGCGAGAACGGGGCTGGCAAGACGACGTTGATGAACGTCCTCTACGGTCTCTACGAACCCGAGGCTGGACGGGTCGTCGTCAACGGCGAGGAGCGCGCGTTCGACTCGCCCCGGGACGCCATCGACGCCGGTATCGGGATGATCCACCAGCACTTCATGCTGGTCGATCCCATGACGATCGCCGAGAACATCGCCCTGGGGAACGAACCGACGAAGTGGTTCGGGATGGCCATCGATCGCGACCGCATCCGCCGCGAAATCCGCGACCTCTGTGATCGATACGGGTTCGATGTCGATCCGAACGCCATCGTCGAAGATGCAAGCGTCGGCGTCCAACAACGCGTCGAGATCCTCAAGGCACTGTTTCGCGGTGCGGACGTCCTCATTCTCGACGAGCCGACCGCCGTCCTCACTCCCCAAGAGGTCGAGGGCCTCTACGACGTTCTCGAGGAACTCACCGACCAGGGGAAGACGATCATCTTCATCACGCACAAACTCGAGGAGGCGACCCACGCCGCCGACGCGATCACCGTCCTCCGGGACGGGGAGTCCGTCGGAACGGTCGACCCCGGGCAGACGAACCGGGAGGATTTGGCCGAGCGCATGGTGGGCCGTGAGGTCATCCTCGAAGCGGAATCGGAGCCGGTCGAGACGGGCGAGGCCGTCCTCTCGACTCGAGACATCATCGTCGAGGACGCCCGCGGCGTCGAGGCGGTCTCCGGGATCGACCTCGACGTACATGCGGGCGAGGTACTCGGCATTGCCGGCGTCGACGGCAACGGACAGACCGAGCTGATCGAGGCGATTACCGGCCTCAGAACCCCCGACGAGGGGACGATCACCTACGAAGGAACGGACATCACGGCGTGGTCTCGCCGCCGCCGAATCGAGAACGGGATGGCCTACATCCCGGAAGATCGGCAGGAAAACGGGCTCGTGATGCCGTTCGACCTCGTCGAAAACGGCCTCCTCGGGAGCCAGCGATCGCCACAGTTCGCCGCCGGCGGCCGCATCAATTGGGATGGTGTCCGCGACCACACCGAGGACATCATCGGGACCTACGACGTTCGACCGCCGGACGCCGACGCGGCGGCACAGTCGTTCTCCGGGGGCAACCAGCAGAAGTTCATCGTCGGCCGCGAGTTCGAACGCGACCCCTCGCTCGTCGTCGCGACCCATCCGACCCGCGGCGTCGACATCGGATCGACCGAGTTCATCCACGATCGCCTCCTCGAGCTTCGCCGGGAGGGGGTCGCAGTCCTCCTCGTCTCCTCGAACCTCGACGAGATCCGATCGCTGTCGGACCGGTTGGCGGTCATCTACGAGGGCGAGTTCATCGACGTCACCGATCCCGACGACATCACCGAAGAAGACCTCGGGCTCCGCATGGCCGGCCAACGGCCGGACGAGAAGCCCCATGACGGCCCCGACGCGGGTGAGTCGCGATGAGAGATCGATTCGAGTCGCTCTTCGAACGCCTCGCCCGGCTGTCGGTCCTCGATCGGATCGTCCTCAGCGTCGCGGCGCTGTTGGCCGCCGTCGTCGTCGGCGGGATCCTCGTCTTCGCCTCCGGGGCATTTGCCTCCTGTCGGAGCGGCCTCCAGCTGGGCGGCACGACGTTCTGTTACAACCCGGTGCAGGTCTACTACGAGCTGTTCCTCGGGGCCTTAGGCCACCCACTCGAGGGCGGCTGGTCGCTGACCAATTACAGCCTCGGACGGACGCTCCAGCAGACGACGCTGCTGATCTTCGCGGGGCTGTCGGTCGCGGTCGCGTTCCGCGCCGGGCTGCTCAACATCGGGACGCAGGGACAGTTGGTCGTCGGCGGCCTCGCGACGGCCGTGACCGTCGTCTACGCGGCGTCGGTCGTTCCCGGCGGCTTCGTCGGGACTGTCGTCCTCATCCCGCTCGGCGTCCTCGCTGGCGCGGTCGGCGGCGGCCTCTATGGCGCGATTCCGGGCGCGCTCAAGGCCTACGCCGACGCCAACGAGGTCATTACGACGATCATGCTCAACATCATCGCGGCCGGCATCACGTCGACGCTGCTCTCCTGGCAGTTCCAAGACCCCAACAGTAGCAATCCGGAGACGAGACCGATCCCCCAGTACGCCGAGATACCGAACATTCCCGTGATCGGGTTCAGGGAGGTGAATTTCTCGCTGCTCGCGCTCGCGTTCGCCGTCGCGCTCATGATCGGCATGGCGTGGCTGCTCGCTCGAACCTCGTTCGGCTACGAACTCCGGACGAGCGGGGAGCAGCCGGGCGCGGCCGCCTACGGCGGCGTCGACGAGAAGCAGATGACCGTCGCCAGCATGACCCTCTCGGGCGCGCTCGGCGGGATCGGTGGTGCCTTCTGGGTACTGATGGTCCACGGCCAGTGGCTCGAGAACGTGCCGTCACTCGGCTTCGACGGGATCGCCGTCTCGGTGCTTGCCGGTAACAGCCCGATCGGCGTCGGCGCGGCGGCGTTTCTGTTCGGCGTCTTCCAGAGCGGCTCGCAATCGATCAGCACCGCCACGAGCGTTCCCAAGGAACTGGTCGGCGTCCTAACCGGGCTCATCATCCTCTTCGTCGCGATGCCGGAGTTCTTCCGGCTGATCGGTCGACGATACGTCGATCCCGGGACGACCGAACCGGTACGGACCGACGGCGGTGACCCAGCGGTCGACGATGGGGGTGACGGCGATGCGTAACCCGTTGTCTCAGACACGAGACGCCCTCTCTCGGCGGCCGCTGGCGGCAGCACTCGGTGCCGTGGTCGTCCTCCTGCTCGGCCTCTGGCTGACGCCGGCGAGCTGGCAGACGGCGACGCTCCGACTTGCCGTTCCGATCGCCCTCGCGGCGATCGGCGGCATCTTCGCCGAGAAGAGCGGCGTCATCAACATCGGCATCGAGGGACTGCTGATCGTCTCGGCGTTCTCGTCGATCGTCGTCGTCAACTGGCTCGGCGACGCGAGCGCGACGCTCGGCCTGACGAATCTGTGGTGGGGAATGCTGGCCGGCGTCCTCGTCAGCGTCCTCTTCGCACTCGTCTTCGCGATCGTCTGCCTCGAGTTCGAGGCCGACCAGATCATCGCCGGGCTTGCGGTCTGGCTCATCTCGCTCGGGCTGGCACCGTTCGCCTCACAGATCCTCTTCGAGAGCCCGAACACCGCGAACGTCGCTCGCTTCGACAACGTGACCGTCCCGGTGCTGTCGGAGATTCCGCTCGTCGGCTATCTGCTGTTCGACACCGAACCGCAGGTGTACATCATGCTCGTCGGTGCCGTCGCGGGCTGGTATCTCCTCTCCCGGACGAACTTCGGGCGGTGGGTTGTCGCGAGCGGCGAGAACCCGAAAGCGCTGGATACGGCCGGTATCGACGTCCACAGGGTCCGCTACGCGGCGGTGCTCCTCTCTGGCGTCTTCGCCGGACTCGGGGGCGCAGGCTTTGCCCTCGGAACGCTCGGCACGTTCTCTGGTGCCGGCGACACCGCGATCAACGGCCGCGGGTTCATCGCGATCGCGACCTACCTGCTCGCGAACTACCACCCGATCGGTGCCCTCATCGGGTCGTTCCTCTTCGCGGGGCTCAACTCGATGCAGGACATGCTTCAGACGGCGGGTTACTCCGTTCCGACGGAACTCATTCGGACGATTCCGCACATGACCGTCATCGTCGTCCTCGTCCTCGTCGGCCGCACCCGCCTGCCGGATGCCGCCGGCGACCACTACGAATCCGGCGAGGACTGACCACCGCCGGCCACGGCGGCCGTCGAATCCGCACCGGTCGATGCCTTCTTGCATCCGCTCGAGTTACCACTCGTCGTGACAGAACACGATCTCATCGACGCCGCTCGCGACGTTCAGGAGCGAGCACACGTCCCCTACTCCGAGTACCCGGTCGGTGCCGCCCTCGAGACCGACGATGGCGAAGTCTTCGTCGGCTGCAACCTCGAGAACGCGAACTTCAGCAACAGTCTCCACGCCGAGGAGGTCGCCGTCGCGGAGGCGGTCAAGAACGGCCACCGCGAGTTCTCGCGGCTCGCCGTGAGTTCGGGCCGCCGGGACGGCGTCACGCCCTGTGGCATGTGCCGGCAAACCCTCACCGAGTTCTGCGACGACGACCTCGTCGTGCGCTGTGACGAAGGCGAGGGCGAGGAGCCGACCGAGTACACGCTCGGCGAACTCCTGCCGAACACGATCACGCAGGAAACCCTCGAGTAACATTGAGACGGCGGTTCGGAACCGCTTCTGAGGGCCCCGGGGCGTCCGCTACGATGTCGCTTCCTCGAGGAACTCCCTGAGAATCGTCCGGTGACACCGCTTTTTCTCGGTGTTCTCGAAACAGACCAGCGCCAGCGACTCGCCGGCGGCCAGCCGTTCCGCCAGCGTCGCGATCGCGTCCTGGGCCTCGCTCGAGTCCTCGAGATACGCCCGATACGCCTCCTCGAACCCGACCTGGTCCCACGCGGCGTTGTGGGCCCCCTCCTCGCAAAGGCCCTGCATCTTCATGTCCTCCTCACGCTGGCGGAACGACTCGATCAGGTCGGCCGGCGGCCCGAGTTCGGGCCGGTTCTCGTCGACGACCGCGTGAAACCACGACGTCGGCTGGCGGACGACGCCGACGCGCGTCGCCTCGGCCGGCACCTCGGCGAGGTCGTGCTGGATCGCCGCGACGTAGGTGTCCGCGAGCGTCCCGCGTTCCATACCGGGAGCCACGCACGCCCCGCATTTATATACACCGTCGGATCGAACCGCCGGTACTCAATGGCTCGCGACAGCGAAGATCCGAACGCCGATGTCCAGTACCACCTCGAGGTCGGTCCCGAGGACGTAGCCGATACCGTGCTCCTCCCCGGCAATCCCGAACGCCTCGAGAAGATCGTCGCCTTCTGGGACGACCACGAACTCCGGGCCCACCACCGCGAGTACCGAACGGCGACGGGCACCTACGAGGGGACGCCGATCTCGGTCACCTCGACCGGCATCGGCAGCCCCTCCGCCGCGATCGCCGTCGAGGAACTGGCTCGAGTCGGCGTCGACACCTTCGTTCGGGTCGGCTCCTGTGGGGCGATCCAACCCGAAATGGACGTCGGTGATCTGGTGATCACGACGGGTGCGGTCCGCCAAGAGGGAACCAGCGACGAGTACGTCCGGGAGGATTACCCGGCCGCCGCAGATCACGAGGTCGTCTCCGCGCTGGTCGCCGCCGCCGAGCGGCTCGGCTACGACTACCACACCGGCGTCACGATGAGTGCGGACTCGTTCTACGCCGGGCAGGGCCGGCCCGGCTTCGAGGGCTTCGAAGCCGCCGGCGCGGACGACCTGCTCGACGAACTCAAAGAAGCGAACGTCAAAAACATCGAAATGGAGGCCAGCGCCGTCCTGACGCTTGCGAACCTGTACGGACTCCGTGCGGGTGCGGTCTGTACCGTCTACGCCAACCGCGAGACCGGCGAGTTCCGGACCGAAGGCGAATCTCGCGCCGCCGAGACGGCCTCGCTCGCGACGCAACTCCTGGCGAAAATGGACGCGGTCAAACGCGAGGCCGGCGTCGATCGCTGGCACGCCGGCCTCTCGCTCGAGTAGCGATAGCTGTCTTCCCGCTCGAGGAATCTACAGAATCAACGTCCCGTCAATTGACGCGTCCCGTTAGTCCCGCATCCGGACGATCCCGTTCTCGAAGACCTTCCGGTTCGGGACGATGTACTCCTCGGAGTCGTCCTCGATCTTGGTGACGAACAGATCGACCTCTTGGACGATGCCCGTCTGATCGCCGATCCGGATCTCGTCGCCGATTCCGTAGGGCTGGTTGAGCAACAGATAGATCCCCGCCGCACTCGAGACGAGGAAGTCCTTGAAGGCGACGGTACCGACGATGACGATGCCGACCGCATAGACCGTCAGCAAGATGAGCAGGGCCAGTACGTGGACGCCGACCTGCCCGAGGGCGATGATGAAGGTGACGTACAGCACGGAGTACTTCACCAGTTTCGGGATGACCGACACCTCGGGGAGCTTGACGCCGCGCAGATACTCGCTGACGATCAGTTCCGTCTTGTCCGCGACGATAAAGCCGAGGATGAGCACGAGGACGGCGATAAACAGCTGCGGGATGAACTCCGTAACGCGGAGCCAGAACGCATCGGTATCGAGCAACTGGGCGATGTGGATCGCTGTCAGGACCGCGATCCCGTAGATGAACCACGAACTCAGGCGGGCGACGATCTCGACCGTCGAGGTCCCGATCGACTGTGCGGTCCGCTCGAACGGCGTCCCCTCGACGGCTTCGGGCACGCCCGAGGCCGAGAGCAGTTCCTCGTTAAGCCGGCCGACCAGGTAGCCGACGACGAACCCAAGCGCCAGTACCGCTGCCGCTATCACGGCCGGCTCGTTGAACAGCGGCTGCCACGCTACCATATCAGTACGCCTCCGGATCGACCTCCAAGATAAGTTCACCGGCCTTGAACGCCCGGACGAGCCCGTCGCTTTCGGAAAGCACGATCGAAATCGCGTTCGTATCCCGCGTGATCGCGCCGCCGGCCATGTGTCGTGCACCGAGTCCCTTCGGGATGTCGACCCCCTCGGCCGACGGCTCGAGGTAGCGATAGGCTGAGACGATCTTGCCCGCATCGGAGATGATAAACGCGCCGTCGAGCCGCGAGAATTCCTTGAGCATGACGTTCACGATCGGATCGCCGACGTGGACGTGGGACTTCTCGAAGGGGTTGTACGAGAGCGGGCGGGACTTGTTCATCACCTTCCCCGCGTCGCCGACGACGAACAGCGCGCCGACCGGCTTCCCCTTCTGGCCTTTCTGTCCCAGTTCGATCGCCAACTCGAGGACCGCCTTGACCACTTCCGGGTCCGCGCGGGATTTGACGAACAGGTCGTAGATCCCCGTCTGGGTCTCCGCGTCCGCCCGGACTCGAGAGACCGTATCGATGCTGTCGCCGAAGACGCTCGTCGCACAGGCCAGTTCGTCGCCGTCCTCGATCACGCCCTGCTCGAGTGCGCCCTCGAGACCGAACCGGATCCGGTCGGTGATCTCCTCGAACTCGAGGGGGAGTTCGACGAACGTCTCCGCCCCGACGGCATTTTCGGTTCCGACGACGACCAGGTCGAGGTCCTCGACGTCGGCGAACCGTTCGTAGTACGAGCCACTCGGCGAAAAGAGCACAACCGCATCGACACTCGCAAAGAGCTCCCCGAACACGTCGTCTAACCCGGCCATTGGTGATACAACCCGGGCCTGCGCGAATAAGCGTTATGGAGTGTCTGACGCACGTCTGCTGATCAGCACCGAGTCAGCCCGGTATTCGTCCCGATTCGCGATCACCGACTACGGCGTCGTGACCTCCTCGAGTCGCCTGTGACCCGTTCCTGACGGTGCCCCCGCAGGTCTATTCTCGCGATTGCTCGAGGATGCGGTCAGTGTCAGAATCGGATTCGAACTATAGTAGCCACTGAAACGATTTACATACTGATCGCAACGGGGTCGTGCGATCAGGTGTGCACTGACTTTCAGTGGCTACTATAGGTGAAGATGAATGGGTAGGGGCCGCTCGAGTGCTGTGACTGAGATGGCTCTTGGTGAAAACGCGCGGGACCGGATTCGAACCGCGAGGACTTCGCTCCGCTCGTCCTCTGGGCTGCGAATTCGGCCCTGCTCCTTCGCTCACTTCGTTCGCTCAGTGCGCGGGACCGGATTCGAACCGGAGCAAGACGGTCGCTCTCGCTTCGCTCGAGCGCTGCGACTTGCAGGGTTCGAATCGGTCGGCGATTCCTGTCGCTCGCGGGTTTGCTCGCGACAGGAATGCGCGGGACCGGATTCGAACCGGCGGACCCCTACGGGACAGCGTCCTAAGCGCTGCGCCGTTGGCCTAGCTTGGCTACCCGCGCTCGTCTTCCGATTTTCGCGAATCGAGTAAGTACCTGTCGGTCCGAGTTAGCTGTGTTTGACCGGCTCCTCCGGCGACCAGTCCGGCGGGACGATAAACGTCACGTGTTCGGGGTCCCGAAGCTGGTGGAGCTCCGCGGCCTGTTCGGCCAGCGACCGCTCCCGGTAGGGCATCTCGAGCCCGCAGCCGGTACAGACGAGTTTGCAGGTTGGCTCTTTCATGGAGATGGGACCGCCGCCGCCGACGGGTGCTGGTCTCACCTTGGGACGACGGCTGGTTTAGTAGTCGTCTCCTAGTGAAATCGACCGAGAACGGCCGTATTTCCGAGGTATTCGTATCTGAACGTTGCCGTCCGTAGTGGCCCATTGGTGGGTGAGACGGTCGTCCGTCGGCCGACCGGCGTCGCCGACGCCGCGGTCCGTACGTTTATGCCGGCCGCTCCGGTAGCCGTTTGCATGTACAGCGCTCGGGATCGCATCGAGTACGAACCGTGGCTCGAGGAACTCGAGACCGTCGCCGACCGATTGGAGCTCTCCTCGGAAGCGCGGTCGTGTGCGGTCGATCTCTTCCTCACCGACGTTCCTGCGGCCGACCGCTCGAAACGAGCGGTGCTGGCCGCCAGCCTCTATGCCGGCTCGCTCGTCGCCGGTGACGGCCGCACGCAGGGGGCGGTCGCCGAGGCTGCAGATGTCTCTCGGCTCTCGATCCAATCGCGCTGGAAGGACCTCCTCGAGTCGGCCGGACTCGAGCCCCCGCGGTGGTAAGACGCTCGTACAGGGACTGTTCCCGACACAGTGACGGACTATGTTCGCATAAGTATACGATACGAGAACGAAGGTGGCAGTGAGTTTCTATCGGAAATTGGCGATAGAAACGCCGTTCGAACAGTATTGTGTTTCTTGCTGCGCACTGTCCGACCGGTCCACGATCGGTTCGGAGAAATTCGTTCGTATCAGTCAGCGACCGTGTCAGTCGTCGGTGACGATATTCCCGTGTTCGTCGATTTCGTCGTTGACGATCCGGGTGCTCGAGATGATGTCGCCGTCGTCGGCGAGTACGTGCGGGACGACGACGACCTCGAGCGGGTCGTGGCCGCGCTCGCGGCGGATTTCGTTGATCCGCTCACCGCCCTCGCGGGTCTCGGGAGAGACCACGAGGTAGTCGTATTGTGATTCGGTCGCGATTCCCGTCGGCGACTCGAGCTTTCGGACCTCGAACTCGCGGTCGTGATCGGCCGCGATCGACTCGAGTTCGGTCTCGAGGGCGGCGTTCCGTTCGTCGTAGGAACGGACGCGTCGGTCGACGTCTCGTGTCTTCGGCGCGAGCTCGTCGCTGGTCAACCCGACGGTCACGTCCCCGAGTTCGAACGCCCGTTCGAACAGCCGCCGGTGGCCGTCATGAACGGGGTCGAAGGTCCCACCAAGCGCGACGTCCATACCCCACGTCACTGCCGCGGTGCGTATAAAAGGGTCGAAACACCGTACTTTCTCTCGGGACGGCTTGGACTCCGCTATAACAGTTTCTTTCGACGATTGTCGAAACTCCCCTTCGCATTGTTTTTAGTAGTCCCCTGCAGTGTCTCCCGGTATGGGACTAGACGAGGACGCACTGGAGTACCACCGCACCGATCCGCCCGGAAAAATCGAAATCTCGACCACGAAGCCGACGAACACGCAGCGGGATCTGTCGCTCGCATACTCGCCCGGCGTCGCCGCGCCGTGTCTCGAGATCGACGAAGACGAGACCGACGCCTACAGTTACACGGCGAAGGGCAATCTCGTCGGTGTCGTCTCGAACGGCTCGGCCGTGCTCGGACTCGGCGATATCGGCGCACAGGCCTCCAAACCCGTCATGGAAGGCAAGGGGGTCCTGTTCAAGCGCTTCGCCGACATCGATGTCTTCGACGTTGAACTCGACGAGGCAGACCCCGACAAGATCGTCGAGGCCATCAAGATGATGGAGCCGACCTTCGGCGGCGTCAACTTAGAGGACATCAAGGCACCGGGCTGTTTCACCATCGAGGAGCGCCTGCGCGAGGAGATCGACATCCCGGTCTTCCACGACGACCAGCACGGCACTGCGATCATTTCCGGCGCAGCGCTGCTCAACGCCGCCGACATCGCCGGGAAGAGCCTCGAGGAACTCGAGGTCGTCTTCTCCGGTGCCGGCGCGAGCGCGATCGCGTCGGCTCGCTTCTACGAGTCGCTGGGCGTCCGGAAAGAGAACATCACGATGTGTGATTCCTCGGGGATCATCACCGAGGAACGCGCGGACGCGGGCGGCGTCAACGAGTACAAACAGCAGTTCGCTCGAGATCTCCCCGAAGGCGGGCTGGCTGACGCGATGGAAGGCGCGGACGTCTTCGTCGGCCTCTCGATCGGCGGCATCGTCTCGCAGGACATGGTCCGCTCGATGGCCGACGATCCGATCATCTTCGCGATGGCAAACCCCGATCCCGAGATCGGCTACGAGGAGGCCAAGGAGGCCCGCGACGACACCGTCATCATGGCCACCGGGCGCTCTGACTACCCGAATCAGGTCAACAACGTGCTCGGGTTCCCCTTCATCTTCCGCGGCGCACTCGACGTGCGCGCGACCGAGATCAACGAGGAGATGAAAGTCGCCTGCGCCGAGGCGCTAGCCGAACTCGCCAGACAGGACGTGCCCGACGCGGTCGTCAAGGCCTACGGTGACGAGCCGATTCAGTACGGCCCCGACTACATCATCCCGAAGCCCGTCGATCCGCGGGTGCTCTTCCGTGTCGCGCCCTCGATCGCCGAGGCCGCGATGGAGTCCGGTGCCGCACGCACTGAAATCGACCTCGAGGAGTACGAAGAGCAACTCGAGGCCCGCCTGGGCAAGTCTCGCGAGATGATGCGCGTCGTCCTCAACAAGGCCAAGAGCGACCCCAAGACGGTCGCGCTCGCGGAGGGCGAAAACGAGAAAATGATCCGCGCGGCCTACCAGATCAAAGAGCAGGGAATCGCCCTGCCGATCCTGATCGGCGACGAAGACGAGATCAAAGGGACCGCCGCGAACCTCGGACTGGACTTCGAGCCCCAGGTCGCCGATCCGTCCGTCGGCGACTACGAGGAGTACGCCGATCGGCTCCACGAGCTCCGCGCCCGCAAGGGCATCACGCGCAGCGAGGCCGGCGAACTCATCGAGCGCGACACCAACTACTTCGGAAGCGTGATGGTCGAACAGGACGACGCCGACGCCTTGCTGACCGGGCTCTCCCATCACTATCCCTCGGCGCTGCGACCGCCGCTGCAGGTGGTCGGCACCGACGACGACGTCGACTACGCCGCCGGCGTCTACATGCTCACGTTCAAGAACCGCGTGATCTTCATCGCCGACGCGACGGTCAATCAGAACCCCGACGAGGAGGTCCTCGCCGAGGTCACCAAACAGACCGGCAAGCTGGCGCGACGGTTCAACATCGAACCGCGGGCGGCCCTGCTCTCGTACTCGAACTTCGGCAGCGTCGACAACGAAGGGACTCGAAAGCCGCGCAAGGCCGCCGCAATGCTGCAGGACGACGCCGAGGCCGACTTCCCCGTCGACGGCGAGATGCAGGCCGACACCGCGGTTGTCGAGGACATCCTTGAGGGCACCTACGGCTTCTCCGAACTCGAGGAGCCCGCGAACGTGCTGGTCTTCCCCAACCTCGAGTCGGGCAACATCGGCTACAAGCTCCTCCAGCGGCTGGGTGGAGCGGACGCCATCGGCCCGATGCTGGTCGGCATGGACAAGCCCGTTCACGTCCTCCAGCGGGGCGACGAGGTCAAGGACATCGTGAATCTGGCGGGCGTGGCTGTCGTCGACGCCCAACAGGAGTAACGCGTGAGCGAGGACGCCGCCGACCGCCGGGACGCCGGCTCGAGTCCCGACCACCGAGACGCCCAGGGCGATCAGTCCTCGGCGACGGCCGTCGGGGACCGACACAGCCGTGACGCCGGCGACACACGGCTCTCGAGGCGGCGACTCCTCTGTACTGCGGGAACTGTCGGGACGGCTGGACTCGCCGGCTGCGCTCGACGACAGTACCGCTCGCAACCGGACTGTTCGTCGGTCGCGTCCGCTACCGGCGGGGACGGCTACGTCCCGCTACCGGCCGACGACGACATCTCGATGTTTCGGCGCGGCCTGCGTCGGTACGGCTACTACCCCGAGGAGACCGTTCCGGACGCGGTTCGGGTCGACTGGTCGTTCCCGACCAACGGGATCGGCCACACCGCGGCCAAGTCGACGCCCCGGCCGACGCCGGACGGCGAGACCATTCTCATCGCGAGCGACACCGGCCGAATCGACGCCGTCACGCCGACCGGCGACCGCCGCTGGCGCATCGATACCGGCGCGTCCAGAAGCCTCGGGTTTCACGGCACGCCGGCGATCGTCGACGGCACCGCCTACATCGGGGGCTACGACGGCGACTGCTACGCCATCGATATCGCCTCCGGCGACGTGATCTGGCGAACGTCCGCCCGCGAGTTCGGCGGCGCGATCGCGATCGGCTCGAGTCCCGCCTACATCGACGGCAACCTGTACCTGCTCACCGAGCACAAGAACCCGGCCAGCGGCACGCTCTGGGAGATCGACGCCGCGACCGGGAACCCGACGTGGAGCGACGACCGCCTCTGGGGAATGCCCCATCCCTCGCCCGCGATCGACTGTCGGGCCGGCCGACTCGTCACCGGCTCGAACGACGGCGTCGTCTACTGCTGGGAGTTTCCCTCCCTCGAGTTCGCGTGGTCGTTTCAGGCCGGCGGCGAGAGCGGCCCCGACGGCGATCCCATGGCGGGCGGGCGGTTCAACCTCGGCGCGCAGGTCAAGGGAACGATCCCGGTCTACGACGGCGCGGCGTTCGTCGGCTCGTGGGACGGCCGGTTCTACCGCCTCGATCTCGAAGACGGCAGCGAGGAGTGGTCGTTCCAGACGGACAACATCGTCATGTCGAACCCGGCGATCGACCCCAACGAAGGAATCGTCTACGTCGGCAGCGACGACCGCCGCGTGTACGCCCTCGACACCGACACCGGCGACGAACTGTGGGCGACGAACGTCGGCGGCCGCGTCATCGGGTCAATAACCGCGACGGCGGAGACGATTCTCGTCGGCACCTACGACACCCACCTGTACGCCCTCGATCGAGAGACAGGCGAGCGGCGCTGGCGGATCGAAAACCGCGGCCACGTGACCAGCGGCGCGATCCCGCGAGACGGCCGCATCTACTACGCCGAACGGGGCGTCTTCTCGAACTATTACGACGACGAGGAGGAGACGGTGCTCGAGGAACGCGGCCACGCCTACTGTCTGGTGCCGGACGACGGCTGACCGTCGGTTCTCGGTCGGGTACCTGTAGCGATCAGGTCTCGAGGAATCGGTTCAGTTCGCGAAATTCGTCAATCGAAAGAATGACTTCAGTCGCGAACGCATCGAACCGTTCGAAGTCATAGTCGATCGTTAGAACAGTGTTCACTCCTTCTTCGATCGCTACCTGTGCGTAGTATCCGTCCCAGCCGCCGATATTCACAGCGTGTGCGTGGTCGAATCCACCGCGAACGATCTCTTCGGGCAGTCGGTCGTACCAGTGAATTCGCTTCGCATCCATGAAGTTCTGTAGAAGCCGAGAGGCATCCGCGTTCGATTGTCCGTAGTACGTCGTCAGGACGTTGTGTGCTCCGAACAGCGCGGGATAGGGAACAACGGCTTCGATATCTCCATCGATCGCGTCTCGGACGTACGAGAGCGCGGCATCGCGGACCGGCGTCTTCGCGTGTGCGAGAGCGATCACCCCGACGTCGAATAAATACGGGCCACCCGCGTCACTCATCGCTGTCGTTCTCTGCGCCTCGCCGAACAGCGTCCCTGTGCTTTCGGGCGATCGGATCGACGTCTTCATCGATTGGGATCGTTTCCTCGCCTTCAGACGCCGCTTCTTCGACGAGCTGTTCCATCCGATCGATAATCCGTTCGGGATCGTCTTCGGGCTCGACGACCGCTTTCCCGTCTTCCTCGTGGACTTCGACTTCGGTACCGGGAGTGATACCGAGGCGGTCTCGCAGCTCCTGTGGGAGGACGATTCGCCCTTTCGAATCCACCTTCGCCATATTCCCACATAGAGTGGGATCGATCATAACCGTTCTGGTGAGGCTACCGGTCCCATCCCGACTGTGAACAGGGAACCCGTATCATCAGCGACGATGCCGGAAAGGGGGGAAACGGAGACGTCGATATTCTCGGAGCGCGCTGGCAGTGAATTCCGTAGCAGTGCATTCAAGTACACGCCCGGATTTTTACCGGGTATGCAAGATCAGGGACGCTCTACGCGCAAGCGAACCGGTGGTCGACTGAAGAACGTTCGAAAGCGCCGCAAAGACGAACTCGGTCGGCTCCCGACCGAGACGGAAGTCGGCGACCAGCGATTCCGAACCGTCGACGCTCGCGGGAACGTCACGAAGACGCGAGCGCTCTCGACGGACGTCGCGAGCGTCAACAAGGGCGGCGAGACGGTCTCCGCGGAGATCGAAGACGTCGTCGAGAACGACGCCAACCCGAACTACATCCGCCGAAACATCATCACGAAGGGTGCCGTCATCGAGACGAGCGAAGGCGAAGCTCGTGTTACCTCCCGTCCCGGCCAGACCGGTCAGGTCAACGCCGTTCTCCTCGAGTAGCGCCACCTCCATTTTCGATTCGCCGTACCCGGTGAGCGTGCCATCTGCGAGCGAGTCGTCTCTCCGGTCTTCGGAACGTTTCAGGTGCCCCACTGACAGAGACGGGCCTATTTGGGGTCGAGACGACGAAAAACGAGTGCGGGTCCACTGAGTGCCGTTCCGAGCGCGGTCAGGGCCGCGGTGCTGCTTTCTGGAGCGCTGTTTCAGCGATGTTGCCGCCATAGTCGGCGCTTCTGGACAGCGAGTCGACGATCAGCCCCAGCGACTGGGCCTGTGCGGGCTCGAGGTCGCGGAGCATATCGTCGATCTGGCGCGTGTGCTCGTCGATGTCGACGACGGCCGCGAGGGCGTTGTGGCCGAGCCGGTTCGCTTCGTCGGACTCCTCGGCGAACAGCGCGTCCATCGACTGCTCGAAGACGGTCGCGGCTTCGGCGTGAAGGCCGTGGATCGCATCAGCCACGTCAGCGGGGAGGTCGTCGAGCTTGAGCGCGATATCGCTGATTTTGACCGCGTGGTCGGCGATCCGCTCGAGTTGGCGAGCACTCGAGTGGAAGTCGAAACAGTCCTCGCGGGAGACGCCGAGTTCCTCGACTGCGCGGGGCGAGCGAAGGGTCGCACGGAAGATCCGCGAGACGACCAGCCAGAGCCGGTCAACGTCGTCGTCGCGGTCGATCACGTCGTGAGCGATGTCGTCGTCGTTCTCGATCAGGGCGGTCACCGCGTCCTCGAGCATCGATTGGGCGATCAGGCGCATGCGCGTGACGGCGTTGACGATCGACAGTTCGGAGGAATCGAGCAGGTCTTGGATGACCACGCTATCGCCCGTCTCTTCTAAGACTTCGACGCCGACGAGGCGCTGAGTCGCATCGCGGATCGCGCTGCGCTGTTCGGTCGTGATTCGGCCGGCTTGGAGCGTGATCTCGTCGAACCCGCTGACGTACATCGTCATCACTGCTCGCATCAGTTCTTCGCCCTCGAGTCCCGAGACGTCGATAGTCCCTTCCTCGCGGTGTGTTTCCCGTTCGGGCGTCAGGAGGAGTTCGTCTCCTTCGGGATAGAATTCGACTGTGGTTCCGCTGCTGACGTCGTTGTCCGTCGCCCAGGTCTTCGGCAACGAGACGGTGAAGGTCGACCCTCCCGTCACCTGAACCTTTCGCGTCTCCATGCGGACACAATCTGACTACAACAATATAAATCCACTAGTCTATAGAGGTATACAGACAACCGTTTTATGCCCAGAAGACGACCGATTAGCGGCATTTTAGATATCTACCGGACAGTACTACTCAATCGATAACAGTTGTCATATATAGTTCTATATAGCCGTTCGAATAGGGGGATAAGAGCTGCTATCGAATCAGCCACTTCCGAATCGGTACACTCGAGAACGACAAACTGTCGACCGAACTCTCGGACTCGAGGCAGGCAGTATCGGACCGAATTATCGCATATCGGCGAGGTCGGCGACGACATCAGTGTTCGCCGACAGCCACGTCGTCATCCGCTCGGCCTCAGGACACTCACGCGGCGTGATCGTACACCGGTCGGGGCGGTTCTCGTATCGGACGACGATCGACTCGAGGTCGAGCGTCTCGTCGGAGTGGTCCGCGGCCGCGGCCAGTCGCTTGCGAGATGAACGGTCGTTGTAATCGGTGGTGGATCCGGTCATGGGTCGGGAGCAGGCGCGTATGTGAACCGACCGAAGACACGTACAAAGCCACTGCTAATTGTGATATTGAGCGGTCCGTACGGATCATAGGGACTCCCTATCAGTGCCGATTGCCGCCCGGAACGCGGTACTCGCCGAATCATCCGTGAATCCAGCGGCGCGAATCGGCGACGAGGGTCGTGCGTCTCCGCCGGTTACCGCTACGAGGCGACGCGCGAAAAATACAGCCGGACCAAAACGCTGGGTTCGAACTGCACTGCGACCAGGTGATCGCTACTTGCGAGTCGTGGGGCGAATATCGTCGAGTGCGGAGCGCATGAATTTTTCGTGGACGCTCGTCGTCGAGCCGTCTCCGGCGGGTTGGCACCGTTCGTAGCTCCCGTCGGATCGCATCACCCACCGGTTCTGATCGTCCGAGAGCAGCGTCTCGAGGATGCCGTCGAGCCGCCGCTGGAGCCGCGGGTCGTCGATCGGCGTGATCGCCTCGACCCGGTTGTCGAGGTTGCGGGTCATCCAGTCGGCCGAGCCGATGTAGTATCGGCCGTCGCCGCCCGCTCGGAAGTAGAAGATCCGCGAGTGCTCGAGGAAGCGACCGACGACGCTGTAGACGTCGATCGTTTCGCTGACGCCCTCGATGCCCGGCCGGAGCCGACAGATGTCACGGACGATGAGGTCGATGTCGACGCCGGCCATCGACGCCTCGTAGAGTTTCCGGACCATTTCCGGGTCCTCCAAACGATTCATCTTGGCGACGATGCGTGCGTCTTCGCCGTTGCGTGCGCGCTCGGCTTCGGCGCGGACGAGGTCGACGAACCGATCACGCATGTTCCCGGGGGCGATGAGCAGTTCCCGGTAGTCCCGGTGCATCGAGTGACCGGTGAAGTAGTTGAAGAGCTTGACGAGGTCCTGTCCGATATCCCGATCGGCCGTCAGCAGGCCCAGATCCTCGTAGCTCTTTGCGGTCTCGGAGTGGTAGTTGCCGGTCCCGATGTGCGAGTAAAGTCGGACCCCGTCGGCTTCCTCGCGGACGACCAACGAGGTCTTCGTGTGGGTCTTGTAGCCGATCGTCCCGTAGGCGACGTGGATCCCCTCCTCCTCGAGTTTCTTCGCCCACTCGAGGTTGTTCTCCTCGTCGAAGCGGGCCTTGAGCTCGACCATGACGGCGACCTGCTTGCCGTTGCGAGCGGCCTCGAGCAGGCTCTCGATGATCTGTGAGTCGCTTGCCGTCCGGTAGATCGCCGCCTTGATCGCGAGCACGTCGGGGTCGTTGGCCGCCGCCTCGAGGAACCGCTGGACGGTCGCCTCGAAGGAGTGGTAGGGGTGGTGGACGAGCACGTCGTCGTCGCCGATCGCATCGAACACGTTCGTCCCGTCCTCACACCGCCCCAGTCGCGGGTGGGGCTGTGGCGACCACTCGGGGAGTTTCAACTCGGGCCGGTCGAGATCGGTCAGGTCGGCGAAGTCCCGATAGTCGAGCGGCCCCGCGAGGTCGAACACCTCCCGGTCGTCGAGATCCAGTTCGCGCGTGAGGATCTCGCGGATCCGCTCGGGCGCGTCGGGTTCGATCTCGAGCCGGACGGCGGTAGCAAAGCGCCGTTCCTCGATGACTTCCTCGATCATCTCGATCAGGTCCTCGGCGACCTCCTCGTCGCGTCTGACCTCGGCGTTGCGGGTCACCCGGAAGAGGGCAGTGTCGACGACTTCGACGTCCGGGAAGAGCAGGTCGAGGTTCGCCCGGACGATGTCCTCCAAGAGGACGTACCGAGTGTCGTCGCCGAACTGGACGAACCGGAGCTGGTTGCGCGGGATCTTCACCCGGGAGAAGGTCAGTTCCGCGTCGGGTCGTTCCCGCGTCAACACCGCAAGCGAGAGGCTCTGGTTCGAGATGAACGGAAACGGGTGGGCCGGGTCGAAGGTCAGTGGGGTCAGGGTCGGCAGGACGGAACTCTCGAAGTACTCCCGCAGCTGTTGGCGTTCGATGGCCGTGAGGTCGTCGTAATCGACGACGTAAATTCCCGCATCGGCCAGCGCCGGCCGGATCTCCTCGCGGTAACACTCAGCCTGCTGTTCGAACAGTGGTCTGGCCTCCTCGAGGGACGCTTCCCACTGCTCGCGAGGCGTGCGGCCGTCCGGTGTCTCCTCGGTGACGCCGGCTGCAATCTGCTGTTTCAGCCCGCCGACGCGTTTGCGGAAGAATTCGTCTAAATTCGTCGTAACGATCGCGAGGAACTTCACGCGCTCTAACAGCGGGTTGTCCGCGTCCAGTACCTCGTGGAGCACGCGACGCTGAAAAGCGAGTTCGCTGAGTTCGCGGTTCAGGTAGTACGACGGGTCCGAGAGGTCAACGTCGGGTCGATCCGGCTTCGAAACGTCGTCCCTGACGACCGGTAACTCGTTTCCATCGGCGTTCGCCGCCGAGTCGACTCCGTCGGTCACATCGGGGCGCTCGATTTCGACGGCATCGGTGGACTCGTTGGAGTCGGCGGATTTGTCGGCTTCCTCGGATTCGTCGAGCCCATCGGCCTCCGGATCGGAATCGCTCACCGCCTCGAGGTCGGACTCCGTATCGGGGACCAGGTCGACCTCGTCGGTGCCGGTCGTCGACTCGGTGTCCGCAGCCGCCGTCGCCTCGACTGTCGTCTCCGTTTCTGCCGTCGATTCCGTCTTCGTTTCGCCTTCGTTGCTCTCTTCGCGTTCTTCGCGCTCGTCTGTCTCCTCTGGGGACTCGGCGTTCCCTCCCCACCCGTCTCGAGCGGGCGAGCGGGAATCGCCCGCAGCGTCGTCTCCGCCGTCGAACAGCGATCGGAACGCGAACTCCGTGCATTCGCTCGCGGTTTCGTCGGACGTCTGTTCTTCCGTGGATGATACTGCCTCGTCGTTCGCCTCCGAATCTCGTTCGTTCATCCCGAAATCCCCCTCGTCGCAGTCAGCCATCTGCCGTGACGAACTTCTCGGACGAGCGCTCTACGTGCCCCGTCCCGGGGACGCTGTGTAACTCGTCGCGGCGGACGTCGTAGGCCGTGAGGTCGCCGCCGTAGACACAGCCCGTGTCGAGTCCGACCGCCCACTCCCGCTCAATCGGCTCCTCGAGGACCGTGTGGCCGAAAAAGACCCGCGGCGGCCCCTCGTACGTCTCGAACCAGAACGGGCCGTCGTAGCCGTCGCCGTTCGGCGACCGCATCGTCAGCACGTCGTCACCCGAGTGCCCCGACAGCGGTCGGCTCGGATCGACCCCGCCGTGGACGACGACCCCGCCGTCCCACGAGATCGCCGTCGGAAGCGATTCGATGTACTGGTGATCAACCGCGTCGAGCGCCGGCAGCGAGGCGTCGCCCTCGAGCAGCTTTCGCTCGTTGTTGCCCCGAACCGAGATCAGCCGCGGCGACCGCCTGACGCGGTCGAGAACGGCCTTGCTCTCCGGCCCCTTTCGGACCAGATCACCGACGAACACGGCGAGATCGTTCGCGCCGAGATCGAGCGTTTCCAGCAACTCCTCGAGAGCGTCGAGACAGCCGTGGACATCACCGATGACGTAGACGTCGTCTCGGTTCTCGAGGTCGATATGCCGGTGGTCGAACGATACCGTGTCGTCGAACGCGGAGTTGGCGGTCGTCACGTTATGCGTTCGAACGGTCAGCCGAGACCGGATAAGTCGTTTATATGTTCCGTATTGTCCGGTATATAGGGCCGTATAGCGGTCACGAGACCGCAAATTCGTGGCGTGCAGTATGTCGAGCCGCGGTGTCGAGATCGGGGGATTTCTGTACGATCCCCGCCACAGCACGGATATGTACGTCATCGTCAACGCCGCCGTGAGCGCGGACGGCAAGCTCTCCTCGCGCCGGCGCGAACAGATCGCGATCAGCGGCGCGGACGACTTCGCGCGCGTCGATCGGCTGCGGGCCGAGAGCGACGCTATCGCGGTCGGCGTCGGTACCGTCCTCGCGGACGATCCGCACCTGACCGTCAAAGACGACGACCTGCGGGCCCAGCGCCGCGAGGACGGCCGGCCCGCAAACCCCGCTCGGGTCGTCGTCGACTCGAGCGGGCGCACGCCGACCGATGCGGCGGTCCTCGACGACGCAGCGACGACCTACCTCTGTCTGAGCGAGGCCGCGCCCGTCGACCGACGGATGGACCTCGCCGAGAAGGCGGAGTTGGTTACGGCGGGCGACGACCGGGTCGACCTCCTGCGCGCGTTCGCGGCGCTACAGGAGGCCGGCCTCGAGCAGGTCATGGTCGAGGGCGGCGGCGAACTCATCTTCTCGCTGTTCGAGGCCGGGCTGGTCGACGAACTCCGGGTGTTCGTCGGCCCGCAAATCATCGGCGGCCGCGACGCCCCGACGCTAGCCGACGGCGAGGGGTTCGTCGCCGACTTCCCGGCGCTCGACCTCGAGGCGGTCGACCGGGTCGACAATGGCGTCGTGCTCACGTGGCGCGTCGAGGATCGCTAAGTGGCCACTGACAGTCAATGCGCACCTGATCGCCAAACAGCGTTGCGATCAGTATGTGAATCGTTTCAGTGGCTACTTGAGGTTACTCGAACTCCGGCTCTCGGTCCTCGACGAACGCCGCCATCCCCTCGCGCTGGTCGTGCGTGCCGAAGAGACTCGCGAAGGCGCGTTTCTCGTACGCGAGGCCGCTTTCCTGTGAGCCCTCGTAGCCCTGATTGAGCGCCTGTTTGGCGGTCCGCATCGCGAAGGCCGGTTTCGAAGCGAGTCGGGCGGCCAACTCGCCGACGACCGACTCGAGTTCGTCATCCGCCACGACCTCGCCGAACAGGCCCGCCTCGGCAGCCGAGTCGGCGTCGAGCCGTTCGCCGAGGAAGATCATCCGGCGGGCGGTCGCGTCGCCGACCAGCCGGGGCAGCCGCTGAGTAGCTCCCCAGCCGGGGATGATCCCGAGGTCGATCTCCGTGTTGCCGATCAACGCTGATTCGCTCGCCACGCGGAGATCACAGGCCAGCGCCATCTCGCAGCCGCCGCCGAACGCGTAGCCGTTGACCGCCGCGATCGTCGGCGCGGGAAACGCCTCGAGCGCGTCGGCGACGTCGTGGCCGAGTTCGCCCCACTCCTGTGCCGCTTCGGCGGAGAGGTCCTGCATGTAGGTGATGTCCGCGCCGGCGATGAACGCGTCGCCGGCCCCCGTCAGGACGAGCGCCCGCGCATCCTCGGCAGCTGCTTCCGCGAGCGCCTCGCCCATCGCCTCGAGCGTCGAGACGTTCAAGGCGTTGAGCGCGTCGGGTCGGTCTACGGTCAGCGTCGCCACGTCGTCGTCCCACTCGAGTCGGACTGTATCCCACGACATATTCCGCCGTTTGCGAGCCACCGTGAAATCAGTTCGCACGGCGGCGACCGCGATCGCCGCGACGGCACTGTTCGACGGCCACCCGTCACATCTTTCCTCGGTCGCGCCCTACGGGCGGCTATGGAACGAGCCACGTTCGGCGGCGGGTGTTTCTGGTGTACCGAAGCGGCCATGAAGGAACTCGAGGGCGTCGACTCGGTCACGTCCGGCTACGCCGGCGGGCACACCGAGGACCCCTCCTACCGCGAGGTCTGTTCGGGCGACACCGGCCACGCGGAGGTCGTCCAGGTCGAGTACGACCCCGACGCGATCGGCTACGACGAACTACTCGAGGTCTTCTTCGCCACCCACGACCCGACGCAGCTCAATCGGCAGGGACCGGACGTCGGAACGCAGTATCGCTCTATCGTCCTGTATCACGACGACGAGCAACGAGCCCAAGCCGAGGCCTACATCGACGCGCTCGACTCCGAATACGATGACGACGTGGTAACCGAGTTAGAACCGCTCGAGACCTTCTACCGCGCCGAGGAGAAACATCAGGACTACTTCGAGAAGAATCCCAACGACGCCTACTGTACGATGCACGCGGCCCCGAAGGTCGAGAAGGTCCGCGAGAAGTTCGCCGAGAACGTTGCTGCGGAACACTAACTGGGACCGTTAGCGGAGACGGACACTCAGTGCGGGACCGAAACGCAGAACGGAGTTTCTCACTCTTCCTCGAGAGACCCCGGTTCTCTCAATGCTTGCGGGTCCACCCCTGCACTATATCGGATTTCGCCGAAACGTCCTAACGTGGGAATGCCGCGCACAAAGTATTCGCTGGGGAGCGTGCGAAGAGGGCTCCGCAACCCCGACCTCGTCTGGACGGAGCTTTGCAAATACCTCTGGTCGGCCCATCGGACCGCCTACGAACTCCGCCACGGGGACGGCGTCGACGTGATGACGGAAGACTGGGACGACCTGCTGATACTCGACGCCTGTCGATACGACGCCTTCGCGGCCCGCAATCGGATCGACGGCACCCTCGAGTCCCGGCTATCGGCCGGCTCGAGCAGCCCGGGATGGATCGACGCGAATTTTTCGGGGGAGAGCCACCACGATACCGTCTACGTCAGCGGAAATGCGTTCACGGCCGACATCGACGACGACGTGTTTCACGCGATTTACACGGTCCCGCCCGAGCCGGTCACGGAGTCAGACGCCGTCGACACGGACGCGATTACGAATCCCGAGATGCTGGAGAACAGTTACGTCATCCGTCCGGAAACCGTCGTCGAGAAAGCGATCGAAGCCCACGAGCGCCATCCGCGAAAGCGGCTGATCGTCCACTTCCTCCAGCCACACGTTCCGCTCATCGGCGAGACCGGGCTCGAGATCTACCAGCAGATCGCCTCCGAGGGCGATCTTTCAGCGCTGTCACGCGGCGGTCGCGGGGACCGATTCGGCGCGTTG
The DNA here is from genome assembly GCF_059162405.1 of Natrinema sp. CRL1. Taxonomy (NCBI): domain Archaea; kingdom Methanobacteriati; phylum Methanobacteriota; class Halobacteria; order Halobacteriales; family Natrialbaceae; genus Natrinema; species Natrinema sp. CRL1. The sequence goes on along the minus strand of NZ_JBLVOY010000009.1, from coordinate 13,206 downwards.
AACGTGCAACTGTACCGCGTCGTCGAGGACGATGCGTTCGATATCGACGTCGCCGACCTCCGGCAAGCGTACGCCGAAACCCTCGATCTCGTCCTCCCGTACGCCGAGCGATTGACTCGAGAGCTCTCCGGCAAATCCGTTATCTCCGCCGACCACGGCGAGCTGCTGGGTGAACGGCTCCTGCCGTTTACGAACAGAAAGTACGGCCACTTCGAGTACCTAGCGGCCGACGAGTTGCGACGGGTCCCGTGGCACATCGTCGACAGCGACGATCGGAGACGGATCGTCGAAGACGCGCCGATCGAATCCGCTCGGATGGACGAAGCGGAGGTGACCGAAAAGCTCCGAGTACTGGGCTACCGGTAGCGAGCGGTCGGGTCCCGCTCGAGGCGGAAGGCCGCTGTCCCGGTATCCGATGCGGACAGTTCTTCGGCGTCCTGCCCGAGCAGTGAAAGGTACGTCCGTCTGGGGGTCCTCGCTCGAGTATGGACAGTGACACGGACGTTCTCGTGATCGGCGGCGGCGCAACTGGGACGGGAATTGCCAGAGACCTCGCGCTCAGGGGTGTCGATGTTACACTCGTCGAGCGGGACGGACTCGCGTCGGGAACCTCGGGCCGCTCGCACGGGTTGCTCCACAGCGGCGCGCGCTACGCCGAGGCCGACGGTCCGGAGGCGCGAGAGTGCCTCGCGGAGAATCGAATCCTGCGCCGGATCGCGGGCGAGTGCGTTCGGGAGACCGAGGGACTCTTCGTGCAACTCGCTGCGGACGATCCGGCCTACTTCGACGCGAAGCGCGAGGCCTGTGAAGACGTTGGGATCCCGACCGAAGTCATCGACGGCGATGCCGCCCGCGAGGCGGTTCCGGACCTCTCTACGGATGTCGAGCGCGCGATGTGGGTCCCCGACGGCGTGGTCCTCCCGTCGCGGCTGGTCGCCGCGAACGCGGCCGACGCTCGAGATCACGGGGCGGACGTTCGCCCCCATGCGCCGGTCGAGTCGATTCAGCGCGAGAACGGGCAGGTCACGGCGGTCGCACTCGGCGGCGATGCCGACGAGACGATACACCCGAGCTACGTCGTGAACGCGACCGGCCCCTACGCGGAGCGGATCGCCGACATGGCGGGCGTGTCCGTCGAGATGCGCCCGACCCGCGGCGTCATGGTCTCGGTCGAATACGACGGCCTCGAGCCGGTATGCAACCGGTGTCGCGACCCCGACGACGGCGACATCATCGTCCCGCACGGCGGCGAAGTCGTCCTCGGGACGACGAGCATTCCGGTCGGCGACCCCGACGACTACGAACGGGCCGACTGGGAGATCGAGGAGACGGTCACGGAGTGTGCGGCGATGCTCCCGCCGGTGGCCGACGCCGAGCGCGTCCGGACATGGTGGGGCGTTCGCCCGCTGTACGAACCCGACGAGGCCGCCCGCGGCGGCCGCGGGATCTCACGCGGGTTTCACCTGCTCGATCACGCCGACGAAGGCCTCGAGAACTGCTGTAGCATCGTCGGCGGGAAGCTGACGACCTACCGGCGGATGGCCGAGGCCGCGACGGATCTCGTCTGCGATCGACTCGGCGTCGACGCCGATTGTGTCACCGCCGACAGACAGCTCCCGGGCGCGTCGGAGCCGGCCCGACTCGACGAGTTCGTCCGGCAGTTCGACGGACAGGGACCGACCGACGCGGATATTGTCGGAAAATAACGGTAGCATCGGCCCTCGAGCCGAGCGAGAGCGCGATCAAAACTCGCAGCTGAGTTCCGACCAGAAGTCGTGTTCCGTCGAGTGATCGATCTCGACGCGCAACTCGTTTGCGTCGTCGAGGCCGATCGAGATCCGCTCGAGATTGGCGACGTACCGGGCCTTCTGATGGCGGCCCTCGCGGACGCCGACGGCTTCCTCGACCAGCCCGGCCTCGGTCAGACAGTCGAGTTTCCGGTAGGTCGTCGAGAGCGGACGGTCCGCCGCCTCGGCGATGTCCTCGACGGTCATCGGGTCCTCGAGCACCGCGATGATTTCCCGGCAGGCACCGTCGTCGAGTGCGGCGATCACGCGCTCGAACTCTGGGGAGCCGTCGGACGAGGAGAACTCGAGGGACATGGGTGCAGCCACGTTAGGAGCGAGGCCTAAAGACACGTTTGGTTGGGTGTGTCACTGGATGGACGACCCGATCGGGAGCGGAATGGGATGGAGCAACTACATGTGCAACGGGGCCGACCGACTCCGTATGAGCGACGATCCGACGCCCGAATCCGCGGTCGAGAACACGCCGGGACAGGGCCGAACGCCCGAGGCCGAGCGAATCGAACCCGCCGCCCCCGAGGAGTTCGGCCTCGTCCAGGTCTGGTGGGGAGACGGGAAAGGAAAGACGACGGCCGCTCTCGGCATGGGGATGCGCGCCGCGGGCCACGGCTATCGGGTCCACATGCTCCAGTTCATGAAAGGCGGGGCCTCGAGCGTCGACGCCGTCCGCGGCGAGTACAACGCGATGGCCGCGCTGCCGGGGATCAGCTACGAGAACCTCGGCCACTACGGCTGGCACGGGATGGCAGACGGCAGCGATGAGGCCGACCACGAAGCCGAGGCCCAAGCGGGCCTCGAGCGCGCTCGCGAGTTGCTCGAGGCGGCGAACGACGCCGATCTCGACGCGCCGATCGACCTCGACGCGCCGCCGGAGGCGGGGATGCACATGCTGATTCTGGACGAAGTGCTCTACGCCGCGGATCGCGGTCTGCTCTCGGAACAGGATGTGCTCGATCTCGTCGACGCGAAGCCGGACGGCCTCGAGTTAGTGCTGTCGGGAAGTCATACGGAACCCGCGTATCTCGAGGATCATGCCGACCTGATCACGAACGTTCGCAAGGTCAAACACCCGATTGACGACGGCCAGCGGGCGCGACGTGGAACCGAGTTCTGACCGGTTCGCTGCGCTCCGTCACGTGCGGCAACCGCGCTGTCACTATTTATCTACCTGAAATAGCGAGAGAGTCCGCCGCCGTTCACGGCGAGCGTGATGCTTGCCACTCGGCTACACAAACTACCGGGTTACTCCCCATCTAAAGTCTCTAGGTCGTCTGGGGCGTGAATTAACATCCGACACCATGTCAGTCCGATTTGTTTTATACATTTCAACCGCTCGTGCTGTTCATTATCCGGCACCTCGATGTGGATATTCGCACTCATAACACATTTGATTATAGATAAAATTATGTATGATACGACTGTAACAGTAGGTGGCGATGAAGCGCACCAATGAGTTCGAAGTCGTGCCTCAGTCCGATGCGGACGAGGAGTTGCTTCGACGGCACTTGGACGCTTCAGCTGCTCTCTGGAACGAGATCAATTACCAGCGCCGAACCAACTTCGAAGACCCGGATGGCGACGTTTGGAAAATCGATGAGTATCGCGGTCGGTACGGTGGAACTCTCGGCGCTTCGACGGTTCAACAGATCGAACGCAAGAACCGCGAAGCGTGGCGCTCATTCTTTGCGCTCCGAGAGAAGGGCGAAGCCAACGGCAAGCCTGGCTTCTGGGGCAACCAAGACGAGGGCCGCGAACTGCGGACGTACATCCGAAACACGTCGTACTCGGTCGAGTGGGGAGAATACTCTCGACTCGAAATTCTTGTCGGTCAAGACCTAAAACAGGAGTACGGTCTTGGATATCAAGAACGACTCCGACTCGAGGTTCGGGGCGAGCCGAACTGGAAAGAGTACGACAAACAGGGCCGGTTGGAACTGTATTACGACAACGTGGGCGAGAGGTTCAGGGCCTTTCAGCCAGTCACTATCGACAATTCTCGACTGGCACGACCACTGGCGGACGAAACCGCCGCTCTGGACATCGGCGTGAACAATCTCGTCGCCTGTACGGTTTCGACCGGCGAGCAGTACCTGTACGAAGGCCGCGACCTGTTCGAAGGGTTCCGCGAGACCACACAACAGATAGCCGAACTACAATCGAAGCTTGAGGATGGCCGGTACAGTTCGAAACAAATCGACTCACTGTACCGACGCCGGACGCGACGGCGCGACCACGCACAGGACGCGCTTGCACGCGACCTAATCGAACGGCTGTACGACCATGGCGTCTCGACAGTGTACGTCGGCGACCTCACCGACGTGCTCGAGACTCACTGGTCAGTTCGGACGAACGCCAAACTGCACAACTTCTGGGCGTTCCGCGCGTTCATCGACCGATTGGCGTGTACCGCCGAGGAGTACGGCATCGCCATCGAAGTGCGAACGGAAGCGTGGACCTCACAGACCTGTCCGAACTGCGGTTCGATCGAGGACACGACGCGGCATCAGAACACCCTGACCTGTCACTGTGGCTTCGAAGGCCATGCGGACCTGACCGCGTCGGAGACGTTCCTGAGACGATACGAAACGGTAGCACGGCCGATGGCACGGCCCGTGTGCCTCAAGTGGGACGACCATTCATGGTCAGCGTCATCACACGCTCATCGTCCCAACGAGGAGCACACGAACCCGCAAGTTGCCTCCGTGGACTCGGCATAGTCGAGACTTCCAGCGCGAGGAAGCCCCGCCGTTTACCGCGGGGTGGATGTCATCAACACAGTTATGATCAAATACTGAGAACGAATCGCTGTTCAATGGGTGCGATTCACGTAGACGGGCTGCGGAAGTCCTACGGCTCCGTCACCGCCGTCGACGGCATGGAATTCGCCGTCGAGCGAGGGGAACTGTACGGCTTTCTCGGCCCGAACGGAGCCGGGAAAACGACCACGATCCGAGTGTTGACCGGCCAGATTCAGCCGGACTCGGGCGACGTCTCAGTCCTCGAGACGGACCCGGTCGCGGAGCCGATCGAAACGCGTCGGAACGTCGGTATTCTGCCGGAACAGGGGTCGCCGCCGAGCTTTCTCACGCCCCGCGAGTACCTCGAGTTCGTCGGCGACGTGCGCGACCTCGAGCCGGAGCGGGTCGCCGACCGGACCGCGATGTGGGCTGACCGTCTCGGGTTCGAAAGTAAACTCGATACGTTACACACCGACCTCTCTCGGGGCCAGCAACAGAAGGTGATGATCGCGCAGGCGTTCGTCCACGAGCCCGACGTGGTCTTCATCGACGAGCCGCTGGCGAACCTCGACCCGCTCGTCCAGGAACAGGTCAAGCAGTTCCTCGTCTCCTACGCAGTTGGCGACAACGCCGTCTTCGTCTCGACGCACAACATCGACGTCGCCGAGGAGATCTGTACCCGCGTCGGCATCGTCGCCGACGGGCAACTCGTCACCGAACGGTCGCTCACCGACGACGACGGCGACGAGTCGCTGCTCGAGGTGTTCCTCGACCGCGTCGAGGGCGAGGACGCGCGAGACACTCCGACGCTCGAGCAATTAGATGCATGACTGAGCCCGCGACCACCGAGCCGGCCGGGTCGGACCGAACGGGTGCCGGTCTCTCGACCCGGCGACTGCTTGCGGTGCTCTTCCGCGAGGAGTGGCGGCTCCACACGCAGTTGTTCGGCGGCTGGCGGTTCGCGCTGTTCCCGTTGGTCATCGCCGTACTGGCCGTAAGCGGGACCGTGGCGCTCGTCGAAACCGGCACCGCGCCGGGGACCGTCATCGTCGGCTTGCACGTCCTCGCCGCCGGCTTCGGGCTCTACAGCGGCACCGCGGGCTTTGCCGGCTCGGACATGCTCGAGAACGTGTTCGGCCGGTTGTCGCTGCTGCTCTCGTCGTCGACGACGCTGCCGCTCTCGCGCCGGCGGCTACTGGGCGCGTTCCTCCTGAAGGACGCGCTGTTTTACGGCGTCGCGTTCGTGTTGCCGATGGCGCTGGGAAGCGTGGCCGTCAACGGCCTCTCGGCGATGACGCCGCTTTCGGTCGGACTGTTCTGGCTCTCGCTGTGTCTCGTCTTCGCGGTCGGAATGGCGACGACCGTCGCGCTGATCGCCGTCCGTACCCGCGGTGTGCCGCCGTGGGTGATCGGACTGACGATCGCGGCCGCCATCGTCGGCAGCTGGGCAACTGGCGGGCTCGGCACGCTCCGGACCGTGCTCGTCCCGATCGACGGCTCACCGGTCACCGCCGGCGGGCTGACCGCCGTCACCCTCGTCGTCGCCGCGGGATCGCTCTTGCTGTACGATCCGACCTACGGCCGCCCCTCGCGGACCGCGACCGACCGCTTTGCCGGGCTCAGCGAGGCCCTCCCCACCGATAACGCGGCGCTCGTCACGAAGTCGCTGCTCGATCTCGCGCGCTCGTCGGGCGGCGTCTGGAAACCGTTCGTCTCAGCCGGTATCCTGCTTGCGCTCGTGGCCGCGCTCGTCGGCGTCGTCGACTCGATCACCGGCATCGCGCCCGCACCCGGGATCTTCTTCGGCGGCGTTCTCGGCCTCTCGGCCTTTACCACGTACAACTGGCTCACCCAGTTCGACTCGCTCGAGGCCTACCTCACCTACCCGGTCTCGATCGAGGACGTCTTCCGAGCGAAGCGGATCGCGTTCGTGCTGGTCGGCGCGCCGACGGTCGCCGTGCCCTATCTGGCGGCCGTGCTCTGGTTCGACGCGACGCTGCTTGACGCCGTCGTCGGAGCGGTGTTACTGGCCGGCTACGCGCTGTACTACTACGGACTGACCGTCTACATCGCCGGCTTCGATCCCAACGAGTTCCTCTTCGACGCCGTCCGCTTTGCAACCTTTACCCTCGGCGTCGCCGTCGCGCTCGTGCCGACGCTGGTCGCCGGCTTCGTCGTCGTCCCGCCGTCGCTCGAGCTCGCCGCCATCCTCGGCGTCGCCGGGATCGGCTTGGGCGTCGTCGGGATCGTCCTCTCGAGTCGGGCCGGGCCGCGCTGGGACGCACGATATCGGGCAGAATAGTCGTTCGCAAACGACTGGAATCGGGGCCCAAGGAGACTGAATAGTCGTGAAGGAGGCGAGAGCGGGATAGACCTACTCACACGGATCTCTTTGCTCTCCTTCCATCCTAGTAACTTTGGAGAAAACCTTTTAATGAGACTGAGTACCGTGATTAACGAAAACCTCCCTCGAACAATGGATGTCGCTCAAGCAAACGGACTCACGTTCTATGACGCGGCTTATCTTGCTACTGCAGAGCGGAATGATCTTACACTGGTGACTGAAGATAGCGCGCTTCGTGATTCCGCATGTGATCAAGATATTTCAGTGGATAACGTTCGTACCAGTTCTCTGGGATAACAAGTGCGGTATGAACACGAACCGATAGGACGATACTCTCTGCTACTCAAGTACCGCCCAACGCGGATGACCAGAACCCTTCTCGTCGCCGGAACTGCGAGCCACGTCGGCAAGTCGACGGTCGCCGCCGGTCTCTGTCGACTGCTGGCCGACCGCGGCGTCGATGTCGCCCCGTTCAAGGGCCAGAACATGAGCAACAACGCCCGCGTCGTCGTTCGACCGGACGACGGCGAGGGAGCCGACGACGGGACCGGAGCGAGCGCCGACGCCCGATGGGGTGAAATCGGCGTCTCCCAGTTCGTCCAGGCTCGAGCGGCCCGGACCACCCCGACCACCGACTGCAATCCCGTGCTCCTCAAGCCCCGCGGCGACGGAGAGAGCCAGTTAGTGCTTCAGGGCGAGGCCCACGACCACGTCCCCGCCGGCACCTACTACGATGAGTACTGGGAGCGAGCGCGCGTGGCCGCCGAAGCGTCCTACCGCAGGCTGGCGGCCGACAACGACGTGATCATCGCCGAGGGCGCGGGTAGTATCGGCGAGATCAACCTCCACGATCGGGACTTGGCGAACGTCGAGACAGCTGCGTTCGCGGACGCCGACATCCTCCTGTTGGTCGACATCGAACGCGGCGGGGCCTTCGCCAGCCTCTATGGCACCATCGAACTCGTGCCCGAGGCGATCCGCGACCGCATCGTCGGCGCGCTCATCACGAAATTCCGCGGAGACCCGTCGCTGCTCGAGCCCGGTATCGAGGAGATCGAATCGAAGACCGGCGTGCCGATTCTGGGGGTCCTTCCCTACGACGATCCCGGACTCCCGGAGGAAGACAGCGTCGGCCTCCCGGGAAGCGAGGAACGGGGCGTCGTCGGCGGCGACGACGGAGTCCCGGACGAGCGACGGGTTCGGATCGCCGTGCCTCGCCTCCCCCGAATCTCGAACGCGACCGACCTCGAGGCGCTGGCAGCCGAACCCGGCGTCTCGGTGGTCTACGTGCCGGTCGACGGCGAGGGGCGGAGCGACCCGCTCGCTGGCGTCGACGCCGACGCGGTCGTGATCCCCGGAACGAAAAACACGGTCGACGACTTACTGGCGCTACACGAAGCCGGGTTCGCCGACGCGCTCGCGGGCTTCGACGGCCCGATCGTCGGCGTCTGCGGCGGGTACCAGCTGCTCGGCGAACGGATCACCAACGCCGCGCTCGAGGGAACGGGTGAGGACGATGTCGTCGAGGGGCTGGGCCTGCTCCCGGTCGAAACTCGCTTCGCGGGCGACAAGCGCCTCGAGCAGACGACGGTCCCCGTCGACGGGACGGCCTCGCCGTTGCTCTCGGGAGCCGACGGCTCCGCGTCGGGCTACGAGATCCACGCCGGCCGAACGCGGGCGCTCGAGGACGTGAGACGGCCGCTCGGCGACTCGAGTGCGGCCCGCGGGGAGGTACTCGGGACGTACTTGCACGGCCTGTTCGACAACGAATCGGTCCGGACGGCGTTTCTCGACGCCGTTGGGAAGCAGGCGGGCGTCGACCGGCCGGCCGGTGAGGGTTCGGCGGCGTCACCGTCGATGGCGGCGGACGAAACCGGATCGACGCCGTCCGACCGCGCGGCGCGGCTCGTTCGCGAACACGTCGATTTGGCGGCGCTCGGCGAGCCGTTCGGAGCGGGAGATAGAAAACGGGAGTGAGTCGATCTGCAGCGTAGAGGGCGGCTACGGCGGCCGCCTGATTACGCCGAGTCGCCGCGATAGGTACCGAGCAGTTCCTCGAGGATGATACACTCCTGATCGGTCTCCTCGTAGTGCGTATCGATGAACCGTTCGGCGGCCTCGTAGTTGCCGCGCAGTCCGTGTTTTCGGACGTTGATCACGGCGTCGAGGAAGAACGTGCCACCGTCGGCCCCGAGCGCTTTGGCGTGGTCCTCGTCGCTGATGTCGAGTTCCGACTTGATCTCGTCGAAATTGAACGTCTTTACCTCGTGATCGGAGTCGATCAGGGCGAGGACGTACTCCGCGGAGAATCGATAGAACTCGGATTTGCTCTCGAACATACCGTCTTCGACGAGCGCGTCGATCTCTTCGACCACGTCGTCGGGGTACCTGACGGTATCTTTCGCCATATCCGGACACTGCTCGCTGCTGACTAATTATTGTTTCTACTGTTCAACGTATGTGTCGGTTCGGATATGTTATGGGACATAGCACAGTGCCCGCAGTCTCGAGCAAGTCGGCGGCTCCGTATCGAGTCTCGAAACGGAACGAACGTTAAAGGGATCGGACTGGGTTCACTCGGACGTGTGGATCGACGTGTATCCCGGCGTTCTCCTCAGCTCCCTCCCGTGGTGGATCGCGGCACCGCTGGTCCAGCTTGCGGTGCTGGTATTCGGGATGGCGCTCGACGAGACCTACGTCAACCGAACGACGGTACTGACGGGCGCGATCGCGGTCCACATTCACGGCTTCGTCGCCGGCGAGGTCGGGCTTCTGGTCGGGCTCTACGCCGATATCGGCCTGCTCGTCGGCGCGTACGGCGTGTACGCCTACGTCGTCGACGCCTACGTCGGGAACGCCTTTCGGCTCGTCGCGTTTCTCGTCTACTCGCCGCTGTCGGTCTTCCTCGTGATTCTGACCGCGGGGCCGACGCTGTTCGGAATCGAACCGCTGTTCGTCCCCGCACTCGCGCTGGCGGGCTACGGAAACATTCAGCTCCGGGAGTACCTGTCCCCGAGTGATCCTTACTACTTCGGCCCCGAATCCGAGGCGGCGTTCGAGTCCGCCGTCGAAGCCGCCGCCGAAGCGGAAGCAGGGACGGGAACGAGCGACAGCGCGGCGGCGGGGGCTAATACCGACGCCGCAACGCCGACTGAAAGCGACACCGGGACAGCGGCCACTGCGAGTGCTGACGGGTCGGATCCCGACCCGTTCGCCGAGGCTCGCGACGGCAGCGGGACCGACCCTCCCGCCGGCGAACCGGCCGCGGCCGCCGACTCGAGCGAGCGGGGGATCCTCCCCGAGTTCATGCGCCGCCTCTGATCGGCCGCGGCCCTCGAGTCGTTGCCGTCGGCGCGCGACGCCGCTCGAAACCACCTGCAAATTTATTGTTTCTGCCCTCGAATCGCGGTCCGTAATGGCAGACGAAGCCGAACTCCGCGAGCAGTTGATCGACGCCTTCAAGGACGCCGACTATCCGGTCTCGGGGCCGATGGACCTCGTTCCGGCACTGCCGAACGGTCCCGGGACGAAGTTCGAATCCGGCGACTTCTCGATGACCGCGATGGAACTGAATTCCAAGACCTCCGGCGGCGATTTTCCCTACGATAACGTCGAATCGCTCGTCGACGACCTGCTCGCACAGCTGCGAGAGCGAGGCGAGTTATAACCCGACCGCGTTCCGACAACGGCGCTCGGCCGCATCCTGCTGGTGGGTGACAAACGACCAGCAGGCTTTTATTCCGTATCCGTCTTGATAGAACGGAGTGCGGTGACGGACGAAGACGGTCGCAACTGCGCGAATAGAGGGTAACGGATGACTGGGACAGACCGATCGGGATCGATCGTGGTCGTGATGGATACGCGAGCGGGAGAGAGCTATCTCCGCCCGCGCCTCGAGACGGCGACCGAACACGACGTTCGAACAGTCCCCGCCTCGGGCGACCTCGAGGATGTTCTCGGATCGGCCGCCGACGAAGCGGTGTCGGCCCCACGCGCCATCGTCCTCGAACTCGACTGTCCCGGCGAGATACGGACGATCCTCCAGCGCATCCACGCGATGTGTCCGGACGTTCCGACGATCGTCGCGCCACGGGAGGGCAGCGAACGGCTCGCGACGGTCGCGCTCAGGGCCGATGCGACGGAGTACGTCCCGACCGAACGCGACGAGGACCCGATCGATCGGATCGTCTCGACGATTCGATCGCGGCCACAGCCGCCGTCGGACGACGACGACGGCCGATACCACCGCATCCTCGCCAACGAACTGCCCGACGAAGCCTTCGTCATCGGCGAGGACGGCACGTATCTCGAGGCGAAGGTCAGACCCGACTCGGCCGACCTCTACTCGATGACCGTCGACGAGCTTCCGGGAACCCGACTCGAGGCTGCGTTCCCCGATCAGGTCGCCGCGAAGCTCCAGGACTGTCTCGATCGGGCGATCAGGACCGACGACGTCCAATCGATCGAGTACGACGTGAAGACGACCGAGGGCCGCCGTCGGTTCGAGGGACGGGTCGTCCCGATCGACCAGCGAATTCGAGGGCAGCGAGCCGTCGTCTGGCTCGCGCGAGACATCACCGAACGGGTCCGGCGCGAACGGCAACTCCGCTCGCGACAGGACCAACTCGAGACGCTCAACCGGATCAACGCGGTCGTCCGGCAGGTGATCGAGACGCTGGTCGAAGCGCCGGCCCGTGACGCGATCGAAGACGAGGTCTGCGACCAGCTCGTCGACTCGGAGCTGTACTGTGGCTCGTGGATCGCAGAACGGACCGGCGACGGCCAACTGTCCGTCCGGACCGGAGCCGGCGAGGCCGAGACCTACCTCGACCGCGTCCGCGATCTCGACGGCGGAGACGAGCGACCGGTCGCGCGGGCGATCCGAACCGACGAGATCCAGACGACCAACCGGATTCTCGAGGCAGAGACGATCCCGGAGCCGCTACAGGAGGCCGCCCGCGAGGACGACGTTCGGTCCGCTATCGCCGTTCCGATCACCCACGAGGACGCGACCTACGGCGTTCTCACCGTCCTCGCGAGTCGGGACGACGCGTTCAGCGAACGCGAACGGGCCGGGTTCAGGCTGCTCGGCGAGACGATCGGTTTTACGATCATGGCCGTCAAGAACCGCCAACTGCTGTTTGCCGACACCGTCGTCGAACTCGAGTTCCGGATCGACGGCGGTGACACGTTCGCGTTCGATCTCTCCGAGGAGTACGGCTGTCCCTGCTCGCTCGAGTGGGCGGGCACCACGGCGAACGGACGGACCTTCCAGTACGTCACGATCGACGGGCTCGACGGCGAGACGGTCCTCGAAGCGGCGAGCGGTGACGACTCAGTCGAGGAGTGTCGGCTCATTCACGACGGCGAGGAGAGCTGTACGATCGAGATGCGGCTGTCGGAGTCGGGCGTCCGAACGCTGACGAAACACGGCGCGACGATCCGAGATGTCTCGGTCGAGGACGGTGTCGGGACCTGTCTGGTCGAGGTCTCACAGGACGCCGACGTTCGGGAGATCGCCGAGGCGCTGACCCGCATCTACGAGCACACCGAACTCGTCGCCCGGCGAGAAGTCGACCGACCGGTTCGGACGGCGGCCCAACGCCGCAGTCGCATCCTGGATCGCCTTACCGACCGCCAGCTGACGACGCTGCGACTCGCCTACTACGGCGGCTTCTTCGAGTGGCCCCGCGAGAGCACCGGCGAGGAGATCGCCGAGGCGATGGACATCTCGCCGCCGACGATGCACCAGCACCTTCGGAAGGGGCTCAAGGCGATTCTCGGCGAGTTCTTCGAGGGTGGCGGACACAGTTAGGAAGCGGCCAGCGGCGATCTGCCGCCGGCAACTGTACCAATTGAGCCCGCGGCTCACGGGCCTCGCGGGACTCGTCGTTCCCTGCCGAGATCACATTCAGTCCGTCCTGACTCTCACGTTTTTGTAAAGGTAGTCCATATGAACCCCAGTAGCGATGCGGACGAGGGCCGATCGATCGGGGTAGGAATGACGACCGTACGGGGGACGCAGTTCGGCCGCGGATCGCGGAGAGGCACGGGGGCGAGATTGCCGTGGTAGCGCTACCGTTCGGGACCCTCTTTGAGGGTTCGAACAACCGGTACTACACCGACTGGCAGGTCAGGCGGCGGCTGCGGACCGGTGCGTGGGCACTCTGTATGCGACAGCGAGCGCCGGACCGGTGGCTGGTCGAAACCGAAGCCGAGGCGTTGCTCTCGCTTTCGCCGATCGAACCGGCCGAGTTGCCGACCGGTCTCGAGATTCGCGTCGCCGGCGATCGCGCTCGAGTCGTCGACCCTCGAGCGC
>NZ_JBLVOY010000008.1:0-84541 GCF_059162405.1 Natrinema sp. CRL1 | reverse complement strand
TTTAGCTAACTGAACGACGTTGCTCGTGAAGCGGGAAATTTTCGACATAGAGCATCGGCGATTTCCCGCTTCATCTTCCTAGTTCTAACGGTCGAAGCCGACGCTGTCTAGCGATTCACCAGAGCCGATCGAAGTGATTGCTGAGGAACAGGGCAGCGACGACGCACACGTCGTCGTCACGAACTACCTCGGCGAGGAAGAAGCCCGAAAACGGCGGCGAGAGTTCATGCGCGAACAGTTGGCGGCGGCGTTCGAGGGCAAGTGAGGAAGTGCTAGCTGTCGAAGTGAGCTGTCTTCCCTGATTCATCCTTGCTCTCAACTCGCATTCCAATTCGGTACTCACTGTTTCGTCGACGATCCGTATCTCGGTGATCTCTCCCCATAAACCATATCGTGCTATATCGAATCTGTGGTTGTGGTATCCCCTCGTCTCTGAGTTTTCGCGTAATTGCATCCAGTCGTAGCCTTTGGCGAAGCTGTGCAGATCGCCTGTGTTGCGGCAGGCGACCCGCCAGCCGAACTGTGTATCATGCGGTTTCCCGGTCGTACAGTGAACGTCGAGGACAGCTTGCATCGCCGTGTCAACGAGAGCGGTCGTTTTCAGTGTTTGAACGCGATAGTTTGTCCGGCGGTAGTAGTGCTTGCTGCCGTTCTCACGATGGAATAGCATGGCGTCGTGCCCAGCCACCAAATATGTAAGTGTGTTTAATACATACCAACCCGACAATAGTTCTTATAGAACAATTCTACAGTCATTCAGTCATATGTGTGGAAGTCGACTTCTTGCTCGAGAAGTTCGTCGGGAATCCCAGGAACTTCATCGGAACGGACTGGACCCTGTTCCTCGATGACGTCGAGATCGCGGGGAAATTCACGTAACGCGAAATGCAATGAAATACCAGCCTTTGCTCCTTCGCCCAATGCAATTGGGAGTTGATTATGCCCAGGTGTCAGGTCTCCCACTGCATAGACGCGATCGACTGTTGTCTGCCCGTGATCATCGACGACGACCGTCCCATCATCATTGATATCACAGCCGAGGTTGCGGGCTAGACCGTTGTTGTACTCGGCACCGTACATGGCAAAACCACCCTTGTACTCGCGAACCATGCCGTCTTCGAACTCGAGGGCTGCTAACCACCCATCTTTGTCGTTTTGAACGCCAGTGATGTCCTCGTGAATGATATCGATCGGATGGTTCGAGAGCATCGTTGCCGTCTCGTCGCTCCATTCAGGGCTATCATTGCGGGTGAGTATATCAACATCGTCAGTGAAGTTTAGCATGATCGCAGCTACGTGTGCAGCGCTCTCCCCGTATCCCATGACGTAGACGGGTTCATCGACGAACATGTAGGCATCACAGTGCAAGCAGTAGTGGAGTCCACGACCAGTCCGCGGTAGTGGCGGTTCCGGGCGGATATCGTTGAACCCCGTCGCGAGAACAACGTAGTCTGTGCGATAGTCAGCATTATTCCCGCAGAGACGGATCGAACCGTCCTCAGTACTGTCGCAGGAGACGAGTAGATCATTGTGGATATCGCACCCATACTCTCGAAGTTGGTCTCTACCGACCGAGAGAAATTCGTTCCCAGATGTCTCCTCGGTGACACCCAGTAAATTATGGACGTCTTGCATCATCGCTGCACGTCCACCGCCTCGGTCAACAACGGCAGTCCGATGGCCAAGTCGCGTCGTATACAGCGCCGCAGTCATTCCAGCCGGACCGCCTCCAACGACGAGAACTTCGTAATCGTGAACAGTTGAATTAGTAGCCATCGTCTCTTCGTCCGATATCGACACATAAAATGGTCGTTCGAAATTAGCGTGATATTGTGGATACAGTGACAAAGCCAGCGAGTGAGCTCTAGTTCTTGAATTCTATAGACTTACTGAGCGACCATCCCTAATCTAATAATTCATAGAACCCATGTTTTCAGCTACAGAGAGATCTCAAGTGTGGTCTCTGCCGTCCGCTCGAGCGTGTCGAGATACGCTTCGGCGTCGAGGGCCGCCATGCTGCCGGTTCCTGCGGCGGTGACTGCCTGTTGATAGTGTGGATCGGCGACGTCGCCGGCGGCGAAGACGCCCTCGACCGCCGTTCGGGTCGTCGCGCGGCCGGCGTCGTCGGTTCGAGTGTAGAGGTAGCCACTTTCGTCGCGATTGACCATGGTTCCGCCGAGGAACTCGGTGTTCGGCGTGTGGCCGATGGCGTAGAACACGCCGCCGACATCGACTGTCTCCTGATCCACGTCGACGCCGTTTGCGGCCTTCTCGCTGGGGTAGCCGTC
Source organism: Natrinema sp. CRL1 (assembly GCF_059162405.1). Taxonomy (NCBI): domain Archaea; kingdom Methanobacteriati; phylum Methanobacteriota; class Halobacteria; order Halobacteriales; family Natrialbaceae; genus Natrinema; species Natrinema sp. CRL1. Next base: position 82,253 of record NZ_JBLVOY010000008.1, on the reverse strand, counting down.
AGGATGGGAGACGAGCGTCGCGCTGGTGACGCCTTCCTCCTGTGAGCCGTGAAGCGCCTCGAGTTCCGTATTCCAGCGGAATTCGATGGCCTCATTATCGCGGGCGCGGTCAGCCATGATCTCGGATGCGCGCAGTTCCTCGCGACGGTGAACGATCGTCACGCTGTCGGCGAACTTCGCGAGGAAGAGCGCCTCTTCCATCGCCGAATCGCCGCCGCCGATCACGAGGACGTCGTCACCGCGGTGGAACGCGCCGTCGCAGGTTGCACACGTGGAGAGCCCGTAGCCCATCAGTTCGTCTTCGTTCTCGGCGCCGACCCAGCGAGCGCTCGCGCCGCTCGTGATGATCAGCGCACGCGTTTGCAACGTGTCGCCGTTCGAGAATTCGAGTTCGAACGGCCGCTCCTCGAGCGTCGCGTTTTCGACAGTGCCGTGTGTGAATTCGGCGCCGAAGCGCTCGGCCTGGTCCTTGCCGTTTTGGATCAGCTCCATCCCGCCGACGCCCTCAGGGAAGCCGAGGTAGTTCTCGACATCGGTCGTCAGCGTCAGTTGGCCGCCCGGTTCGGGTCCCTCGATCACCAGCGGCTCGAGGTCGGCCCGCGCGGCATAGACGGCCGCGGAGAGGCCAGCGACGCCAGAACCGACGATCACTACGTTGCGAACATCCGTGGTCGTGTCTGTTTCCTTGTTCATTCGGTGTATCTCTCGATCAGGCTACGGAGTTGGTCTTCCGGCAGCGCGCCGGACTGCTGTTCGACCTGTTCGCCGTCCGCGAAGAGGGCCAGCGTCGGCACGCCGCGAACGCCGAACGAGCCCGCGAGTTGCTGGTGTTTGTCAACGTCGACCTTCGCGATCACGGCCTCGGTCGTGTCCGCGAGCTGCTCAAGGACGGGATTGAGCATCTGACAGGGGCCACACCAGTCGGCGTAGAAGTCCACGAGGACGACATCGTGCGCCGTCGTGACGTTCTCGAGGTGGCTTCTGCCGTCGATGTAGATCGGTTCGTCGAGCGATTCTCCGGAGGCGTCGCGTGCATCAGTTGCCATCACCACTACGTATGGACTGATAGCATTTAAAGGTTGTGTGAGATTTGTACAATATAGGAACATAGGGGCTTGGAGTATCCTCGTACAGCGCACATGGTAATGAACGGAAAGATAAGCGTATAATGCCGGATAGGTGGCCGTCCAGAAGATTTTGGAGAGACATAGAGACGTTTTTGACGATCGAATCGTCTCGGACAGTTTTGCACATATAACTAACAACCAGTTATTCGACGGAGTCGATCGGCTCCCCTGAGGGACTCGCGTCAAAGCGCACGAAATACCCGGCTCGCGTTCCGACGCGCGCGTCGAACGCCAGTCCCCGCCGTTCGACACGGCGTCGTAGCCCTTCGAATCCGACGAAGTGCGGATCAGGGAGCGACTCGCCGACGACGAGTCGGCCATCGGGTTTCAGGACTCGCTCGAGTTCGTCGAGGGCTCGCTCCTGGTCAGGAATCTCGCCGAGAACGAGGACCAGATACGCCGCGTCGAATGTGTCGTCCGGATACGGAAGCGAGCGCGCGTCGCCGCGGATCGGTTCGACGTTCGACTCACTTTTCTGTCGCATTCGCGTCCGGAGGTGTTCGACCATCTCCGATTGGACGTCCACGGCGTGCAGTGTCCCCGACGGTTCGATCGCTCGCGCAACCGTCCACGTGTAGTAGCCCGTTCCCGGGCCGACCTCAAGAAAACGTTCACCGGGCCGGGGCTTCAGCACGTCGCGCAGCCTCGAGCGAGTGATGACCGGACGCGGGAGGCTGATCGCATGGCGCTGGGCATACGGACACGGTGACGGGTTCGATCGCCACTGGAGGGCGTATCCGAGTCCGGCGAGCAGCGTAAGCCCGAGTAGGGCGGCGATCGCTCGTACGGTACGACGAGAAACCATGGTAGCCTCTTCACCACGGACGGACTACAGTCTTCCCCGAACTGACGCACGTACCGTAGGCTTGCTATTGCTACCTCAACTACGATCATTCTCGAGATCGGTCATACAGTATGTCCTATACGATTCGTACACAAGTCGACGGCGAGTTTGACGATATCGTCGAGAAAACGATCGACAACCTCGAGGACGAGGGGTTTGGCGTGCTCTGCGATATCGACGTCCGGGAAACGCTCAAGAAGAAACTCGACGAAGACTTCCGGCAGTATAGAATCCTGGGTGCGTGCAATCCGCAGTTGGCTCATCAGGGACTCGAGGACGATCTCGAACTCGGGACGTTGCTCCCGTGCAACGTCGTCGTCTACGACGATGACGACGGCGTCGTCGTCAGCGCGGTCGATCCGCAGCGTCTGATCGGTGTCGCCGAGAACGACGACCTCGACCCGATCGGCGACGACACGTCGAACGCTTCGAACGGGTTCTCGAGTCGCTGTAGTCGGGTCCGAGAGCGGCCGTTCACGGTTCGTCCCGACGCCGCGTTCGCTTATGGGACAGGGCGGTGTCCGTCGTACATGGTAGATTCGAACGACGACGAGTTCGATCCGACGGCGCCCGAACAGCGGGAGATCGGCCGCGAAATGGTCGACGAGAGTACGGGCCTCGGGTCGGTGATGGCCCACGCGTACCGGGGCGAGCTCGGCCGGGTAGACACGTGGCGACAGCGCCTCGACCAGACGACGACGTGGGCGGTGACCGTGATGGCAGCGATCCTAACGTGGGCGTTCTCGAGTCCGGATAACCCCCACTACATCCTGCTTATCGGCATCGTGATCGTCACGGTCTTCCTCGGCATCGAGGCGCGACGGTACCGCGACTACGACGTCTTCCGATCGCGCGTTCGGATTCTTCAGGAGAACCTGCTCGCAACCGCTCTCGATCCGTCCCAGGGGGTCGAACACGTCGACTGGCGAGCGGAATTGAGTCGGGACTACCGCGATCCCACCGTGAAGGTACCGATGCGGGAAGCTCTCGCGAATCGCCTGCAACGCGTGTATCTCGCACTGCTCGGCGTCCTCCTCGTCGCGTGGATCTTCAGAGTGACCGCGTTTGCGGGACGCGAAGACTGGATCGAAACCGCTGCGATCGCTCGAATCCAGGGGCCGATCGTGATCGCGGTCGTCGTCGTGTTCTACGTCGCGCTGCTCGCGATCGCGCTGTGGCCGCGAGAGCGCCAGGCGAAGGGAGAATTTCGCAAAGAGAACGGGGCAGGAGGCGACTGGAAGGAGTCCGATACGGAAGACGAGCCACGAAATCGATGATCGACTGCAGGGAACCGATTCGAGCCCGCTGCGCGAACTAGGCCGCGCAGTTGTTCGGCCCTAACTCGAGTTCCGTCGCCTCGGACTCGTCCTCGGGTGGCTCCGAACCCGTGTTTATCTCGATCACGCGCTCGTAGTTCGGTGGCTTGTCGGGCGCATTCTCGACCAATCGGTCCACGAACTCGATCTCGTCCAGTCCCAGCAGGTCGAGGTTGTCGCGGAGGTCACCTAGCCGAGCGCCGATCAGTTCGCCGGGCGAACCCACCTCGTATCGGTTGTTCTCCGTGACCGACACGTGGCCCGGAAGGATCCGCGTCTCGTCCGGTAACTCGAGGATGGTGTCGTGAATCGATTCGTATAGCAGTTCGGCGCCGCTTGCTGCGTCCTCGTTACCGAATTGAAGCTCCGTCCGGCCGACGGACTCGACGAACAGCGTGTCGCCCGTCAGCAGCGCCTCGCCGTCGATGAGGTAGTTGACCATCTCGGACGTGTGTCCCGGCGTGTGGAGCGCTCCGATCTCGATCTCGCCGAGTTCGATCGTCTCGCCGTCGGCGAGTGGTTCGTAGTCGTACTCGACGCCCCGGTCGCTCGCATGTTCTCCGAGGTGGTAGGGTACGTCGAGTTCGTCCGCGAGCTTCGGTCCACCCGAAATGTGGTCGGCGTGGACGTGGGTATCGAGGACGCGCTCGATCGTCAGCCCGGCCTCCTCGGCGACGATCTTGAACTGGTCCGTCTGACGGGTCGCATCGACGACGACGGCCGACTCGGCGTCCCTCGAGCCGACGATATAGCCGAGACAGCCCTTCGCCCGCCGCTGCAACTGGATGATAACGAGGTCGTCGTTTTCGGTCTCGACGGGAACGACCTCGTAGACCTTGCTCCAATCCTCCATGCCGCCTTTTACGACGGACACGTCGTCGTACCCATGTTGCTCGAGTTCAAAGCTGAACGGCGTCGAGGTTAGTCCCTTTCCGCAGATCGCGACAATCGGATCGCCGTCTCTCATCTCTTCGACGCGCTCGCGCGTCTCGTCGGTGAACTCGTCGCTCGGGCCGAACGGAACATTCTCGGCGGCGTGAATTCGCCAGCCCTTGTAACTATCCTCGGGACGCGTATCGATGAGCATGAACGACTTGTCTGCGTCGATCAACTCCGCGAGCCGTTCGGGGGTAATTTGGTTTACCATTGGAATTACCTTACAATACTAGTTGGTGCGAGACTACCGATAGTTCTCATCCCTGCAAAGGCACGGCGAGAGGAATTGTGAAAGCGAAAGATTGCCCGCAATCGGTGTCCTACCACTCCTGTTCCAGTTCGTCGAGTAGCCGGTCAATGTCGCCGGCGGTGTTGACCGCGTGAACGGACGCTCGAACGCCGTCTGGATACGGGAGTGCGCGGACGACGATCCCGTCGGTAGCCAGTCGCTCGACCGTCGCCTCCGGATCGTCGACGTCGATCGTCACGAGTCCCGATTCCGGTGGCGATGGACTGAGCAGGCGGTCGTCGGGGACCCCGTCGGCCAGCCGCCCAGCGAGACGGTGGACACGGTCCTCGATCCGGTTGATCCCAACGTCGTTAATCACGTCGATTGCTTCCCGAAGCGCGACGTGGGGTGCCGGGTTCGCTGACCCGACTTCGAACCGACGTGCGCCGGTCGCGTACTCGTAGGGATCGGCGGACGGCGTCTCGACGCTTCGATAGCCAACCGTCCGTGGCTTGAGATCCTCGGCCACGTCGTAGTCGACATAGAGGAAGCCGCCGCCCCACAGCCCGAGGAGCCACTTGTGTCCGGCGGCGGCGACTGCATCGGCATCCCACTCTCGAGCGTCCATCGGCAGCTGGCCGGGAACCTGCACGGCGTCGACGAGTGCGAACGCGTCGTGCTCGTGGGCGATCTCGATCAGGTCCGCCACCGGAAGCTGCGTCCCGTGAGTCCACGTGACCGCGCTGAAACAGGCGAGCCTGGCGTCCGCGACGGCCTCGGCGAACCGCTCGAGATCGATCCGTCCATCCGCCGTCTCGACGACGCGAACCTCGACGCCCTCCCGCTCGAGGCGACCGACGGGAAGATGGGCGGACTCTTCCCGTGTAACGTCGTCGTCTGGGAGGAAGAACCCGGTCGACAGCGCGTCTACCACGTCTCGATCATGCGAATTGCGCGGCTCGTCAGAATGGCTCCGGACGACGACGAAATGGCGGACATCGTGGCGGAGACCGGCGAACTGGTCGATACCGCGTTCGAGAACCTGTAACCATGGGATACCACACGTTCGACGCCGAACGAGCGGACAAGTTAGAGGTGGCCGGACGGCGTTATCGGTTCGTCTCGGCCGAGGAACTGCTGTGGGCGCTCTCGCTCTCGTCGGACGAGACCGTCGCTGACCTCGGGAGCGGGACCGGTTTCTTCACCGACGATGTCGCGCCGCACGCCAGCGAGGTCTACGCAGTCGACGTCCAGGAGGCGATGCATGAGTACTACCGGGAGAAGGGCGTCCCGGCGAACGTCGACCTCGTGACCAGCGACGTGAGCGAGCTGCCGTTCGACGACGGCGACGTCGACGCCGCGTTTTCGACGATGACCTATCACGAGTTCGCGAGCGACGAATCGCTGGCCGAGGTTCGTCGAGTTCTCGCTGCCGATGGTACTCGTTCTGCTCTCGCTGACGAAGTGATCCTAGAAGAACAGCGCCGGGACGGTGTTCCGGAAGATGTTGAGCGAGATGACGAACAGGAGTCCGACGACGAACCAGTTGAACGTTCGCTCGTCGACCTCGAGGCGCCGCAGGTACGTGCCCAGCAACAATCCAACGATGGTAACAACCGCGATCACCGAACCGAGCCAGAGCCGGTATGTGGTCAGTAGGTCGGTAAACAGCGCCATCTGAACGATACGGACCGTGAAAATCGTTCCAAGCACCATCGATAGCCCGCCGATGTATCGCTCGGTGTCGCGTTCGAAGGTGTGGAAGTACGCCGGGAGCAGCGGCCCGAGATTCGCGAACGCGAGCAGAAAGCCCTGGGAGAGTCCGGCTGCGCCGAGGGCGAACGGGTGGTGTGCCTCCCCGACCGTGACGAAGTTCTGGACGAGTTGGAAGGCCACGTAGCCAAGGAGGACGAGACCGATCACGAACGCGACGACCGGGCCGGCGCTGAACGCCGCCAGCGCCGCCACGCCGATGACGGTCCCTGCGATCGCAAGCACGAGGAGCGCCCACTCCTCGCGAACGAACGCCCGTCCCGTTCCGGTTTCGGCGATCTGGAACATGTTGAGCATCCACGGCGGAATCGCCAGAACGACGACGGCGACGGTCGGATCGATCACCGACGCGACGATCGGCGTCATGATGAGCGAATACCCGAAGCCAGTCATTCCCTTGACGGCGCCGGCGACGACCGCGACCAGGACCAGTCCGGCGAGCAACCCGCCCGAGAGATCGGATTGGACGCCATCCCCGACATTCTCGAATCCGGGAAAGAAGACGATCGAGGCGACGAGGACGGCCACCGTCGCGCCGACCATCGTCACTTCTCGGTATCGGAACTCGAGGAGGTTGGTAATGAACTGTTCAACGTCGACTCTGGATTCGGGGGCACTCATGCTAGTTTGAAGGTAGATAGAGACGGCACGAGACCGTCGTTTTCAGGCTATCAGCACTCTCGACGTATTCTACTGTGCGATACGGCGAGATTTATCGCGGCTCGGGTCACCGTCAGTCGAAGAAAGTAGCGAATCAGGCCTGTCCAGAGACGTTTACGAGGGTTTCTCGGCCAGCACCGCGTCATAGATGGAGGTGATATTCACTGTTATTTCCGCAGATCGGCGGTAGTAACCGGTGAAGGGCTCTCACCTGTGGCTCGCGCTACCAGCCGAGAGTCAGTATTGTCTCCTTTCCACAAAATACTGAAATGCGTCCGCGCCCTACTACCAGTGATGACTGACACAACGCCCTCGGATCCGACCGACGATGGCCGCCCGGCTGAAAAACCCGTCCAGTTGAACGACGTAGCCGACTACGACGAACTGCTCGCGACACACGACCTCGTCTTGCTCGAGTTCGTCACGTCCGGCTGTGGCATCTGCGCGTCGATGGAGCCGGTACTCGGCGCGGTCGCACGCAGCGCACCGGGAATCGTAGCGACGGTCAACGCCGGCCTCGTTCCCGATCTCGCCGCCGAGTTCGGCATCCAGAGCGTCCCGACTCTCGTCGTCCTGCGTGACGGTGAGGAGGTCGCCCGCCTCGACGACGGCTTCCAGCAGGCCGAACCGCTCGTCGATACGCTCGAGACACACGCAGTGCAGTAACGCAGTCCAAGGGAAAGAGATCCGATTATTCGGTAGAACGCGTTTCAGCAGTAGTGATATTCCATCAATCGCTGAACAGAAACCTTCCGTAAAGGACGCGAACACCACTTCATGAGCAGCCAACCGGATACCGCATCCGATCGGACGCAGAAGGCGGTGACTCGACGCGCTCTCGTCTCGGCAGGAGTGTTCGGATTCGGCTTCAGCGGTTTAATCGACGTTATCGTTCTGCATCAGATCCTTCAGTGGCATCATCTCGTCTCTGGCCTTTATCCGATGTACACGTTGGACGGTCTCGAGATGAATATCCTCGCAGACGGGTTGTTCTCGCTCGGAATGCTGATCATTATGGGAATCGGGGCGGGCCTCGTCTGGCGGTCGGAGCGACGAACTACCGTCCCGTTAGCCGTGCGACCGCTGGCCGGTGCTGCTCTGATCGGTCTCGGTGTGTTCGACGTATATGACGCCCTCATTGATCATGCCCTCTTGGGACTTCATCGACCCGTGGGCCCTGGCGGTCAACCCCTGTCTCCGGGAGGGCAATACAATCCCCACTGGATAGCCGTCAGCCTTCTCTTCGTCGCCGCGGGATATTACGTCTATAGAACGGGGATACAGAACCGTAGCGGCAACTCAGACGATCAGACGTAAACGATCCATCTACGGCTGCTCACCTATGATAACGGTAACTCTCCAACTCCTATCGAAAGCCGGCCTCCTTCTCCAAAGGAGTCCGTTACATGGTCCTCCGCAAGCGCCACCGACACCGGTCCCACACTGGGTAGTGCTACTTGTCATCGTCCCGGCTCTCTGGGTCATTATCGGTGGTATCGTCATCCTCATCGATCGAGTTTTGCAACGGATGTAAAAATCCGGCACGTAGATCGAGCGATTCTCGGCCTCGAACAACGGGTGACGATTTGACGTCCGCCACCCGGATCAGTGTGCCGTCCTCGAGCGGCATGATGATCTCGAGGTTACCGTGACCGCTTCGTGCACAGCACGTCGACTTCGCCCGCGAGACAGCGGCCAGCTGAGAGGTGGTCAGCGCGGACGTGAGTGTCTTCGACGCCGACGATCTCCGTCGCGCTGGTCAGTCGCGTTCGGGTACTGATCGACGTATTGATTCGGTTTGATGACGATCCCCTCATCGCCGTCGTGGACGAGGGAGGTGACCGTTCCCGTCCTGAGTCGGACGATCTGAACGGCGCCATCGGTAGCGTCGGCAACGTCTGACGGTGGACGTGATGTCCCCTTCATTTCGTCGGTCTGCCACCTCGTCGTCTTCGTACTTGACATCGTGGGATCACAGACGGCCGTCTCAAACCCGAAACGAACTACGTAATCGTCCGTTCGACGATGACCTTGTTCCGATTCCGATGTGGTAGGAATCGTCTGTCCCCGCATATACGGGGAGTTCATACGAACCGTTGTACCATGGGAGATCACACTGAGTCGTCCGGATCGAGGATATCACGCCGCAAACTCTGCATCGCGGCCGGTGCCACGGGTATCTCGGCTCTCGCGGGCTGTTCGGCACCGACGAATCCGTCTCGAGCTGAGAGCGCGGCGACGATAACGGACCACTCCTCGCCGGATCTCGAGAAATGGGTCGACGAGGTACCCCGACCGGGCGTCGCGGAGCCGTCCGGGACGAAGGACGGGCAGCCGCGCTACGAGATCGAGATGCGCGAGGTCGAGCAGAAACTCCACCGCGATCTCCCGAAGACGACCGTCTGGGGGTACGGCGGACAGTTCCCGGGCCCGACGATCGAAGCCGAGCAGGGCGAGCCGATCTACGTCCGCTGGACGAACGACCTTCCGGATGAGCATCTCATGCCCGAGGACACCACGATTCACAGTGACATCATTCCGTACGATACACCGGGCGTCCGGACCGTGACGCATCTCCACGGCGGAAACGTCGAGTCCGAGAGCGACGGTCACGCACAGGCGTGGTACACTCGCGACTTCCAAGAGACGGGGCCGGAGTTCGCGAAGAAAGACTACTACTACGTGAACGACCAGCCCCCGGCGACGCTGTGGTATCACGACCACTCGCTCGGTATTACGCGACTCAACGTGTATGCCGGGCTCGCCGGGTTCTATCTCCTGCGGAACGATCACGAACGGAGCCTCGATCTGCCCGAGGGCGAGTACGAGATCCCGCTGGTGTTTCAGGACCGGAGTTTCGAGGAGAACGGTTCGCTGTTCTATCCGACGGCCGTCTCGGACGAGCAAGGCGGCAGCGACGAGTCACATCCCGACCCGAGTATCGTTCCGCAGTTCTATGGGGACACATCCGTCGTCAACGGGAAGGTCTGGCCGCGACTCTCTGTCGAACCCAGATTGTATCGGCTCCGACTCCTCAACGGGTCGAATAGCCGATATTATACCCTCAAACTCCGCCAGTACGACGAGTCGTCGGGCGAGGTCGGCGATGCTGGACCATCGTTCGTCCAGATCGGGAACGATGGCGGCCTCCTCTCGTCTCCGGTCGAGATCGAGGACCGCCTCGAGCTCGGTGCCGGCCAGCGCGCCGACGTCGTCGTCGACTTCTCCGAATACGCCGGCGAGACGCTGCTGCTCCACAACAATGCGCCCGCCCAGTATCGCGGTGCGACAGGCTCGGACGACGACATCGTTTCTCTCCCCGAGATCATGCTCGTAGACGTGGGCGACGACGGGAACTCACAGGACGCTTCCGAACTCCCAGAGGAGCTGACCCGCGTTCCGGACGTCCCAGTCGATTCGGTCGATAACAAGCGATATCTCACACTCAACGGCGGCACGGCCGACGACTATGGCCGACAACTCTTCTTGCTCGGAACGGAAGCCGAGCGCGACGGTCTCAAAATCACCGTCCCCGTGACCGAAGAACCCGCACTCGGTGACACCGATATCTGGAGCTTCGCCAACCGAAGTGCGATGTCACATCCGATGCACCTCCACCTCGTCCACTTCCAGATGTTAGGCCGACAGCCGATCGGAGACTACGATCCGGCCGAGGACGAGATCGACCTCGACGCACTCGAGGCGCCCGAGCCGTACGAACGAGGATGGAACGACGTGGTCACCGTTGATCCCGGCGAAGTAGTTCACGTAATCGTCCACTTCGGAGAGCACGACGGACTGTTCAACGATCAGACGGGCACGTACATGTGGCACTGTCACATGCTCGAACACGAGGACCACGACATGATGCGGCCGTTCACCGTCCGACCGAACGACAGGGACGCCGATAGCGCCGACAATTCGACGACCCGCCGCTGAAGCAGTGGCGGGAGATTTCCGTCGCGAAACGGGCGCGAGAGCGGTTCGAGAGAAGTGAGAGTACGGTGAATCGCGGTCGGTGGACGATCAGCTCTGAGCGGGCACTTCGGTGTCGGCCTCGGCGTGTTCGTACTTATCCTCGAACTCCTGAATGAGTTGTCCCATCTTCGCGTACCAGTCGTTCAGCTTTCGCTGCATATCGTTCGCGATCTGGGTCGGGTCCGTCGGATAGTAGACGTGGTAGTAGCCGCCCTGCTCGTAGTTGATCTGCTCTTTCTGGATGAAGCCGCTCTTGAGCAACCGCTGGATCGATCGGTACGCGGTCGACCGCTCCCGGTCGACTCTCTCGGCGACCTCGTCGATCGTCAGCGCTTCTTCGCTTTTGACCATTACCCGGAAACAGTCCTTATCGAGTTGTTTGAGACCGTGGATGCACTCTAGCAACCCTTCGCACTCCATATCCTGCTGTAGTTGCTCTGCCATTGAGTTAGCCATTTTACTATCTCATGATAGGAACCACACCGGTATAAGGGTTGTGTGGGTATTGTACAATCTCGATGAGCCGCGATCGACTCGGACGAGTAGGGATAATGACGTCAATCTGCAGATGTCGCAGCCGCATTCGACCGCTTTCGCATCGTCGTGATCGTGCTATAGATCACGGCCCCGCTGACCATGAACGCCGAGAGTAGGATCAAGGCAAAGCTGAGCGTATTCAGCACGTCCATTCCGAAGTAGTCGCCGGCCTGCCGGAGCGCGACAGCGATCGAACCACCGACCAGCATTAGTCCGAAATAGATCTTGATGTCGTCTTCGTCAACGATGCCGGTCGCGGCCGAGCCGATCCGGGCGCCGAGCGCACTCCCCGCAAGTAGCGGCGCGACGATCGAGAGGTCGACGCCGCCGTTGAGTCCGTAGGTGAACGCGCCGAACCCGCCTGAGAAGACGATTTCGAACAGGTCGGTCCCGACCGCGACGGGAACCGGGACGCCGATGAGGTAGACCATTGCGGGCATCTTGACGAAACCGCCACCGACACCCAGGAAGCCCGACAACAGGCCCGTGGCGAACGCAACGGCCAAAATCAACCAGAGCGAGACCTGGATTCCGCCGGCGACCGTCATCATCGGCGGGATGCGGTAGGACTGAATCCGCTTCGCGAGGGGTGGAATCGCGTCCGGGTCGAACTCCTCGTCGGACTCGTGGTGGCTGCCACCTAAATCGTCTCCGCCGTCGTTCACGAGCGCGTTTCGGGTGACGAACAGCCCGACCGAACCCAACAGGACGACATACGTGACGCCGATGGCACCGCTGGCGAGCCCCAGTTTCTCGAGGTAGTACACCACTCGACTCCCCACCTCGATGCCGCTCGTCGTCCCGACGATCATCAACCCGCCGAGTTTGTAGTCGACCTGGCCGAGGTCGCGGTGTTTCAGCGTCGCGATCGTGGCCGTCCCGAACACGAAGGCCATGCCGCTTCCGACGGCGACTCTGGCGGGATACCCCATCACGAGCAACGCGGGCGTGACGAGGAACGAGCCGCCCATTCCGAAGAAGCCGAACAGCACGCCGACCATGAAGCCGAAGCTCACGAACAGTATGTGCGTCGTCAGGGCGATTCCGAATGGCTCCATCTATGCGCGTGTGATTTTCTCGACCATCGGCGTTGCGACTCGCTCGAGTGCGCCGTACCCGACGTAGAGGACGAACGCTTCGAGGAGGACGGCGCCGACGAGAGCGCCTGACTGTACTGCTGACGAAGACGCAGCGAGGTCGATCATCGCGATCGACCACCACCGTTCGGTTGTGTGCATCTCATGGGTTTCTGCTCAGTATCGTCTACCAGGAGAGTGGCTATAACGATTTTGGGAATTTCGTACAATATTATAGCAGTCAATCTCACGACTATCCTACGAGGATATTCGGATAAGTTATACTGATACCTGGTTCGTTCCGCAAGCCGTCTATACAGTTCATGCGCGGTCGAGGCAACTGTCTCACGCGGTTCTGCCGGTTACATTCGTGACGTCTTACTGGCGTACGGTCGCCGGTGAACAGGTTGCAGTCCGTATCGTTCGCGATCGACTTCCCGCTTTCGGTATTGTTTACTGAAAACAATATAATGTCGACGACCCTACGGGTAGTATGAAAGCAATCTGTGCGACCGATCTCTCCGCCGCCAGCGAGGCGACGATCGAGAGCGAGACCTGTCTCGAGTGTCTCGGCCGAGTCGAGGAGATCCACCTCGTGACCGTGATTCCGTCGAATGTACACGCGGGTATGCCTGGAATGGACTTCGAGGAACGACACGAGCAAGCGCTGTCGCGCTACCGCCGCGTCATCGAAGCGGCCGGCTTCGATGTCGAGACCCACGTCGTCCGTGGCACGCCCCACCGTCGAATTAACGGGGTCGCGGAGGCAGTCGGCGCGAGCCTGACGGTCGTCGGTTCGCGCGGGAAGAGCCCGCTCGAGAACCGTATCATCGGCTCGACCGCGCTCAACCTCGCGCGGACGACGGTCGTGCCGCTGCTGGTCAATCGAATCGAGCGCGAGGCAGACGACCCGGACGTCGTTCGCGAACACCTCTTTCAGCGAATGCTGTACGCGACGGACTTCTCGGAGAACGCCGAGCGGGCCTTCGAGGCGTTCTCGTACCTCCGGCACGCCACGCAGGAGGCGACGCTGGTCCACGTCGAGACGCCGAAGGATCCGTCGCTTCCGGACGACGGTGGTCCCGAGGCACGACTCGCGGACCTGGCTGCACAACTCGAGGAATGAGGTATCGAGACGCGAACCGAGGTCCGCAGCGGCGATCCAGCGGACGAGATCCTCGCCGCGGAAGCGGCGTACGAACCGACGACGATTTTGGTCGGTTCGCGCGGTTACAGCAGGTTGCGCCGCCTGTTGCTGGGGAGCGTCTCCGAAGACGTCGTCGAGCGGGCGGACGGAAACGTCATGCTCGTCCCGCCGGACCGGATGGCCTGATCGGGACTGCCGTCGCGATCGGCGATTCAGAGCTCAAATCGGATTTGTCCGATTGATCGCAACGCTCGTGCGTGCCGCCGATTACGAGGCGTCGAATCCGTCTCCGATGCGAGTCTCGGCGAACCAGTGTGCGATTGCGCTCTCGGCTCGGTGCAGGACGTCGCTACAGGTCGATTTCGTTACATTGAGCGACGTGGCGACGTCCGTCAGCGTCGCTTCGCGAGGAACGGCGTAGTACCCCGACTCGAGCGCGGTCAGGAAAACCTCGCGTTGTCGATCCGTCAACAGATCCGCCGTACGACTCGCGTCGGCGGTACGGACGTACTCGAGGCGGTAGTCGATACCCCGCTCGTCGAACGCGTCGCCGAGCGACGACAATCGGTCGGCGCTGGTCGTCACCTCCCAGGTTACGACGCCGTCTTCGACCGAAAACGGCGTCTCTAACGGAACGCCGGCCCGCTGCAGCGGACCGAGTACTGATGGGTTCGACGTTTCGACCTGCAGTAGCGCCGTCTCGTCGTGCTTCCAGAGCAACTCGAGGGTTTGGATGTCGCTTCGGTTGTCGATCTCGGCGAGTATCGGGACCGGATTCGACGCTGCCAGTTCGATGACCCCGATCGCGGCGTCCGCGCCCGGTAGCACCGAACTGACGCGAAACGTGGTGTCGGGATAGGCCGTCGAAATCTCGTGGATCCAGAGCGATTCGGGGAGGAAGACTGTGAGTTTCGCTCGTGGCATGTCTCGAGGTCGGGGCTCGAACGCCGTAGCCGAGATCTCGAACATGTTCGAACCAGGCATCGATGTTCGCGACAATCGATACGCGGCGGCCACGCGAACGAACACGTATGACTGCTTCAAATCCGCGCAACTTGGACTCGATCGACACCCCGTCGGAACGGGCGTCGTCCTCGAGCGGTCGTCCGTTCGACGAGCCACCGCTCTCGATGACGCCGTTTCACGCGGCCGGCATCGCGTTCCTGTTCGTCGGGTTCACGCTCGCGCTCTATCAGGGTCTCCAGCAGTTCGAACTCGTTCCGCAGGTATTGTGGCTCACGTGGACACATATCCACTTCGTCACGATCGGTGCATTCACCCAGCTGCTTTTCGGCACGCTGCCGCAACTGACGGCGAGAAAACTCGAGCGGCCGGGACCGTCGCGGCTGACGCTCTGGGCCGTCTTCCTCGGGTTGAACGGCGCCCTGCTGCTGGCCTGGTACGGGAGGGCCTTCGGCGAGCCGCTGTGGTTCGACGTTGGTCTCGGGACGATCTGGCTGCTCACGGGCTGGCTGTTCGGTATCGTCCTCGCGATGACGTTCCGGACGCTCCGAGGCGACACCGCTCGAGTGCGCGACCCGACCGTCGGCTTCTACCTCCTGTCACCGGCGATCTACCTGATCGGGCTGACGTTCGCGTTCGGGCTGTACAGCCGCGTTTGGGACGTCCCCGGCGGCTGGTACGGTCTTCGGGAGGCTCACGTCCACGCCAACGCGTGGGGCTTTCTGGGACTCGCAGCGATCGGCACGCTGTACGATCTCTTCCCCCGGCTCGTGGACGCGGAGCTGTACAGCGAACGACTAAAACGCTACTCGTTCCCCCTGTTCGCGCTCGGGATTGTCCTGCTCGTCGTCGGTCCGGTGCTCGGTATGGGGAAGACGGTGACTGCGGTTGGACTGGTGCTGTACGCCGCCGGCTACGTCCTGTATGTCTACACACTCGCCCGGACCTACCGGGCCGGCACGCCGAACGGCACGGCGGTCTCGGTGCTCGTCGCGCAACTGTGGATCCTCGGTCCAGCTAGCTTCGCACCGTTCATTTTGTTCGGCATCCCGTTGGGAATCCCGGAGCCGTGGATCGAGACCGGCGCATTGCATTTCTTCTTCCTCGGCTGGGCGCTCCCGGTCACGTTGGCGGGTTCGTTGCTTGTCGCTCGCTCTCTCGAGTGGCCGACCGGAATGACCCGTGCTGGTGACGGTGACAATCATGGGCACGTCGACGGGCTCGTTCCTGCCAAGGATCGGCCGTCGGCGGTCGGGTCGGAATCGGTCCTCGCCTGGAACCTCGCGGTGTTCGCCGTCGGGATCGGGTTCTTCTACCAGGATTGGTCGTGGTCGACGCTCCTGCAGGGCACGGGATATGCAGTCGTCCTCTCGATCTGGGGCTTCTACCTGGTCAAAATCGCCACACAGCGGCGAAGCGTCCGTGCACTAGGTCAGTCCGAATGTTCCTCGGCCGACTGAGGATTGTCGGTGGCGTCTCCTTCCAGTTGGCGGACGAGATTCAAGTGCATAAGATGCAGGTGCATCCCGATACCGTACAGTATGAGCCCCAAACCGACGAAAATGAGCGGGAGCAGTATCGATTCGATCGCCTGCGAGACACTATCGAGGTTCGCCGGAAGGACGCCACCGACCGCGAGGAGGAACGCGATCAAGATGACGAGGTAGCCGGTGCGAACCGCACGGGAGTAGGTCCCGACCTGTTGAATTCGATCCTCGATCTCGTCTCGGGTGGGGTGAGAGTCCTCCGTAGACATAGCCGTGTGTATGCTACTGAATAGCCGGAGGAATAATCGTTCAACTTGCAACGCTACTGTGGCCGCACCTTCCGAATTCGTATTCTGGAAGGGGAGTTCCAGAAGGTGAACTGTGAGTACGATGCGGAGATAACCGACGTAGTGTCTTCGGGAATGGTCGAACGAAATACCGGGGTGACGGAACACGCGGCGGAGCGACGCGCATCACCAACTCGCGGTGAAACGGGGGTTCGTGCTGCATTTCATTTAGAACGCTGCGTCCAAAGATACCGCAGACAGCCGAGGCCCTCTCTCGAAACCCCACCTTCGATGTACTGATTCCCGAGCGTCGTTATCCGGTACTTTCCGCGCTCGACTTTCGAGACGAAGCCTCGAGACTCGAGTTCGACTAACCGGCGGTTCACTTCTTCGCGGCTGTAGTCAATGTTGTACGCGATAATAGCCGGCGTTAGAACGAGGTCTTTCGAGTGGAAGAGACCGAGAATCGTGTCGTCGATGGGGTGCATCCACTCGCCCGACTGCCGAACCCGTTCCGGATTCCGAAGGAGGATGTCGGCCCATGCGTCCTGACGGAGCTCACTTTTCACCGGACTGTACAGACCGATCACGACGAGCACCGATGCGGCGCCGTGGATCCAGTGGACCGCCGTTGGGACCAGCAGCTCCGTCAGTGGCCCACCGACGAGAAACAGCAGAATTCCCGAGATCGTCAACAGCAAGTGGCGGTGGTAGTCGACGACGGTCGGCCTGAAGAAGAGGAAGTAGAGTAATCCAACGGCCGTTAGGACTCCGATCGCGAGATTGTAGACGGCGAACGGTGGGAGTTCGAGCACCTCTCGTCACCCCCCTGCGACGCTCTGTTGGATCTGTTCGTGGGTGGCGATCACCAACCAGAGGAAGATCGCGACGATGGTATGCATCGCACTCCGAAGCGTCTCGAGGAACACCGATTCTCCGCCGGTGATAACCAGGATGACGTGATAGCAGATCACTCCCGAGAGCGTCAACGAGAGGAGACCGACTACCGTTCCAAACGGCGTTTCGCGGAGAACGTTCCAGAGAAGGAGGGAGAGGACGCCGGCCGCCGTCCCGCCGATTATGGAGAACAGAATGCTTGCTGTTCGCAGCGTTGCATCGAACATACCGAGACGTACAATAGTGACCATCTTCAACGCCGTTGCCTTCAGCCGAAAGCAGAGACGATGCGATAATCGATGCTTGTGATGTATCCCACTAAGGAACAGAGGAATCCCAGCGCTGTTTCGCGCGGATAATTCCGTATTAGGTTCGTCCTCATCCGTTATCTGTGCACCGTTAACCGATGTTACCGCCATCTCACGGATTATTCTCGCGGTTTGGGCGACCGATAACAAAGTCCGTTCCAGCCGACTAGAGACCTGCGATGGCACTGACCCAAATCGATCACATGTCCGACGAGATGGCAGAGTGTACGGATAATTGCTTCGAGGCAGCACAAGCCTGCGAGTGGTGCGCCGACGAGTGTATCGGCATGGGCGAAGAGATGGCCCGTTGTATCCGTCTTTGTCGGGACGTCGCCGATATCACGACGCTACACGCCCGTTTTATGGCTCGCAACTCCGCGTACCACAGCGGACTCGCGGAGATGTGTGCGGATGCCTGCGAAGAGTGCGCCGACGAGTGTGAGCAGCACGACCACGACCATTGCCAAGTGTGTGCTGACGTGTTGCGCGAGTGCGCGGAGTCCTGTCGGAACATGGCGTCGGCCTAACTCACCAGCGACACGAGGCGCTCGAAATCGAATTCCGGCGATCGACTCCGCATCGCTCCGAGGATGTTACCGAGAACGGTTTCGACGGCTACGATGGTCTTCGGACTCTGGGTGATCGCCGCGCCGCTCGTTCTCGGTGCACCGACTGCCTTCCGGTGGACCGTCGCAGTTACTGGTATCCTGATTGGAACGCTGTCCAGTTCCGTGCACTGGCTCGAACGGGGTGACTGGGCGATCGTTCGGACCGTCGCGGGAATGACGATCATCCTCGGAGTCTGGCTGCTAACTATGCCGTTTCTCTTTCGGATCGGCGGGCACCACCGTTGGAACGCCGTATGCGTCGGCGTCCTGGTCGCTTCGCTGGCCGGGTACAATTGCCATCTCGCGGGGAGACTGCACGACGGCGGCTCACCCGCCGAACCGAATACGAATAGCCCGTAACCCGAACGTGGATCAAAATGAACGCTATCTATCTCGCACTCGGTATCGTTCTGCTCGCGTTCGCAGTTGTCGACCTCCTCTGGACGACGCTCTGGATCGAAGGGGGTGCCGGGCCGCTCACCTCGCGACTGATGGCAAAGACGTGGCGCGCACTGCGACGGATCGGTGCTCAGAATTCGCGACTTCTCAGCCTTTCTGGACCACTGCTATTCGTGATCACTCTCACGCTCTGGATCGCACTGCTCTGGGTCGGGTGGACGCTCGTCTTTGCCGGTGCGGAAAACGTCCTCGTCGACACGCTCGGTCGCGGGACCATCTCCTGGTCCGATCGGCTCTATTTTACCGGGTACACGATCTTCACGCTAGGTATCGGAGACTTCGCTCCCAAAGCGGGACGCTGGCAACTCGTTACGATATTCGCAACCGGGAGCGGTCTGCTTTTCGTTACGCTAATCGTCACGTATACGCTCTCCGTTCTCGATGCGGTTACCCAGAAGCGCGCGTTCGCCAGTAGCGTGAGCGGGTTCGGTACCCACGGCGAGGAGATCGTCCGAACGAGCTGGACCGACGGGGAGTTTCGCGGACTCGAACTCCCGCTGCACTCCGTCGTAACGCAGCTCGCGGTCCTTACGGAGAATCACAAGGCCTATCCGATCCTCCACTACTTTCATAGCGCCCGGACTGACCGGTCGCCAGTCGTCGAGATTGTCGTTCTCGACGAAACGTTGACGCTCCTCCGGTTCGGCGTTCCGAATCGACACCGGCCGAACAAGATCGTCCTTCGCAATGTGCGCTCGAGCGTCGAGAACTACCTCGAGACGCTTCAGGAGGGATTCGTCGAACCTGCAGACAGATCGCCGCCACCGCCGGACCTTCCGACGATACGCGAGGCGGGTATTCCTACTGTATCGGACGAGGAGTTCGAGTTCGCCCTCGACGAACTGGAGACCCGACGACGACTGTTATACGGGCTCGTCGAATCGGACGCTCGAGAGTGGCCATCGAGCGAATCGGACGATCTCCTTGACGCAGCCGAGTGACCGGTTCCCAGTAATCGGTATTCCCCCGTCTGTTCAATACTCTGGCGACCGAAGCAGAAGATATGGCAACCGAAGATTCACTAATACGGACGCTGTTGTTCGTTATCCTCGCGATACTCCTGCTGCCGGTCCTCATGATGGCGTTTGCGATGTCTCTGATGGGTATCTGGGGCGGCGGCCACATGTGGAACGGCGGCGCGTGGGGAGGGACCGGAGCGACGTGGATGTGGGTTCTTATGGTGGCGATTCCGATTCTGGTGGTTCTCGGTCTCGGATATCTCCTGTACGGCGCGATTCGCCGGTCCAGCGGCCAGCGGACGGGTCCCGCACTCAAGGAGTTGAGAGCCGCCTACGCTCGCGGTGACCTCACTGACGAGGAGTTCGAGAGACGGCGCGAACGCTTACAGGGGGAGGAATCGTTGTCGGAAGAATAGTGCCAGGTGAATGCGGGTGGTCCAAACCACGCGTCTATCTCGGACGCATGGTCGGTTATCTCGCCGTCCGACCCAACGCCTTCGCGAACGAGAGGAAAAAGCCTAGTCCGGCCTTGACCTCGGGATCACGTAGCGCTTTCGCGACGCCGACCGCACCGACGGACTCAGTCGGCTCGGACCCAGCCTGACCGACGGCCTCGAGAAGGCCCTTGAGCGTCCGAGCGACGTCTTCGCCAGTCGCCGTATCTGCCACTTCGCCGAGGGTCGTCCCGGCTGCGGCGAGGTCGGTCACCATGTCGTCGTCCATCGCGTTCGAGGCCAGCGTGGCGAGATCCGCCAGCGCAGCGAGGTCGTCGAGCGTGCCCGATTGCTGTAGCCGAGCGAGCGTCTCGAGTCCGTCCGCGAGGTCCTCGGCGTTCTCGCCGGTCGCCTCGCCCAGTCGAGCGACCTCCTCAGTCGCTATCCCATCAGCTGCGGCGCCGAGGTTCGTCGCCGTTCCGGCCAGTTCCTCGACCATTCGGTCGTCCATCGCGGCGGTCGCGAGGTCCGCCGTATCGAGCAGATCGTTGACGACGCCAAGGCGATCGAGGAACCGTGCGACCTCGTCGGGGTTCTCGGCGACGAGTTCCTCGATCGCCGCTGTCTGCTCGATGGATTCCGCCGCGGAGTCGGATTCCGTTTCGGGCATCTTAGAGTAGCCCCCGTGCGGTGAGCCAGTAAGACTCGTTGTAACCGAGCTTCGCCCAGTGAAGCGGTTTCGACGGCTCGCGGACGTACGGCTCCTCGCCGTAAGCGAACTCGATGAACGTGGCCTCGTCCATGCCGGCCTCGAGGAAGCAGACGGTCTTGCCGTCGTAGGTCGCCGTCGGCGTCTGCCCGCGGACGTGGCTGGCGATCCGATCGGCGACGACGCCGGCCTCGTAGTGGGCGACGCTGCCGGCCTTGCTCGTCGGCACGTCCGCGACGTCGCCGATCGCGTAGACGCCCTCGGCCGCCGTCGCTTCGAGCGTGTGCCTGTCGACGTCGACCCAGCCGTCCTCGCCCAGCCCCGCATCGGTCACGACGTCGCTGCCACGGTGGGGCGGGATCGCCACGAGCAGATCGTACTCGAGTTCGTTGCCTTCGACGGTCTCGATGGCTTCCGCGTCCGCGTCGACCTCGTCGACGTTGAAGAACGTCTCGAGGGCGATGTCGCGCTTCTCGAACAGGTCAGTCGCCCAGTCGGCGACCGACGCGAGGCCATGGGCGCGGTTGATCGGGTACGTGTAGGTGATCTCGACGTCCTCGCGCCGGCCCCGGTCGCGGAGCCAGTCGTCGAACATCAACGGGAACTCGACGGGCGCCGCCGGACACATGTGCGGGACGCCGATGACGCTCAGTACGAGGTGGCCCTCGGTGAAGTCGGCGAGTTCGTCCCGGAGCTGCTCGGCGCCGTCGGGGCCGTAGAAGTGGTGTCCGCCCTCGGCGAGTCCGGGTACGGCCTCGGGCTCGAGATTCGCACCGGTCGCCAGCACGAGTTGATCGTAGTGCAGCGAGGTCGTCCGATCGGTGAAGGACAAGCGATTCCGCTCCGTATCGACGCCGGTTACCTCCTCGATCGTCAGGGTGACACGACGGTCGACCAGGTCCTCGATCGGCCGTTTCGCGTCGTCGACCGTCTTCTTCCGAAAGGCACGTACAGAAACGTCGGCTTGTAGACGTGGTACGGATCGGCCGTGATCAGCCGGACCTCGACCTCGCCGGCCTCGATCTCGGTCTGTAGTTCGGTCGCGAGCCGATTCGCGAGGACCGTCCCGCCCGTTCCGCCGCCAACGATGGCGATTCGATGCATTTCAATTGACCTCCAGGTGAATACTCCAGTACTCGCCACGTTCCTCGATCTCGAGCAGTTCGTGGCCAGCTTTCTCGAGCCATTCCGGAACGTCGGTCGTCGAGTTCCGTTCGGTGGTCTGAAGCTCGACCACGGTGTCGGCATCGAGGCCTTTTACTTTCCCGATCAGATCCATTAGCGGGCCTGGACACGATGTGTCTCGCGAGTCGATCGTCACGTACGGATTGCGTGCGTCAGTCATTGGTATGAGGTTGCAGATTGCGTCGTCGTCGTTCGAACTCCTCTTCCGAGATCTCACCGCGTGCGTAGCGCTCGCGGAGTTCCTTGAACGCGTGGTCGGGTCGGTCAGCGCGGTCGGTACAATCGATTCGGTCACCCCGGTGCCGACTACCGGCCCAGACGATCAGTAGGGCCAGCAGACCGAGCAGGACGATCGGCCAGAGGAACATCCAGCCGCCGAAGGCTCCCCAGCCGCCCATCCCTCCGCCGGCACCGCCGCCGTGGGGCTGAGTGGATGCCGTCGCGGTCGCGGCGACGAGGAGGACGGCGGCAAAGGCCGTCGTTCGGCTCGCATACCGTCCGATCGTTTCGTGTGGGTCCGTCATCGTTCGATCACACGCGAAGATTAGTATTGTATATAAATAGCATTATCAGGAATCTAGCCTATCCAGGAATCGGCGATAGAGTTATAGACGACGGTCGCTCTCGGGAGGTGTACCGGACTCCAAATCGGCCCGTAATAGATCCTTACCGAGCGATAGAAAAGCGCACCTTTCCCCCAACTAACAGCCGTACTAGAAGGAATAGTATCTCCTACCGTTCGGGGCTACCGGTACGACAGCTGCGAGCAGCGATCGGTCAGTCACGTCGTCCGCAGCGGGAGAACTCCGACCGTTTTGCCGACCCAATATTGCTCTTTATCCACAAAACCATTATGATCATGGAGACCGTACCGTCGACCGATGAGCGAGTCCATCGACGACGAACGACAAAGGATCCGCGAACGGAAGAAGCGAGAGCTGCAGGAACGCCTCGAGAACGGTGGGAGCCTCGACGCATCTGACGCCGTCGAGGCGAGCGACGCACCCGACGAGCCGATCGCGATCACGGGCCAGAGTCACCTCGACGAAGTCGTCACGGAGCATGACCTCGTCCTCGTGGACTGCTACGCTGACTGGTGTGGCCCCTGTCAGATGATGGAGCCGACGATCGAAGCGCTCGCCGCGGAGACCGACGCTGCGGTCGCGAAGGTTGACGTCGATCGACACCAGCGAATCGCCCAGCAACTGGGCGCCCGTGGGGTCCCTACGCTGGTACTCTACGCCGACGGCCAGCCGGTCGAGCGCATGGTCGGTGCTCAGGACCATGGGACGCTGCAGGGCCTGATTGAGCAACACGCGTAACACCTCGAGTTCCGTACTCACGCCGAGCGGCGGGACTCGGCCGCGACCGGTTGTCCTGGGATGGACCGACGGCGTGACTGTGCCGTGACCACACCGCGGCCGCTTTCAATTCAATTATGTCTACTGACTGGAGACGCGCGATCGAAACGCAACGCGAGGAGAAAGATCAGTACTTCGGCGGCGATCCGCACTCGCCGATTCCACCGGACGAGCGCGAGTCATTCGACGGCCTCGAGTACTACCAGATCGACGAGGAGTACCGGTTCGAACTACCGCTGCACAAGTACGACGATCCCGAACGGGTCTCCGTCGGAACGAGCACCGACGGCAAGCGGGAGTACCTTCGGTGGGGCGAGTTCCGGTTCACCGTCGACGGCGAAGACATCGCGCTGCAGGCCTACAAGGGGGACCCGGACGACGAACGGCTCTGGGTCCCGTTCCGGGATGCGACCAGCGGCGACGAGACCTACGGCGCCGGTCGGTACCTCGACCTCGAGGACGACGCCCACCGTACGAACGACGGAAACTGGATCCTCGACTTCAACGAGGCCTACAATCCGACGTGCGCGTACTCGGATCGGTACGAGTGCCCGCTCCCGCCGACGGCAAACTGGCTCGAGGTACCAATTGAGGCCGGCGAAAAGGCATATCACTGAGTTCCGTTCGACCACACGAGACGACCGGTTCGTCCCTGGAGTTAGATCGTCTCCGCTGGGTCGTGTTCGTCTGCCATTCGCGCTGCTTCGTCGGCGTACCGGTCGCGGATGTCTGGGTCCTCGACGGTCGCGAGATCCTCGGGAGAGACGTCCTTTGCGGCAGTGACCGTGTCCAGGTCGACCGCCTGCGCTGCGAGTTCCTTTCGGAAGGTTCGAGTTCCGTCGGGAGTCGCGTAGGTGAGGATGATGAGGTCGCGATTATCGTAATCGCGCTCGACGAGCCACACGCGAACGTCGTCCGACTCCGATGGCATGGGAACCCAAACGGGAAGTGCAAGGGTAGTCGTTGGGGTCGAGAGTTTAGTGGTTCGAGGGCTTCATCAGTATCTACATCTTCGACTCGAGAATGTCACCACCGACGCTCGTCTACGACGACTGCGGGGTCTGTACTCGTGCGGCACGGTTCGTGGACTGCCGCGCGGCGATCGACATCGTCGGCTTTTCGGAATTCACGGACGATCTGCGAGCGCGCTTGCCGCCCGACTACGAGGACTGTGCGCACTTCGTTACCGACGAGACGACCTACTCCTGTGGGGTAGCGATGGAACGCGCCTACGAACGGACCGGCCTCTTGCCATCGCAGTTTTTTCCGCTGTTTCGTCGCATTCCGGGATATGTACCCGTCCGCGAGTTCGTCTACCGCGTCGTCGCGTCGAACCGGCCGTTGATCAGTCAGCTGCTTCCGTAGCTCGTCGAGAACGCATGGGCAACCACTACTCCGACAGATCTCCGATCGAAACGGACAACGGCTCGAAATAGCCGAACGCGTCGCCTGCTGCCTCAGAGTTCCAGAAGAAGCATCGATCCGTAGCCGAGTCCGAACGCGAGGGCGAACGACCCGATCCATGCGGCGACGGTGAGTCCCAACTTTCGCGGACTGACGCCGGCTCCACCGGTGAC
This sequence comes from Natrinema sp. CRL1, assembly GCF_059162405.1. Lineage (NCBI taxonomy): Archaea > Methanobacteriati > Methanobacteriota > Halobacteria > Halobacteriales > Natrialbaceae > Natrinema > Natrinema sp. CRL1. The sequence continues at coordinate 57,396 of NZ_JBLVOY010000008.1, read as the reverse complement.
CGCGAGTCCGCTGCCGACGATTGCGCTTACAATGATCTCGTTGAACGAGACCGGTACCCCGAGCAAGACCGCGGTCTGTGCGATGAGAAACGAGGGGACGAGCGTCGAAATAGATCGCCGCGGCCCCAGCGACGCGTACTCCTGCGAGATCGACTTGATCATTCGGGGCGCACTCGTCCACGAACCGACGAGGATCCCGACGCCGCCACCGAACAACACCACGATCGGCGACACCGTCGGCAGGTCCTCGAGCAGCGGGAACAGTGGTCCAACGGCCAGTCCGACCTGACTCGCACCCGCCGAAAACGCCACGAGTGCGCCGAGCGAGAGCAAGAATCGGCGCAGCCCGCCGGCCTGATCGCGACCGAGGTCCCAGCGAACGACAGCCGCGATGATGGTCCCGAAGCCGAGAGAGATTACGACCGCGGCGGCAACGCTGTCGACGGGACCCAGCGTACTTCCGGCGGCGGCGAGTGTTCCCCCGACTGACGCGAGGAACGAGAACTCGAGGTTCGCGACCACGACGCCGACGATTCCGGCGAGGATCGGGACGCTAACGTCCTCAGGGACATCGGGTCGGGGAAGGACACTGGCGAGTCCGTAAGCGATACCGCCGCCCACGAACGGCGTGAGTACCCAAACCGCGCCGATTTCGGCGTACTTCCCCCAAGCAGGATCGCCGCCGAGCGCGAAACCGACACCGATGACGGATCCGGTCACAGTGAACGCGGTTGCGATTGGATAGCCGGTGGCAATACCGATCGCCATCAGTCCGGCGCCAATCAGTAAAACGATGATGACGCCGACGATCGGGAGACTGACCCCCTCGACGAGCCCCTTCCCAACGGCTTCGGAGACACGTCCGCCCTGGGTCACTGCACCGGCGAAGCCGAGGATACCGACGAAAAACGCCGCACGCATTGTGGAAATAGCGTTCGCACCGACGGCTGGTGCGAAGGGTGTGGCGCCGCTCGAACCGGCGCCGATCACCCAGGCCATGAACAGGCTTGCGAGAACGGCGGCTGCGAACAGTAGTATCGTTCCTGGATCCATTAGACGAACCGCCTCCGTTTCAGCTTGTGAGACACGAAATGCGAACGTCGCTAGTCGGCACCTGCCGGGGCCGTGGCGGCCGCGGCGAGCTTGCTTCGCCAGACTCCCTGCAGGTAGGCGCCGGCGAACATGCCGGCGATTGCCCACAGGATAGTGACATTGCCGACGCCGAGGCTGGCGTAGGCAGCGCCCGGACAGATTCCCGAGAGCCCCCAGCCGACGCCGAAGATCCCGCCGCCGATCAGGACGTTTCGGTCGAACGGCTTCAGCCGGCGTTCGTACCGATCGCCCGTCAGCGGCGCCCTATCTCGGATCCGCGGCATCACGGCGAAGGCGACCCCGGAGACGATCGCCGCGCCGAACATGACGAACAGCAGTCCGAAGTCCTCGAACTGCAGGAAGTTCAGCACGACCTCCGGACGCGCCATCTGGCTGAACCCGAGCCCAAACCCGAAGATCATGCCGCCGACGAGTATCAGCGGCATGAACAGCGGGTGGCGGTCCTCGCTCATGGTGACACCCCCATCGCGGCGACGATTTGAGCGGTCCCGATGGCGACAGTCAGAAACGTCACCACGCCGACGAGCGACGTCTTCGACGCCGAGCCGACGCCGCAGACCCCATGGCCGGACGTACATCCCTTGCCGATCCGGGTGCCGATCCCGACCAGGATGCCGCCCAGGAACAGCCGCCACGGCTGGACGGCAGTCGACCAGAGCGTCACGCCGCCGATCTCGTACAGTTCACCGGTCGTTCCGGCCTCGTAGAGCGACGTCGTTATCACCCCGGACTGGACCGTCGCCGCGAACGCCAGCCCGCCCAGGATGATGCCGAGCGTGAACACGACGCGCCAATCCCGGGACGAAACGTACTGCTGGAACCGCGACTGCCCGGAGACGTACGATAGCGTCGACTCGAGGAACGTGCTCGCCCCGGCCGGGATCCCGGTCCCGACGTAGATCACGACCGCACCGAGACCGACGAGCAACCCGCCGACTGCGTAGCGACTAATCCCACTGGGGAACAGCTCGGCGGCCAGTTGAAGCGGGACTGGGTCAGTTACCATTGGGCGTTAGTCACCGGCCAGGGACTCCTGACTCGCGGCGCAGTTGTTCGGACCGAGCTCGAGTTCGAACGCCTCCTCGTCGTTAGCCTCCTGCTGTCCGAGATTAGTGGGGATGATGTCCTCGTAGTTGGCCGGACGGGGCGGCATGTCCGAGAGGATCAGGTCGACGAACTCGTCTTCGTCCATCGTCAGCGCGTCCATCTCCGCCTCGAGCTGGCCGATCGGTGCCGTGTAGGTGCCGTCGTCGGCGGGCTCGGCGGAGTCGCTGAAGTGCGCCCCGCCGATCAGCGTGTCGTCAGGCAGGGTCAGCACGCGCTCTTGCAGCGTCTCGTAGAGCTGTCGCGCGGCGTCTTCCGCGCCCTCGTCGCCCTCCTCTAAGTCAGGGCGGGCGACGCTCTCGACGAACAGCCCATCGCCGGTGGCGAGCAGCGAATCGTCGATCAGGTACGAGGTCATCCCGGAGGTGTGTCCGGGCGTGTAGACGGTCTCGATCGTCGCGTCGCCGACTTCGAACTCGTCGCCGTCTGCCGCGAGAGTCATCTCGTCGGCGTAGGTGACGCCGCGGTCGACCGCCACCTCGGGGATGACTCCCTCGACGCCTTCCGCGTCGAGATTACGGACGCCCGAGATGTGGTCTGCGTGGATGTGTGTGTCGATCGCGTACTGGAGGTCGGCGCCGAGGTCGACGACGTCCTCGAGGTACCGATCCGCGAACGCGCGCAGCGGATCGATCACGGCCGCCTCGTTGCCGTCGACGACGAGATAGCCGAGACAGCCACTCGAGGAACGCTGGTACTGGTAGAGTGTCCCAGGACCGTCGTAGCGTTCGACTTCCACGCGCTCATAGATACGCGCCCAGCCGTTCATCCCGTCCTCAAGGTGATTGACATCGTAGCCGCGCTCTTTCAGCGTCGCGGCGACGTACTCGCTCGAGCCCCCCTTCGCACAGAGAACCGTAATTTCGCGGTCATCGGGAATCCGTGCAAGGACGTCGCCGTCAATTTCGTCGTCTAGGAACTCGAAGTACGGAATGTTGATCGATTCGACGGTCTCTCCGTCGATCTTCCACTCGTTGTACTCCGATTCCATACGGGTATCGAGGAGCGTGACGTCCTCGCCCGCGTCGATTCGGTCCTTCAATCCGTTTGGACTGACCGATTCGATCTCGACGTCCGGCATTGGAAGATCCATATCGTCCATGTTGTACGGTTTCCAGTATCGGCCACTGGCACTTAAGGGTTTGTATAGTAATTCCTATTATACACAATACAGACTAGCCAACCACTTCCTCATTGAGGCTAAATGCGCGTATGAGGGAGATGCTAACTATTTCATACCCTGCTCTGGGCCAAGGGTGTTCGTGTATTGTACAATAACCGGAGGTCTTATATGGATGCCACCAATATTGTGTGATAGCTCCAATATGGGGCACAAAACGAAATCATGAGTTCGGAATACCAGAGCACGGAGACGCTAGACGTGAAAGGACAGTCCTGCCCGATGCCTATCGTGAAGACCAAGCAAGCGATCGACGAGCTCGAGGCCGGCGACGTCCTCGAGGTCGTCGCGACTGACTCGGGCAGCATGAGCGACATTCAGGGGTGGGCCGACGGCACCGACGGCGTCGAACTCCTCGAGCAGGTCGAAGGGGACGACATCTACACCCACTACGTGAAGAAAACCGAATAATGAGCACGGACAATCAAACGACACCGCTCGAAGACGGCGAGGCGGACGCCGAATCCAACCCCGAGATCGATACCGCCGAGTTGCAGGCCCTACGCGAGCGCGTCGAGGAGTTAGAGGAGTCCCTCGCAGAGGCGGATCTGAGCGACAACCAAAAGAAGATGACGATCGTGGCGACGCAGGGCAGTTTTGACATGGCGTATCCGCCGCTGATCCTCGCGAGCACCGCGGCTGCGTTCGGCTGGGAGGTCGTCGTCTTCCACACGTTCTGGGGGCTCGACATTCTCCACGAGGAGAAGTCGAAAGATCTCAAATTGAGTGCCGTCGGCAATCCCAACATGCCCGTCCCGAACGCCATCGCCGCGCTCCCCGGCATGGATACGATGGCCACGAAGATGATGCAGAAGAAGATCGACGACAACGGGACCGCCACCATCGAGGAACTGATCGACCTCTCGCTCGAGAGCGGCGTCGATCTGCAGGCCTGTCAGATGACGATCGAGCTGATGGACTACGACGAGGACGACTTCCACGACGGCGTCACCACCGGCATCGGCGCGGCCACCGCGTTGCAGCACATGGCTGAATCCGACATCCAGCTCCTCGTCTGAGCCATGACCGACACCGAGTCCACGCGCTCAAAGCCGAGCCTGCGCGTCCTTGAAGCGATTGCCGACGCAGAAGATGTCTCGCCGATTATCCTCGAGCCACCGCTCAACGACGTTGTGGATCCTGCTGCGCTGGACCGATTATTTGAACCGACCGCTGCTGACGACTCGGTCCGAAGCGGACACGTTTCGTTCCGGTACCGGGGGTATGACATAACAATCTCTTCGGATGGGGCCGTCAAACTGTCGTAAGAAGAGTTTAGGATTCGATTCTACGACCCTCGGCTATTGTCATTTTCATCCACTACTACACCCGTCGGTTGAATCATGTAACGCAGAAGGTCTGGAATCGATTAATTACTGAGCAAGTCGTACTCTACTTGCTATCAGTTTCTCTTCTAGCTAGGGAGAAACAAAGCCACGCATCAAAATTATCCTCCGAGGTTGTGGGTATCCCCATAGCTTCAGAGGATGGCTATTTTGCGAAGACAGTCGAGCAGATCTCAAATCGTCTCTACGAGTAGCGCGGGTCAGAATGGATCGCTGAGTAGAAGGGCAGAACGGTGAGGACACCATCAAATACTCATCGGTAACGTCGGTGGTTTGATGATACAACGTTCTCCAGAACGTTTCAGCTACTCGTATCGCCTGGACCACCGAGTTCGTTTCTGATTCGTGCAACGTGATCGACGAATTCCGGAGCCGTCCGCTCGCGCGGGCGTTCTACGTCGATTGGGACGGTCGACTGAACGGTTCCCGGGTCGGCGTCCATCACAACGACGCGATCAGCCAGGGTCACGGCTTCGTCGATATCGTGTGTGACGAAGACGACGGTCTGCTCGGTCTGGGTCCAGATCTCAAGCAACTCGGCGTGAAGTCGGTCGCGTGTCCGAGCGTCAACGCTGCCGAACGGTTCGTCCAGCAGTAGAATATCCGGATCGACGGCGAGGGCGCGGGCGATCCCGACGCGCTGTTTCATTCCGCCGGACAACTCCTTCGGGTACGCGTCCTCGAAGCCCTCGAGGCCAACGAGTTCGATCAACTCTCGGACCCGTGCCTCGCAATCCGGACACTCACACGCGGGCCGATCGAGGCCGAACCGGATGTTTCCGCGAACGGTTCGCCACGGGAACAGCGCATATTCCTGAAACACCATTCCTCGATCCAGGCCGGGACCGGTAACCGGATCGCCGTCGACGAGGACCGACCCACGATCCGGGTCCTCGAGGCCGGCGATCGCCCGCAAGAGCGTGGTCTTCCCACAGCCGGAGGGACCGACGACACAACAGAACTCGCCTGCCCCAACCGAGAACGAGACAGCTGAAAGCGCTTGCATCGCCTCGTATGATTTGCTGACGTTCCGGACGGTGATCTTTTCGGTCGGCTCTCGGTCGGTCGATGAGTCCGTACTCAGCGCCATGCGAGTACCCTCCCTTCGACGAGCCGGAACCCAACGTCCATACAGAGGAACGCGAGGCTGATCAGGAACATGTACGCGACGCTGGTCGCCATCGCGAGGTTGTTCGAGGCGTTGATGATCTCGTAGCCGACACCGGGCGCGCCGAACAGTTCAGCGCCGACGACGATCATCCAGCAGCGACCGATGCTCGTTCGGAACCCCGTCAACACCTGCGGAGCTGCGCTCGGGAGCGCGACGAGTTTCAGCATCGAGAGATCGCGCTCCACGCCGAGCGTCGATGCGGCATCGGTCAGCTCGTTCGAGACGCCTTCGACACCCCCGTAGGCACCGTAGAAGTTGATCCAGAACGCGCCGACGAAGACGATAAACGCTGCGCCGGTGTGATGGATCCCAAACCAGACGATCGCAAAGACCACCCACGCCAGCGGCGGGATGGGGCGAAGCACCCGAATGAGCGGCCGCAACCAGTCGTCGAGCGCCCCGTTCCAGCCCATCGCTAACCCGAGGCTGATACCACAGCCAGCCCCGAGGAGCAGGCCGGGAACGTAGTGAAACAACGTCTGTGCGAGGTGTGCGAGGCCGGTTGGCAACACCAACTGTGAGCCGAAGACGGGGACGATAATCGCAGTCGAGGTTGCGAAGAGGTCGATGAACGCACGCATCGATTCGACGGGCCCCGGCACCAGGTACGACGGCTGGGTCGTCATCGCTCCGAGCCACCAGACGAACAGGAACACGAGCAGACCGCCCAGACCGCGCAGATACCGCTTTCGGTCACCCTCGAGGCTGCCGGCGACCACCGCGTTGGAACTGGTATCAGTCTTCGTACTCATTCCTGGATGGCGTCGTAGGGATCGAACGCGAACAGGTCCTCAGTCGCGCTCGGTTCCTCGATGTTTCCGACGTTTGCGACGAACTCACCCATCGTCGCAGCTTGGTCGGTGATCGCGTGCGGGTCCGAGAAGAAATCCGACGCCCGTGAGTCCATGGCCGCCGTAGCGAGGTCCTCGCTCACGCCGGAGCCAATCACCGATGCGGCGTGGGCGGCGGCTGCATCCGATGAATCTGCTGTGAACTCGGTCGCTGCGATGTGCTGTTCGACCAGCGACTGGGCGACTTCGCTATCGTCGAGCACCCGCTGGTTCGCGAACAGCACCGTGACCGGGTGGTCTTCCAGTATATGTCCGGACCAGGCGAGTTCGCCGAAGCCGTCATCCTGGCCGATGATCGTCGCGAACGGCTCCTGAATGATCGTCGCGTCGATATCCCCCGACTGAATCGTCTGGACCGCCTTCGCTGGCGGGACTTTCGACTTGCTAATTGCGGACTCCATCTCACCGACATCGAGATCCTCCTGGATCCAGTATCGAAGGACGGTGTCGGGAACGCTCCCATCCGGTGGCGCACCGAACCGTACCTTGCGACCATGTTCTTGCTCAAAGCGCTCGAACATGGCTGCCCCTTCCCGTTCGTAGCGCTCGATGAGTTCCGTTGTCCCCATGACCTTGAAACCATTTCTCGAGTTTGCCGCGAGGATACCGGCATCGGTGCCTTTGTCGACGAGAACCATCGCAGGAGTGATTCCGAAGAACGCAACGTCGATGTCCCCGCTGGCAAACGCCTTGACGACGCTAGGACCAGAGCTGAACCGCTCTATTGTGACATCCGTTGGGACGTCCTCGTAGTAGCCCTCTTGATTCATCACGTACTGTTGCATGTTCGGATAAATCGGGACGTACGCGACTGTGACGGAATCGAGCGACCCGCCTCTTCGACCGAGACAGCCGGCGATTCCCGTCGCAGCAACCGTGGTTGCGCCTGCTTTCTGGAGCAGTCTTCGGCGCGAGGTTTGAGCCATCAGTGTTACTAAGTCTGCTACCTATTATAATAACACCTGTGATTTTAGAGTGGTAGTATAACATCTCGAGGGGCTCTGATTCGTAGATATTGCTAGAACCGCGTGAATTCAGTGAGAACCGTTGTTGTCTCTCTGAGCGAACAACCGGTTTCGTGGAGGTAGACCGCGAACGCCTTGATAGACGTCGCCGTCCGCTCGTTCTCTCTCGGATCTTTTAAACTCGTATCGGAACTCCCGCTGAACTGGTCTCATAATGACCGCAAGGCGGAAACCCGCGCCTTCAGGCGCGGGAGGAAGCCGACAACACGCACACAAACCACGTTCGATAGCAGGCTGACTCCCCACGCAAACCCAAACTAATATAAATATAGGCCTCTACATATGAAGTACAGATGGTGGAGAATTCGAGCACTCGAACCGTGCCCATCAAACTCGATGTGGACGAGAGTGCCGCTGACCTTCTCCATCAGACAACCGACCACTTCCTCGACGCCGCTAACCACGTCGTAGACGTCGCGTGGGAACCAGACTGGAAAATCACCAGTAAACAGAAACTCCACGACCAAACGTACTACGACGTTCGAGAAGACTCACCACTTCCGGCCAACCTCGTGCAAGCCGCGCGAAACCGAGCCGCAGAAGCCGTCAAAGGCTGTGTTGAACGCTGGAAGGAAGGCAAGAAAGCCTCGAAACCCCACTTCACGTCACGGTTCGCCAGCTACGACGCACGAACTGCCACCGTCAACGACGACCACTGCACGCTCGCCACAATCGACGGGCGAGTGACCGCAGAGTTCGTCCTCCCAAACGAACAGCGTGACACGCCTCACTCGGCGTACTTGTTCAACGACGACTATGACGTGAAAGGAGCCACGCTCCACTACGACACGGTTGAGGACTGTTTCTACCTTCACGTGCGGACAAAGCCCGCCGTGGAGAACGATGAGGCCGACACAGGCGATTCCAAGCACGTTTCCGTCCTTGGTGTTGACCTCGGCATCACAAACATCGCAACTACCTCAACAGGCAAGTTCTGGAGCGGTGGCGAACTCAACCACTGGCACCGGGAATACGAGAAGCGTCGTGGTGACCTGCAACAGACTGGGACTCGTTGGGCGCACATCAACGTTCAGCGAGTCGGTCGCAAGCAGACCGAGCGTTTCGAGCAGATACTCCACACCATCTCGAACGAACTGGTTGAGGAAGCTCTTGAGAACGAGTGTACGCATATTGTGTTCGAGCAACTCAAAGGCATCCGCGAACGCCTCCCGCACGCGAAGGCGGTTCACAAGTGGGCGTTCCACCGCTTGTTTGAGTACGTCACGTACAAGGCCGAATCTGAGGGGCTTGTGGTGAAGCAGATTAATCCGGCGTACACGAGTCAACGTTGCTCGAAATGTGGGTTCACCCATGAGGATAACCGTCCGCACAACAACGGGCAGGACGAGTTCGGTTGTCTGAAGTGCGGGTACGATGTTCACGCGGATTACAACGCCGCGAAGAATATCGGCTTGAAGTATCTCCGCGATCAGCAAAAGTCTGGACGTGGAGGCGTACCCGTAGGCGTGCGCTTGAACAGCGGGATGTTGAACGTGAACGGCGAGTATTCGTCTACCGCTCTCAGCGGTTAGAACGGGAGTCCATGCTGAATGCCACGCCCTTCAGGGCGTGGTAGCTTACTTCGGTCAAGTGACTCAACGACCAGCTCGTTCCTCACGCTGGCTCAACAACACCGTGTCTGTGTGCTTATTTTGTCACTCTCGAGAACGGTCCGACGATTTACAATCTACCGGGCCACGAGGACGGGAACCGGTGATCGGCGAACGACCTTTTCGGCGACGCTCCCGAGCAGGGCGCGCGAAATCCCTTCCTGTCCGTGGCTTCCGATGACGATCAGATCAACCGATTCTTCTTTCGCTTGCGCGACGATGCGGTGATCCGGCTCGCCGGTAACGACGTTCGTTTCGAGAGTGCGGCCGTGCTCGGTCGCTATTTCCGTCGCAGACTCGAGGATGTCATCGACGGATTCCTGCGCTCGCTCGGTGACAGGGATTTGCAGTTCGGGACCCACAATCTGTGCCCAGCGACTGTCCGGGATCTCGATGACGTACAGCGCTATAACAGCCGCATCTGGAAACTCTTCGAATGCCAATTCGAGGGCTTGGATAGCCCGTGGAGATCCGTCGTACGGAACGAGAATTCGGTCAGCCATGACGAACGGATTCGACCAATCGGTATAAATCTGTCACGCGGATGTGACGGGTAAAGTTGGGTTCCGATACTGGGAGAGCCAGGGAGACCAAACACTGTCTCGCAGCGTCACGTGGAGTTTGGTCAGTGCCGGGTGGGCCGCGATATTTCTGCGGAACCCAACGATCGTCCTATCGATTGCTGCCACGAGAGATACTGATCGGCGAAAACGGAGTCTGCCGCCTGGACGTGACACTCTGTGGGCTGCTCTCGTCGGCAAGTCAGGCGGCGCAGTTGTTCGGGCCGAGCTCGAGTTCCACCGCTTCGGACTCGTCTTTGGGCGATTCCGAGCCCGTGTTGATTTCGATCACGCGCTCGTAGTGCGGCGGTTTCTCGGGTGCGTTCTCGACTAATCGGTTTACGAACTCGTCTTTGTCCAGTTCGAGCAGGTCGAGTTCGGCACGAAGTTCGCTCAATCGAGCGCTGATCAGTTCACCCGGTGAGCCGATCTCGTATCGATTGTCTTCCGTGACTGAGACGTGTCCCGGGAGAATCCGCGTCTCGTCCGGGGCTTCGAGAATAGTCTCGTGAAGCGATTCGAATAGCAGTTCAGCGCCCCTCGCCGCGTCCTCGTCACCGAATTGTAGCTCTGTTCGTCCGACTGATCCGATAAACAGCGTATCGCCGGTTAGCAGCGTCTCGCCGTCGACGAAGTAGTTGACCATCTCGGTTGTGTGCCCCGGCGTGTGCAGCGTTTCGACCTCGATCTCACCGAGCTCGATCGTTTCGCCGTCGGCGAGTGGTTCGTAGTCGTACTCGACGCCACGTTCGCTCGCGTGTTCGCCAAGCGAGTAGGGAACGTCCAGCTCATCCGCTAGTTTCGGTACACCCGAGATGTGATCGGCGTGGACGTGGGTGTCGGGGACGCGATCGATCGTGAGCCCGGCCTCTCCGGCGACGATCTTGAACTGATCCGTTTGTCTGGTGGGATCGACGACAACTGCCGATCCGGCGCGTTTCGATCCGACGACGTAGCCGAGACAGCCCTTCGCTCGTCGCTGCAGCTGACGGACGATGAGGTCGTCGTTTTCGGTCTCGACGGGAACGACTTCATAAACCGTGCTCCAGTCCTCCATACCGCCTTTTACGACGGACACGTCGTCGTAGCCGTGTTGCTCGAGTTCGAAGCTGAACGGCGTCGACGTAAGCCCCTTCCCGCAGATCGCGACGAGCGGGTCACCAGTTCTGGCTTTTTCGATCCGCTCGAGTTGCTCGTTCCCGAACTCGTCGCCCGGGCCGAACGGGATGTTCTGGGTCCCGTGGATTCGCCACCCCTCGTAACTTTCCTCGGGACGCGTATCGACGAGTGTGAACGACTCGTCCGAATCGATCATCTCTGCGAGCCGGTCGGGAGTAATCTGCTCCACCATTGGAATTCCCTTACAATACTACTAGTGTATTTCAGTAGATAGTTCTCACCCCTGCATGATCACCCTTGTCTGACGGCCAACCAATATAACTTAAATATTATATATGCATTATATACTCAGACAGCATACACGAGTGGTGGACAGAAGACATGTATCGAGGTGAAGCCGAGTCTCACTCTGCAGTCGAGAGAGAAGAGGGCCGTAGGGACGAGTGACTGAGTGATCTGCAACCATCAGCGTCTAAATATATATTAAGAAGGTAGCCCCGACGTATCACAACAGATTCATCAGCGCGACCATCGGTCACTGTCGCAGGTGCGTTCGTCAAAACGTACCAATATTCAGACCAGATTTGAGTCAGTAATGGACATTCCGTGAGTGCACTGGGCTTGCCTCGAGGGGAGTTCCTGAAGCGACTGTGCGAAACCAGTACCATTCTCGTTACACTGAACGTACGGTTCGCTGTAACTGGGTACTTTCTATCTCTGCGTCGTGTAGGACGATATGCAGGGATTGCGCTGGGTTCAAATGAGTGAGGAAGAGATAAACGAATTCCTCGGCCAAGGCGGAACGGGCACCATTTCGTTTTCTACGGGCCAGGATGAACCGCCGGTTTCGATACCTGTTTCGTACGGATACAGTGCGGACGTGACGCGCTTCTACTATCGACTCTCCTTCCCCCAGGACAGCAGGAAAGAAGAACTCGTAGATCGGCCGGTCTCTTTCGTTACCCACGACGAAACTGACGGCGGATGGCGAAGTGTCGTCGTCACAGGGCGGCTATCGGACACGTCCGATGCACCGTACGAGTCCGCCGAAATACAGGGGATGTGGTCCATCGAAATCCCACTCGTCGACATTTTCGATCGACCACCGAAAGAAACGACGTTCCGGTATTTCAGCCTCGAGCCCACGACGATGACGGGTCGGAAAGAAGCGAGAACTGACTCGTAGCGCCGACGTGCGACGTGGAGAACGGAGCCGAACTGAGGACTGGAACGAATCGACGCCACTGGCGCTGAACGCTGGGCGGTCGAATTATTCAACGCTGTGTCGAAGAGAGCGTGGCGGAGATAGCAGTTGGAGACCTCAGCGACATCCGCGAAGACGAGAACGGCGACTCGCGGAATTGGGGTGAGTCGGGGAACAAGAAATTGCACGGATGGGAATTCGACAGATTTGCCCGTCTGCTCGAGTACAAGGCGGATGAATACGGTATTCTCGTTGACCGCGTAGACGAGGAAAACACCAGCAAGACGTGTTCGTGCTGCGGGCAGATTCGAGATGCGAACCGCGTGGAGCGTGGGCTGTACGTCTGCAAGTCCTGTGAAACGACGATGAACGCGGACGTGAACGGTGCAGTGAACATCCGGCGAAAGATAACTCAGAGTCCCCCGACAGGGGATATGAGTAACGGCTGGTTGGCACAGCCCGGAGTCTTCCTGTTCGACCGCGAGAGCGGGTCGTTCAAAACGAGAGAACAGGAGGACTGCAAACCCTAATATCCCAACGCTGAGCGAACCGGCGGTTCGCGACGTACGCGAATCTTCGATTCGCTTGACTCGGGATTCCTCCGCCTTCAGGCGGAGGAGGATGTCAATCCCAGAACGAAGCGTTCCCCAAGCAGTAGAGAAACGCCACCCATCCGACGAAGAGTCCGGCGAGTATCACGAGGAAGTCTGCTAACTTCGTTCCGAAAACGAAATCGTATCCGATACCGATCGTCAAGAGAACTAACGCTATGCCGATCAAAACGTGACACCAGCGCTCTGCCTGCGGGTCCATATACTGCTCTGCCACGTACGAACACAAATAACGATCCACCAACACGAACACTATTGGAGAACGAATGAGGTTCAATAGTCTCGAAGCGGGGTTGCTGCCGTTTCGCGGTATTCGTCGCGACACTCTCGAGCGAGGCGGGGTCGCGTCGAGGTGACGAAGGGGATGAGACGCCATCGACGGATCGCCGTGAGTCAACCGGAGAGGTCGCGTCGTTCGAAGTATTCACTGCTGACGACGACGAGGACGACAACGGCGATCAGAAGGGCGGAGAGATCTGACCACGAAATTTCGCCACCGACGAGAATCGCGCCGGGGTCGAAATATCTGGAGAACGCGACGTCTCCCAGCCACTCGTAGTCGGTATCGAACGTAAACGTATCGAGCAAGAACAGACCGAAGACCGATCCGGCACCGACGGTTTGTGCACGGCGGACGGAGTCGAACGCGACGGACGCCAGGAGTCCGATACCAGCGCAGGCGAGCAGATAGACGATCGAATACGCGTGTACGGTGAACAGGTGAATGACATCGATCGACTCGTCGACGAATTCCACGCCGAGAACGACTGTGAGGAACGTGATCGCGTTCACGACGACGACGCCCGGGACGAGCGACAGAAACTTGCCAACTACGACTCGGGTTCGCGTCACCGGTAACGATAGCGTCAGTCCCACCGTCCCGCGCTCGACCTCCCCTGCGACCGTCGAGGCCGCAGCGTACGCGTAGTAGACCGCGAGCAGTAACACCCATCCGAACTGGTAGAGTTGAGAGACCAGGTAGCCCTCGATCGTGGTCAACGTCGTCACGTTTCCGACAAACGCTCGCGTCGCTTCGGGCGGCAGCGACTCGAGATAGGCATCGAGATCGGCGCCCGTTTCCTGAATCGATGGAAAGAGTGCGACGGTGAGGGCGATCAGCGCGACCATCGCACCGGCGAGTAACAGAGAGCCGCGAAGTCGGCGATCGGCTTCGAACGATGTGAGCTCAAGCATCGGATATTGGACCGTCATCCACTTCCGACGGTGAACATCGACTTATAAGTGAGCCGTCGCTCTTCGAGGTAACAGTCAATTGTCCCGATATCGAATCAGTAATACCCTGTTCTGTCGTGGAACGGGCGAGGTAATTTATCGCCGTTCATCCATTTCGGGTGGACATGAATGAGCGGGACGGGGAACCGAATCGGAAACGGTGGCGAACGGCAATTGCGGTAAGTTCCCTGTTGCTCGTCGGATTGCTGTCGACTGGCACCGCCGCGGCGATGGCGACGTTCGGCCCCCAAGCAATACCACAGCAGAATGGGGCATCACAAAACGACACGAATACGACCGACTTGGCCGCAGAACCGATTGACGGCGACCGCAATCGTTCGACCACGGCAGCCCAAAACGAGGCCGCGGCACAATTGTCCGCGGAGAACAACACGTCCGAACCGACGCTAGCCGAGCCGCCAGTGACGGACCCGCAGATAATACAGGGGCCCGAAGGAAACGTCACTGTCGCCGTCGCAGAGAACCAATCGGTCCGTGCTGGCGACGCGACGTCGATCACGCTCGAGGTGACGAACGACGGCGACCGACAGGCGACTGACATCGTCGTAACGGTGCGAGCAGCGGACGGGACCCTGACGCTCGGCCCATCCGCAGCGCCGCAGACGACGCAATCGATCGCCGTCGCCGATCTCTGGGCCGGCGACACTGAGACTGCCGATGTCGAAGTCGCGGCCGCACGGGTTGAGTCGGGAACGTATCCGCTATTTGCCGGCGTCCAGTACCGCATCGATACAGAATCACCCGATGACGAGGACGTCCTCGACGAAACCGACGAGACGAACGACGATGAGGTGGTCGAGAGCGTCCGGACCGGTGGACCAACGGTCCTCGAGGTCGCGGTCGACGGGCCCCAGTCTCTGGACGTGACTCCCATAGACGACGAAGTGCCCGTCGACGGGGAGGGGATCTACGAGGTCCAAATAGCGAACGAGGGCGGCGAATCGGTGACTGGCGTCGTTGCCGCTGTCGAGGTCGCACCGCCGCTGTCGAGCGAATCGCCGACGGCGTATGTCGGAACGCTCGAGCCGGGCGACTCGAAAACGGCCCGGTTCGCTCTCGAATCCTCCACGGAGGCAATCGAGACGACCACCAGCGTCATGATCACGCTCGCGTACGACACCGGCACCGGCGACCGCACGAGCACGGAACCGGCTCCGGTCCCTGTCGCGATCGTCGACGCCGACGAGGAGTCTGACGTCGACTCCGTCGCTCCATTCGTTGGCGTCGCACTCGTGTTCGCACTCACGGCGATTTGGTGGCTCCGGAGGCGCTGAGCGGATGAGGGTCCCGTTTCGTTCGGATCACGATGCGTTGTTTCCGCTGCTCGCTGCGGAATCGAGTTCTCCGTCGTCGGCATCTCCATAAAAGTGCATAAACACGTCCTCGATGGACGCCTCGCGAACCTCCAGCTCGAGGACGGTGTATTCGTCGAGGCAGTCGATCAAGGCGTCGAACTCCCGTGCAAGAACGAGCCTGTACTCACCGTCCTGCCGGTCGACGCGTACGACTCCCGTGAACTCGAGTGCGGCCGGGGGCGGTTTCTCGGCCAGTCGAACGGTGGCGATGGTGCCGCCTTCGGCGAGGATGTTCTCGACAGTGTCGAGTTCGATTAACCGCCCGTTTCTGATGATTCCGACGCGATCGCAGACACGTCGAACCTCGCTCAGAATGTGCGATGAGAAGAAGCTCGTCCGGCCCGCTTCCTGTCGTTCCTCAAGCAGTTCGTAGAATTCGTTCTGGACGAGCGGATCCAATCCTGATGTCGGTTCGTCCATGACCGCCAGTTCGGGTTCGTGCATGAACGCCACGACGATGGCGAGTTTTTGCCTGTTGCCGCTCGAATACGCTTTCACGTTCCGGTCCAGGGGAACGGGAAAGCGATCGAGGAGTTCCGCGCGGCGTTCGTCGCCGCGTAGCCGACCGAAGTGATCGAGGATGTCCGCGCCCGTCACGCGGTCGTAGAAGCTGACGTCGCTCGGGAGATAGCCAAGGTGTCGTTTCGCCTCGCGCAGCTCGTTCCGGTCTGTTACGTCGTGTCCCAGCAGAGACGCTGTTCCCGTAGTGGGTTTCAACAGTCCGAGGAGGACGCGAATCGCCGTCGACTTACCCGCGCCGTTCGGTCCGAGAAAGCCGAAGCTTTCGCCTCGATTGACGGTGAACGTGAGGTCTTCGACGCCCCGAACGTCACCGTAATACTTCGTCAGGGAATCGAGTTCGATCGGGTTCGGGCTATCGCTGACCACCCGTCGAATGACGATGCCTCGGTCCTTATACGTATCAGGCGATTCGTCGCCGTTCGCCGTCATTACGCGGTGGCACTCGACACGATTGGACGAGCAGCGAGTGAGGGAAAACACCGAAGGACCCTACGGGATTATTGCTTGGGACAGCGTACGGTTCGTATGCGATCGGCACGACAGACACTACTCGGAATCGGTGGACTGCTCGTCTTGTGGGTCGGGTGGGGCGCGTACGTCAGCCGAACGACCGAACGCGTTCCGTCGGAGACGCTGAATCGATTCGACGGCGTCGAAATCCGTCGCTATCCGCGGACGACCCTCGTCGAAACGACAGGACCGGACGCGAGAACGGCGTTCGGACGCCTGTTTCGCTACATCTCGGGTGCGAACGCACATCGCGAAGACGTGGCGATGACCGCACCGGTTGCGGTCCAGGGGGCGTCGATTCCCATGACCTCGCCCGTGCGAACGGGATCGGATAGCGGCGACGTGAGGATGGCCTTCTACCTCCCGTCAACGTACACGTCGGGAACCGCTCCGACACCGACCGACTCCGACGTTCGACTCGTCGCCGAACCGCCGCGGACGGTCGCAGTTCGCCGGTTCTCGTGGTACGCGACGGACGAACGCGTCGCTCGAGAACGGACCCGACTGCTCGAGTCGCTCTCGCGACGGGGCATAGAGACGCGCGGCGAACCGACGTTGCTCCAGTACAACGATCCGTGGACGCCGCCGTTCATGCGAACGAACGAGGTCGAAGTCGTTCTGGAAGACGTTCCGGATCACCTCCACAGCGACCGCGGGCGGACGGTGGCAGAGAGATAGTACGGTTGTCGGCCGGTCGCGGACAGTCAGAGAGTTCCCGTAGATACCGTTGCGGATCAGACGGGAGCATCTACGTGGACTCGTTTGTTACTGGGCGTTCTCTTTTCGCCGCCGCTCGAGAAATGCGACCGATTGACTGTCCCAGAGCCGACGGGTTCGTTGCCGAACTCGAGGCCGAAGCCCGCCTTAGCCAGTCGAATCGACGGACGATTCGACCAGTAGGACACGCTCGAGCTCTGTCGCCTTTTCAAGCAGTAACTGACTGGATGGCTTTGTTGAAACCCTCTTCTTCATATATATTCTCCTCCGAAACAACTGTTCGCTAAAGACTTCGAACTGACTGGGAGCGTCCAACCTCACTGATTCCCGAAGAAAACCGTGCCGACCTCGGTGATTGCTCAACTCTTCTACATGCCAGTCGAGAATAAGTCAAAAAACGTTTAACAAGAATCGTAGCTTAGCAACCACACTCACAGTCCGATTCGTCGCTGCCCGCCCCTTCGAAAAAGTCCCGGACGTTTGACGAAAGCTGATAGGCTTGGCTCTCTCGTGATTCACTAGGCTGCATCCCATTCGGTGCAATAGCTTGCACTAACGACTCGACAAGGAGTCCGACAGGCGCTGTCGAGTGTTCCTCACCGCGGTACTGCCAGAGGCGACAATCGATGTCACCGTCACACTCACAGAGATCTCCACACGATTCGCAGGTGTTTTCAATATAGTCTGGCTGGATGTCCCGGCCATCGATGCGGATCGTTGGTGACACGGCGAGTTGCGTCGCTTCGGTTGCCTCCAGCGTCGAGATGTGAATGTCTCTGACGGTTATGCCGACATCCAGCACATCAAGAATCGGTTCGATCCGTTTAAGCGCCATTTCGAGTGCATCTTCAGTTCCCATACATCGGTCGCAGGATTCGTTGTCCAGATAGAGGAAATCGACTGTAACCGTCCTCCGTGTGTACTCCTCGGTTGCTGGCTGAATAATCGATACCGTCTTGCTGTCTGTGGGGTCGTCCATCGCATTTCACCATACGGGTTGATGGCTCTTATACTGTTCAGTAATTAGACATAAACGTGGTTAGCGTATTGAAACCGCCCGGAGTGAGGAGAGATACCGAACGTATATTTCGCTATAGCGGCTGGTCTTACGTAATGAGCGAGAGCGAGCAGTGGCAGGCAAAATGGCACGGGTTACAGGACATTCTCGGGCCAAAGTGGACTCTGCACATCCTTCGTCTCCTGTCAGAAGGGCCCCAGGGGTTCAACGGTATTCAGCGCGAGCTCGATGGCTTGACCGCACCGATGCTATCTCAGCGGCTCAAAGAGCTTCGATGTCACGGTCTCGTTGAGCGGATGGTAGCAGATACGACCCCTCCTACTACGACGTACTCACTGACCGAGCAGGGAACTGAAATTGCTACTCAGCTTCGAGAATTGGAACCGCTCGTCGAGTTACACGATTATGGAGATGGTCCCGAAACCAATGGCTGTTCGCCCACCGCTCAGGAGTGTCGCGACGAGGCACTCACAACCGGATGCGTAACGGCTGTTGATCAATGTTGAATCCGACGTGAGAGGCGTACTTTTTCTAGCGACAGGGGCTCTCAGCGAGTCTCACAGGAAACGATCTCCGGGTGAACGCCGGAACGAGAACTGGAATCTAATAGAGGCCGGAATTCCATGAATCACTGGTACCGAGAGCGAACAGGGCGGAGCACGGTTCGGATTTACTGGGTCGAACGGGTGGATCGATGAATATGCGTCCTGCCTTGACCACTCAGAGACATCGGTCAATGTTATGACTGAGACAAGCGATAGTGAGTTCACGGAACTGCTTCCACCATCGTCAGGAGCGAACGAACGCACCGTACTTCCGCTTGAGCGTTGAGTTGACCGTCTCTGATTGACTCCGTTGTCTGTAGAGATCAGCGTCCAAGCGTGCGTTCCATGCCTGGTGAAGTGACGTGAATTCACGATGCTTGATCAGTGGACGAACCTCGTGTTGGCGGACGAGTCGTCTGATTTTCTGATCATCGTACCCTTTGTCACCGAGAACGATGTCAATACTCTCGGGATTGCGCTTAATCAATGACGGGGCGATTTGGCTATCGTGTTTTCGTGTAGTCATCACGTGTAAATCGAGAATCGCGTTCACCTTCGCATCGACCAATAGCGTCACTTTGAACTGCTGAATCGTGAGGTCAGCTCGTTTTGTGTAGTGTTTCGAGGCGTGACTGCGGTCAAATCCTGACGCATCAACACCAACGATTCCGTTTGTCGGAAGTATCGTCGCTGAGAGTATCAATAAGACACGCCATACGGCCATGTCAAGTCGATTGAACGCCTTACAGAGCGTTGATGGCGTAGGATGTTCAGCTAATCCAGAGTTCGACGGATGCGTGGCATCTCGATCAATTCGTCCAGTAGGCCACGGTAAGTCGTGTTCTTCCGAACTTTGAGACACAGCAGAACAACGTTCTGAGGGAGTGTATAGCGGTGTTTAGAGAATTTCGAGGAATATCGAGAGACCGCTCGCCGTGCCATATTGATCGCCTTCTCAGTAAAACGGAGAATCTGCGACTTCGGGAGGGCCTTCATCTCGTGGGATTACAGGACGAACATGTATCTATCTGAGGATTTCAACGGAGCCGACTGGATCTGTTCCATACGATCGACTGGCTACACCGTTATCGAACGATTGTGACTGGTATCGGTGCTCGCCGCGTGACGGTTTCGGCCACGCTTCCGAGCAAAATCCGGACGACGCCGGACCGACCGTGGCTGCCCATCACGATGTGGTCGACATCGTTCTCCTCGGCGTAGTCGAGTATCGTTCGCGCGGGCGGCCCCGTCTCGACCGCGGTTTCGAGGACGGTTGTCTCGAGAATCCCTGCGTCATCGGCTCGGTCGCGCGCCCGCTTGCCGAGTTCTTCGCCGTATTCGACGGCCCGTTCGTGGGTTTGTGCGTCGTAGTAGCCGCCGCCTCCGTAGTCACTGTACACTCCTTCCATCGGATCGACAACGTGTACCGTCCTGACCGTCTCCCCTTCGTAATTCGAGATCGCGTAGTCGAATGCGGCCCACGATTGCGGTGAGCCGTCGAGCGGGACGAGTACGTGCGTTCCCATACCGGGGACACGTCGCGAGCACACAAGAAACCCGTTCGGAACGAGCGTGACGTTCAGTACTCGACCGGAAACGCGATTTCAGTCGTCGCTTTGTACTCGACGATCTCACCGTCTTCGACGTTTGCCGTCCAGTTCTCGACGTTGACACCGGAGATGTCGTCGACCGTCTGGCTCGCCTCACGAAACGCCTCGTGGGCTGCGTCTTCCCAGGACTCTTCTGACGTTCCCATCACGCGGATTACTTTGACTGCCGTCATGGCAATCGTCGTACCACAGTCTCCGTTATAATCCCCACTCACGCCGATCCTGACGTTCGCATCCCACGAGGTATCGGGGATGTCGGTGACTCCCCTGGCGGGGATCGCTCCGCCACTTACGCGGTCAGCACCGGTCGATCCGCTGTGCGGACGACGCGTTCGGCGACGCTGCCGATCTTGCCGGCTCGCGCGTGGCTCTGCCCCTGATAGCCGATCACGACGAGATCGGCATCGAGTTCGTCAGCGGTCTCGAGGATCTCCTCCCAGGGCCGACCGTGACAGATATCCCACGTACACTCGATACCGGCGTTGTCCGCCCGGTCGTCTAATTCCGTGAGCATCGCTTGACCCTGCTCCTCGAGTTGGTTGAGAACGATTGCAGTACTGCTCAACGCGGGCTCTCCGTACCGGTGCGTCTCGACGCAGTATAGTGCGTGCACGCGAGCGCCGTACCGATCTGCGAGTGCGAGAGCGTGTTCAACGGCGCGGTTCGCGGGATCGCTTCCGTCGGTGGGAACGAGTATCGTATCGTACATCGAATCACTCGGAGCCACACCGGTTCGGGGCATATATCTTTCATCGCGAATGGTGACATGCTCCGATCAGGCCGTGATTACCGGCCGTCCAGCGCTCCGAACGACCCGTTCGGCAATGCTGCCGAGCTGTTCGTCGGGGCCGGAACCGAGTCCTCGATTGCCGAGAACGACGAGATTGGCCTCGATAGCCGTCGCATAGGAGTCGATCTCCTCGTCCGGACGTCCGCTTCGCATTTCGGCCGTCACCTCGACGTCCGATCGCGCGGCGACATCTTCGAGAATTTCTTCGCCGCGGTCCTCGAGTTCTTCGAGCACACCACCGGCCTCGGACAGCACCGCCTGTCCGTACCGTGTCGTGTCGACGACGTAGATAACATAGAGGTCGGCGTCGAACGACGAGGCGAGATCAGTCGCGTGTTCGACCGCACGATTTGCGGCGTCGCTTCCGTCCGTCGCGACGAGGATCGTGTCGTACATAGTCGTACTGCTCTCACACCCGGACCGACCATATACCTTACAGACATCAATAATTCAACATCTGGGGCGATACTAGTCCCGAGACCGTTCGGGAACGGATCCCGGTGATTCTGCGACGACCCACCAGTGAACGTCGTCCGATGGATGATCGCGTTCGACGTGTTCACGCAGAAGCGTGCCCGTTTCGTAGTCGTTCCCGCAGATATTACATCGATAGTGATACTGCAATGGTGAGGGGAGTTGCTCGGGGCGTTCGTTCGAGTAGTTACGAGGTGGATGCGTATCATCGGTCACCCCGTCTCTCGAGAGACCGCGCCTGATTCGAAGCGCCAGTCGGTCGAAGTGGTGGAACTGCGGATGATCCACGACGAGTTCCGAAAGGACGGCAAACGGGATCGCGATCAGTACGACGATACCGATCACGTCGGGCGTGACCGTTGCATCCGTTGCGATTACGACGGCGAGAACGTCCTCGGTGACGCCGAAAACGATGCCGATAACGAAAAACTCGAGCAACCGCGTGAGCCGTTGGGCGTTCATACGCCGGTATACGCTCCGGAACCGTGTGATACTTTGTCACTCTCGGGCGCGTCCCTCGGTGGAGTTGGTGTGGTGGCAGTACGTTTCGGGTTCGCTTACGCGCCGGACTCCGGAAATAATCAGAACGACAACCTGTGTACTCAACAAAAGGGGTTTATATCACTGCGAGGTGTGCAATCTCCGAGTCCCATGAATTTCGACGAATTCACCGGTGAAGTTCAACATCGCCTCGAGCTTCCCGGAACTGGTGAAACCGTCCGTGCGATCAGAGCGACTCTCGTGACGCTTGGCCAGCGGATTCCGGACGGCGCAGCCGAGGATCTCGCGGCCTCGCTCCCGATGGAGATCCGCTGGTACATGACCGGTGCCGTCGACGAGCACGGCCAACGCTTCGACTGGCGGGAGTTCGTCTCGCGAGTGTGCGAAATCGAGGGAAACGACCCGTCCGAGGCTGCGTATCACGCCCGTGTCATCGTCGATCTCGTTCGGACGCAGGTTCCGCAGTCGGATTTTCGGCAGCTCCGTGATCAGCTCCCCGAAGACCAAGGGGACGAGAACTGGGGGAAGCTATTCGAAGTCACCGACGCAGGCGGCTGGGGTGACGCCGAAGAGGCGCAGACGGGCGGTGGACCACAACCCGAGAACGGGTGATCCTGGGGAACTGACCGACGAGGTTGGCGAAGAAAGAAGACAGTGGCAGTCGGAGATCGGCACATGTACGACCGAATTTTGATCGCCGTCGACGGAAGCGACGAGGCCAAGCGGGCGGCGGAACGCGGCCTCGAGTTCGCCCGCGTCTTCGACGCGACCGTCGACGTCTTGCACGTCGTCGAGCGAAAAGCGCTCCGGCTCGCGACATCCGCCGACGAAAAGACGCGACTTCGAGAACGCGGTGAGACCGTTCTCGAAGAAATCGAGGAATTCGCGGCCGGTATCGATCAACCCGTAACGGCGGAACTGACCGAGGGAAAGCCCACAACCCGGATTTCTGAATACGCAACTGAACGGGACGCGGACCTGATCGTCGTCGGAAGGCAAGGACTGACAGGGGTCGGGAAGCGACTCCTCGGCGGCGTCACGGAACGGCTTCTCCACCGAAGCGATGTCCCCGTCTTTGTCGTTCCGAACGGTGCCTCGGACGCGACGACCGACTACTCCGACCTGCTCGTTGCAACGGACGGGAGTAACATCGCCGCAAACGCGGCCGGACACGGTGCCGCGGTCGCACAGCGGTACGGATCGTCAGTCCATGTTTTGAACGTCGTCGATCTGCAAGCCGTAGGCGGCGCTTTTAACGCGGGTGGCCTCGAGCGTGAATTCGTCGAGCGACTCGAGGCGGACGGCAAAGCGATCGTCAAGGACGTAGTGACGGAAATCGAGGACGAGATCGCCAACGTCACGACTGCTGTCGTTCGGACGGCGTCGTTCGACGGTGTCGCCGCTGGCATCCGCGAGTACGTCGACGATGAGGATATCGACCTCGTCGTGATGGGTGCGCGCGGTCAGTCGAACCTCGGTCGTCACGTCCTCGGTAGCGTCACCTCGACTCTCCTCCGAACGGTCGACGTCCCTGTACTGGTCGTAGCGCGGTCGCCGTAGTGGGCGATCAGTGTGTCCGCTCATCGCAGTTCGTGCTGTCGAGCGAGACCGTGGCGAGGCTGGACACGTCGATCACGGGTTGGCTGCATCGCCACTGGGGTACGAACTACACGCTTTGGTGTTCACGACGTACAGCACGTGCAGTTCGGTATGGCACCGTTTGGGGCCATCGGTAGCGTGTTCGATCGCTCGACTGACTCCGGGGTTCAGTCGGTCGGGAGCA
The DNA here is from genome assembly GCF_059162405.1 of Natrinema sp. CRL1. Taxonomy (NCBI): domain Archaea; kingdom Methanobacteriati; phylum Methanobacteriota; class Halobacteria; order Halobacteriales; family Natrialbaceae; genus Natrinema; species Natrinema sp. CRL1. Next base: position 33,423 of record NZ_JBLVOY010000008.1, on the reverse strand, counting down.
ACAGTTTCCCGACGGAGATATACTCGAGGTGGTTTGCGAACGTGTGGAGGAATGTAACGACAGTCTCATCGAAACTGTCACGATGGGACCCACAGCCGAACGGGATGGACTGTCACGCCCTCGGAAGCGTGGCGGAAACCGTCATCCAGAACGCCGAGGTGCCGGTGGTTTGTGCTCTTCCTCGAACACGGTCACGGTATTATATCGATGTGTCCCGTGCAGCGTCGTATGAGTACCCGACTCCTCGTTCCGTATGACGGTTCAGAACCGGCAAGAGAGGCGCTCGAGTACGCCTTCGAGACGTTCCCGGACGCAGACCTCGTTGCCCTGTACGTTGTCCCGGTTCCGGACGGCTATTGGCCGGCGTTCCAGGATCCCGAAGATCGGGTTCCCGCTGTCGACCGGGCCCGGGATAACGGGCGCGATATCCTCGACGAGGTGGCCGAACTCGCTGCGGACCGCGGCCGCGATCTCGATACCGAAATCGCTACCGGAAAGCCCGACCACGAGATCGTCGATCTGGCGGAGAAAGAGGCGTACGATACGATCGTCATCGGGAGCCACGGCCGTGAGGGGATTTCGCGTATCCTGCTCGGAAGTGTCGCGGAAAACGTCGTCCGCCGGTCGCCGATTCCCGTCATCGTCGTCCGGTAGCGTCGACGCCGATTCGAGACGGAAGTTGAGCCGATCGCGCCTAGCGGTCGATGTTGTGGGTGCAAAGCGGTGACAAGCAGGCTGTAGAAACGGTGTTGTGGATCATCGTGATCCGTTGTGGTTGAGCCCGGCGCGTTTCTATATCGGGGGTTGCCGGATAGTATTTTGCGACTCCACGAGGTACGTAGTTCGATGCCCCAGCAACTACTGGTTCCCGTTGACGGATCACCACTGTCTAAACGAGCGCTGGAATACGCGTTCGAAGAGTCCGACGATACGTCCGTCGTCGCACTCCACATACTCGATCCCATGGATCCCGGGTACAGTTCTCCGACCGATGTCGACATCAGAAACGAACCGCCCCACGGTTCCGACGAGTGGTACGAGCGGGCGAACGAAGAGGAGGCGAAAATCTTCGATGACGCACGCGAATTGGCGAGCAAATACGGCAGGGAGTTCGATACCGAAACCGCAACCGGCGAGCCCGCGCGCGAGATCGTCGACTACGCCGAGGCGAACGAGATCGACCACATCGTCATCGGCAGTCATGGACGGATAGAGACGACACGACTGATGCTCGGCAGCGTCGCCGAGATGGTCGTCCACCGGTCACCCGTCTCCGTCACCGTCGTCCGCGACTGAACCGATCGGTCGTCGCCCGCCGGGTGACGTGTCCGGGGAAGTCGTGTTATATTCCTGCTCGTGGAAGGACACCGATCCGATGCTCTCGTTTCCCGTCCTCTACGGCACCGGTGAGGGACAGACGGAAACCGTCGCCGGCCGCATCGCCGACGCACTCGACGAACGCGGTCACGACGGCGATCAACCTCAAGGAGCTCCCGGCAGGGTTCGACCTCGACGAGTTCGATGCGTCCTCATCGTCACGGACTGAGACGAAGTCGAAGCGTTTGCCGCTGACGTGGCCGCATTTGTCGAAGGACGGCTTGGCATCGCGCGACCGGGTGCTAACGGAGGGACAGAACTCGAGTGAGCGGTTTGTACGACGCGCTCCTCGAGAGTTCATTCCGCGCTCCGAGAAACCGGACAGGATCACCCACGTGAGAGAGTGCTCGACGGACGCCGGAGACGGAAGCCGAAAGTGATTTCGCTGTACTCCCAATACTATACACGATGACGTTGCCTATCGACCCCGCCCAACTCGATCCGGATGATATCGGTGCGAAACAGACGACCCTCGAGATGGATCACGAGGACGCGATCGAACACGTCCGCGAGGTGTTCACCGACGCAGGATTCGGCGTCCCCGTCGAGTTCTCTCCGTCGGAACTGCTGAACGAAACAGTGAATGCCGACCGCGATCCCTATTACGTCCTCGGCGCGTGTAACCCGGCGGTCGCCGACCGAGCGCTCGATGCTACCGGCGGAAAACTCGGGGCGTTGTTCCCGTGTAACGTCGTCGTCTGGGAAGAAGAACCCGGTCGACAGCGCGTCTACCACGTCTCGATCATGCGGATCGCGCGGCTCGTCGGTATGGCACCGGACGACGATGAGATGGCAGCGATCGTGGAGGAGACGGGCGATCTCGTCGATACTGCCTTCGAGGAACTGTAACCATGGGATACCACACCTTCGACGCGTCGCGGGCCGACAAGTTAGAGGAGGCCGAGACACGCTATCGCTTCCTCTCGTCCGAGGAACTAGTGTGGGCGCTCTCGCTCTCGTCGGACGACACTGTCGCCGACCTCGGCAGCGGGACGGGCTTTTTCACCGACGATGTCGCTCCCCACGCCGGCACGGTCCACGCAGTCGATGTCCAGGAGGAGATGCACGAATACTACCGGGAGAAAGGGGTCCCGGAGAACGTCGACCTCGTGACCAGTGATGTGAGCGACCTGCCGTTCGACGACGACGGCATCGACGCCGCGTTCTCGACGATGACCTACCACGAGTTCGCGAGCGACGAGGCGCTCGCGGAAATTCGGCGAATCCTCGCGCCCGGCGGCCGATTCGTCGTCGTCGACTGGGCGTCGACCGGTACCGGTGCGGACGGTCCCCCGGTCGACGAGCGATACAGCGCCGACGAGACGGCGGACGCCCTCCGTGACGCCGGGTTCACAATCGATCACGAGGCCGTCCGACCGGAGACCTTCCTGCTGATAGCGACGCTCGAGTGACGGTCACACAGCCCGCTCGAGAGCAGTTTTCGGCTCCGAGACCGCGTTTCTCCGACGCGAACGAACGTATCGTGCACTGATATGCCCGTCATTTTTCACAGTGGTCGTGGGTAATTTTGTGATGGACATGAACGACTAAACTGCTCGCTCGAATCAGCCGCCGATCCGGAGTAACGTATTGTAATTATATGGTATGTGGGAGGACTATGGCACTGTCTAGTTTAGCATCTCCGCTGGCGGTTGTTTGTCGAGTGACTGGTGCGGTCGCTGCGTGTTATAATAGTGTACAAACTGTTCAAGCCACTCCCTGACGCTCGCCCGACTGCCCACCCACGAGTTGTGGAAGCGGTCGATCCGCATTTTGAGTGTGTGAAACCACTTTTCGATGTGGTTTCGATCGACGTAATCCAGGTGACTGCTCAATCCTAACCGAGAGAGGGCAGTCAGATAGCCGTAGCCATCAACGAGAAACTCAGCCTCGGAGAGATCGTGTTTCTCGGTGAGTCCATGCAGAAACGCAGCAGCTGGATCGGTGCCTCGTCGCCCAAAGAGCGCGACGTCGAGAATGAGTTTCGTGTCGAGATCTATTGCAGCATACAGCCAAGATCGGTCGCCGTTAATCCTGACAGCGGTTTCATCAACCGCGACCCGCGACGGCTGCGCCGTCGGCGGGTCTGGGATGCTGTCAGCCAGCCGATGTACCCATTGCCAGATTGCTTGATGAGACCGTTTAATGCCGACTGAGCGAAGAATCGCTTGTGTCTCTCGAAGCGAACAACCGGTCGCGTGGAGCCGGACGGCGAACGCCCTGACGGGCGTCGCCGTCCGCTCACGCTCCCAACATTCATCAAATTCCGCCGCGTAGCTCTCGCTGAGCAGGTCTGAGAGCATCATTCCAAGCCAACTCTACGACCTGCTCACTCCTCAAACTGCGCTAACTAGTGTTGCTTCCAGATTCAATCGATAAGTACAGGACTGCTCTCGTCTGCTGGTTTTGATGCATCTATTCACGGCTGAAGAACCACTAGACGGTGCCGGTGGATAAAATTGAACGGCACCCTCGAAACCGCAAACGCAGGTATCGACCCGATCGATCGGAAAACGCGAGAAATCGTGACCCAAATGGTCATCGAAGAAGTCACTGTACGCTTCGTTGGACGACTCGTGATCGTCGATGTCGTCGCGGAAGACGGGCGTCTTCAGTACGTGGTCCACTGATATCCCCTCGGACTTGAGGACAGGTGGGACGTAGAGCCCACCGTCTTTACCGACGTGACACCTGACATGCGGATCGCGAGGGAGGCAATCTTCGGACCGGTCAAACGGGTGTTCTCGTTCAGCGAGTATGACGAGGTAATCGAGATGGCCAACGACATCGAGTACGGACCGATTCTGCCGGACGTCCTACGGTGGCGTAAAGCAATCGGGCGTAGGGCGGGACTTAGGCGAGGAGGCTCTCGATCACTACCGACAGACGAAGACCGTCTACAGGCGGAGCAGGCCGAGTGCCTCGGGGCTTGACCCCGAGGCGGTTCACTGGTTCGCACTGAGATGATACTCCGTACCGTTCCCTAGTGAACAGATTACACACATACGTATGTAAGACAGACTCAGAAGAGGTCCGCCTCGAGCGCGTCGATCTCGTCGCGCAGTAGTTGTGCAATCTCTTCGGTCGTCGACTCGTCGACGGCCATGCGATAGGCCGGGCCGCCGATGGAGAACGCGCCGATCACGTCGCCGTCGGGGCTCGTTACCGATGCGCCGATGGATCGGTAGCCGTCGATCAGTTCCTCGTCGTTCGTCGCGTACCCGCGGTCGCGGATCGCCTCGAGTTCGTCGAAGAGGGCCGATTCCGCAGTGATAGTGTGCTCAGTCGTGGCAGGAAGCCCCCATCGGTCGACGATCTCTCGAACGCGCGATTCGGGCATCGAGGCCAGCATGGCTTTTCCCGAGGCGCAGTTGTGCATGTGAAAGCGGTTGCCCGCCCGAAACGGACTCGATTCCGGCAGTCCCCCGCGAGAGGACTCGCCGATCGCGTACTCGAGGGAATAAGCGCGGCCGTTCTCTTCGACGATGAAGTCGGCTTCGTTGCCCGTCTGTTCGGCGAGGGCATAGACGCGCCGTCGGGCCGTCGCGTACAACGGATTGCGGGTGCGCGCGTGCTCGCTGAACGGGAGGAATTGGAGTCCGATGTGGTAGGTATCGCCGTCGCGGACGAGGAATCCCTCGTCGACCAGCGTGTGGAGGTGATTGTGGACGGTGCTCTTTGCCATCTCGAGACGATCCGCCAGTTCGCTCAGCGTCGCGCCGTCGCTGTCGTGGACCGCGCGAACGAGCGCGATCGAGGCTTTCGTGGTCTTGACCGGGCGAGGGCCGTCGTCCGTCATGGTTCGAGTCCTCGCCGTACCCACGCATAAGCGTTCGGAATGTGTGAACGGGCTCGGACGGGTCGTGATGACGGGCGTCGGTTAGAGGTTCGTTTCACAGGCCCGGGAATATTACTGATCTGTTTCTGTTATATTTTACACTACTGGCCGTATACTGACGATATTTCTGTCCGTCTATCACTAGTGATCGATCGCGCCGTCCTTCGGCCGACCCCCTGTTCGGAATGTGTGAATCAGCCACGTCGTTCGATAGTTGCATCGGTTACCAGTAGTGTGTCGTACGGTAACGGACCGCTCTTCGTACGGTTCGTTCACGTATTCGGAACGCCGATCAGGCGGTCGCTCCCGCGATCGGCCGACGACGACCGGTCCGACAGGCGGTTCAGCGTCGATCGGATCGTCGCCGATCGGCGTTAATCGGCACCGCAGCGGTCGGTTCGTCCGCACCGCTGACACCACTCGCCGGAGACGCGGACTTCTCGCCCGCAGAGGGGACAGGTCGTCTCAGTCATCGTCTGTCGTGATATCAGCGGACAGCCCCTGGGCCATTTCGATGTCGTTCGAGTTATTCAGCGTCCACGCGGTCCGCTCGGTGACGGCCTCGATCACTTCGCGGCCGCTCGGGTAGCCGTTGCCGGACTTCTTGACGCCGCCGAACGGCAGGTGAACTTCCGCCCCGATACACGGCAGGTTGCCGTACGCGAGTCCGACCTCGGCGTTGTCGCGGTAGTAGTTGACCTCGCGGTAATCCTCGGAAATGATCGCACCAGCGAGTCCGTACTCGGTGTCGTTGTGGATCTCGACGGCGTCTTCGATGTCGCCCGAGTACTCCATGAGCGCGACGTGGGGTCCGAAGACCTCCTCCTGCGTACAGCGGAGATTCGCCTCGTGGTCGGCTTCGTAGACGAACGGACCAACCCAGTGGCCGTCCTCGTGGCCCTCTGGAATCTCGTCTGCGGCCAGTTCGTCGCGGTCAACGAGAACGTTGACGTCCTCGCTACGAGCGAGTCCGTTGTACTCGAGGACCTTCTCCTTGTGCTCGCCCTCGACGAGCGGGCCCATGAAGGTGTCCTCAGCGAGCGGGTCGTCGACGGCGACGTTCGCGGCGATGTCGACGAATCGCTCCTTGAACTCGTCGTAGACGTTCTCGTGGACGATCAGGCGTTCGGCGGAGACACAGCGCTGGCCGGTCGTCTTGAACGAACTCATCACGGCCGAGTGGACGGCCGTGTCGAGGTCGGCTTCGTCGGTGACGACGACGGCGTTCTTGCCGCCCATCTCGCAGGCCGCGAGCTTGCCGGGCTGTTCGGCGACGGTTTGGCCGACTTGCTGGCCGACCTCCGCCGAGCCAGTAAAGAGGACGGTGTCGACGCGCGAGTCCTCGACGATGGCTTCGCCGGCGTCGCCAAAGCCCTGAACCATGTTGAAGACGCCGTCCGGAATGCCGCTTGCCTCGAACATTTCGGCGACGATCTGGGCACACCACGGCGTCTGCTCGGCGGGCTTCCAGACGACGGTGTTGCCCTCGACCAGCGAGACGGCCATGTGCCAGAACGGGATCGCGACCGGGAAGTTCCACGGCGTGATACAGCCGATGACGCCGCGGGGTTTGCGCCGCATGTACGCGTCCTTGCTCCCGATTTCGGACGGAACGACGTCCCCGTGTGGGTGACGGGCGTTCCCGGCCGCCCACTCGACCATGTGTGCGGCCTCGACGACATCGGCTCGCCCTTCGGAGATTTCCTTCCCACACTCCTTGGTGACGATTTCGCCGAGTTCGTCCGTCCGGTCACGGAGTTCCTGATAGATGTCCCAGAGGTACTCCGCGCGGTCGATATGGGACAGTTCCTCCCACTCGTCTTGGACGCGTTCTGCAGACTCGAGGGCCGCGTCGACGTCGGCCTCGGTTCCGCGGTGGAAGGTCCGTAGCGTGTCACCGGTTGCTGGGTTCTCGCTCTCGAACGTCTCGTCGCCCTCGCCGTCGGTCCACTCGCCGTTGATGTAGTGACGGTTTGGCTGGGCTGTCGTCTGCTGGCTCATACCGTATGAGTCACGGATTGGCAGGGAATAACCACCGCCTCCCATGGTCGGGACCGACTCGAGCGGGGACCACGGTATTCGTATTCAGTATGTTTATGTTGCTCACACCGAAACGGACGAACAGAACCGACACATGAGCAGCACGAGTTCTACAGCGACGACGACGGGGACAGACGGCACGCGACTCGCGCTCGAGATTTGGCATCCCGACTGCTGGGGGTTACAGGCGACCGAGGCAGTCGACGCCGGACTGCTCGTCCATACCGTCCACCGAACCGTCGAGGAAACGGTCAAGGGCCACTTCACCGTCTACGCGGACACGACGGCGCAACTCGACGAGTTCGTCGAATTCGCAAACGAGTCACCGCTGACACACTCGACGGTCGAACTCGGCCAGCGCCCGACCAGCGGGGCACCGGATCCCGGGAACGCGACCCGCGAACTCTTCGTCGAGTACGAGCCGGAACACAGTATCAGTGACACGCTCGTCTCCCACGGCTTCATTCACGACGCGTCGGTGCGCGTCGAACGCGGACTCGAGCACTGGCCGGTCTTCGTCGCCGACGGTCGCCCCGAGATTCAGAGCCGACTCGAGAGCATCCGAGCCGAGACCGATGCCGAGATCTCGATCAGCAAGATCGCCTCGCCGGCGGGCGACTCGTCGGGAACGCCGGACCGGCTCGATCGGCTGACGCCCCGCCAACGGGATGCGTTCGAACTCGCCTGCGAGCACAACTACTACGCGTGGCCGCGCGAGATTGACACGCGCGAACTCGCGGACGAACTCGGCGTGTCGAAGACGACGCTGCTCGAGCACCTCCGGAAAGCCGAAGCGAAACTGCTCAACCCGGACGAATCCTGATCGACTACCCGTAATTGATTCTCGGTGCTTCCGACTGAATCTTTTGGTCGGGTATCGATTTAGGGGGATTGCGTGCCACCGACACGGTATGATCCCCCCGATCGCGAGCCGATTCGTCGCCGGAACGACCGTGTCCGGCACGCTGGATCACGTCTCCGACTGTAACGAGTCGGGGATGGGTGGCATCGTCAATCTCCTCGGCGAACACTATCACGACCGCGAGCCCGCGGACGCGGACGCAGACGAGTACTGCCGTCTCGTTTCCGAACTGGCTTCTCGCGGCCTGAACGGGTCCGTCTCGGTCAAACCGTCCCAGATCGGGATCGACGTCGGCCCCGAGGTCTTCACGGAGAACTTCGAACGGATCGTCGACGTCGCAGCCGACGAAGACGTCTTCGTCTGGTGTGATATGGAAGACCACACGACGACTGACACGACCTTAGACGCCGTCGAATCGACGGCCCGGGACCATCCCCACGGCGTCGGCGTCGCCATTCAGGCGAACCTCAAACGCACGGGTGACGACCTGCGTCGCCTCGCCGACGTTCCCGCGGCGGTCCGACTGGTTAAGGGTGCCTACGACGAACCGTCCTCAGTCGCCTACGAGAAGAAAGAAGCCGTCAACGAGGCGTATATCGAGCATCTCGAGTTCCTGTTCCGAGAGTTCGATCAGGGAATCGCAGTCGGAAGCCACGACCTGGAGATGCTCGAGACTGCGATCGACCTTCACAAGGAACACGACACTCCCTTCGAGATCCAGATGCTCATGGGCGTTCGCGAGGACGCCCAGCGCGACCTCGCCACGAAGGGCTACGAGGTCAATCAGTACATCCCCTACGGCGACAAGTGGATGCAGTACTTCTACCGTCGGATCCGCGAGCGAAAGGAAAACGCCTTGTTCGCGCTTCGGGCCGTCGTCGGCGTCTGACTGACCCGGTTTCGCTCCATTGCGCGCGAGACGCGTTCGCCGGTTCCGACTCGAGACACGCTTCCCGAGAGCTGCCCGACTCGACGGAAGCATCTCGTGGTGGCCCGCGATCGACCGCTCGAAACGATCTCACTGCGGGACGACAGCAACAGCACTCTCCTCGAGACGACTAATTCACCATTAAAAAAAGGGGCAAATTCGGTACGTTTATGTGTGGGTGGTAAGCACACACCTGTATGCCTGAGAGTGGTTCGGTCGAATTGGTCTGGTTATTCGGACCGTTCGCCGTGTACCTAGTCATGCTGGGCGTATACTACGTCTGGGAGGGGAAACGGGAGGAACAACTGCGCCAACGCTACGAGGAGGCAGAGCATGGTCAGTGAGGGACTGGCCGGCTCGGCTGGCGTCTGGGTGCTTGGGACCTTCGGGGTGTATTTGCTCGTCCTCCTCGGAATCGGGCTGTACTCCTCGCAACTCATGGACTCCGTCGACGACTACGTCATCGGCGGGCGCAGCATCGGCCCGGTCGTCACCGGGTTCTCCGAACGCGCCTCCGAGATGAGCGGCTGGCTCACGCTCGGTGTCCCGAGCGACGCGTTTGGGACCGGTGTGATGGCGTTTTACAACGGGCTCGGGATGATCCCAGCCGACCTGTTCGCCTGGGCAGGGCTCGCAAAGCGCCTCCGGAAGTATACGGAGATCGTGAAAGCGGTCACGTTACCGACCTTCTTCGAGACGCGGCTGCAGGACGACACCGGCTACGTCAAAGGCGTCTCCGCGTTCGTCCTGATGATCTTTGAGGGCGGCTACGTGGGCGCACAGATCGTCGCCGCCGGGACGCTACTGGAGGTCCTCACCGGCGTCTCGTCGGTGGTCGGGATCCTCGTGGGCGGCGTCATCGTCGTCGGCTACACCATGCTCGGCGGCTACTTCGCCGTCGCGTGGTCGGACTACGTGCAGGGCGCGATCATCTTAGCCGCGTTCATCATCCTGCCAGTTATCGCGTTTACCAACTACGGGCTCCCGTTCGGCGAACTCGCGTCCGTCGGGAGTTCCTACACCAGCGTCACGGCCGGCATGACCGGCTGGGCGGCCATCTTCGGCATCATCAGCTACGCGGCCATCGGGCTCGGTATCCCCGGAAACCCGCACGTGATGGTCCGGTTCATGGGGATCGACGAGGTCAAGAACATCCGTCTCGCTGCCCTCGTCGCCCAGCTGTTCATGTTCATCGCCTACCTCGGGGCCGGCTTCGTCGGGCTGTACGCACTGGTCGTCTTCGGCCAGAGCGGCATCGAGGACCCGAACAACGTCATGCCGCTGCTCACCCTCGAGTTCTTCCCCGGTGCGATCGCGGGGATCATCCTGGCGGCCGCACTCGCCGCGATGATGTCCAGTGCCGACTCGCAACTGCTCGTCGCGACAAGCGCCATCGTCGAGGACGTCTACCACGGCTACGTTAATCCGGAAGCGAGTCAGGACACGCTGGTTCGGTACTCCCAGTACGTCACGCTCGCGCTCGGTGCAGCGAGCGTCGCCTTCGCCTTCCTCGCACAGAACACGCCCATCTACACGCTCGTCCTCGACTACGCGTGGGGCGGTCTCGGAGCGGCCATCGGGCCGACGCTCATCGCCGCACTGTGGTGGAAACGCGTCACTGCGACGGGCTCCGTCGCGAGTATGATCGTCGGCACGACGACGATGATCCTGTGGACCCAGCTCTCGACCGTCCTCGAACTGCTCGGACTCATGGGTGCGATCGACGGCTCGCCGTTCCTCACGGGGCTGGTCGGTGTCTACGGGCTCTTCCCCGCGTTCATCCTCTCGACGACGACGCTTATCGTCGTCTCGCTGTTGACGAAGCCACCGGAGGGCGTCGACGATCACTTCAAGTCGTTCAACAAGCCGCTCTCGGCGCTCTCGAGCAGCGACGATCCAACCGGGACGCCCGAGTACGTGACCGACGGCGGTCGCGACGTCGATCCGAAGGCCGTGACGGAAACGGACACCATTCGCGCCCACGTCGAAGAGAGCAAGTATTGGGACTCGGGTGAAGAATAATGAGCGAAACGCGTCGACAGCAGGCCGAGACAGCCGACATCACGGGGCAGACCCGAGAGCGTACGAACCTGACCGTCATCGAGCCGACGGTCGCACGCGAGGACGTCGACTCGACCGGCCGCGTCGGCGCGGTCGCGTATCCGTACCGCGTCTACGACGCGGTCGTGACGGTCAACCGGCCGCTAATCGCGGACCGGGACCTCGAGTACGTCGTCAGCGTCGACCGCGCTCGACGACTCGCCGTGCGGGCCGACGTGGTCCCCGAGACCGTCTCGAGAACCGTCGATGACGTCCTCGTCGTTCCGTCCGAACTCACCGACGAGCAGGTCCACGAGAAAGCCGAGAACGCGCTATTCAAGTGGACGCTCCGGAAGATCGCCGTGGGTTCCGCGCCGGACGTCCAATTCGAGCAGTCGGTCGACGCCCACAAACTGTTCTGGATCGCGTCCCGGCCCGACGGCGACGTGATCGTCGACAGCGTTCGCGGTACCGAGTCGCCGTTGGACGGCTGAGAGCGCTCGGACGCCACCGAACGCTTTCGGCGCGATCGAAACCGCCGGCCAAATCTTCGCTGTCGCCGGGGGAAGCACCGACCGCCGACTCCAGATACCTGCTTCGATCAGTTATCAGTGAGTGACTTTCTCGAGTCGATTACATATCTACGTCTCACGAAACAGTAGTTACCAGTTTCCGATAGTGGTTATTTTCCAGAAAGGTATCGATCGAGGTGGTGCGGTCGATGATTCCGGATCACGACAGGAACGCAAATCATCGTCTGGAGGCGGACCCCAGACAGATGCTCCGACTGACGAGTAGCACGCAGTGATCCGCTACGCTCCTGACCGCTGGTAGCCACACATCGCTGCCAGTCGAAAGAGCAACTACTCGCCGTCTATACTCCCGATTCGGCGTCGTTGTGGTTTTGTCTGATGGTACCACGGTCACGGAATCACGAACCGTTGAACCGATGTCTTTCTCGTCGGTCCCGTTCCGGAATCTACCGCTGTGGGTCGTCGACACCAGTTTCGGTTCGATTCGCGAAACGTAGCCGCCGGGATAGAATAGGAAAAACAGGATCTCTTATGTTTCTTCGTAACGTTCTATTTGTCGACATTTCGAGAAAGACTCTGTTGGAACGTGTGTGCCGTCGGACGATCTACCCAGGATAGCACTGGGCTATGAATTCCCGCCCGATTCGGTCTGTCAAAAGTCAACTAGCTGTGGATATCGTCTCCGTTTGCAGCGGCTGCTGTAACCATCTCGACAAACTCTGGCAAAAGCTCCCCGCTGTTTTCAAGCGTACACGCAGACAGGCATACGTATAGGATCTGATGATGATAACAGATTCCTATATGTCGAGGCTGTACGATAGCCAACCGGAGTCCGTGTCGAAATTCACCCTTTCGGACGGTCGAGCCGCAGTATACGTTTCTCGAGAGCGGAAGCATTTTTCGAACTTACACGACGGCTATCCGTTGGCAGAAAGCTTCCTGGAAGATCTCAAGACCGACGATATCGCCGCGATCGTTATCGATAGCAGCGATGGCGTTTACGTATTCGACCGACAGCAGTATCAGCGGGGCGACCGCCTCGGCCACGCCCCGTATCCGATGAAGCGAGTCGTCCCGATCGATGATGCCGATGCGTCGCTATCCGGACAGCCGAACGATATCGCGGATCAGCTTTCGGAGTGGGAGTGGCTTACTGAGACCGATCTTCGCTCGAGGGGAGAGCAGTCAGAAACGGCCTGATTCGTTTGTGAACCGCCTCGGCGACCCGTCATCACCAACAGGGGGCCCCGTTCGAGTCAGTCCCGACACCGCTTCGGTAGCCGGTCCGGCGCAGCCTCTCTAACGAAGGCTCGTACGGGGACGACATCGGCGACGGGCGATCGTTCATCGAGCGCCCGCTCGACCTCGGTCAGACGGCGCGTCGCGTGCCGCCGGAGTCGTCGTACAGTGGACGACAGCGAACCAGGTTGGAGAGTGACGGTGTCTTCCGCGAGGACGAACTGTATTCGACTGACTGTTCCGAACCCCCGTTCCACTGTCGTGACGTGTTCTCTGTACTGCTCGTCGATGTCCGCAAGCGTCACACCGATACCGACGACTGGCTTTCGACAGTCCCTAGCGCCTCGTTGACATCCTCCTCCGCCTGAAGGCGGAGGAATCCCGAGTCAAGCGAATCGAAGATTCGCGTACGTCGCGAACCACCGGTTCGCTCAGCGTTGGGATATTAGGGTTTGCAGACTCCCTGCTCTCTCGTTTTGAACGACCCGCTCTCGCGGTCGAACAGGAAGACTTCGGGCTGTGCCAACCAGCCGTTACTCATATCCCCCGTCGGGGGATTTTGAGTTATCTTTCTGCGAATGTTCACCGCACCGTTCACATCTGCGTTCATCGTCGCCTCGCACGACGAACAGACGTACAGACCGCGCTCCACGCGGTTGCTATCTCGAATCTGCCCGCAACACGAACACGTCTTGCTCGTGTTCTCCTCATCTACGCGGTCAACGAGGATGCCATGTTCCTCGGTCTTGTATTCGAGAAGGCGAGCGAATCGGTCGAACTCCCATCCGTGGAGTTTCTTGTTCCTCGACTGGCCCCAGTTCCGTGAGTCACCGTTCTCGTCTTTGCGGATACCGCTGAGGTCACCAACCGCGATCTCTTCTACGCCTTCTTCGACACACCGCTGAACGATGTGTTTCGAGAGGGTATGGAGGAAGTGGTCTTTGCGTCGGGAGAGTTTCTTTCGGGCTTTTCGCGCACGTTTTGACGGCCCGTTCTCGCTTTCAGTTTGATACACTTCGCGGGTGAAGTAGTGCTTGTCCTCTTTCAGCACGTTCCCCGGATACAACTCCGAAGGGCCGTCTTCGTAGTCGATGGCGAGGTAGTTCGTGATACCGAGATCGATACCTGCTGTCTTGTCGCCGGGTGCGTCTTCGACTGGAATCTCTTTCTTGCAGACGAGATGCAGTTCCCACTCGTCTCCGTTCCAGACGGCACGCACCTGCTGGATATTCTCGACCTCTACGTCGGGGCGGGTTTCGTACTCCGCGAGGATGAAGTCAGACCGACTCTCTTTCAAGTTGAACCCTTTCGAGAGGCGGAGTTGGCCGTGTTTGTCGTCGTGCTTGATAGCCCGTTTCTTCCACGTGACAGTGGAACGCGGGTGGGCGTCGCCACGTTTCCGGTAGCCCGGTGGGTTGTTACCGTCGTCGGAGTTGTACCAGCCGATAAACGCCTCAGCAAGTTCTTCGAGAACTCGCTGTGCTCAATGAGCGAAGCTCATTGGCATCACGAGACGGCTTCGCCGTCTCGAGCGAACTTGACTGAGAATGCAGGTCACTATAGCGTTCGTGGTCTTTCAACTCCGATTTCAGTTCGGCCTCGTCGGGAATTTCGTCGTCGTCCCACCGACCTTGGATGTAGTAGCGACCGACGTTCCACAGTTTGGATGCGGAGAACCCACACTGGTCGAGGTCGTTACGGACCTCTTCGTGATTCGTAATGCGTGCGACGTAGGTACGGGTCGTCTCCAGCATCTGTCTGTGGTCCATAACTAGTTATGAGAAGAGACCTATTAAAATACACGACTAGGCGTTGAATATCTGGCTAGAGTGTCGTCGGTGGGTTGTCGCTCAGAATAATCGGAGGCCAACAGTGCGGTCGTCACGTCCCACTGCAACCGCGGTTTCCGTCGGCTGATCCAGCGGTCGTCAGCGATCCTCGTCCATCGGGTCCGAGCGGTCGCGATCGATATCCGCAACCGAGTTCGTACACCAATGACAGAACTCGAGATCCGGATCGAGCTCGTTCCCGCAGTGAGGGCAGGCGACCGTGTCCGCATCGGTGCCGTCGCCCGAGCCGGCGACAGTGCCGTCGGTTTGTGCTCGAGCGAGGAGATACGCGTCAACGATACTGAGGCCGATGACGACGAACATCGGCGCGATCGCGATCAGCGTCTCGCGGCCAAAACTACCGGCAACGAACGCGTCGAATGCGGCCGGGTCGACGAATAGCGCGGTCGTCACGAAAGACGCGGCGAGCCATCCGACCGCGCGACGCCACCGACGGAGATAGAGGTGGCCGAGACCGGTCACGAGTGCCGCAAGCAGCGCTGCGAGCCACGGTCGTTTCTGCGATAGCTGGCCCATGCACTGACTAACCAGTCAGTCAGCCATAAATCTTCCTCTCCGCGCCCCGCTTTGTGTGAAGGCGTTGCTCAGAGGTGAGTCGTTCGTTCGAGCGACCGGTAAACGAGGTCGAGAGCCGGTAGTCAGCGTGGCTACGTGAACGAATAGTTCCATCAATCTGGTTAGTCTAACCAGTTAGTCTAATTGATTAGGTCCCGATTTGACTGGCATCGCCCGAACGGACCACCGACGACAGGTCGGACAGCGTGTCCGCTCGCGTTGGATCTCTCAGCGTTCGGACAGAGCAATCACCGCTACATCCCGCTCTCGAACCGCCTATCGGACTGGATTAACCGACGAGATATCGGCAGACACCGCGGTAACTCGGTAATCGTCGACGCACAACAGTTCGATGCGCTCGCGACTCTCAGGCGGGTTCCGTCCCGTCCCCCTCCATCGGTGCCTCCAAGAGAGCGACATCGAGGATCACCATGTTTTCGCTCTCGTTAACAGCGACGATCACACCGCCGAGGACGAGGTTCGCGACCGGCGTCGGTCCGATCGCGATCTCGTCGCCCTTCTCGAAGCCCCGGACCGACTGCTGAAAGTGGACTTGCGCTCGACAGAGATCCGGATTGTGAACCGTCGTGAAATCGATCGTGTCGACGGTCGCCGTGACGCGGTCGTAGTTGCGCGCGAGGGTGACTGATTCGGCGTCGGCAAGCGGCTCTCGATCGAGAGCCTCGTAGGCGGTGTCAGTCGGTTTGTACCCGCCGCTGGGCCCGGGGATTCCTTCGACGAGGTCGAGCGAGCGGAGCGACGACATCTGGTTCCGAAGCGTGCCCGGCTTGCGGTCGAGCGTGTCTGCGAGGTCCGTCGCCGAAACCGGCGAGTCGGTCGCCTGATACTCGTTGACGAGTTCAGTAAGCGTTCGTCGTTGTCGTTGCGATAAATCAATCGTACTCATCGTCGTACAAGCACCGTACACGCTCTTCGTACTTAGGTATCGAGGGCCGGAACATCGCCGCCGCCATGCGGTTAGGGATCGTTCGATTATATCGCGACAACGACATCGATAAAACGGTTATACACACTAAGGGTGGGTAAGTTCTGCCGACAATCGAACCGACTTCGATCCGGTCTTAAACAGTCACTCTCGCCGCGTCGAACCCGCTCGGGACGGTATCGCGAGTCAAGAGTTGCCGAGGCAAACCGAGATCCGAGATGCCTACCGAGACAGTAGCGGCACCCCGCAGACGCCACGGTCGGCCGTAGTCCAAACCGTTTTGCCCGTCGGACTGGATTCTCGGGTGATATGCTACTTTCCGGAACGGTCATCGCCGACGCGGACACCGTCATCGAGAATGGGGCGGTCGTCGTCGACGGCTCTCGAATCGCCGCCGTCGGCCCATACGACGAACTCCGCGATCGGTACCCGGACCGCGAGGAGCAGTCGTACGATATTCTCCTGCCGGGACTGGTCGGGGGCCACCTCCATTCGGTCCAGAGCCTCGGTCGCGGCATCGCCGACGATTCGGAACTGCTCGAGTGGCTGTTCGAGTACGTTCTGCCGATGGAAGCGTCGCTCTCGGCCGCAGAGATGGAGATCGCGGCGAAACTGGGCTACCTCGAGATGATCGAGAGCGGGACGACGACCTGCATCGATCACCTCTCGGTCAACCACGCCGAGCGCGCGTTTGAGGCGGCCGGCGAGATCGGGATTCGCGGCATCCTTGGGAAGGTCCTGATGGACCAACGGTCGCCGGACGGCCTGCTCGAGGACACCGACGAGGCGCTGGCCGAGAGTCGGCGGCTGATCGAGGAGTACCACGGGGCGTTCGACGACCGAATCCGGTATGCGGTAACGCCGCGCTTTGCCGTCTCCTGCAGCGAGGAATGTCTACGCGGGGCTCGAGCCCTCGCGGACGAGTACGAGGGGGTTCGGATCCACACCCACGCCAGCGAAAACCGCGGCGAGATCGAGACCGTCGAGGACGACACCGGGATGCGGAACATCCACTGGCTAGATGAAGTCGGCCTCACCGGCGACGATGTCGTCCTCGCACACTGCGTCTGGACCGACGAGAGCGAACGCGAGCTGCTCGCGGAGACGGGCACCCACGTCACCTACTGCCCGTCGTCGAACATGAAACTCGCGAGCGGGATCGCGCCGATCACCGACTACCTCGGGCGGGGGATCAACGTCGCGATCGGCAACGACGGCCCGCCGTGTAACAACACGCTCGACCCGTTCACGGAGATGCGCCAGGGGAGCCTCCTCCAGAAAGTCGACGGGCTGGATCCGGTCGCCGCACCGGCCGAGGCGCTCTTCGAGATGGCAACGATAAACGGCGCGAAGGCGGCCGGATTCGACCGCCTCGGCGCACTCCGCGAGGGATGGCGTGCCGACATCATCGGGCTGGATACCGATCTGACTCGAGCGACGCCGTTGCACGACCCGCTCTCGCATCTCGTCTTCGGCGCTCACGGCGATGACGTAGCGTTTACCATGGTCGACGGGGAGGTCCTCCTCGAGGACGGCGAGGTTACCGTCGTCGACGCAGCCGAGATCCGAGAACAGGCAAATGAGATCGATCTTTCGCTCGAGGAACACCGCGAGGATGCGACCGACGCGCGACCATGAGTAGACGCTCGCGGCTGTGCCGCACTCGTGGGAACCGATACCTAAAAGGACGGAACGGATCGAATTCTAGTCGATGACCGATTCCGTCGTCGGCACGCTCAACGACCAAGCGACCGTGGCGGCACGCGTCGAATCCGGTGGGGCACCCGACTGGGTCGCGGCCCACTGGGAGTCGTTTCGCGATGGGCTGTTGGGCGAGCGAAACGACAGTCCGTTCCCCTGTTTCTTCGGCGTCGAGTCCGTCCAGAACGGCGAGCCGCTGTACACGGCCGTCCCGTCGATGACCGACAAAGACGCCCTGCTTGAGCTGGGTCGAACGTTGCTCGAGTACCTCGAGACGTATCGGGACCACAGCGAGCGCGCGTCGTTAGTGACGTTTTTCAAACCGCCCGAAGACAGCCTGTCCGAGGCGGAGTACCACCGCGCGCTCTGGCACATCCTCCAGTTTCTCCACGTCCACGATCCGGAGCCGTGGCCTGACCGGATCCCGACCGAGCCCGACGACCCTCACTGGGAGTTTTGCTTCGGCGGCGAGCCGATGTTCCCGACCTGTCGCGCCCCGTTTTACGAGGACCGAAAGAGCCGTTACTGTCCGGTCGGCCTCGAGATCACGTTCCAGCCCCGCGCGCTGTTCGAGGAGTTGAACGTCACCGGCGACACCGAGGCCGGCCAGCACGCCCGAGACGTGATTCAGGACCGACTCGAGGACTACGACGGCGTCTGTCCCCACGCCGACCTCGGCGATTGGGGCAACGAGGGCGACCGCGAGTGGCCGCAGTACATGCTGACCGAAACCGATACCGAATCGCCGAGCGAGTGTCCGATTACCGTAACCCGAACCCATCCTAAATCGGAGTATCTCCTCGAATCGTCGAGTCACGCGGTCACGCGGTGATCAAAGATGACCGATACTTTGGCCCGCATGGCCCTCGTACTCATCGACTTCCAGCAGGGGTTCGACGATCCGGTCTGGGGGAGTCGCAACAATCCGAACGCGGAAGCAAACGCGGCCCGGCTGCTTTCCCACTGGCGGACTGCCGGCTCGCCGATCGCCCACGTTCGGCACGATTCGACGGAAGCGGAGTCGCCGCTTCGTGGCGACCAGCCGGGATTCGAATTCAAATCGGAACTCGCCCCTCGAGACGGCGAGCCCGAGTTCGTCAAACGGGTCAACGGGGCCTTCGTCGACACTGAATTGGAGTCGTGGCTACGCGAACAGGGTGTCGACTCGCTCGTAATCTGTGGCCTGACGACGGATCACTGCGTTTCGACGACGACCCGAATGGCGGAGAATCGAGGGTTCGATGTTACCCTCGTTCGGGACGCGACGGCGACGTTCGGTCGGACGTTCGACGGGGAGCGCTTCGACCCGTCGCTGGTCCACAAAACGGCTCTCGCCCACCTCGAGGGCGAATTCGCAGAAATCAGTTCGGCGGCAGATCTCATCAACGCCACGAGCACCGAGTGCGACCGGGAATCGTCGTAATTCGATCATCGTTCGGCCTTCCGAGTGCGAAGCACCTCGAGGAACCACGGTCGACGCGATTAGGGTGCTGCGGGTCACACCCGCGGCCGACGTTGGTGGAACTTCGAGCACGCTTGTCCTCCCCTCGACCGGTCTCTCAGTCAGTGTTGCATTGGGCGCAAAACGCTCGAATCGAATCGCAGTCCTACTGCCTGACTGAGCACTCGAATAAAGAAACGCTTCTACAGCAAGATAGTCTTCTACCACATATATATTATAATATATTCTCCTATCGATTCACAAGTGGGCAAGGATTCGGCTAGAAAGCATTATATCTCGTGATCAGTTTCTCGTAACCTGAACGATGATCTATCCGTCTTCCACCACGGCTTTCGGCCCGGTCTCGAGCCGTTCCCGGCCGGTCGACCCGCGCGACCGTCGTCCGACTACTGCTCCAGTTCGTCTCCTGCTGACGGAACGATGACGGCGACCGGTTCCGACACGGCCGTCAGGGATCTCCCCCGCGATTCGGACGGGCTCGCGACGACCGACGAGGCGTTGATGACCCTTCGCGAACGGCTCCCCGCGTTTCTCGAACAACTGATCGCCGACGCCGGCGCGGACGGCCTCGTCGTGGGACTGGACGGGAGTGTCGAAACGGCGGTCGCAGCGACGATCGCCGTCGATGCGATCGGCGCGGACCGCGTGACGGGGCTCGTGATGCCGGCGTTCATCAGTCACGAGGGAATCGCTCGAAACGCGGAAGCCGTCGCCAAGTCACTGGGGATCGATCATAGCCGACTCCAGCTCCAGCCGGTACTGGCCGCCGTTCAGGAAACACTCGGCGAATCGGACGGGCCGGTCGACGACGTACTCGCGACGAACAACGTGCTGTCACGGCTCCGAATGGCCTGTACCTATTACGTTTCGAACACGTCGAATGCCCTCGTCGTCGGCCCGATCGATCGCACGCGGTACCTCCTCGGATCCGCGACGAAACACGGTGAAACGGCGGCGGACTGCCTGTTGTTCGGCGATCTCTACCGAACCGAAGTGCGAGCGCTCGCACGCCACATCGGGATTCCCGAGGACCTCACCGTCGAAACGGTGGGGTCGCCGCTGTACGCCGGGCAGTCAGCAATCGAACAGGTAGCTGTCCCGCCGGAAACCGTCGATCGCATTCTTCGACTGCGCTTCGACGAGGAGGTGGAGATAGCGACCGTTGCGGAGCGGCTCGAGGTCGATCCGGAACTCGTCGACCGGCTCGACGAGTGGTGTGTCCGAACCCGACACAAACGACAGCAACCGCCGACGCCGGGGGTAGATCGCTGTTAGTCGTGTCGGCCGTATTCGGACCAAGGGATAGATACCTCTCCTCCGAGACGCGTGGCCGATAAGCGGTTCAACGACAAACTCGAGGGATCGCTCCGGTTCTCTCTCATCGTCGGGCAGTACCGTCCGAAACGACTAAACGAAACAGCCGGAAAGGCTCTGCAAGAGCCGGAATGTCTGAAATCGTCGATTACGAACTCTTCGAAGTACCACCGCGGTGGCTGTTTTTGCGTGTTGAAACGGCTGACGGAACGGTTGGCTGGGGCGAGCCGGTCGTAGAGGGTCGCGCAAAGACCGTCCGGACCGCAGTCGAGGAACTCCTCGAGAACTACCTGCTCGGGAAGGACCCACGACGGATCGAGGACCACTGGCAGGCGATGTACCGCGGCGGCTTCTATCGCGGCGGCCCAGTGCTCATGAGCGCCATCGCAGGCATCGATCAGGCGCTGTGGGACATCAAGGGCAAACAGTTGGGTGTCCCGGTCCACGACCTGCTCGGCGGCGCAACTCGGGATCGGATTCGGGTCTACCAGTGGATCGGTGGCGACCGCCCCTCCGACGTCGCCGAACAGGCTCGAGCGCAGGTCGAAGCGGGCTTTACAGCGCTCAAGATGAACGCGACGGAGGAGATCGAACGCGTCGACGATCCCGCGACGATCGAGGCCGCCGTCACGCGGCTCCGCGAGGTTCGCAAGGCCGTCGGCGACGAGGTCGACATCGGCGTCGACTTCCACGGCCGCGTCTCGAAACCGATGGCGAAACGGCTCGTCGAAAAGCTGGAGCCCCACGAACCGATGTTCGTCGAAGAGCCGGTTCTACCGGAGCACAACGACGCACTGCCGGAGATCGCATCTCACACGACGATCCCGATCGCCACCGGCGAGCGGATGTTCTCCCGGTGGGATTTCAAGCAGGTGTTCGAGAACGGTGCCGTCGACGTGATTCAGCCCGATCTCAGCCACGCCGGCGGGATCACGGAAGTCAAGAAAATCGCGGCGATGGCCGAAGCCTACGACGTGGCGATGGCCCCCCACTGCCCGCTCGGACCGATCGCACTCGCCTCCTGCCTTCAAGTGGACGCCTGCTCGCACAACGCGTTCATTCAGGAACAGAGCCTGAACATCCACTACAACGAGACCAGCGACGTACTCGAGTACCTCGCCGATCCGTCCGTTTTCGACTACGACGACGGCTACGTCCAGATTCCGGACGAGCCCGGGCTCGGTATCGAAATCGACGAAGAACATGTTCGAGAGCAAGCCGAGAGCGACCACGACTGGCACAATCCAGTCTGGCGACACGACGACGGTAGCGTCGCAGAGTGGTAACAGCGGTTTTTGACCTCCTCCCGCGACTTTAGGCGCGGGAGGAGGTCAAGAAAGCTCAGTACGTCTGGGGCGGCCGCTCGAGAATGTCGAATATTTCCTTCGCCCGATACTCCTTGTTTCGATCGTTGCCCGTCACTTCCTCTAAAACACCTTCTGCTTCCAGGGTGTCAATCGCACGGTACGCGGTCGATCGCTCGATATCGAGCCTCTCGGCGACTGTCTTGGTCGTTAGGTACGGCTGTTCGAAGAGGCTGCACGCTAAGCGATTCTTCGCGTACTGGACGCCACCGTACTCCGCCTCGTAACTGCGTCGTAGCTCGTCTAATGCCAGCGTTCGCGTAACGGACTCTTCTGCCTGCTGGGCAACTCCTTTCACGAAAAACGAGAGCCATTTTTCCCAGTCGCCGCGGGATCGGACAGCGTCCATGCGGTCGACATACGCGGCTTTGTTTCGATTGAAGTATTCGCTGAGATAGAGGTTCGGGCGCTCGAGAAGGCCACTATCGTACAGTTGGTGTGTGATGAGCAGACGACCGAGCCGTCCATTCCCGTCGCCATACGGGTGGATCGTTTCGAACTGGTAGTGGAAGAGCGCGATGTCTACGAGCGTGTGATAGCTCCCGCCGGTCCGGTAGTAGGTCACCAGTGCGTCCATCAGCCCGTCAACTTCGACCGGAACTGGTGGGAGAAAGTCTCCGAGGTGGTTCGGGACCGCCTTGTAGGCACCAATCGTATCCGTATCGACGCGGTCGTCCGGGACGTCCGTAAGTAACGTTTCGTGGAGATCGTGAAGAAGCGACACGGAAATTTCTCCCCCGCTGTCGAGTCTCTCAATACCGTCTTCGATAGCCTGTTCGTAGTTGAGGACTTCCTGCGTGTCCTTGGTATCTGTGTCACTCGTTGGTCCGATAGCATATTCGTCCTCAGCTTCGTCGAGATTTCGCGTCTCGAGGCTGTAGAGTGCGTTATAGTCGACATCAGCGCCCTCGATCTCAGCGGATTCCATCGCTTCTTTCCGTAGAAGCGACGTGTAGAGGACGGGCAGAAAGTCGAGTTCGAGACTGACGCCGCTGAGTTTGCCGAGCCAAAACGTGGCGTCGGCGAGCAGGTCATAGAAGTCTGCATCTACCGTGAGGTCTCGTGAGGGCGGCAGTGGATCCGGCTTGTAGTATGACTCTCTCCCGTAGGAAATGAGTTCGCCAGGTGCCGTGTCTTGAACTTCGATCCTCTTCATGCACGTAACTGCTCTATTGATCCGACATAGTTGAATCTACCGGCACTAAATGCGAACAACACCGCTACCTCTCCATCGTAGTTGTATATAGAACCGCTAAATGCATACAATGGTCTTAGCGGAGGGCCTTGTTGTGTCTCAGTGGACTGTCTGCAGCCACGGTCTAGTGTGACTCTGCAGTATGCCGTGTCCGGGAACCCGTACCTCGAGGAACCATCGCGCTGGATCGGTACTCGGCGAGACGGGTAGCGAGCCCTGCTCGTGGTATCGGAGACCTCGAAAAAACGTCGGAGCGGGTCCCAAGCATCCCCTTCCGAATAGACTTCTGTGAAGGGGCAGCGTGGCGAAAAAGTACAGTCGGTGATCGGAACGCCGAACGCGCTGAGTAAGACCTTTGATGTTTCACGGTAGTGGAACCGTATATGTCGCCGATGACAGTCGCCGCGGACTATCGGTGTCACACGGGTGAAGGTCCCGTGTGGCACCCGGACGAAGAATTGCTTTACTGGGTCGACATCCCCAACGGTCGGTTGTTCAGCTACGACCCCGCAACGGATACCCATACGCAGCGCTACGAGACGGACGTCATCGGCGGGTTCACCATCCAAGACGAGGGACTGTTGCTGTTCGAGGATGGCGGCCGAATCGAGCGTCTGGTCAACGGTGAGACGACAACTGTCGCGGAGATCGACGGCGAAGCCGACTCCCGATTCAACGATGTCATCGCCGACCCGCGCGGTCGGGTTTTCTGCGGAACGATGCCGACAGAGGAACGGCCGGGCCGACTGTACAGACTGGATACCGACGGATCGGTGACGCGCGTCCTCGACGATGTCGGGCTCCCCAACGGCATGGGGTTCTCACCCGATCAGCGCCATTTCTACTTCACTGACTCGGACGGAAACTGCATCTCCCAGTTCGACTACGACCCCGAAACCGGTGCCATCACGAACCGCGAGGTGATCGTCGACGTACAGGACGAAGCCGGTATCCCGGACGGGATGACCGTCGATGCTGACGGCTATCTCTGGTCTGCACGGTGGAACGGGAGTTGTGTAGTCAGATACGATCCAGCCGGCGAGGAAGTCGATCGCATCGAAGTTCCCGCACGAAAAGCGTCCTCGATCGCCTTCGGGGGACCTGGGTATACGGACGCGTACGTGACCACGGCGCTGACCGACGGGAGCCGCAAGGACGAGGGTGAACACGCCGGTGCACTGTTGCGTTTCGAACCGGAGACGGAGGTCGAGGGGAGAGCCGAATTCCGATCCGACGTGTAACGCTGGGCTGACAACTCGAGGCGCCAGGCTCCAATCCGGTGTGGGTTTCTACCGTCCTGCGACTCCCGTCCGTGTGCCAGCACCGAGGCGGCGGTGTACTCGCTGACTCCGTCAATCCGAGGAGTTCCGATCGCGAGTCGGGTGCGCGACCGATGTGACGCGCGGAGTTGGGCGAAGCGTGCCTGACGTTCTCCGTCCATTTTTGCAGCCCCAGCGGTTCGATCACCTCACCGATCGGTTTCGAAGGGCGACGCGTCCGGGTCGCGCCACGGTAGATCGTGGCGTCCGTTTTCGACGTGTCTTTCGAGGAATGTTTCGACGGACTCATCATCTCCTCAACACGCATTCCGGATGTGTTCCCCTCATCGTACTTAGGGGATCGGCCGCGGTTACTCGTAGAGGCAGTCCCGGGTCCGGGTCAATTGGACGATCTCGTCGTGAAGTTGCGCCGCGAGCTCGTAGATCGTTCGCGCCCGATACTCGCCTGCGACGCCGGTGCGATAGTACGACTCCGACCGGTTCTCGATCCAGAGCTCCTCGAGTCGTTCAGCAACGTCCCGCGAGAAGAGGCCAGCTCTGACTCCCAGATCGTACACTTCGGTGTGGCGCTGCCCGGCAACGTCGTACCCCTTCTCCTCGACGTAGAACTGGATCGAGCGTTCGATTGCGACGAAAGAACTCTCGATGATGACGGTAAAGTGGCCGTTTCGATCGAGAAGGAAGCCGGCGGCGTCGAGGAGTCGACATGCCTTCCGCAACTGGAGGACGGCTGGATCGGAGACGTGCTCGAGTCCGACCTCCGGATTCTCGGGCTTTCGCTGGAACGCGTCTTCCGCGTCCGCGAGCGCCGCCTCGAGTTCCTTCGATGTCATCCGTCCACCCCGAAGACGTCGCGCTTTACCCGCCGGAACGTCTCGCTCTCGGTGAGGGTAATTCCCTCCTGTAGGATGGGGCGCAAATCTTCGCCGCGCTTACGGGCGCTCTCGGGCGATTCGACGAAGACATCGAACTCGTACCGATCGCCCTCGATCGGTTCTTCCTCGAGATCGCGAACGATGTCCGAGACGGTTCGTCGCACCGAAACCGGATCCTCGCCCTCGTCAACGAGGACGAAGAGGTCGACATCGCTCGCGCGGTCCGCCTCGCCGCGTGCCACGCTGCCGAAACAGAGGATTCCAGCAATCGAGGACACTTCGTCGTCTACTCGTTCGACGAATCGTCCGAGCGGTTCGCGAAACTCTGCCTGCGGGATTTCGAGAAGCGGGTCGTCGGCATCGTGAAGCCGGCGTTCGTCGATCCGATAGAGGGTCCGATTCCCCGGGTCGCGCCTGACGACGAGTCCCATCGTCTCGAGGAGGGAGAGCGCCTTCGAAACGCTGGGACCGCCGTAACCGGTCAGTCGCTGGAGATCTCGGTTCGAGAATTCCTCGGTCGGGTTACGGGCGAGTATCTCGAGCGCCTCGTCCATCGCCCCGTACCGAAAGACTTGCTCGTCAGGGAGTGGGAGTCGGACTTCGACGGCCATTCGTTATATCTCTTGTAACGCGTTATACCACATATACTCATCGATCGGCAGAAGGGGACTCAACGCGCGAATGACGCACTCGCGAGGAACGCGCTCGGTCCGAGACCGTCGAGCGTTTCTCCACCGGCCCGGCAGGCTGCCGAGTTCTCGAGGGGAGGGACCCACATGAGACTGTGCCGGGCCGGCAACGAGAGGCGAGAACTGGCGGACTCGAGTCCCGATCGAACGTCGAAATGGGTATCATAGACGGGGTGCCCAATCGAAACAGATCTACCACTCGGCGATCCCGCCGTCTTCGTGACGCCAGACGGGTTGTACCACTTCACGTCGGCCCGTGACTGTTCGCGGACGTACGGCTCGTCTACGTCGATTCCCAACCCCGGTTCGGTCGGGCGACTGACGTAGCCGTCGTCGAACTCGAACGTCTCCGGGTCTTCTAAGTACTGGAGACCGACGCTCTCCTCGGGGTCGTGCAGCGACAGATCCTGTTCCTGCATGACGGCGTTGTGCGAGGAGAAGACTACTTGCAGATTCGCTGCGAAGGCGATCGGACTCAACGGACAGTGCGGAACGACGGCCACGTCGAATGCCTCGGCCATCGTCGTGATCTTCCGTAGTTCCGTGATGCCGCCGACGTGTGTCACGTCGGGCTGGATGACCGTGACTGCACCCTCCGCGAGAAGCGGTTTGAAATCGTACCGTGAGTAGAACCGCTCGCCGGTCGCGACGGGGACGGTCGTCCGCTCGGCAAGCGTTGAGAGATACTCCGAGTGTTCCGGCAACACCGGTTGATCGACGAACATCAGCCCGTACGGTTCCAGTGCCTCGACGAGGCGGCGGGCCATTTGCTTCGAGACGCGCCCGTGGAAGTCGACGCCGAGATAGAGATCGTTGCCGACGGCGTCTCTAACGGTGGCGACGCGCCGTCTCGCCCGTTCGACTGCACCCGGTGGCTCGAGGGCACGGAACTCGGCGGTCGCGTTCATTTTGAGGGCTTTGTACCCCTGATTGCGACGGGTGATCGCCGCTTTCGCGATCTCCTCTTCGTCCTCGCCGCCGATCCACTGGTGGACCAGCACCCGGTCTCGGACCTGTCCGCCGAGCAGTTCGTTGACCGGTGCCCCGTAGTGTTTCCCCTTGATGTCCCACAGGGCGTGGTCGATCCCGGACAGGGTACTCATCAAGATCGGGTCACCGCGGTAGTATCCGCCCCGATACATCGTCCGCCACTGGCGTTCGGCCGCTAACGGATCTTTCCCGAGGAGGTACCCACTGACGAACTCGTCGACGGCAGTCTTGACCGTCTCGAGTCGCCCCTGGACGATCGGCTCGCCTCAGCCGACGAGGCCGGTGCTCGTCTCGAGTTTGAGAAAGAGCCACCGCGGCGGGACAGCGAAGAGTTCGTAGCCGGTAACGCACATGCCCTATTTCTCGACGACTGTCACTTCAAGACACCGAGTACCCGATGCGTTTCGGACGGCATCGTTCGCAGGGCAACCGCTGTCGTCGAACCGACCGAATCCTGTAGCAACTACGCTGACAGATCGCGCCAGCTGTGTTCGGGCTCCCAGCCGAGGAGCTCGCGCCCCTTCGAGAGGTCGACGATAGCGTCGCGATCTTCGGGCGTCTCGTGCAGTTCCGCATCGGGATAGAACGCTTCGACGAGGTCGGCCGTCGGCACGTTGGCGGTTGTATCGCTGGCGACCGCCCAGAACGCTTCGTGGCCGTCGAAGTCGGCCTCGACGGCGTTTCGAGCGATAGACGCCGCATCGTCGAGGGTGAGATACGAGAACAGGACGTCGCGGCCGGTCGCGGGGTGGACATCGTGGAGTGCAGCCAGCGAGCGGTCCCGTTCGATGAAATTTTCACGCATCTCCTCATCTGTCATCACCCACGGATACCGCAGTGATGCGATAGTGAGATCAGTCGAGGGACGCCGGGCGACGCCATCAGCGGTCACCTCCATCGCATGCTTGGCGATGCCGTACGGGTCGTCGGGCGTCCGCGGGTGCTCTTCGTCGATCGGGACGTATCGCACGTCAGCCGGCCGCTCTTGGTGTTCGCTGCCCATGACGTTGATGCTCGAGGGGAGGACGACCGACTCGAGTCCGAGCCCCTCGGCGGCCTCTAAGACGTGCGTTGCGGACATCACGTTGCTCTCGTACACCCGGAAGTCGGGGTTGCTGTACGGGTTCGGAATCGTCCCCATGTGAACGGCGGCGTCCACATCAGTCTTCGCGAGCGCGCCGTAGGTCTCCCCTGCGTCCAAGAGATCCGTCGTGATGTATTTGTCTGCCTCCTCCTCGCGCCGTCTGCCGCGGGAGACGTTGACCGTCTCGTAGCCGTGTTCGTTCAGGTGTGCGAGGATCACCTCGCCGATCTTCCCGTTGCCGCCCGTGACTGCGATGGTCTCGAGTGTCATCTCTGTGAAGGTCTAAGTCCTGAGTCGCTATTCGAGCAGTCCTTTGATGTAGCCGATCGCAAACAGCCGACCCATATCGGTGTAGCCGGCCATCGCGTCCTCGCGGTCCTCTTCGCCGACCATCCGCGGGACGTGGTCGGGACGAATGGGGCCGTCGAAGCCGACTTCTTGGTAGGCCTCGATGGCGGCTTTCATGTCGGTCGGTCCCTCGTCGTGCCACGTCTCGACGAAATTTCGCTCGCTGCCCTCGACATCGCGGAAGTGGACGAAGTGAATCCGGTCGCCGAATTCGCGGATCGTCGCTGGGATGTCGGCTTCCATCGCGGAGACGTTCCCCTGACAGAACGTGACGCCGTGGCGCTCGCTGTCGTGGAGCTCGAGGATACGGCGGTAGTCCTCGACGGACTGGACGATTCGCGGAACCCCGCGGACGGGTGAGGTCGGCGGATCGTCCGGGTGGAGCGCGAGGTTCACGCCGTACTCCTCGGCGACGGGAACGGCTTCCTCGAGGAAGTACTCCAGGTTCTCCCAGAGTTCTGCCGCCGTGATGTCGGCGGCCTCGTGCTCGGGCGCGCGTTCCGTCCATTCGTGGTCGTAGCCGATGCGCTGGGAGTCGCCGCGACCCGGCAGCGAGTCCGAGGTCCGGACGACGCCGAGCGGGTTCTCGGTCCACACCCAGCAGTAGGTATCGATCCCGAGCCGTCCCATGTTCTCGAGTAGCGTCTTTACCGTCTCGATTTCCGCGTCGCGGCCGTCTCGTCCG
Source organism: Natrinema sp. CRL1 (assembly GCF_059162405.1). NCBI lineage: Archaea > Methanobacteriati > Methanobacteriota > Halobacteria > Halobacteriales > Natrialbaceae > Natrinema > Natrinema sp. CRL1. The sequence continues at coordinate 4,228 of NZ_JBLVOY010000008.1, read as the reverse complement.
AGGACGGTCTGTTCCATCGGCGGGCGATCCTCGACGACGTCCAGTGAGAAGCCGTGGTCCTCAAAGCGGGTGACGGTGCGCTGGAGCGTGTCGTACTTCCACCAGTTCTCGACGCCCCAGAAACGCACGACGGCCGTGTCGATGCCGAGTTGCTTGGCGATAGTCCACCGCCGATCGGGCTTCGGCGGGAGCAGTACGGTCGGATCCATGTCGTATCGGTCAGTCATTTGTGTTCGTGGTCGCGAAAGGGCGGTCGTCACGCTGTGCCTCTTGTGCGGAACGCCAGCACTCATAGAAGGCACTGGCGGGATGGGAGTCGGGTTCGACGTCCGGCGGGTCGAGGACAACGAGACCGGTATCATCGGCCGCGAGGCGCTTCTCGTACCAGAGACCGGCGGGGCCGCGGTAGCTGTCTGTACACGCGAGGAACCGTCGGTTCCTCCCGTAGGCGGTCGACCACGTCGATGTCTCCATGTGTGGTCGCTCGTTCGGCGAGCGCCGCGGAAGCGCCGATGGCCTCAGCCAGCGCCCACCCATACTGGTCGGACACGATTGGCGTTCCGTCCGCCTCAGGTCAAGCCCCGAGGCACTCGCCTTGTTTCCTTTGTGGACGTACGAGATGCTCCCCATGGGTTCGACTACGTCGACGACAACCTCGAAACTGTTTCGGTCGACTGCCTCGGCGTTCAGTTCGACGTCCTCGAGGCGGATATTTCGCGTTGAACTCGACCAACAAGATACACGAGAGACTCGTCCGGTCGAGTACCGTGGCCGCTTCCGTTGCCTCAACAGTACATCATCTCCGTCACTCCGGCCGGTACTGTTTGCATTACCCGCCCTCTCAGTCAGTCCGCACTCTCGTTCAGTTGCGGTCGAGTTTCGGAGACGGAGCGGCAGGCCACTACCACGAGTACTAGCAGCGTCACCAGCGACGTGACCAACAACGACCCTCTGCCGACTGAAAGCCCGACGAGGGCTGTGACGTCGGCGTAGAACGTAAAGAGGAGGAACGCCGGGAAGAGTGTCCCAATCGCGTATCGCCACGGGATTACCAGTGGGCGCGAGATCGGTCCCGCGCCTTTGAGGTACTCCTCGATTGCGGCTGGACCGAGTACCCAGGCCGCGTACACCATGAACCCGGTCAGGCCTAGCACCAGAAGCAGATTGACGAGCTGGTCCGCGAATAACGTAAACACTGCGGGGCTGAACGCGTTCACGCCGCCGGTCAGTGCGACCAGCGCGAAGAGCCCGCCGGTCGCCGTTGACCGCTCGAGATCGAACTCGTCGACTAGGAGCGAAACCGGAATCTCGAGCATGCTGACCAGACTCGTGAGGGCGGCGAGCAGAACCACGAGGAAGAAGACCGCGCCGAGGAGTCGTCCGCCGGGCAGGCTCGCGAACGCGCCGGCGATCCCAACGAACAGGGCACCGGGACCGCCCCCAGTGGGTCCCGATGCGAACGAGAACAACAACGGAAACACCACGAGTCCGGCCACGATGCCGATACCGAGATTAAATACAGCGATGGCTGAGGCGTCGAGGGGCAGCGAACGATCGTCGTCGACGTAGGAGGCGTAGGTGATCATCGTTCCGCTGCCGATCGAGAGAGTGAACAGTGCCTGGCCAGCAGCGGCCCCCAGTATCGACAGGAAATTCTCCGCGAGGTAGGTACCGTCGAACCTAAGGTAGAACTCGTATCCCTGCGTCGCGTTGGGCTGCTGGGCCGCCCAGACCGCAAGTCCGATGAGTAAGACGACGATGCCGGGCATCATCACCTTCGTCGTCGCCTCGATGCCGCGTCTGATCCCCGCAGCGATGATCAGGGACGTGATTGCGAGGACGGCGAGCTGGTACCCGAACGCTTCGGCACCGTAGCTGATCGCCGCGAAGTGGGTCTCGGGAGCCGCGAAATAGGCACCCGTCGCGCTCTCGAGGAAGTAGCGAAGGATCCACCCGCCGACAACGCTGTAGAACGACAGTAGTACGATCGAGGTGACGACACAGAGCGCGCCCAGCGCCGTCCAGATGCGCGATCCGGCGAGCGATTTGAACGCCCCGACCGGATTCCGGTTTGACCGGCGTCCAATCACGAACGCGGCCAGCAAGCCCGGCACCCCGACGATAAGGACGATAAGCAGATATACTAACAGAAAGGCGCTGCCGCCGTTCTCCGCGGTCATCCACGGGAACCGCCAGATATTCCCTAAGCCGACGGCGCTTCCGACCGCGGCCAGGATGAATCCTGTCCGACTGGACCAACTTTCACGTCCCATCTTGTCTCAGCGAACCGACTCGGTACGCATAAGGGTTGTCGATTAATGACATAGATTTAGTCGTGGTTACATCACGCGGTAGCGTTCCGTGAGGCGGGTGCGAGACATCGCCATGCGACGGAGTTCGGAACGAGGAGAGCAGTTCCAGAAACGGGCAGCGAGCGTGACCCCGAAAGCAAACTCAGAGTGGCGGACCCCAGAGTCCGCACACGATCCAAACTGGCGGCCGTGAACGAACAGTCGATACGGGTAGGCAAACGGCTCGATGGCTGGTCTCGAGCGGCAATCAGTTGGCGGCTGGCCGAGGCGGTTGTCAACGGGCGAGCTTCCGACTGCGGTCGTTAGTGTATTTGAGGAGTTACAGACGGCGCTGGAATATATCTGAACTCGAGGATATGAGCTGTGAAACGGTGAACATCGTTCGCCGCGTCTAGTCGACAAAAAGTCGGTATGAGCCGCCAGTGATCGATTCAGGCTCGGGTTCCCGTCGGTTCCGGAGTGACCCGGCGGTGCTTTGCCCACGAGCCGATCGCGCCACCCAGGGCACCGGGAATGGCGTAGAACGCAAGCATCAGCAGGCCGAGCACAAGCACGCTGAACGATGCGACCAGGCCCCCGAAGAGCAGGGTCGTAAACGTCGCAAGGGCTAACAGAACCAGCGATCCAAAGACGGTGGCGATACCGCCGTGGATTGCACCGGACCCTATCGTTCCGCCAGCGAAGTATCCGGCGGTAAGCCCGCCGAGGAGCCCGATCCCACCCCAGTACAGGAGTACGATCGAAGCCCCCGATCCGACGAAGACGAGGCCGCTGATGAACCCCAATGCGAGGGTCATGACGAATCCAGTTAGTACAGCTGTCCAGTTGATGTCCATGATCAATTGTTACTATGCTGTTACTGGATATAAACACCATCTCAGGGGATACGGACAGTGCAATTGTACGGACTGGCTGGTTTTCCATCCGAGCATACGGTGTAACGGACATCTGTGGTAATAAACAATTCCCAAGCTGACATGTTAGTCAGGAATATCGTGCGGAAGACAAACCGGCTTCGCCGCCCCACGGTACCACCACTATTCGAGTCCGTGCGACGAAGGAATACCAGGATCAGTTTCGTCTTGTCCGAAAATACCGGTCTTACCCGAGGAGGTTCTGGAGCGTCAGGACGACGAAGAGCAGAATCACTGCCTCGGAAATAATCCACGAGTTGTCGTTCATCCAGTCGCGGATTTCGGGGAGTACAGTTTCCGCTCGTTCTCCGAGCAGAAACACGCCGAGCGACGGGATCGCCAGGAGGAACAGCGTGAGCAGGACAAATCCAATCGCGTCCGTAACCGGGGCACCGTTCGCCGCGAGATAGGTGCCGACACTGATTGAGGTGAGGATGTTAGTCGGGAAAACCCCCAACAGGAGGAACCCCAGTCGAAACGAGAACCGCGGTGACGCGTTGGTCAACTTGCCCATCCACTCCGGCGGTTCAGACACGTTCCGCTTTCGGTAGGTATCTACCGCCGCGTAGAGGAGGAGGACGAAGACGATGAGATAGAGCAATTCCCTTGCACTCGCACCGAGTAGACCGCCACCGCCGCCGAAGCTGTTCCCGAGGAAGTATGCGATGATAACGATGAGACTGATCGAGAGAGACGCGCCGAAGACGTACGCCGCAGAGTTTTTTGCCACTGTTCGCTCGTGGCGAGGAAGATAGTCGAGAGTATCTGTGGACCCGCGATCATTACGATAGCCAGTGGGAGAACCTGTACGAGGCTCATGGCTGGAACCCACTGTGGTTTGATTCGCTTTCGCCCTCACGGCGTTCTGTTTGTAGGGCTCTGGTGAATCGCTGTACGGCGTCGGCTTCAACCGTCAGAACTAGAAAGATGAAGCGGGAAACCGTCGATGTCCATGTCGAAAATTTCCCGCTTCACGAGCAAAGTCGTTCAGTTAGCTAAAAA
>NZ_JBLVOY010000007.1:0-166339 GCF_059162405.1 Natrinema sp. CRL1 | reverse complement strand
TTTAGCTAACTGAACGACTTTGCTCGTGAAGCGGGAAATTTTCGACATGGACATCGACGGTTTCCCGCTTCATCTTTCTAGTTCTGACGGTTGAAGCCGACGCCGTACAGCGATTCACCAGAGCCGTCTTCGGAAAAGCGCCCGAGGCGGGATTTGAACCCGCGTCACAACCGTGACAGGGTTGTATGATGGGCCACTACACCACCCGGGCTTGCAACTCTTGGTTGCCCGGTCACAGTATTAAGGGTTTTGTTCCGAGATTATTAAGACAGCCCAGTGACAGAAAACCTCCCTCGAGACGAACGATTTGCCAGCAGTGATCACGGCTCTGTCCTCTCGAGTCAATATATTCCCATCGACAAATTGGCATGACTGTGGCAAATATTCTTCCCGATGAGAGTGCGGGTCACGGCGGTTCCGTTGCTCTCTCTCTCTCCGATCGGTTCCATGCCCGCCGTTCGCGTTTGCATGCGAGAGCATCTGCTTGAGACGCTACGCGCCACGCGTCGCTCGTCGATTTGGTCCTCGAAAAAGCGCCCGAGGCGGGATTTGAACCCGCGTCACAACCGTGACAGGGTTGTATGATGGGCCACTACACCACCCGGGCTCCATCACATCGTTGCCCGCTGCTAGTATTAAGGCTTTTCAATTAACCGCCGTATGGTACGGGCAACCGCCACGTGATTCCCGGCTCGAGCCAGTCACACAACTGTCCCGTGACACCGTTGCACACGACCCACAAGGAATATAACTGAGAACCGGATACTCTCGAGTGTGATCGACGGTTCCGGTCAGGTTCGCCCGGCCGGGTAGCCCTGCTTGTGCGTCGAGTTAGTAACCGTTAAATGCCTCCCGCCGCTACCTGCCTGTAGTATCTCGTGACAGCCGCTTCTCTCCCAATAGCCGACACGCACACCCACACTCACACCAATACATGGTAGACGTAAGCCAACACGAACTGGTTCCGGAGCACACCGTCCTCGAGGAGGAGGCCCTCGAGGACGTGCTCGAGGAATACGATATCGACCGTACAGATTTGCCGAAGATCAAGCGCAACGATGCCGCGCTGCCGGACGACGCAGAGCTCGGCGACGTAATCAAGATCGTTCGCGACTCACGGACGACCGAGCAGTCAGTCGTCTATCGACTCGTGGTGGAATAAATGGCAATGGAACTCAACCGCGACAAACGACGAGAGATTTCGCGCGAATACTTCTCGAAGGAACGGATCGCCGAACACCACTACCGCTCGTTTAACGCCTTCCTCAACCGGGGGATGCAGGAGGTCGTCGACGAGAAGGAGACGATCGATACGGACATCGGTGACAAGGAAGGCGAGGAGCCGGTCCACGTCGAACTGGGCGACGTCCGCGTCGTCACGCCCCGTGTCCGGGAGGCCGACGGCTCCGAAGAACTGCTGTACCCACAGGAGGCCCGACTCCGAAACATCACCTACTCCGCGCCGGTGTTCATGGAAATGTCCATCGTCAAGGGCGAGGAAGGCGACGAGCGGGTCGTCGACTCGACCGAGACGAAGATCGGCCGGATGCCGATCATGGTCGGCTCCGATAAGTGTAACATCGCCGGCTTCTCCGACGAGGAACTGATCGAGATCGGCGAGGACCCCGCCGATCCCGGTGGGTACTTCATCGTCAACGGCTCCGAGCGGGTCCTGATGACCAGCGAGGACCTCGCACCAAACAAGATCCTCGCCGAGTACGACACCAAGTACGGCGACGAGATTCAGGTCGCAAAGACCTTCTCGCAGCGCCGTGGCTACCGCGCGCTGGTGCTTTGCGAACGGAACCGTGAAGGGCTGCTCGAGGTCTCGTTCCCGTCGGTGTCGGGATCGATCAACTTCGTCACGCTCGTGCGCGCACTCGGACTCGAGAGCGACGAGGAGATCGTCCACAAGGTCTCGAACGACCCCGAGGTCGTCAAGTACATGCTCGAAAACCTCGAGGAAGCGGAGGTCCAGACCGAAGAGGGGGCCATCGAGGAACTGGGCAAACGCGTCGCCTCCGGCCAGGGGAAAAACTACCAGCTCAAGCGGGCCAACTACGTCATCGACCGCTATCTGCTGCCCCACCTCCACGAGGACGGTGTCGAGGAAGAAGACGTGCGGATCAACAAGGCACACTACCTCTGCCGGATGGCCGAGGCCTGTTTCGAACTCGCGCTCGGTCGGCGCGAGTCCGACGACAAGGACCACTACGCGAACAAGCGGCTCAAAGTCAGCGGCGATCTGATGAAAGACCTGTTTCGGACCGCGCTGAACAAGCTGGCTCGGGACGTGAAATACCAACTCGAGCGCGCCAACATGCGCAACCGGCAGCTCTCGGTGAACACGGTCGTCCGCTCGGACGTCCTGACCGAGCGACTCGAGCACCCGATCGCGACGGGTAATTGGGTCGGCGGCCGCTCCGGCGTGAGCCAGTTGGTCGACCGAACGGACTTCATGGGCGTGCTGTCGCACCTGCGCCGGCTTCGCAGCCCGCTTTCGCGCTCGCAGCCACACTTCGAAGCGCGGGACCTACACGCGACCCAGTGGGGTCGCATCGGGCCCTCCGAGACGCCGGAGGGTCCGAACTGTGGGCTGGTGAAGAACTTCGCCCAATCGATGGAGCTCTCCCAGAACGTCGAGGACGAACAGGAACTCAAACGCGAACTGGCATCCATGGGGGTCGAGGGCATTCCCGGCCTCGAGGGGATCGAACGAACGGCGGCCTCAGGGGACGACTAAATCATGAGCAGCCAACAACGAGAGGCGAAAGTCTACGTCAACGGATCGCTGGTGGGGACCCATCCCGATCCGCACGAACTGGCAGAACAGATCCGGGAAGCACGACGCATCGGCGACGTCAGCGAGATGGTCAACGTCTCGGTGAAAGATCGAACCCGCGAAGTGATCGTCAACGCGGACGCGGGACGGGCCCGCCGACCGCTGCTGGTCGTCGAGGACGGCGAACCGCGCATCTCCGACCAGGAGATGGAGGCACTCCAGGAGGGCGACCTCGAGTTCGAGGATCTGGTCGATCACGGCTACATCGAGTTCATCGACGCCGAGGAGGAAGAGGACATCCTCGTCGCCGTCGACGAGGACGATCTGACCGAGAAACACACCCACCTCGAGATCGACCCGTCGCTGATCTTCTCGATCGGTGCGGGGATGATCCCGTATCCCGAGCACAACGCCTCGCCCCGCATTACGATGGGAGCAGGGATGATCAAGCAGTCGCTTGGTCTGCCGAGCGCGAACTACCGCATTCGACCGGACACGCGCCAGCACCTGCTGCACTACCCGCAGCTCTCGATGGTCAAGACCCAGACGACCGAGCAGATCGGCTACGACGAGCGGCCGGCGGCACAGAACTTCGTCGTCGCCGTGATGAGCTATGAAGGGTTCAACATCGAGGACGCGCTGGTCATGAACAAGGCCAGCGTCGAACGCGCGCTCGCGCGCTCGCATTTCTTCCGGACCTACGAGGGCGAGGAACGCCGCTACCCCGGCGGTCAGGAAGACCGCTTCGAGATTCCCTCCCAGGACGTCCGCGGTGCCCGCGGCGAGGAAGCCTACAACCACCTCGACGAGGACGGCCTCGTTAACCCCGAGACGACGGTCGACGAGAACAGCGTCTTGCTCGGGAAGACGAGCCCGCCGCGATTCCTCGAGGAACCCGACGATATGGGCGGTCTCTCGCCACAGAAACGACGCGAAACCTCCGTCACCATGCGATCCGGCGAGTCCGGGATCGTCGACACCGTCACGCTCATGGAGGGCGAGGACGGCTCGAAGCTCTCGAAGGTCTCGGTGCGCGACGAGCGGATCCCCGAACTCGGGGACAAGTTCGCCAGCCGACACGGACAGAAGGGTGTCATCGGCCACCTCGCACCCCAGGAAGACATGCCCTTCACCGAGGGGGGCGTCGTTCCGGACCTCATCGTCAACCCGCACGCGCTGCCCTCGCGGATGACGGTCGGTCACATCCTCGAGATGATCGGCGGCAAACTCGGTGCGATGGAGGGTCGCCGCGTCGACGGGACACCATTCCTCGGCGAGGACGAGGACGAACTTCGCGGCGGACTCGAGGACGCCGGCTTCAATTCGGCCGGCAAGGAGACCATGTACTCCGGCGTCACTGGCGAGAAGATCGAGGCCGAGATCTTCGTCGGCGTTATTTTCTACCAGAAGCTCTACCACATGGTCTCGAACAAGCTGCACGCCCGCTCGCGCGGACCGGTGCAGGTGCTGACCCGGCAGCCGACGGAGGGACGCGCCCGCGAGGGCGGACTCCGTATCGGGGAGATGGAACGCGACGTATTCATCGGCCACGGGGCTGCAATGACGCTGAAAGAACGACTCCTCGACGAGTCCGACCGCGAGTTCATCCACGTCTGTGCAAACTGTGGGATGAGCGCGGTCGAAAACGTCGAACAACGGCGTGTCTACTGTCCGAACTGCGACGAGGAAACCGATATCCACGAGATCGAGATGAGTTACGCCTTCAAGCTCCTCTTAGACGAGATGAAGGCGCTGGGTATCGCACCGCGACTCGAACTGGAGGACGCCGTCTAAACCATGCAAGACACGACACCCAAAGACATCGGTTCGCTCTCCTTCGGGCTCATGGAGCCCGAGGAGTACCGGGAGATGAGCGCGACGAAGATCATCACCGCTGACACCTACGACGACGACGGGTTCCCCATCGACATGGGGCTGATGGACCCGCGTCTGGGCGTGATCGACCCCGGCCTCGAGTGTAAGACCTGCGGGAAGCATTCGGGTTCCTGTAACGGTCACTTCGGCCACATCGAACTGGCCGCACCCGTTATCCACGTCGGCTTTACGAAGCTCATCCGGCGGCTCCTGCGAGGGACCTGTCGGGAGTGTTCGAAGCTCCTCCTCACCGAGGACGAACGCGACGAGTTCCGCGACCAGCTCACGGAATCCCGAAAGCTGAGCCGCGATCTCAACGACGTGACGAAGGCGGCAATCCGGCAGGCTCGGAAGAAAGACCGGTGTCCGTTCTGTGGCGAAATCCAGTACGACATCGATCACGAGAAGCCGACCACCTACTACGAGGTCCAGCAGGTCCTCACGAGCGAGTACTCCCAGCGCATCGCCGGTGCGATGCAAGGCGACGAGGAGGAAGGCGTCGAACGAACGACGCCGGACGAGCTCGCCGAGCAAACGGAAATCGAACTCACTCGAGTCAACGAGATCCTCTCGGGCTCGTTCCGCCCGCGGGAAAACCAGCGCAAGGCGATCGAGAAGGCGCTCGACATCGATCTGACCGAGGAAGACACGAACAAGCTGATGCCCAGCGACATCCGGGACTGGTTCGAGAACATCCCGGACGAGGACATCGAGGTTCTGGGGATCAACCCCGAACGCTCCCGGCCCGAGTGGATGATCCTCACCGTCCTTCCGGTTCCGCCGGTCACCGCGCGACCGTCGATCACGCTGGATAACGGCCAGCGCTCCGAGGACGACCTGACACACAAGCTGGTCGACATCATCCGGATCAACCAGCGGTTCATGGAGAACCGCGAGGCGGGTGCGCCCCAGTTGATCATCGAGGACCTCTGGGAACTCCTGCAGTACCACGTCACCACCTTCATGGACAACGAGATCTCGGGGACACCGCCGGCTCGCCACCGCTCCGGTCGGCCCCTGAAGACCCTCTCCCAGCGGCTCAAGGGCAAAGAGGGTCGCTTCCGCGGCTCGCTGTCCGGGAAGCGCGTGAACTTCTCAGCCCGAACCGTCATCTCGCCGGACCCGACCCTCTCGCTGAACGAGGTCGGGGTTCCGGACCGCGTGGCCAAGGAGATGACCCAGACGATGAACGTCACCGAGCGCAACCTCGAGGACGCCCGCCGGTTCGTCTCGAACGGCCCCGAGGGCCACCCCGGCGCGAACTACGTCCGACGACCCGACGGTCGCCGGCTCAAGGTGACCGAGAAGAACTGCGAACAACTCGCCGAGAAGGTCGAGGCCGGCTGGGAAGTCAACCGACATCTGATCGACGGCGACATCGTCATCTTCAACCGGCAGCCGTCGCTCCACCGGATGTCGATCATGGCCCACGAGGTCGTGGTCATGCCGTACAAGACGTTCCGGCTGAACACCGTCGTCTGTCCGCCGTACAACGCCGACTTCGACGGCGACGAGATGAACATGCACGCGCTCCAAAACGAGGAGGCCCGCGCCGAAGCGCGTGTCCTCATGCGTGTCCAAGAGCAGATGCTCTCGCCGCGGTTCGGCGAGAACATCATCGGAGCCATTCAGGACCACATCAGTGGGATGTACCTCCTGACTCACGACAACCCCCGATTCAACGAAACGCAGGCACTGGACCTGCTCCGTGCGACCCGGATCGACGAGCTTCCGGAACCCAGCGGCGTCGACGACGAGGGCGAGCCGTTCTGGACCGGGTACGACGTCTTCTCCGAACTGCTACCCGACGATCTGAACCTCGAGTTTACTGGCACCGTCGGCGACGAAGTCGTCATCGAAGACGGCCAGTTGCTCAAAGGGACGATCGCCGAGGACGAGGTCGGCGAATTCGGCGGCGAGATCGTCGACACGATCACGAAGGTCTACGGCAACACCCGCGCTCGGATCTTCGTCAACGAGGTCTCGACGCTGGCGATGCGTGCCATCATGCACTTCGGGTTCTCGATCGGGATCGACGACGAGACCATCCCCGGCGAAGCACAGGCCCGCATCGACGAGACCATCGAGGACGCAAACGACCGCGTCGAAGAGCTGATCGAGGCCTACGAGAACAACGAACTCGAGAGTCTCCCCGGCCGAACGATCGACGAGACCCTCGAGATGAAGATCATGCAGACGCTCTCGCGTGCGCGTGACAACGCGGGGAACATCGCTGACGAGCACTTCCAGGACGACAACCCCGCCGTCGTCATGGCCAACTCCGGTGCGCGTGGGTCGATGCTCAACCTGACCCAGATGGCCGGCGCAGTCGGCCAGCAGGCGGTTCGGGGCGAGCGCATCAACCGCGGCTACGAGGACCGCACCCTCTCTCACTACGAGCCAAACGACCTCTCGGCCGAGGCACACGGCTTCGTCGAGAACTCCTATACGAGCGGCCTGACCCCTCGAGAATTCTTCTTCCACGCGATGGGTGGCCGCGAGGGCCTGGTCGACACGGCAGTCCGGACCTCGAAGTCCGGCTACCTGCAGCGGCGGCTGATCAACGCCCTCCACGAACTCGAGACGCAGTACGACGGAACGGTTCGCGATTCCAGCGACACCATCATCCAGTTCGAGTTCGGCGAGGACGGCACCAGTCCCGTGAAGGTCTCCTCGGGCGACGACAACGACATCGACGTCGACCAGATTGCGAGTCGCGTACTCGACTCCGAGTTCGACTCCGAGACGGAACGAGACGAGTTCCTCGGTACGCGACCTGAGCCGACGAACCTCTCGGAACACGCCGACGATCGACTGACCGACGGTGCGGAGGTGAGTTCCGATGACTAGCGTCGACTACGCTGTCGACGACGATACGATCGCGGTCGTCGAGGACACCGACCTGCCCCGCCGGCTCAAAGACGAGGTCTACGAGAGCCTCGAGGCCCGCGAGGGAGCGACGGTCGAGCAGGCCAACGAACTCGCGGAGGCCGTCGAAACCCGCTATCTCAACACGCGGGTCGACCCGCTCGACCCCGTCGGGACGGTTTCGGCCCAATCGATCGGCGAACCCGGAACGCAGCTGACGATGAACACGTTCCACTACGCCGGCGTCGCGGAAATCGACGTGACCCAGGGGCTGCCCCGACTGATCGAACTCGTCGACGCCCGGAAGACCCCGGACACGCCGATGATGACCGTCTACCTCGAGGGCGAGTACGCGACCGAACGCGAGAAGGCCCACGAGGTCGTCTGGAACATCGAGGCGACCCAAATCCTCGCGCTGGGCGACGTGTCGACGAACGTCGCCGACATGCGCGTCCAGATCGCGCTCAACGAGGACACCCTCAAAGAGCGGATGATCTCGGCCGAGGAAGTCGCCGAGATCATCGAGGATTCCCTCGGCGTGAAGACGGTCCAGCAGGGATCCCAGATCGAGTTCGGTCCCGAAGAGCCGTCCTATCGCGATCTCCTCCAGCTCGTCGAGGAACTGCGCGACATCACGTTCAAGGGGATCGAAGAGGTCTCGCGGGTCGTTATCCGCCGCGAGGAACTCGACAACGGCAACGAGGAGTTCGTCCTCTACACCGAGGGATCGGCCTTCGGTGACGTCCTCGATATCGAGGGCGTCGACGCCTCGCGGACGACGTGTAACAACATCCACGAGATCCACCGCAACCTCGGCATCGAAGCCGCCCGCGAAGCCATCATCGAGGAGACGAACAACACGCTCGCCGAGCAGGGACTCGACGACGTCAACGTCCGGCACCTGATGCTGGTCGCGGACATGATGAGCAACCGCGGCGAGATCGAGTCGATCGGTCGCCACGGCATCTCGGGCTCGAAGGAGTCCGTCCTCGCCCGCGCGGCGTTCGAGGTGACGGTCAACCACCTGCTCAACGCCGCGATCCACGGCGAGGTCGACGACCTCGACGGCGTCACGGAGAACGTCATCGTCGGCAAGCCGATCAAGCTCGGGACCGGCGACGTCGATCTCCGCATGGGATCGACCTCCTCCGGGAGCAGTCAGGCCGACTGATCGATGGGCGTTACCCTCGATGACGACGCCCGCCAATACCTCGCCGCATTCGAGGATGTAACGGGTGTCGACGGCCGGGACTGCCTCGTCACCGAGGGCGGTGACAGGCTCCTGATCGTCGTCGAACGTGGCGGCATGGGCGAGGCGATCGGCCCCGGCGGCCAGACGGTAGCACGCCTCGAGGACCGGGTCAACGCGCAGGTCCGCCTCGTCGAAGGGGCGGAGACGGCCGAGGGGTTCGTCGCGAACCTCCTCGCGCCCGCGGCGGTGTACAACGTCACGATCAGCGAGAACAACGACACCGTCGCCTACGTCGAGGTCGCGGAAGACGACCACGGCGTCGCGATCGGCACGAACGGGCGGACGATCGACGCCGCTCGAACGCTCGCGGCGCGGCATTTCGGGATCGACGACGTGCAGCTGATCTGAGGGCGTCGATCGCTGTGATTTTCCCGTTTCGAGAGCGGTAACTTCGCCAGCGACCGATCGGCGTAGCCGACCGCCGTTCGGACGCCTCTCGCCCGCCGAGGGTCGCTAACCCGCGCTCGATCGGTAACTCGAGTCAGCGAAACGCCCACAGATTCGGCGAGCACTGTTCCTAAAGCGATCTCGAGCCGTAACGCCGGATCGAAACAGGTCGCTTAAGTGCCTTCGACGGATAGCGGCCCCTATGGCAAACGGCAAATACGCCGCGCGCAAGCTCAAGAAGGACCGCCAGAATCAGCGGTGGTCCGACTCGGACTACGCGCGCCGCGCCCGTGGACTTCGCGAGAAGTCCGACCCACTCGAGGGCGCACCTCAGGCTCGCGGTATCGTACTCGAAAAGGTCGGCATCGAAGCCAAACAGCCCAACTCGGCGATCCGAAAGTGCGTCCGAGTCCAGCTGATCAAAAACGGGAAACAGGTCACCGCGTTCTGTCCCGGTGACGGTGCGATCTCGTTCATCGACGAACACGACGAAGTCACCATCGCCGGTATCGGTGGGGCGAAGGGTCGTGCGATGGGTGACCTCTCCGGTGTCAACTACAAGGTCGACAAGGTCAACGGCGTCGCGCTGAAAGAACTCGTTCGCGGGAACGCGGAGAAACCGGTGCGATAATCATGGCTGCAGAAGATCAACCAGATCCGGACGCGCCGGCCGGTGGTGCAGACGTTTCGGCAAAGCTCTTCGGCACGTGGGACCTCGTCGAAATCGAGTACGCGGACCCCTCGACCGAGCGCTACATCACGGTCTCGCCGGTCGCTCACACCGCGGGTCGCCACGCCAGCAAGCAGTTCAAAAAGTCCGAAATCTCGATCGTCGAGCGCTTTATCAACCGCTTGATGCAGACCGAGGAGAACACGGGCAAGAAACAGCAGTCGCTCAACTACGTCCGTGACGCCTTCGACATCATCAACGAGCGCACCGAGGACAACCCCATTCAGGTGCTCGTCACGGCAGTCGAGAACGCGGCCCCACGAGAGGAGACCGTCCGCCTGAAATACGGTGGTATCTCGGTCCCGAAGGCCGTCGACGTCGCGCCCCAGCGCCGCGTCGATCAGGCGCTGAAGTTCCTCGCGGAGGGCGTCTACAACGACTCGTTCAAGACGACGACTGACGTCGAAGAGGCCATCGCCCGCCAGCTCATCGGCGCGGCCAACTACGACGTTCAGACCTACGCGGTCAGTCAGAAAGAGGAGAAAGAACGCGTCGCGGCTGCCGCCCGCTAAGCGGACCGTTTTTCAGCTGTTTTCTCTCGAGACTGCAGGTCGCTATCGACAGTTTTAGCCATCAGCTCGCTCCGCGGCTAACTCAGTCTGCGGCGCGATGTTCACCGCCGACGTAGGACCGCGTCGCGTCGACGAGCACCTGCCGGTACGCGCTCGTGTCCGGCTCCCGCGCGAGTTCCCGAAAGCGGCGTTTGAACCCGTCGAAGTCGATTTCTGGGGCGTCCATCGCGGCCGCGTGCGCGAGGTCGTACAGCCGGTGGTCCTCGTCGACCAGATCGTGTCGCTCTGCGAGTGCCAGCGCGAAGGCCGCGTTCACCGCCGTGATCTCGGGATCGGCGCTCGCCGAAAGCCGCTCGAAGCCCGGTCTGGACGGCGTTTCGGGCCGGTCGGCGACGGCCGCCGCGAGACTCGACTCGAGGAAGGAGAGCAGTTTCTCGCCGGGGCCGACCGAGAGCGTGATGTCGTCGGCGTAGATGTCTTTCATGTGATTTGCGATCTGGTAACAGTGTGAAAGCTTGCGCCGCTCGACGCTCTTGCCGGCCAGTGCGAGGTAGAGCACCTCTTCGGTGGACTGGGTGTGGGAGGGGTGTTCCTGTTCGTGACGCGCCATGTGGGCAAACTCGTGGAGGGCGAGTTCACGAGCCATCGCCGAGGAGGCGGCCTGCCTCGAGATGTTCAGCACGTGGCGGTCGTCGTAGTGGCCGGCCCAGGTCCGCTCGTCGGGGTCGTCCCGCAGGCGGACGTAGACCGGCAGCGAGAGGTCCTGTTCGGTTTCGAAGAGGTCGCGGGCGCTGAGGAATGGAGAAGTCGGCCCCGGTCCCTGTACTCGAATATCCATGTGTAACAGTACCAAGAGTCCGACGGGATTTGACTCTTTTGTGCGGTTGCACGGAACCGAACCGCCCTCTGCCTGCCGACGGACTGTCGGCAGTCGTCAGCGCGGACCGGTCCCCAGCCGGGTGACAACTCAGTCGTGGACTCGGCCGTCGCCACGGCCCGCGGAATTATGAGAACCGTTCACTCACTCAAACTGGATATTCAAACGCTTGGACCGGAAAGAACGACGAAATCCGGCGGCGACGAAACACTACCCTTTTGACCCCGCTGGCGGTATTGGGGGATATATGGGCCGACGCAAGAAGATCGTCCAAGAGTGTGAACGGCTGATGGACGACCCGGAGAACATCCGGAACATCGCCATCGCCGCTCACGTTGACCACGGAAAAACGACCCTTACGGACAACCTCCTGGCTGGTGCCGGCATGATCTCCGACGAGACCGCCGGCGAGCAGCTCGCGATGGACACCGAAGAGGACGAACAGGAACGCGGGATCACCATCGACGCGGCCAACGTTTCGATGACCCACGAGTACGAGGATCAGAACCACCTGATCAACCTCATCGACACGCCGGGCCACGTCGACTTCGGTGGCGACGTCACTCGAGCGATGCGCGCCGTCGACGGCGCGCTCGTCGTCGTCGACGCCGTCGAAGGGGCCATGCCCCAGACCGAGACGGTGCTGCGACAGGCGCTCCGCGAGGGCGTCAAACCGACTCTGTTCATCAACAAGGTCGACCGCCTCATCTCCGAACTGCAGGAAGGTGCCGAGGAGATGCAGGAGCGACTCCTTTCGGTCATCCGCGACGTCAACGAGCTTATCCGCGGGATGACTGAGGACATGGACGATATCGACGACTGGACGGTCTCCGTCGAAGAGGGGACCGTCGGCTTCGGCTCCGCACTCTACAAGTGGGGTGTCTCCATGCCCTCGATGCAGCGTACCGGCATGGACTTCGCCGAGATCATGGAACTCGAGCGTGCCGACAAGCGCCAGGAGCTCCACGAGCGGACGCCGCTGTCGGACGTCGTGCTCGACATGGTCTGTGAGCACTTCCCGAACCCGATCGACGCCCAGCCCCGACGTATCCCACGCGTCTGGCGTGGCGACGACCAGTCCGAGATCGCCGAACAGATGCGTCTGGTCGACGAGGACGGCGAAGTCGTCCTGATGGTCACCGACATCGCGATGGACCCCCACGCGGGCGAAGTCGCCTCCGGCCGCGTCTTCTCGGGAACCCTCGAGAAGGGCCAGGAGCTGTACGTCTCCGGGACTGCGGGCAAGAACCGCATCCAGTCCGTCGGCGTCTACATGGGCGGCGAGCGCGAGGAAGTGGACGAGGTTCCCGCCGGGAACATCGCCGCCGTCACCGGTCTCAAGGACGCGATTGCCGGCTCGACCGTCTCGAGCGTCGAGATGACGCCGTTCGAGTCGATCGAGCACATCTCGGAGCCGGTCATTACGAAGTCCGTCGAGGCCCAGAACATGGACGACCTGCCGAAGCTGATCGAGACGCTTCGACAAGTCTCCAAGGAGGACCCGACGATCCAGATCAACATCAACGAGGACACCGGCGAGCACTTGATCTCCGGGCAGGGTGAGCTCCACCTCGAGGTCATCACCCAGCGTATCGAGAAGAACCAGGGCATCCCGGTCAACACCGGCGAACCGATCGTCGTCTACCGCGAGCAGCCCCAGCAGGCAAGCGATCAGGTCGAGGGTATCTCGCCGAACCGCCACAACCGCTTCTACATCTCCATCGAGCCGATGAACGACGAGCTCGTGGAGACGATCAAGCGAGGCGAGGCCTCGATGGACATGCCCGAGCAGGACCGCCGTGAGGCCCTGCAAGAGGCCGGCATGGACAAAGACGACTCCCAGGAAGTCGAGCACATCCACGGGACCAACATCCTCATCGACGACACGAAGGGTATCCAGCACCTGAACGAAACGATGGAACTCGTCATCGAGGGCCTCGAGGAAGCCCTCGATAACGGTCCGCTGGCCAACGAGCCCGTACAGGGATCGCTCATCCGCCTGCACGACGCACGGCTCCACGAGGACACCATCCACCGCGGTCCGGCACAGGTCATCCCCGCGACCCGCGAGGCCGTTCACAAGTCGTTGATCGACGGCAAGATCAAGATGCTCGAGCCGATGCAGGACGTCCGCATCGACGTGCCTAACGACCACATGGGCGCTGCCTCCGGCGAGATTCAGGGCCGTCGTGGTCGCGTCGACGACATGTACCAGGAAGGCGATCTGATGGTCGTCGAGGGCATCGCGCCCGTCGGCGAGATGATCGGCTTCGCTTCCGACATCCGCTCTGCGACCGAGGGCCGTGCCTCCTGGAACACGGAGAACGCCGGCTTCGAGGTCATGTCCGACTCGCTCCAGCGCGACAAGATCATGGAGATCCGTGAGCGCAAGGGCATGAAACTCGAGCTGCCGCCGAGTATCGACTACATCTAAGCCGCCGACCTTTTTTTAATCGGCTCCTCGCGCGGCGGAAGGTCGCGCTCGAACCTAGTCAAAAATCTCGACCAAAAACGCCGGAAGAGCTACGCTCTTCCGAGCCCTCGTTCACTGCGTTCACGAGGAAGACCGCTCGCATCTTCGACGCTCGCGGTACGTTCGCTGCCGTTTCGTACCGCGTAGAGAACGTCGTTTTCCGAGTGCGACGCGTCCCACGCGTTGCGGGACTTCGTCGTCCGATACTCACTGCGGGGTTGGTCGCGTCGTCACGCCGTCAGCACCTTCAGGAAGAAGGGGGCCATGACGAAGAAGACGACCAATGCGAGCCACCACGTGGCCAGCACGAACGCTCCGACGACGAACAGCACGCCGATAATCGAGGCGACGAGCTTCTGGCGGAGATCGATGTACATACCGGTAGATCCGGGGTCACAATTATAATCGTTCTCGTTGACAGAACTCGGGCGAACCGCGAAACGACGATCCGGTCTACTCCCGCTCGCCCGCACCGAGCGCGCTCTCGCCGACCTTTTCGTGCCCCTCGATGACCTCTTTGCCGCCCATGTACGGCTGCAGCGGCTCGGGGATCGTGACGGTACCGTCCTCGTTCTGGTAGTACTCGAGGATGGCGACCATCACGCGGGGAATCGCGAGTCCCGAGGCATTTAAGGTGTGCAGGTAGTCGGCCGACTCGTGGCGTTCGGGCCGGTAGCGCAGGCCGGCGCGGCGGGCCTGGAAGTCCTCGAAGTTCGACGCGCTCGAGACCTCGAGCCAGCGGCCGCCGTCTTCGGGGCCGTCGTCCATGTCGTCGCCGGGGGCCCAGACCTCGATGTCGTAGGTCTTGGCGCTGGCGAAGGTCAGGTCGCCGGTACAGAGCTCGAGGATACGGTAGGGAAGGCCGAGGCGCTCGAGGATGTCTGCGGCTTCCTCGAGGAGGTTCTCGAGGCGGTCGTAGCTCTCCTCGGGTTCGACGAAGTTGACGAGCTCGACCTTGTTGAACTGGTGGACGCGGACGATTCCGCGGGTCTCGGTGCCGTGTTCGCCGGCCTCGCGCCGGAAGTTCGGCGTGTAGGCCTGGTGTTTGAGCGGGAGGTCGTCGTCCAACAGGATCTCGTTTGCGTACATGTTGGTGACCGGCACCTCCGCGGTGGGACAGAGCCAGAGATCGTCGTCTTCGTATTCCTCCTCGTTGCTGCCGCCCAGTCGGTAGGCGTCGTCGGCGAACTTCGGGAGCTGACCGGTGCCGCGCATCGAGGCGCTCTTGACCGGCACCGGCGGGAACAGATCGACGTAGCCCTGCTCGCGGTGGATGTCCATCATGAACTGGATCAGGGCATGCTCGAGCTGTGCGCCCTCTCCCTTGAGGAAGTAGAAGCCGGACCCGGTCGTCTTGGCGGCGCGTTCCTCGTCGATGATGTCCAGTTCCTCGCCGAGGTCGTAGTGGGGGGTGACCTCGTCGGGCAGGTCGCGAAGGTCGTCGAAGCCCCAGCGGCGGTCCTCCTCGTTGTGGCGTTCGTCGACTCCGAGCGGGACGCTCTCGTGGGGGACCTGCGGGATCTCGAGTATCCGTTCCTGCAGTTTCTCCTGCAGTTCGACGGCCTCGTCTTCGACCTCTTCGATTTCGGCTTTGAGTTCCCGTGACCGCTCGATGGCCTCCTCCCGTTCCTCGTCTTTCCCTTCGGCGACGAGCGTCCCGATCTTCTCGGTGATCTGGTTGCGGTCGTTGCGCAGGTCGTCCCCGCGGGCTTTCAGCTCCCGCCAACGTTCGTCGAGTTCGAGCAGCTCGTCGAGATCGACGTCAGCCCCGCGGGCGTCGAGGGCGTCGCGTACCTCTTCGGGCTTTTCGCGCAGATAAGTCCGGTCGAGCATTGGTATTGGTCGTGCGTTCTTTGCGCCCGGGCAAAACCGTGTCGGAAGGTCGCGTCGGCTGATCGTTCGACCGGCCCTCCTCGAGCGGGAAACCCTTTTTCCGCGGGGCCGCCACTCTCGAGGTATGGATCCGCTCGAGGGCGAGACGTCGTCGGCCCCGATCGAGTACGAGCCCGTCAGCGTCAAGGACGTGCTGGTGGAGATGAAAGACACCGCCGAGCTGTTGATCGACCTCTCGTATTCGGCCGTGCTCCACCAGAGCGAGGAGCTCGCGACGGAGGTGCTCCGGCTCGAAGAGCGGATGGACGTTCTCGAGCTTCGCGCGCGGATGAGCCTCTTGATGGCCGCCCGAAAGCCGGCCGACGCGGAACAGCTCGCGCCCGTGCTGGGGATCGTCGGAGCCGCCGACGGCATCAGCGACGCCGCGGGCGACATCGCGAAGATCGTCCTCGAGGACATGGGCCTGCCCGAGGCGATGCGAGCAGCGCTGCCCGACGCCGCCGAAGCGCTCCTGCGGGGCGTCGTCGCGGCGGATTCCTCTTATGCCGGGCGCACGCTACAGGACATCAACCTCGAGTCTGAGACGGGCGTGCGAGTGATCGCGCTTCGGCGGGGTAGCGACTGGCTGCTCAACCCGGGGCCGATGACGCGGGTCGAGGCCGACGATGTCGCGCTCCTCCGAGGGCCCGAGTCGGCGATCGGCAACGTCTGCGAGGAGCTGACCGGCACCGCCTACGAGGCCCCGAGCGTCGAGACGCCCGACATCGACGACCTCGAGCGAGCGGTGGACACGATCGTCCACATGAAAGACTTCTCCGAACTGGCGGTCGATCTGGCCTACAGCAGCGTGCTGTTCGACAGCGAGGAGTTGGCCGAAGAGGTCCGTAACCTCGAGGTCGAGGTCGACGCGATGCAGTCGCGCTTCGAGGCGTGGACGCTTCGGGCGGCCGCGGACGCCACCGATCCGGTCGTCCTGCGGGGGCTGATCCAACTCGGCAACTGTACGGAGCGGATCAGCGACGCTGCGATCGAGATTAGTGCGGGAGTTCTTCGGGACATCGACGTTCACCCGGTCGTGCAGGTGGCCGTCCAGGAGAGCGACGAGATCATTACCCGCGTCGAGGTCGCCGAGGGGAGCGACCTCGACGGCACTGCAGTGACCGCCGGCGTTCCCGACGCCGAGTCGACGATGTCGGTGATCGCTATTCGCCGACCCGGCGAGGGGTGGCTGCTAGTCGCGGACGCCGACGCCGAACTGCGCGGCGGCGACGTGCTCATCTCGAAGGGGACCCGGACGGCCGCGGCGGCGTTCCGAGACCTCGCATCGGCGTAGCCGTCGGCGTTCGTCTGCTGGGCGAAATTCCGGTCGCCACAAAACGCCGCGTCTCCGTTCGGGGTTTAAGTAACTCTGGTCACAAGGTAAAGCTATGACGGGAGACTGGTCGTTCTCGAGGACTTATGGTCCACAGTTACATCGATAGTCGCCGCGTCGTCAGCAGTCGTTGTCCGCAGTTCGGATTGCGCCGATATCTCTTTAAGTGGCTTTGGTTACAAGCTGTAGATACGACGGGAGAACGTCGCCTTCTCGAGTCGTTCCGTATCGACCTGTGAGACGCAGGTCTCGCGATTGGTCCGTACCTCCGCTCAAACTGTCCTCGCTCGAGCCGTCCGCTTCAGTTCAGCACGACGATCGCGACGACCGAGAGGACGACCACGCCGAGGATGTCACAGACGTTCGTCACCACCGGGATCGTCGTGTCGTCGGGATCTAACCCCTGCGTGTAGGAGATGTACGTCGCGGCGATGCTGAGGACGGTCGCGATCGCGGCGAGTAACATGCCGCTGACGACCGAGATGAGCATGAGATCGGCGAGCGCCATCGGTGCGGCGATGGTTTGTCCGACGACCCACGCGATGAGCCCGAGCGCCGAGAAGATCGTGATCGCGAGGCCCATAATCGCGATCACGTTCGTCCACAGCACCTCGTCTCGCGGATCGAACTCGAGCAGCCCCAGATGGAGCCGCGTCGAGAGCCGCGAGGAGAGGATCGCGCCGAGGTTCCCGCCCATGCCGATCATCACGGGGACGAGCACCAGCAGCGTCGGATTGGCGAGGTAGGTCTCCTCGAGTTCCTCGAGGACGTAGCCCGACCCCATCTCGAGTATCGAGAGGGCGATCAGAATGGGGAACATCGTGGCGACGATGGTGCGGACCGACCACGAGCCGAGCGAGTCCTCGGACTCTGTCGCCGCCATCAGAAGATCCCTCCGACGACGGTGATCGCGACGAAGAGGAAGACGACGCCGAAGATGTCGCCCAGCGTGGTAACGATCGGGCCGATCAGGTTGTCGGGATCGAGTCCGTACTCGTAACTGGCAAACACCAGCGCCAGCAGCCCGAAGATCAACGTTACGGAGGTGAGCACACCCGAAACCAACATGATGCCGACGAGTTCGACGAGTCTCGCGGATTCACGCCCCAACGCGTGCAAGATGCCCCACGAGAGGACGGCGATGAACACCGAGATACCGATGCCGTTGATAAACGAGGCGACGACCGCGTTGACCAGCCGTCGATCCCACGAAAACGACGGATCGATCATCCCTTGATGGAGTCCGCTCGAGATCCGCGCCCCCATCGCGCCGTAGACGTTCCCTCGAGTCGCGAGGAAGGCGGGAAGTAATAAGAGCAGTCCGGGAAATCGTTCGAATCCTTCCGTCATCCCTTCCGATCCGAGGACCGAGCCCGCGAAGATGCCGCCGGCGAGGCTGACTGCGAGAATCGGGAGTGACTCGCGGTAGATGCGCCACGCCTCCTGGCGAGCCTCCATAGCGTCGCTTCACGCGCCCCGACCATAAACCTACCACGGATCGAACGCGAGGGGATCGCTCGAGTGCGTGGGAACAACTACCGCATGTGACCGATCGCTAACGAGTCCCGGCCCGGGTCCTCGGTTCGGACTCAGACGGGGCTGACGGCGACGAGCGCCCACGCGAGGCCAATCGCCGCGAGCGAACACGCGAGGTTGGCCGCGGCGTTGCCGGCCGCGAGGGCCCGATCGCCGCGTTCGTACAACTGGAGCGTCTCGACCGAAAACGAGGAGAAGGTCGTAAACGAGCCGCAGATCCCGGTTCCGACGAGCGATAGCGTCGACTCGCCCGCGCCCGCAAAGACCGCGAGCCCGAGGACGAAACTGCCGACGACGTTGACCGCGAACGTCGAAAGCGGCAACCGATCGCTCGAGGCCCGATCGGAAACCCATTCGGAGACCCAATACCGGAGGATCGCGCCGATCGCACCGCCAGTGCCGACGACGTGGGCCGGTTCGGGATCGATCGCGACGAGCGCGCCGACGAGCGACTCGAACGGCGTCGGGCTCATGCCGTCTCACCCCCGATCGGCCGCGGGTCGCCGATCCGGTGAGCGAGCGCCCGTCCTACGAGCACGCCGACGGCTCCGAGCCCGTAGTTGGCCGCGACGATGCCAAGCAGGGCGAGCGGAGTCGACGCGAGCGCGGCCTGTAGCGCGAACGTGCTGTAGGTCGTCAGCGAGGAGAGAAAGCCGGTCGCAAAGACGAGCCGGGTGCGCGACCCGACGTACCCCGCGTATTCGGCCTCGTAGACCAGAAAAGCGAGCGCGGCGCTTCCGACGGCGTTGACGAGGACGATCGACGGCACGTCCGGGAGCGCCCCCATCGCGAAGAAACGGAGGTTCGAACCGGCAAAGCCGCCGACGGCGATCAGTGCGAGCGTCTCGAGTCGAACGAGCGGGTGAGCGTCTGTCATGGCTGGCTGGTCACAGGGACCGTCAGCCGACCGACGCTCGACCCTGCCGGCGGCAAGCCGGCCGGTCGGCGTTTCTCCGGCGGTTGGTTCAGGCGGGCCCCATCGCCCGGATACCGGCGGTTCTCGGAGGATCGAAATGAGCGTTGCGAAGACCGTTCGGACACTCTCGACTCGAGGACGGGAAGGAAAAGACCCAAGGTTAGACTGGCTCTAAACCGAGCCATGTCCGAAGAGGGTGGCGCGGACGGCGACGGCGGCCGGAACGCGTTCGCGCGGGCGTCGTGGGCGAACGTCCTCGGCAACGTCGTCAAGATCGTCGTCGAGGGTGCGGCGGGTTACGTCTTCGGTAGTGTCGCATTGCTCGCGGACGCGGCCCATTCCGTCGCGGATCTCGTCGCCAGCGTCGTCGTCCTCGTCTGGGGTCGGAGCGCGTTCGACGAACCGGACGACACCCACCCGCACGGTCACGCCCGGATCGAGCCCTTGACGGCGCTGTTCGTCGGCGCGGTGATCGCACTGCTCGGGTTGAACCTGCTTTATCGCTCGGTCGAGGGGCTCGTCGCCGGCCCCGATATCGAGTTTAGCGTCCTGTTGCTCGCGGCACTCGCGTTCTCGGTCGCCGACATGTATCTGGTCTATCGCTACACGATCGGCATCAACGAATCCCTGCAGTCGACCGCGCTCGCGGCGCTCGCGAAAGACTGTCTGAACGACATCTACACTTCGGTCGCCGCGATCGTCGGCGTCCTCGGCGTGCTGGTCAGCTACCCGATACTCGACCCCCTTGCCGGCGGCCTCGTCAGCCTGCTGGTCGTTTATCAGGGCGTCGAGATCGGCAGGGAGAACGTCGATTACCTCATCGGTGCCGCGCCCGGCCCCGAGAAACGGGCCGAGATCACCGACCGCCTGCGGAGCCACGCGGCGGTCGAGGGCGTCCACGACCTGACCGTCTTCTACGACGGCACCGTCCTCGAGGTTGAAGTCCACGTCGAGGTCGACGGCGACATGCCGTTCCGGGAGGCCCACGACATCGAGTCGGAACTGGTCGATCGGCTGCGGAACGTCGAGGACGTCGGCGACGCACACGTCCACCTCGACCCTTCGGGAATCGGCGAGTGGAAGGAATCGGTCGAGGATCGCTGAGACGGGGCGCTACTCGAGGAGCAGTGGCGGCCGACTCGGCCGTACTCGCCTCGAGTCGCCGCGACGCGAGCTTTTATCCCGTCCGACGACGGGCTACCGATATGGAAGTCGGAGACGTCCGCGAAGTCACTACCGGCGACTGTTCGGACCTCTACTGCCTCGATACGGGGATGTACGACACGAACGAGTACGGCGCCGTCTACATCCTCGACGACGAGCGCCCCGCCGTCGTCGACACCGGCATCGGCACCAACTACGACCTGCTCCGCGAGGCGCTTTCCGAGGTCGGCATCGGCGAGGACGACCTCGAGGTCATCGCGCTGACCCACATCCACCTCGATCACGCCGGCGGCGCGGGCTTTCTCGCCGCGGACTACCCGAACGCCGACGTCTACGTCCACCCGATCGGCGTCGACCACCTCGTTGACCCGTCGCGGCTGGTCGCGGGGACGAAAAACGCCGTCGGCGATCAGTGGGAGTACTAC
The DNA here is from genome assembly GCF_059162405.1 of Natrinema sp. CRL1. NCBI lineage: Archaea > Methanobacteriati > Methanobacteriota > Halobacteria > Halobacteriales > Natrialbaceae > Natrinema > Natrinema sp. CRL1. The sequence continues at coordinate 145,337 of NZ_JBLVOY010000007.1, read as the reverse complement.
GTCGAACCCGAGCCGATTCCCGAAGATCGAATCGTCACGATCGAGGACGGCGACGCCATCGACCTCGGCACCCACGAACTGCGCGTCCACGCGGCACCCGGCCACGCCCCCCATCAGGTGGTCTTCGAGGACCCCGAAAACGACGCGGTCTTCGTCGCCGACGCCGCCGGCATCTGGGTCCCCGAGATCGAGGCGATCCGGGAGACCTCGCCCCCCTCGAACTTCGACCTCGAGCAGTGTCTCGCGGACCTCGAGACGCTGTCGGCGATCGATCCGGACGTGTTCTGTTATCCGCACTTCGGCCCACGATACGTCGACGGCGATGTCGACCGGGCGCTCGAGGAGTACGCGACCGTCCTCGAGGAGTGGGTCGAGGCGGTCGCCGACCGGCGGACGGCGCTCGGAGACGACGAGGCGGTCGTCGAGCACTTCGCCAACGCAACCGAGATGACTGGCGTCTGGGGCGACGAGAAAGCCAGCGAGGAGGCGAAACTGAACACGCGGGGCGTGCTCGGCTATCTCGAGCACCGGGAGTGAGGTCTCGAGCAGCGAATCGTGGCCCACAAACCGGCGGGCGGCTGCCGGCAGCGCCGGCCGACCCCGGAACTCCCCGCCGGTTGTTTCGATTCCGCGGAACGGCCGGTTACCGGCCGTTTCGTCGGGATTCGGGACCTCGAGAGCGCGCGAGAAACGTAGTCGACGATGCAATTAGTTTCATCACGTTTTATCGTACGGGAGATACTCTCATAGGGATATGGACTTGCGGGACGCCGAACGAGAGTACGAGGACGAGGTAATCGGCGAGACGACCCTCGCGCGGCTGTTCGAGGACGCGGCCGAGCGGAACGCGAACCGACCGGCACAGCAGTACAAGGGCGGCATCTACGAGCGATCGCTGACCGAGTCGGTCCTTCCCGCCGCGACGCCCGGCGAGTTCCGGACGATCTCTTACGCCGAGATGCGCGATATCGTCCGCACGCTCTCGGCCGGCTTTCGCGATCTGGGCGTCGAAACGGGCGATCGGGTCGGCCTCTTTGCGAACACCCGCATGGAGTGGGCCCAGTCGGACTTCGCCCTGCTTTCGGCCGGCGCGGTCGTTACTACCGTCTACACGAGTTCCTCGCCCGATCAGGTCCGCTACTTGCTCGACGACCCCGACGCCGACGGCGTCGTCGTCGAAAACGAGGAACTGCTCGCGGACGTTCTCGAAGTCGAGGACGACCTCGACCTCGAGTTTATCGTCTCGATCGACGAGATCGACGGCTACGAGGACCGCGACGACGTTCTGACCCTCGGTGAGGTCTACGCCCGCGGCGAGGAGACGTTCGAGCTCGAGGCCTACGAGGAACGGATCGCGGAGACGGAGTTGGACGATCTGGCGAGCCTGATCTATACCAGTGGGACGACGGGCCAGCCGAAGGGAGTCCAGTTGAGCCACCGTAACTTCCGGTCGAACGTCAACGGCATCCGGAAGCGGTTCGCGCCGCGGCCGGACAAGGCAGACGACGTGCCGGTGTTAGACGAGGAGTCGGTGGCGATGTCGTACCTGCCGCTGGCCCACGTCTTCGAGCGGACGGCCGGCCACTTCGTGCTCTTTGCGAGCGGTGCCTGCGTCGCCTACGCGGAGAGCCCGGACACGCTCCAGGAGGACTTCAGTATCGTCGAACCGACGACGGCCACGAGCGTGCCGCGGGTCTACGAGAAGATCTACGACGCCATCCGCGAGGAGGCCAGCGGGTCTGCGGTCTCCGAACGGATCTTCGAGTGGGCCACCGACGTCGGCGTCGAGTACCAACTCGCCGACTCGCCGGGACCGATCCTGTCGGCCAAGCAGGCGGTCGCGGACACACTCGTCTTCTCGTCGGTTCGGGAGGCGTTAGGCGGCGAGATCGACCTGCTCATCAGCGGCGGCGGGAGTCTCTCGCCGGAACTCTGTCGGCTCTATCACGCGATGGGGCTGCCCATCTTCGAGGGGTACGGGCTGACCGAGACCTCGCCGGTCGTCGCGACGAATCCCCAAGACGCGGTCGAGATCGGGACGATCGGCCCACCCCTGTCCAACGTCGACGTGACAGTCGATGAAACCGTCGCCGATCAGGAGGCCTTCGCCGACGACCCCGGCGAAGTCGGGGAACTCCTCGTCAACGGACCGAACGTCACCGAAGGCTACTGGAACAAGCCCGGTGCGACCGAAGGGGCGTTTACGGAAGACGAGGACGGCACACGGTGGTTCCGTACCGGCGACATCATCCACCTGCGGCCCGACGGCTACCTCGAGTTTCGCGATCGACTCAAACAGATCATCGTTCTCTCGACGGGCAAAAACGTCGCGCCCGGTCCGATCGAGGACGCCTTCGCCGCCAGCGAGATCGTCGAGCAGGCGATGGTCGTCGGCGACGGCGAGAAGTTCATCGGCGCGTTGCTCGTCCCCAACGCGAACCACGTCAGCGAGTGGGCCGACGAGCAGGGGATCGACCTGCCCGAGGACCCCGAGGCGATGTGTGACGACGAGCGGGTCCGCGAGTACATCCAGCGGGAAGTCGACCGAGTCAACGAGAACTTCGAGAAACACGAGACCATCAAGCGGTTCGAACTCGTGCCCCTGGAGTTCACCGAGGAAAACGACATGCTGACTCCGACGATGAAAAAGAAGCGCCGCGTCATCCTTGACCGCTTCGACGACCGCGTCGATCGGCTCTACGAAGACGACTGACTGCTCCGTTCTCGGCGCGATAATGCCGTCCCCTCGCGGGCGCTCGCTGTGACGATCGGAACCCGTTTCGGGCAAATTACAGCCGTTTCTCACAGGATTTAACCGAGTGGACCGAGTGAAGTCGCACGAATGGACGGACAGGCAGTAGCGGGACGCGACTCGAGCGCGGGACGACACCGACGACCATGACCGGCGCGGAAGGCGGTGCCGATCTGCTCCTCTTGGTCGCGTCGATCGTCGGCCTCGGCGTTCTCTCACAGCTTCTCTCGGCCCGGTTCCGCGTGCCGAGCGTCCTCTTTTTGATCGCATCCGGGGTCGCGATCGGCCCGGAAGGGCTCGGCGTGTTGACCATCGATTCCTTCGGCGAGAGCGGGCTCTCGACGATCGTCGGCCTCTCCGTCGCCGTCATCGTCTTCGAGGGCGCGTTCCACCTCAAGATCGACAAGATCAAAGAAGCGCCGAGGGCCGTGTTACGGCTGACCACGATCGGCGCGGTGATCGCGTTTCTCGGAACCGCCGGCGCGGTGCGATTCTTCCTCGGGGCCGACTGGGACATCGCGCTGCTGATCGGCGCGCTCCTGATCGCGACGGGGCCGACGGTTATCACGCCGATTCTGAAGGTCGTCCCCGTCCGCGACCGGGTCGCGGCGACCCTCGAGACGGAGGGGATCGTCAACGACGTGACGGCGGCGATCCTCGCGGTCGTGTTGTTCAAGGCGATGACCGTCGGGGAGGAGACGCTAACCACCGAGCTCTACCTCCAGTTGTTCGCGGAACGGCTCGGCACGGGACTGCTCGTCGGCGTCGTCGTCGCCGCGGTCGTCTGGTCGGTGCTTCAGTACGTCGATCTCTCACCGGACAACGCGCCCCAAAACGCTCGATTGCTCACGCTCGCGGGGGCGATCATCGCCTACGGAACGGCCGATTACGTCTTTTCGGAGGCGGGCGTGGCGGCCGCGGCCACGGCCGGACTGATCCTCGGGAACGCCGGGCTCCCCTACGAAGAGGATATCGAGGCGTTCAAGGGCGATATTACGCTGATCGTCCTTTCGTTCGTCTTCATCACGCTCGCGGCATTGCTCGAGTTCGACCAGTTGTTCGCGCTCGGGCTCGGCGGCGTGGCGGTCGTCTTCGTCGTGATGTTCGTCTTGCGACCGCTCTTGGTCTTTCTGACGACCCGTGGAGACCGGTTTACGCTCCGAGAGACGCTGTTTATGAGCTTCGTCGGCCCGCGGGGCATCATCCCTGCGTCGGTCGCGACTCTGTTCGCGATCCGGCTCCAGACCGAGACCGCTCCGACGAACCCGGCCGGTGCGGACCTGCTCGTCGGCACGGTCTTTCTCGTCATCCTCATCACGGTCGTCCTCGAGGGCGGGCTCGCCCGACAAATCGCGGAGACACTCGACGTGATTCCAATGCGTGTACTCATCATCGGCGGCGGCCGCGTCGGTCGCTCGCTGGCAGAACGGCTCGAAGCGCGCGGTGAAAACGTAGTGCTGATCGAAGAGGATCCAGCGGTCCTCGAGCAACTTCGCAACGACGGTTTCACCGCTCAGCGGGGCGACGGGACCGACGTCGAGGTGTTACGCGAGTCGGGTGCCGAAAACGCCAAGACCGTCGTTGCGGCGACCGGTGACGACGACGCGAACCTCCTCGTGGCACAGCTCGCCCAGTCGAACTTCGACGTCGAGAACGTGATCGCTCGAGCGAACAATCCGTCGAACGCGTCGGCGTTCGAGGAACTTGGCGTCCAGACCATCTCGGCGGCCGAGTCGACCGCGTGGGCGATCGACAATCAGATCGAACGGCCCGCGCTGTCGAACTGGATGTCCGAACTCGGCCGCTCCGGCGACGTCCAGGAGATCGAAGTCACCAGCGAGAACCTCATCGGCAAGCGGATCGCCGACATCGGTGGGGAACTCCCCAACGGCGTCCTCATCGCACTCGTGAGTCGGAACGGGACCAGTGAGGTGCCGACGCCCGATGTCGAACTCCAGCGGGGCGATCACATCACGCTCATCGGCCGGACCGAGGCGGTCCGCGAGACGATCGAGCAGTGTGGAACGCCGATATAGGCTCTACTGCGCCACTGGGCAGCCGATTTACAGCACGAGCCCGACGACGGCAAAGAGAATAAGCACGCCGGTGATGTCACAGACGTTCGTCACCACCGGGATCGTCGTGTCGTCTGGGTCGTAGCCGAGTCGATAGGAGGCGTAGACGGCGACGGAGCTGACGACGACGACCCAGCCCGCGAGCACCATCCCGCTGACGACCGTGATCACCATGAGCCGTCCGAGCCCGAGCGTCCCGCCGAGGGCCCGGCCGATCCCCCACGAGGCGATTCCCAGCAGCACGAACACCGTCGCCGCCAGCCCGATGACCGCCCCGATGTTGGCCCGAATGTTCGGATTCGACGGCGAGAACTCGAGCGTTCCCAGATGCAACTGCGTGGACAGCCGGGCGCACATGATCGAGCCGAGGTTGCCGGCGGTTCCGATCATCACCGGGACCAAGACGAGCAGCGACGGGTTCTCGAGTAGCTGTTCCTCGTAGCTCTCGAGGACCGTCCCCGAGACCATCTGCAGGACGGAGAGAATCGCCAGCAGGGGCACGAGCGTGGTGACGATGTGACCGACGCCCCAGTCGTCGAGCAGGTCGTTCTCGAGGTCCTCGCCGTGGAGGAGGTCGCCGCCGACGCTCACAGCACCACCCCTGCCGCGGCGATGCCGGTCAGCAGAAAGACCACGCCGAAGACGTCGCCGACGGTGGTCACGACCGGGCCGATGACGTTGTCGGGGTCGAGCCCCCGCCGATAGCCTTTGAAGATCACGGTCAGCAACACCCCGAGCATCGCGACCGCGCTCAACAGGGCGGCGACGGACAGGACGATGAGCAGTTCGAGCAGGCTCGCCGGGCGGCCAAGCGCGAGCATGACGCCCCACGCGAGGACAGCGATGAAGACCGAGACGATCATCCCGTTCAGGAAGGAGGCCACGATCGCGTTTCGCAGTTGCCCGGTCCACTCGAAGCGGGGTTCGATAACGCCCTGATGGAGGCCACTGGAGAGGCGCGCGCCGAGCGAACCGTAGACGCCGCCGCGGGTGGCCAGAAAGGCGGGAAGCAACAGCAGGATTCCGGGGACGCTCTCGATCCCTTGGCGCATCGTTTCGGTTCCCAATACCGTTCCAGCGAAGAGGCCTGCGACGAGGCTGACGAGAACGACCGGCAGCGCCTGCCGATACACGTCGAGGGCGGAGTCGTGACCCAACATCTGTCACAAGGTGTATCGCCGATGCATTAAGCATTGGTTCGCCGACCCGCTTCTCGGGCCTAATCTTGATTACTTTCCCGAGCGACGGGAGGATAATGCGCGAAATCAGCTACGAGCCCCGGAACGTCCGGGAGATCCTCGTGGAACTCAAAGACTCCTCGGAGCTCGCGGTCGATCTCGCCTACTCCGCCGTTCGGTACGACGACCCCGCCCTGGCCGACGAGGTGCTCGAACTCGAGTCGCGGGTCAGCTACCTACAGTACCACGCCCGGATCGCGCTGATGCTCGCGGCCAAGCGCGCCGAGGAGGCCGAGCGACTAGTCGGCCTCTTTCAGGTCGCCGCGAGCGCCGTTCGCATCACCGAGGCCGCGGCCGATATCGCCCGGATCGTCCGCGCTAACGGCGGCGTCCCCGACGCCTTCGAGCGGGCCTTCCCCGACGCGGACGAACGGCTCGTCAGGGCGACCATCGCCGCCGACTCCGACCTCGCGGGGTCCCGCCTGCGCGACCTCGAGCTCGACCGCGAGACCGGCGTGTTCCTCATCGCCATCCGCCGCGAGGGCGAGTGGTCGTTCGCACCCGAGGGCGAGGACAGGCTCTCGGCCGGTGACGTGATCGTCGGCCGCGGCCCGCGCGAAGGGATCGAGGCGGTCTACCGGCGGGCGACCGGCGAGTCGTTCCCGGCCCCCGAACCGTCGGCAGCCGAGACCGAAAACGAGGACATCGCCCGCGCGGCCGACGCCGTCGTCGAACTCAAGGACATAGCCGAACTCGCGGCCGGGCTGGCCTACGGCGCGGCCCGGTTCGACAGCGACGACCTCGCCCGGGAAGTACTCACGCTCGAGGCGGCCTCCGACGAACACGAAACACGCCTCGAGACGTGGCTCATCGAGGCCGGCGACGAGATCGGCAGCCCAGAGCAACTGCGCGGGCTGCTCCACCTCGCGGCGGCCTCGGAGGCCATCTGTGACGCCGCGGTCGACATCGCCGAGGTCGTCCTCCGCGAGGTGGAACTGCCGCCGGTCTTCGGCGCGGCCCTCGAAGACAGCGAGGAGGCCATTGCGGCCGTTTCGGTCGGCGCGGGCAGCGACCTCGACGGGACGACCGTCGCCGGCCTCGAGTTCGAGGAGGGGACCGGCGTCGTCGTCCTCGCGATCCACGCCGGCGACGGCTGGACGTTCGACCCCGCCGCCGACCGCCCGTGTTCGGCCAGCGAGACGCTGCTCGTCCGCGGCCCGCCGCTGGGTATCGATCACCTGCGGGAGGTTGCGGGGGACGGCGACGCGACACTCTGAAATCGATCGATCGAGCGAGTCCCGACTCAGGCCGCGACGAGGCCGACGGCGACGACCGCGAGCGCCAAGCCGACGACGTTCGTCGGGGAGAGCTGTGCTTCGAAGTAGAGGACGCCGACGACCGCCGGAATCACGAAGTAGAGGGCGGCGATGGCCGAGACGATCGCCATGTTTCCGCGAGCGAGACCGGCGTAGAAGCTGATGGACGCGGCCGCGAGGAACGCCCCGGAGACGAGCGCGAAGGCGATGTCGATGCGGGTCCCGGAGATGGGACGCCGCAGCGAGAGCACGTAGCCGCCGGCGATGACGATGCTCGCGACGTAGGAGAGAAATACCGCGTTCACCGGCGAGAGCGACCGCGTCGCGACGCCGCCGGCAACCGCCCAGCCGCCGTACAAGAGCAATGCACCGAGTGCGAAGAGAATCGCCGTACTGACCATGCGGGCGGCTTCTCCGGTATTCGGATAAACGTTCTGCTCTCTCGAGAGTGGGTGCTGGGGACACCCGTCACCGACCCGCTCGCGGCGGCGTCTCGTTCCGCTCTAACGCCGTCGACCGCCCGTGACAGCTCTCGTCGCCGGTGGAACCGCGACCGCAACCTCGAAAACCGATACCGTTTTGCGGCCGTGTCCACCACTGTGAGACTATGAAACACGTACGGGGACCGCTGTATTCGATCGATGTCGGCGAGCGCAGTGCCGAGACCGAGGACATCGACGACCTCCTCGAGTCGTCGATCGGCGGACGGGCGCTCGGGACGAAACTCGCCCACGACCGGATCCCGTTCGACGCCGACCCGCTGGGCCCCGAAAACCGGCTGTTCTTCGCGACGGGGCCGCTCCAGCACTCGATGATGAGCTTTACCGGCCGGATGTCGGCGACCGGCGTCTCGCCGCTGACCGACGGGTTGTTGTCCTCGAACGCCGGCGGGTTCCTCTCACGAAACTTCACCGGCACGGGGTACAGCGCCGTCGAAATTACCGGCGCGAGCGACGAACTCGTCATCGTCCACGTCACCGACGAGGGCGTCGAGTTCGAACCCGTACCCGAACTCGAGGAGGCGACCGTCCCCGAGACCTGCGAGTACATCGAGGACGAACACGGCCTCGGCTCGGAGCACACGACCGTTATCGGGCCGGGCGGCGAGAATCAGGTCCGGTTCGCCTCGATCATGACCTCCGAGGAGCGAGCCTTCGGCCGCGGCGGTCTCGGTGCCGTGCTGGGATCGAAGAACGTCAAGGCGATTACCTTCGACGGCGACTCCACCCGCGAGGTCGAGATCCCGTCGCTCCAGATGGAGATCCACGGCGAGGCCGCAAACTCCGACAGCCCGATGCGAGACCAGGGGACCACCTCCGTCGCGGAGTACGCGAACATGGTCGAGGCCCTGCCGAGCTACTACTTCTCGGAGCTCTCTTTCGAGGGTATCGAGGGGGTCAACGGCGACCGAGTCGAGGAGAAGAAGTACAAGAAAGGCACCTGCTCGTCGTGTGCCTTCGCCTGCAAACTGCCGACCCGCGACGAGGAATCCGGCCTCGAGACCGAGGGTCCCGAGTACGAGACGCTCATGGCCTTCGGCCCGAACTCGGGCGTCGACGACATCGTCGACGTGATGCAGTCGAACAAGCTCTGTGACGAGTACGGACTGGACACGATTTCGGCGGGCGACACCATCGCGGCCTACCTCGCCAGCGAAGACGAGTTCGGCAACGTCGACCTGATCCACGACCTCGTCGAGAAGATCGCCTACCGCGAGGGCGTCGGCGATCAGCTCGCGGAGGGCGTCGACCGCATCCACGACGACCTCGGCGTCGAGAACTGGTCGGTCAAGGGCATGGAGTTCGCCGCCCACGACGGCCGCACCCTGAACGGACAGGGACTGGCCTTCGCCACCTCGAACCGCGGTGCCGACCACATGTACGCCGAGTTCTACCCCTACGAGTACCCGCTCGTCGACGCCGACGACGCCTTCGACAAGGCAGGTCTCGAGGGGAAACCGCCGAAGGTCGTCGAACTCGAGAACATCAACGTCATCAAAGACAGCGCCGTCCTCTGTAAGTTCTCGCGGGACTTCATCACCGAGGAGCGCTTCGAAGGCCTGCTCGACGCCGACTACGAGGAGCTACTCGCACTCGGCGGCGAGGTCGTCACGCTCGAGCGCCACTTCAACAACCAGCGCGGCTTCGATCGGGCCGACGATCGACTCCCTTACGAGATTCCGGACTTCGAGCAAGGGCTCGCGGAGTACTACGCCGAACGCGGCTGGAACGACGACGGAACGGTCCCCGACGCGCAGTTCCAGAGCGGTCACGGCACGCCGGCCGACGACTGAGCGGCTAACCTGACCACGTTTCGGTGCGACTCGAGGATTCTTTTCTGTCGCGAGTGCCAGTCTCCCGATCCGACAGTGATCGACTACTCCTCGTCGTCCCGGCCGTCGTTCGGTGACAGCCGATCGTCGCCCCGCGACGGCAGCGACGTGTCGTCGGCTCGAGAGGGATGGATGTTGACGTTGTTCCCGCGGTAGGGGTCGCTCTCGGGGTCGTAGGACAGTTCGCTGCGCTCGAAGAGGTAGATGAAAAAGCCGATCAGCGGGAGACAGAAGGTGATTGCCGCCCATTTCCGCGGCGGCTCGAGCCCGACCCGGCCGGCGTCCCAGTAGGCGAGCGCGGTGAGCCCGAGATGCCACGCGAGCGGGATTCCGACGATTATTGCGAGGAGGCCGGTTTGCATGCGCGAACGTACGGACTCGAGGGTACTAAACGACCGGCCAAATGACGGGGGGCTCAGGGACGCGGGTTTCGTGACTCGGACGATACTACTGGTTTGCCGAGTACCAGCGCGTTACCCCCGCTGTGGCGCGTGCTGGAACGCGGTGAGCCACCGGTGAACCGCGTTTCGAACCCGCGCGAGGGACGAGTGAGCGAAGCGAACGAGTCGGCTGGGGTGGGCGTGGTATCTCATCGTTGCCATGGGAGCAAGACGACCGCTTCGCCCTCGCCAGTACCTGTCCAGCCACATTATTGCCCAGTCCGCACTCTCTATAGTAGCCACTGAAACGATGTACACACTGATCACGACGCTGTCGTGCGATCAGGTGTGCACTGACTGTCAGTGGCTACTATAGTTAACGTCGAACTCGATCGCTGCACCCTGACGCGACCACCTTTTATTTCGGAGCGGACGTTCGCTCCGCTCACGCCCCTCCTCGAAAAATCTGGACCAAAAGGGCCAGTGGCCGCTGTTTAGTTGACGTCGAATTCGATTGCCGCACCCTGCCCGAAGCCGACACACAGCGTCGCCAGCCCGAGGCCGCCGCCGCGCTTCTGGAGTTCGTTGATCAGCGTCACCGGGAGACGAGCGCCGGAGGCTCCCAGTGGGTGGCCGATCGCGATCGCACCGCCGTTGACGTTGAAGATCTCGGGGTCGATGCCGAGTTCGTCGCGGGAGTAGATCGACTGGCTGGCGAAGGCCTCGTTGAGTTCGACCAGATCGTACTCGTCGATGTCGCGCCCGTTGCGCTCGAGCAGGCCCCTCGTCGCCGGCACCGGGCCGATACCCATGACCGTGGGGTCGACGCCGGCGACGTTGTTCTTGCCGATCTCGGCCATGATCTCGAGGTCGTGTTCCTCGGCGAAGGCCTCGCTCGTGATCAGCAGGGCCGAGGCACCGTCGGAGATCTGGGATGCGTTGCCGGGTGTGACCGAGCCGTCGTCTTTGAAGACGGTCGGCAGTTCGGCGAGTTTCTCGGGGGTCGTGCCGGGACGGAGGCCCTCGTCTTCCTCGACGGTGCCGTCCTCGGTTTCGATCGGGACGATCTCGTCGTCGAAGCGGCCCTCTTCGGTGGCCTCGACGGCTCGCTGCTGGCTTCGTGCGGCGTACTCGTCCTGTTCCTCGCGGCTAATCCCGTGCTCTTCGGCGACCTTCTCGGCGGTCATTCCCATCTGGAGGTCACCGAGGTCGTACAGTTCGGCCAGTCGCGGGTGGATGTGTCCGTACCCCTCGCCCATCGGGACGCGGCTCATGCTCTCGACGCCGCCGGCGATGATGGCGTCGCGGTTGCCGGCCGCGATGGCGTCGGACGCGGAGATGACCGACTGCATCGAGGAGGCACACCAGCGGTTGATCGTCGTCGCCGGCACCGACTCGCCGAGTTCCGAGAGCAGGGCGATAACCCGGGCGAGGTTGTTATCCTGCTCGCCGCGCTGCTGGGCACAGCCCCACATCAGATCGTCGACCTCCTCGCCGGAGAGGCCGGTCTCGGCCAGAATTTCGTCGATCAGCGGCACCGAGAGGTCCTCGCTGCGAACGTCGGCGTACACGCCGTCTTCTTTCCCCTGTGGCGTCCGGACTGCCTTGACCACGACTGGCGTCTGTGACATATACTACCGAAGGTCCCTCACGACCTTAAATCCGGTCGAACTCTCGAGGACGGGAAAACCGTTTACGACCGCCGACTGGCGTCTGAGCGGCCGCTGCCGGCGATCCGGTTCTATCGCAAACCGCAACGGGGGAGGGGAATCCTTTTGCCCGCCGTTTGGTAATGGCCCTCCATGGACGGCAACGAGACGGTCGATCGGGCCGATTCCGACCGCCCGGAACGATCCGACGGGTCGGCCGGAGCCGACGAGGACTCGAGTGGCGCGGACGCTGTAACGGGCGCGAGCGAGCCGCCGAGGGACGACGATGCACCCGCGGCGGACAGCGACGAACAGGCGTCCGCGAGCGACGGCGAGGGATCCATGCCGGGCGTTCCGGATCCCGAACCCGAAGAAAACGACGTTCCCGAGGATGTCCAGAAATACGCCCGCTTCAAGAAAATGGACGGCGCGCAGTACGACCGTGTCAACGAGTTCTTGCGGGATCGGACCTACATCACCGCCCGCGAGTGGGCCATCGCCCGCCTCTGTTCGGACTTCCGGACCGAGACCGGCGTCGAGATGACCAAGATCGGCGAGAACCTCCCCGATCTGGTCCCGTTCATGACCGACACCTACACGCCACAGGCGGTCAATCAGGCCCGCTCCTCCTTCGAGGACAAGGTTCGTACCGCCGGCGCGACCTTCCTCTACGGCGCGATGTGTGACTTCTTTACCGCCGAGGAGCTCGACGACGTGATGTACGAGGCCACCGAGGTCGCCAAGTTCCTCCTCGAGGTCGAGGGTGTCGACCTCTCCGTCGAGGACGAACTCGAGGCCGAAGAGCGCATCTCGACGGTCATGCGGGAGGTCCGCGAGGCGAGCGAGGAACTCCGCACTGAGGATGTCGTCGACGGCGACGACTGAGCCGGCGGCCGGCCGAATTGAATCGCGACCCGCGATAGCGCACACGACCGCCGCCGGCTGACTCGCGTGACAGCAACGTCATATGGCTGGGGTGAATCGGTCGACGTACGCATGAGCGGGTCAGGTCGTCAGCGATCGGAGTCAGCCACGGAGGGACAGCTGTCGCCCGGACTGATCGGGGTCGCCGTCGGAGCGCTCGACGTGCCGGTCTTTGCCTACGTCGGACTCGAACTCTTTGGTGATCCAGTCTTCGGCGCGTTCGTCGGGCTCGTCGTCGGACTCGGGATGTACCTCTCCATGCCCGCCTTCATGGCGGATGACGACGGCGACGAGCACAGCGAGCCGGCGCTTACGTCGGTAGAAGCGGGCCGCCGGCTCCGCCAGTTCCACCGAACCGCGGCGGGTCTCGCGCTGCCGCCCGCGGGAATTCTGCTGCTCACGTGGCGGCTCGTCTCCGAGAACCTCCGCTTTGGCGTCCTCGCGACGCTCGTCATCACGGCGGCGATCTACGCCCCGCTCGCGGTCTTGCTCCCCCGGCGCTACGCGTGACGGCGGCGGCAGCGCTATACTCGAGTCGAACCGCTGGTCTCACTGGAAAAGCGACACCAGCCGACTCCAACTCCAGATCACGAGCCAGAGTACGAGGACGACGAACAGCAGATACATCGGCAGCGCATCCACGGCGATCCCGCGGGCGGTGAGGACCTCGAGCAGGCCCCACCGGGCGAGCAACGCGATCGCGCCCGCGGCCAGCAGCGACCCGACGGTGATAGCGGCCGCCGCTCGATTCGTCGCGATCCGTGACCCCTCGCCGTCTCGATTCGCGGTGTTCCGATCACTCATCGAACGCCGGCGACTCCCACCCGATCGGGTGAAACAGTTGGACCTGCGCGCTCCTGCACGGTGGGGTCCAGCAGCCGGTCGACCGCTCGGCTGTCCCGGCTATCCGTTGTCCTCGAGATGGCTACTCTTGCCAACGTCGCTCTCGAGGGGTGGGATTTGAACCTCGGTCTGATTCAAATCCAAGAACGCAGTCGCTGCTCGCGGGTTGCTCGCAGCGACATGCGAGGGTTGGGATTTGAACAACGCGAAGACGTTCCGGGACGTTCGCGTTCGCTCACGTCCGGGCTGCGACTTCTCTCGTTCAAATCCAAGAGCGCAGTCGCCGCTCACGATGTGTTCGCGGCGACATGCGAGGGTTGGGATTTGAACCCAAGGACCCCTACGGGAGCGGGTCTTAAGCCCTGACACCGCTTCGTTACCGAAATTCAGACATTCCGGCAAAGCGTGCCTCGTTTCGGAGTCCTCGCAACGATTTCGGGCGTCCTTGTCAATTAGAATGTACCGTATCTATATAAATCCCAACGAGGGTGGTCATAGCCCAACCAACCTTCAATGACTTGCAGAGCAGGCAAACCGATCTCTTCGCCAAGTCAGTCTAAGCAGGAGGAGTTACGTCCCCCAGAAGTTGATAATGTCATCCGCGAGTTGCTCTGTTCGATCATCGATAGCCTCGAATCCCCATTCATCGTGCTTTTCAGGGATTTCCTTCGTCATCTCGATCTTCGAGTTGCGATACTCGGCACACTTCTCGGCGAACGGATTATTGCTCGCTCGAACGTTCTGGCTATCTGCGAGCAGTGTCAGGTTCCCCAGTCGGGACTTGTAGAGATCGAACCGCTCTTCGTTGTTATCGAATACTGCTTGCCAGGAGCTGTACTTGTTCGATGACATCGCTCTCTGTGGGGCGATATGCTCTAACTCAACCCGATCGAAATCGAGCTGCGTTTCGGGTGTTCCTGCCTGGTAGTAATCCTCCTCGAGCGTACGGAGCATATTACGGGTGAACGCGCTGTTTGGCAGCTCACGCCCCTTCAGAATCTCGAACAACTGTTCGTCTTCGACTGTGCGGTCTTTGATCAACTTCTCGATCTTGGACTCCCAATTACTCCGCTCGGCGTCCTTCAGCTGGCTCACGAACTGATACATACTATCTCGATGGTGAGCCGGATTCGCGTCCTCGAGATTTAGCCGTACGTTGAGCTTATTTGCGAGTCGGAGAAGTTTCTCCATCTCATCCGCGTCGTCAACGTTCTCTACGAGATAGAGTAGAACAATTGGTGCGTGCGCATTTTTGCATTGGAAGAACCGCATCTGCTTGTTGATCTGGTTACGCTTGTTTCGGGGGTACTTCCGAACCGTACCCTCGTGAAGATCGATATAGGTGTCCGTGTAGTTCTCTAACTTCCCGACGAACTGTCGAATTTCCGTGGGACCGTCGTGGGTATCGAGGGCTTCAGTGAAGGCGCGATAGAAGTCCTTGGTCGTAATCCGTCCACGTGCCTGATACTGATCATCTACGATGAGATAGTGAGTTATCGCCCGTCGTGGGGCTGCACTGCTGACTTTGTCGTTCTCTTCGAGTCGCGTACTAATGTCCTCCCATCGTCGTCGAACGTCTTCTTCGTCTAATCCCGCCTTCGTAGCTTCTTCTAAAAGTTTAGTTTTGGCGAGATTGATCGGAGACAGCTCGAGTCCGCGCTCGTTCTGCGTCTGAAACACCTGGTAGGCAGCAGTCATGCTCCCGCAGGAGGTCCGGACGAGATTTACATTATGAACGGCGTTTCGAAGGACATCTTCTCGTTCCTCTGCAGTCAGATCAGACACTTTGTCCGCGAAAAAGTCGTAGCATTCTCGGATAGGATGATCGGTATCTACCTCTTCTACATTTCCGTCGTAGATGTGCTGATAGGCAGGGTCATCGTTATCGAGAAGATGTAGTGTACGAACCGCTTCCCCAGTTTGATCGTGCGTAGTAAGGATACTCTCGACGTTTTTATGATCGTCAGGGAGTCCTGCTATGTCACGGATAGCACAGACGAGGATCGAAAACGTAGTCAGTCGCTGTTGCCCGTCAACGATCTTGTAGACCTGAACATCGTCATCACCCTCATCGTGGTCTTCTACGAGGATGACCTGCCCAACGAAATGAGATCCCTTGTAATCGGTCCCGATACTGCTAATATCGTTCCACAGGGCTACTCGTTGTTCTTCCTTCCATTTGTACTCTCGTTGGAAGATCGGGACTTTGAAGATCCGAGTCTTTTCCCCCAAGAGGTCAATGAGGCGCAATTCCTCCGCCTCAAGGTCCATATTAGAGCTTACCATGGTGGCTGGTATGTCTAAAGGATTATAAAAATACCGTGAACGCGGTAGAGAAGCACCAGTAGCGGAACAGAACCTGAATAAGGGACCTTCCCGAACCAAAAAATGTCGCTACTGATCCTCAGATCTCGTTTCGCAGAACAGATGTGAGGTAGTGTCCCATTCGAATCCGTTTCCACGTACTGGGATCGCCCTTGGAGAGGCGCTTAGCGTCCCGGCAGTAACCACAGTGGTCTGTTTTCCACTCTTCCCATGCTACGAGTTCGTCTGAAGCCTCCTCGTACGTACCACCTTCAAATTCGCGAACGACAGCATGGTTTGGATGGTAGTGCCTGATCGTCGCTCCGTTTCTACGCCCTCCACCGTCAGGATGGCGCACGTTGATCGCGAAGTCACCGAACGCGCGAACTCCTAATTTCTCTGCTATCTCCGGGCTTCGGTTCCGCCGATCATTATCGAACGGATTGAAGACGTTGAGAACTGCCCGATCGTAGCTTTCGAAGGTTTCCGAAAGAAATTGGAGATCCTCGAGCAGGTCGTCATCAACCCCTACGTCAATTACGTCGAAGAACACACGGTCTTCGGTGCGGAGACTTCGCTCTAAGTCAGTTAGAGCTTCTTGCTGGTCATCAGTGAACGGTCCATTCATACGGACCATCACTCGATGAGTAATAGACGGGTACGTGTCTTCGAGTTCTCTGTGTATCTGCTGGTGAATTTCGTAGTCAGCTGTGTCGTTTATATGCTCGACTGTCCCAGAGATAACTGGCCGATCGATCTCGTCAGCGTGTTTCAAGTAGAACTCTTCGCGGCTACCATGCTCTTCAATGGTCGATTCGATCTCGTTACCGAACTCTGTATCTCGTCGGGCATGGTACTCCGGCAAGTCGATGAAAACCGAATCAGCGGCGTCTTCGAATGGTCCGAGGCTTTCGAGATCTTCCTCGCTGGTGATTTCCACGACCGGCTGAAGCGACAAGTCCAACTGATTCTCTTCTTCAAAGTTCGAGAAGCCGCCGAACGATTGGAGGACTTCTCGCTCATTCTGCTTATTTCGGAGAATCGGGATGTACGTGCTGAGCATTTGTCTTCAGTCTCCGGGTTACTCTCAGGTGGAGACATTCTAACAAACGTTTTTCTACAATATATGTTTTGTGACGTGATTGTCTAATTATATGTAATTACGTACTCAGAAGACTTCCAAGTATTCTTCAATCACTTCGCGCTCATCGTCCGTGAGATCGAAGAGATCATACACCGTCTCGTCGATCTCTGCCTCGAGTTCTTCGATATTCGTTTCTTCAACGATCTGTTTATCTGTCTCCCACTGGTCGAGGAGAGCCAATACGTCATCGCCATCACGTGGGATCGGTATCGTCATTTCTTCGCCTTTCTTTACGTTACGACCATCTACTGCGGCGTGAACGTACTTTGCTCGTTGCTCTCGCATATCTTCCGTAGAGGCTTCCATCCGGGGATCGGTGATCTCGTCAGACCTTCCTGCGGTCACGGCGAAGCGTTCGTCCTCAATTTCTTCTACGCTGGCATTCACAGGATACCGACGAGTCTGCCACTCGTAGTCGATATACTCGAGTTCACCATTGTACTCTCTAATGTACCGTGCAGGGAAGCTTTCCACTCGATTTCGTATATCAATAAATTCTCGAATAGATGCAACATGGTCTGAGATCTCTGCCTCTTTCTGATCATCCATTTTCACAGGGAGTCTTTCTTGATACCGAGTAAGGAACTGATAGTAGCCATTTTGAAGCGGTGAACTGGTTTGCTTGACGAAAAACTCGAGCGTAGAGGAATTGAGAAGACCAAGAAGGAACTCTAAGCTCCCCTCAAAGTCCTCTTCCGTCCGTAAGAAGAAGACTTTATTGAGGATATATCGGTCACTTTTGTCGAGAGCATAGTTGTTTCTGCGGGACATCTCCGGGCAGATTATTTTATCTGATTCCATCACCTCAGCCGAATATGGAACGTTTAGCTCATACCATTCCTTGTCTTTATTCCTGAAAGTGGCATCCTTTCGGTTTTCAAGAGATTCTTTGTGCTGTTTAAGATACTGGTGTGCGTTGGGATATTCCTCAATATCTATGCCTTCTGTGTAAATTAGATACTCCTCCGGCTCTGCCATCTGGTAGCGCTCTATGTCACTTCCTCTATAGATCGGTTTCAGTATTGAATCTTCAATGTCCAATTCCTCTGCTTCATCTTCTGACAGGATGAAAACCGTATTCTTTCCGGTCTTTATCCCTGCGGAGATCTCCTTAGTGACTTCGGATAGCTGATAGTCTGCTTGGGATTCCAACTTCCGAAACGCCTCATTTGCTTCATATGGTGTGAACCGCCATTCTCGATTAGTCAGGTCGGAAAATAGTGTCTTATAGGTCGCATAGTGTTCTGTTGTTTTTCGTTGGTCTTGGGAGATTACGTTCCGTATTTCGTCAAGAACGGATTCGACTTCCGAATCGTCCGGCTTTTCTCGGCCATATACTACGTCGATTTCGTAGTCGTCACTTGGTTTACTGTTTTCAAGGATGACAACACACGGATATGCTGTTGCGTCTTCGAAGAAATTACTCAGCTCAAAGTTAGAATATTCGCTTATCGTGACACTCTCAGATAAACTCTGTCTCAGACCGGAACCATAGGCAGTACTCGTGAATCTTGAAGACGTAATATAGCCAAGTTTTCCGTTATCAGCGAGAAACTCGGACCCTCGTTTAATGAAGTAAATCGAAAGATCCGCGTTCCCTGTATAAGTTTCCGAATAGAGGGGTTTGAGGATATTCTCCTTGTAATCTGCGGGGATAGACTCTTTCCGAACATATGGCGGGTTCCCGACAACATACTCATATTCCATATAATTCTTCACGACGAGTGCAAGAACGCTGTCCTCGAACATTTTGAACAGACGTCCGTCTCCGTGTTCTTCGCGGAGATACTGCACTGTCTCGAGGATGTTGTCCACATACGGCGCGAAGAACTCTTCAATTCCCTCGTACTCTTGTGATGTGTAGCGATTAACTCCTTCCTCGAGACCGCCGTGGTATTCCCATAGACTCTCAGTCATGTGGTACTTTACCACGTCGAGAACACCCTGAAGGGCTGCGAAGTACTCTCCGAAATTGGGGACCCCTGCTTCCAATCGGATCGTATTGAACTTCGGCATTCGAACCCGTTGGAGCAAGAAGTCTCCGTCACGCTCTGTTTCGGGGACATCCTCCTCGTCAACCTCAACAGGGAGCGGAACAGGAACCAGAACGTCCTGCTCGTCTTCAGTCAGCGCCTCAAACGTCAACTGCTTGCCTCCATCATTACCGAGATCAACACCAGTTAGATCTCGCTCGTTTCGCAGCGTATCGGTCCTGAAAATTGGCAAGCGACGGATCGTAAACGAAGAGTTCTGACGTTTGGCATCACGGTATTCGGGAAGGATCGCTACCATGAACCGGATCTGTGCCATCAGGACTGCGAAGGGATGAATGTCGAGACCGACGATACGGGGTCGAGTGCATAGCTCCGTCAGGTGTTCTTCCCAATCGGGATCATCCTCGTAGCGACGGACGTCCTCGAGATACCGGTTCACGGCTTCGACCAGGAAGGTCCCCGACCCACATGAGGGATCGATCAGTCGCTCGTTCGAGACACCGACGTCGTACCCCACGCCGTCCATGATGTATTCGATCACCGGCTGTGGGGTGTAGAACTCACCGAGTGCCTTGCGCGTCTCTGGGTCGAAGTACCGCTGATACAGATCACCCAGTGGGTCGCCCTCAATGGCAGCGAAGTCGAACTTTAACACCGAGAAGAAGACGTGGGCGATTGCACGACTGAATCGCTCCTTGGTCGCAGAACTGACTCGAGTGATGTTACTGCCTTCCTGAGCGACGTCACGGAAGCGATTGTACGGGTTGGCGTGTAGCCGAGATGTCTCCTCCTGGTAGCCGTCCGTCCACCAGATGAAGATGTCGTCCTCGAAGAGGCTCTCCACGAGCTGCTGGTGCATATCTTCCATCAGCCCGTTGGCTGCGACCGGATAGGCGTCGAGATTGATCTCGTCACTGAAGCCCTGCAACTCGTCAAAGTAGCGTCGGAGACCGCGATCGTCCGGGAAGAAGTCGTGATCCTCCGTTGCCTTAGCGAGCAGTAACCGTGCGAGAAGGGCGTGCCCGCTCTCGAGGCAAAACATGAAGTCCCTGAGGTCGCCGTTGCCATCGACGAACGTTTCCCACGAATCGGGGACTTCGTCCGGTTCGCTGGCGTAGCTGGCATCCCAGAAATCGTACGCGCCTTTCACGAACTTGGCTTCTTGCTCGTCGCGCAGCTCCTCGAGCAGATCCATCGAAGCGACGACGAGATCGGCAAAGGGACTCCCCTCTTCCAACCGGAAGGTATCGAAGAAGTGTTCCTGCCCCAGTTCGCTGTCGAGTCCAACCGGATCGAGGCCAGTCAGATAGTCGTTGACGCTCTCCGGGTCCGTAATGTCCCAGTCGGGTTTCTCGAGTGCAGCGATTAGATCTCGAGCGTGGGTCTCGGTCGCGTCGGCAAGGGTTAGTTCGAGAAGGGGGTCGGTCTCGTCCCGCCGATACAAGCGGAGTTCCTCTCCGTTCGTCAGCACACCGTAGCCGGCTTTCAGCACATCGACGTAGTGGAAGAGCTGATCCGTGTGTGAGCCGAGATCCTCTCCCGACGTCTTGAACTCGTAAACAGCTGTAACTGACTCGTTCTCGTCGAGCGTTACGTAGTCCGGTCGTCGGTTATCAGGAAGAGACCACTCGCTACGGAGATCGTAGCCAGCACCCCTGTAGCCGAGATCGTTGTAGAATCCTTCGTTGAGATAGGCGTTTTCGACGTCCTTCTCGCTCATGTCGTCGTCGATCCGTTCCGAGATCCCGTAGAGAGTATCAACGAACTCCGCAGCGTCGGTCATGGATTGTCCCGAGACAGTAGTAGGTCAAAAAAGGTATGGTTCACTCACACGACGATTCCCAAACCTGCTGGTAAGAGGGTAATTCGTGGTCACTCTGTAACACTCATTACAGCAAGTAGTTGTATGTCTCTTGACTAAGTAATAGACTCTACTCTGTATATGCCGCCTTCTCGAACCAAGTACTTGGACACTCAATAGTCACACATCTCTTGCACTGAACCGTGTCACGCTGTAGTTCACCGAGAAGTGTCCGGTCACTCAGTAGTGAATTCCCCTATAGTCCCCCTTATTGGCGACTCGACAGGTCGATACGGAGTGCCAGCTCGGAAATCGACCCGATCATTCTTGCTACCAGCCAATCTAAGGGGCCTGTGGGACTCGGAGTCGCGTTTTCATATCTTCTGAATGTATTCCATCATTGAAGGTCAAAAGACGCACCTGGGCGAATCTGGGGATCGTGGAAGGGGTCGCCAGAAGCAAGGTAGTGATCTCGCTCAAACCCTCGAATTTGGCACTTACAGCGAATCGTGGACCAACAGCTTTGGACGATTACTGTGAGTTATAGGGATCTAATTGCTCTGCCTTCCTCATTGAATAGGACACGATCGGCTCACCCACTCAAGCATACGTGTACAGGCAGACGTGCGAGAACGCGCCCAGCCAATCGATCATCCCTGATCCCTTTCCTTACCCTTTGGAGGTTAGAACACCATTCGAACGGGGGACGCGCTGCTGTGTGAGGCAACTGGCTCAGAAATTTTTCAAAATCAGCGCTATGTTTAGTGATCCGTGCTACTATCTCGAGATACCGGCAAACGCGCCCGGGGCCGTGCTACTCCGACATTCTCCAGTGGTATCTTTCGGTATAGGATGTTGTTGCCGGCAATAGTAACAAATTCCCAACTTGTAGTATATAAACCCCTGACCCCCTATATATACCAGTGTCTATTACTAAGGGTGAAGGAAGTGATTCCGGGGTTAGCGGGCCACCTCTGAGAGTCACTAATTAGTGGTCACGGCGGACTCCCTCTCTACAGTTTCACCACGTAGCTGGCCTTCGATTCCACTTCGAGTTACAGGGCGTGGCGGACAGGACAAATCTGGGTCCGGCGGCCTTCTCGGACGAAGGAGCTTTTCACCAGTTACAGGCGGACACGAAGTAGGCACTCGAGGGTGTCACCAGTTTGTGGCACTTCTAACGGTACGGACAGGATGGCAAGTTCTCTCTCATCACTCTAACAAATTTTTGATACATGGCAGCGAACGAAGTGACCGGCAAGACGAAGACGGAACTTCAGGAATTACAGAGATCGCACACCCATCCTGTACCCTTTGACGAGAAGTACTGCCTGGCAAAGATTCCACGACAGCCCGACGAATACGACGGGCCGCCGCGCTATTGCGCCTCACAGAACGTCAAGAAGAACGGACGATGTAAGCACCACGGTGGGTGCGTAGTTCCCCGCCTCGAGAACCTCGAAAAGCTGCCTAATCTCAAACACGGTATGTACGCTACAGACGATCATCTTCTCGAGAACATGAGCGAGCGTGAGGAGCAACTCTACGACTGGGTTCTCTCCTGGCCAGAGGCCTATGGGATTGACCTCGAGTCCGATCCATCAGCTGCTCACGACTTCCAAACGTTGGCTATCGAAATCGTTCGGGAAGTGAGGGGCAAGGACTACCAGCTCCGTCACGGTGAGGTAACGCAGAAGGCCGTGTATCTCCCTGACGGCCAGCAGATCGACTCGGAGACCGTACCGGAGGCGCTAACCGAAGTCATGCAGTCTCAGGTCCGGCTCATCCAAAAGATCAAGGACTCGCTCGGTATCACTCGTAAGCAGCAGATGAAGAACGAGAAGGCCGAGTCCGCCAGCGAATTGATGGACGACATTGTGAGTGTTATGGGAAATCTCGTCGGTGAGAAGGATGGCTACGATCCTGACGAGTTCAACGAAAAATAGACTGTTCTGGTCTCACCTCAACGATAAGTAGGCAAAGGTATTACCTGAGTTGCAATCGATCCCTCCGGTAGCTGTCAGGTTAGAAATCTTCGTATGACTTGAAAAACTTACCACCCTCCCGAGATTCCAAAGCACCAACTTCAACGAGAGAATTGCAAACTTCCTCAACCTCATCTTCTGACACTGAGAATTCTAACTCAGAAACCAAGTCCTCGACGGAAAACGAGCTCCGGAATAATCTCCCTCCACGGACCACCTGCAACACCAGATCCTCATTCTGGTCAACCTGTTCGGCGATTCTACGGTCTTTATCCTCCAAAGCATCGTTCACACGGTCGATCTCCCGCATCACTGACTCCAGATACTGATCCTGGGAAGCGTAGTCGTTCCCATACTCTTCGATTTTGTCCTTAAAGGTCACAAGCGTCGTAACAGTCCACTCTGCTCGGTCCCTTACCATGACCTCATTCGCAATTTCGACAATGGTCTTCGACTTCGCCCTCTCGACAGCAAACTGCTCGCCGATCAAACCCATAATCAGTAGTGTTCGGTCAGGATTACTGCTGGGGTACCGTAACTTCGCCTCGACAATAGAACGGAGTCCATTATTGATCACCCAAGCAGGTTCGTCATACCCTTCCTTGAGAGAACTTACCGCAAAGTCCAGGCAAAAGTTGACGAAAGTCATAGTCATAGCTGAGGTAGCCTCATTACCCGGTGAATCAATATCTGAAGCAATAACACGGGAAATCTTGTTGTAATCTTCGGCAATCGATTTCGCTTGGCCTGGATCACACTGGGAAACATATTCCACTGTGATAGCACCAAAGATGCGGAAGAAGACTTCAGGGATCCCTTTCGGGCTGTTGTCAGCCCAAGACTGGATAGATGCTCTAAGCTGAGAGATAACGTGTTCTGCAACTCTGTGGTTCTCCTCCTTGACAGCTATCCGGAACGTGTCCTCGAACGGGCTGAAAAGATACCAGGCAACGAGTTGGGAATCACTGTGTGATACCTTGAACTCCGAGTACCGGTTTTCCAAAACAGATTCTACGTGATCCTGATACTGGTCGAGTAACGCTGTAACAGTCTCGGTATCATCATCAATTATCCTTGATCGAACAATATCCATGAACATATCGACTGGGTCATCTTCCGAGATATCGAGGTAGGAAACAATTCGAAATATGTCCATGATTTGTTCTCGTTCTTGGCTTTCGTAGATTTCTTCTCTTTCCTCTTGGACTACATTCTCAACCCTTTCAAGAAATTCGGAGTCAATTCTGTTGATAGAGGTATCCAGCATCACCTCCGGTGATAGAGAACGGAGAAGCCATCGGAGGAAAGGGAAGATGCTCAAAATAGAGGCTAATATGAAGAAGATATAGATACCGAACGCCCAAGAGACGTAGTTTCCTGTCGATATTAGAAAAATAGCGAAGAGGATAGCAATAAGATGGGGTGTGAAATGAAGCCAGATAGCCCATTTCTGTAGGACGGTGGAATCGACCCTGTGGGAGTAACGATTAGTAGCTACCTGGATACCCATTATCGTGACGGTCAAGCTTATTGTGAATAACGTGATAACGCCGATTAGAAGCGGATTGACGGTATTCTGCCGTGTCAATTGATCAGAAAGGAGGGTAGTGGGAACAGCAATTATAGCTGAGGCCAGCAGGATGAGAACCCAGTAACGAGTCACTTGGGGGTACTCGTTTGCAAAGCGTTGAACCCGCGCCTGAGAGCCAGATATTCGCTCTCTCAGATGATCTATTCTTGTGGACAGCTTCACCACAGCCTCGCTTCACATTATAATCATATACCGCTTTCGTCGGCAGACGTCTTTCCATAATCTCCAAAGTGTCTCTTGTCACTGATGTTATCTAAAATAGAGGTGCCACTGAAGAAACACCACCGTTGCTCGAGCGTTTCAACCACTTGAGGACCCCAGTCGGTATGTATCTCTATGCAAGATACGCTCTGTCTATTCAACACGACTCGTTGGACATCGTCTGTAACTGGTAGGAACCACAGAAGTCTTCTGAACATCCTATCACTAATTAGTTATTTTAGCGAAAGTGTTATATCTCTCAGGCGCGATGGTATTGGGGAGAAGAGAGGATACAGCCTCTCTCGCAGCTATTTTGTGCTATCTCTCCTACTCCGTGAATCGGTTTTCGAAATCGACATTGGTAACTCGGAGTTCCCACTTGAGTAGTTGCTCACGCTGCTCGAGCGATCGAACTGACGGCTAACGTCAGTATGTGAGCTACATACGCTGTACGCTCGAGGTCAAGGTGCATCTCCACTGGGTGTGCATCTCGCCCCCTGTGTCCGGATGGTGAGGGGCCACGTACGAGAGGTCAATACTGGGGAACACAACCTGGTACAACCGATGATCGTGCGTGGCGACTAACATCTCTTAGGAAGGTCCGAAGCAAGAGCGGCTGATGTACAGCAACCCGCCAACGAACTGGGCGGTTTCATAAGGCCGTTAATACAATCTGGTTAGTTACCAATGGTGACTGACAAGGCTTTGCTGCAACAGCATAAAAACACTGACTGGATACCCTTCTCGATCCACAGGAAATGGTTCGAGAAGGCGGGCGACCACAGTGTTCTCTCTGCTACCAGCGAAGTAGATACTCTCATTGAGAGCTACTGGGTAGGCAGGCTTCTCGAACGTCTGAGTGTGGATGCTACAAGCTCTAAAGACAGAATTTCTTAAAATCAAATTTCCTTCTTATCACCTGTCGTTTGGTATGCTCGTTCCGTTAGACGAGATTCCACGTGATCGTCGTTGAGAATATGAATAAGTTCCCAGACCTTTTGCTTATTTTCTACTTCGATCCATTGATCACCGTTTTCTTCTACTACGTCAATTCCGTCACGTTCGTACTCAGTGATCACCCACTCAATATCATCCATATCGATCACGTCATAGAGTCCCGTCTGTTGGATGTCATCGAATTTTCTCATCATAATCGGATTGCTAAGAACTGCATCCTCAACCATTTCCATATCTTCAAACTCAATATCATTATCCTTTACAGTCTCAATTACGTCTTCAGCGACCTCTTCGTAGACCCTATGGTAGTCAAACATTTGTTCAAACCGCCAGTCATTAAATATGAATAGCTTCTCATCGTAATAGACTGCATCTAAACGGTCTGGGATCGAAATGATCGGTTCGTCCATAGGGACGTGGCCTTCATCCTTGTAATAGAGATTAAAGAGGCTCGTATTCCCCAGAAGTTGATTCTTCCAGTAGTGTTGTAACCCGACGACCATGTTGTCTTCATGATCACGGATTCGAACTGCCTGGAAATCGGGATCTATGTCTTTGTGGTATTTGGTATTCTTTAGGTCACGTTCATTGAAAAGCTCCTCAATTTGTTCAAGTAGCGGAAAATCGTCTTCTGTGAGGTATTTTATATATTCGAGGTTATCTCTGGCCTCTCCGTACCTACATATTCTCTTTCGATCATCACGAAGTGCCGCTGCACTTACTTTGACTCGTCTACGAACGAGTTCTTGAAGTTCATCTAAGGATTCTCGTGGAAGTTCTACCTCACCAAATGAGAATGAGACATTTTCACCGTCATCGTATTTCTTCGCGATAATGAAGTCTCTATATCGGTTAGCATCATTCCTTGCTAACTCCCCATCATCCGTAAGGAACTCAGGAATTTCAGAAAAAGTCTCTGTGAGTTCCTCGTCGCTCAATGGCATGATGTAGGGATGATTGAATACTGATGTTAAAAATCTATCCTTATACTGCTATGTAAACGTTCGATCCGGCACGCACTGCATCTAAGTGGGTTTCGGTGGAGATCTGCTCAGATCGAGGAGCGACGACAAGATCAACATTCCCTGTATCTGCATCTTCGACCTCGTAAATGTGGTAGCCAAATGCAGCTAATACGGGGTTGACATAGAGCTGGTCTGACTGGACCTGAATAGATCCTAATACTGCAAAGAACACGCCCAAAATGAACCAGCTCTCCCATAGTCCGTAGTCTATGCTAACAAATGGGAAGATATAGGCAACTAAGTAGCTCGTCAGTAGGTCGTTGCGGCGACGGACTGATGAGAGATGTTTTGGATTAGGTTCTTCACTCTCGCGCAGATTCATTATCTTGTAAAGAACAGCCCCAGAGCCGACTAATAGAACTGTAAAGAGAACAGTGGACCACGGAATTTCATAACCACTGATAGTGACCGTTAGGTCCCGTGTTATCACTGCCATTATAACATAAAAAGGGATATACGAACTGGCGAAGAGCGCAATCTTCACCCAGAGTCTAAATTCTCTCATAATACCAATCTGAATTTGTTATCCACGAGCAGTTTCTGTTCTTGTCAATTCATTAGGGAGGTAGCCTCTTACTGGTTTCGATGAGACTGTTAGCTCCCATACGTAAGGTTAGTAGTTACGGGTTTAAGACTGAAGAACCAATCGGTTAGGCAATTCTGGAGATAGTGGACCATACGACTGGAATCACTTTTATTCCTAAAATCGGAATCCGTACAATCGCCGCTATCGGCTTTTCTCTATCCCGCTAAAGTGATTGTACCTGGGATCAGATCCCTCTCAGACGCTCTATCGCTTGATCTGCCAAAACACCGTATCCGGGCGTCTCGAAGCTACTGTCCCCGAAAGAGAGTTCCGAGTTGTTAGAACATCCTCAGGTATGGCCGTCTCAGTAGCCGCTTGACATCCTCGTTCCCGTCAGGGATACAGGCGTAGATCCGACGAAGCTCATCTTCACTGAACGCCGCGAACCCACACTCTTCGGTCTCGAGTTCCTCGGTTCGCCAGACGGTTGCTTCGAGGATCGCGGTCTCGACCTGGCGGCGTTCTCGCTGCGTTCGCGCCTCCGGGTAGGCGTCGATCAGTTCCTGCACTTCCGCTGTGTTGTACGTCGTCATAGTCATCCCATCCTGTCGAGTGCGTCCTGGCGATCTTCGACCGGGGCAGCGTCGTACTTCATCGTCGTCTGTACGCTCCTGTGACGCAATTGTGCCTGTGCAGCCGCCAGATCCTCTTCTCGAGTCATGTACGTTCCCACCGAGTGTCGGATCGAGTACCAGCTCATCTTCCGGTTCTCCGTGTCGATACCGGCTTCCTCGCACAGGTTGTGGAGCAGCCGTTTGAGCGACTGCGAATCGTACGGGTTTCCGAAGCGGGTGAGCCACAGGGCGTCCGTATCGTCGTAGAGTTCCCGCTGGTCGCGTTCTTCGATCCATCGCTCGAGTGCCTCCGCAGTCTGTGAAGAGACGCCCACGAGCCAGTTGTCGCGGTTCTTGGTGGACTCCTCGACGGGGATACGGAGGACTTCGTTTTCCGTGTCTACCCACGAGACTTTCGCGCGGCCAACTTCCGCTGGTCGGAGGCCCGCGTCCAAGCTCGTCCACGCGATCGACGTCAATTTCCATCCGTTGACTCGCTCCCAGTCGTCGGGCGACACCTCCTCGAGCGGCTTCCGCAACCGTTGGGAGACGTACTTCTTCCACTCCGCACGCTCTTCCGGTGAGAGCGAGCGGTAACTCGGGATCGAGCCGTAATCGAGCGCGGCTTCCCGCACCTTTCTGCGCTCCTGCACGGTCAGGAAGTCACGCGGCTGCGTGTTCTGATCCTTCGAGAAGGAGATCTTCGGTTCCCACTTCTCCTCGCCGTGCTGGTGATGTCGCCACTTGAAGTAACGAACCAGCGCGTCTCGAGTGTTACACCTGTGCGAACCGCTGTAGTCCTCCTTCGCCAGGTGCATCACGTAATCGTCGGCGTGGTCTCGAGTCAGCACCGGGACGTACTCATCTTCCTTCTCCCACACGTAGCGCTCGAAGACGCCGATGCGGTACGCCGTGGCCCGCGCGGTGTACTCGGAGTAGCCTTCGACCTTCTCGGGTCGCTTACCGAACACGAGGAGCCACTCGATGAACTCGCGGCGCTTGTTCTCGTAATCGACGAGCTGTTTGCTGTTCAGATACGTTTCGGCCTTCCGTGGAACGATTTCGAAGTTGATTTCGACCATGTTGCGTCCGAACCCATTTCATCGAACGGGAGCGGGTGTAGCCCAATCGTCAAAGTCGCCGCCGTCTTGCGTTTTTGGCAGTTACATCGAACGATGTTGGGCGATAGTTGGTTGACGTACACATTGCTCGGACGCCTGAAAATCAATAGACGGCGGAGCCGTCTGTATGCGAGGGAAGGGATTTGAACCCTCGGACCCCTACGGGAGCGGGTCTTAAGCCCACCGCCGTTGGCCTGCTTGGCTACCCTCGCACAGAAGGCACTCGATCGTTGTCACGGGGTGGGGATGTGCGTTTCGGTGTGTCCCGCGAGTGACCGACGGGAGCGAGCGGGCCGAGCGGGCGGCACTGTGCCTCGAGACGGGCCCTACCAGTCGACGCTCAGTGTGCCGTCGCCGTGGGGGTTCGGTGCGATCTCCTCGTCGGTCCGGCGGTCGACGACGTGGATACAGCCCTCGTCTTTTTTCGCGGGGCAGACCTCCGCGGCGCGGACGTTGTGCTCGAGATCCTCTTCGCCGAAGAAGTACTCCTCGGGTTGGGCCATGCCCGAGGCGATGGACATCTCCCAGTTGGTGCTGACCTCGGCGCACTTGCCCGCGCCGAAGCACTTGTTGGCCTCGAAGATTATCTTGTACGGTTTCTCCTCGACCGGCGGCTCGTCGGCCGACCCGATGTCGCTCGCGCGTTGAATGCCGTCGTCGTCGCTCATTACGTGGGTGTTCGACTGTATCGTCTTTCGCGTTACGGTTGGCGCAGGGCAAGACGAGCGCGGAAGCTCGACGGTTTATGCCGCGACCTCGGCTTTCGGCTCCGGTAGGTCGTACGTGACGCCGGTCAGTTCCTCCGAGACCGCCCACAGCCGGCGGGCGGTCTCCTCGTCGTAGGAGCGATCCGACGAGGCCTGTCGCTCGGGCGTGCCGCGCATGTTCATGAGTCCACCGGGGCCGTAGTACGCGCCGCCCTCGGCCTCGGACGAAGTTGCGGCGTACAGCGTCGGGAGCGCGCCCATTTCGGCCGATTGGGCGGCTACCGCGTTCATGACTTGCATCGCCGCCTTCCGGAGCCGGCTGCCGCTCTCCTCGGGCCCGCGGACCTGTAGCTGCGTGTTCGCGTAACCCGGATGCACCGCCATGCTCTCCGCGTTCATCTCGGCGGTGAGGAACCGCCGCTCGAGTTCGTACGCGAAGAGGACGTTCGCCAGTTTCGACTGGGCGTAGGCGTCCCACTTGTCGTAGGCGTCCTCGCCCTGAAGATCGTCGAAATCGATCTCGCCGCGCTCGTGGACGCCGCTCGAGACGGTGACGACCCGCGCCGGCTCGCCCTCGTCGGTCGCCAGGTTCTCGAGCAGTAGTCCGGTCAGCGCGAAGTGGCCGAGGTGGTTGACGCCGAACTGGGTCTCGAAGCCGTCTTCGGTCTCCGACCGCGGGATCGCCATGACCCCCGCGTTGTTGATCAGCACGTCGACCGTTTCGTCCGCGAGTCGGTCCGCGAAGGCACGAACCGACTCGAGATCGGCGAGGTCACACTCCTCGACGCGGAGGTCGGCGGCGGGAATCTCCTCGCGAATCTCGTCGGCCGCGGTTTCGCCGCGCTCGGTGCTCCGCGTGGCCATGATCACCGTCGCGCCGTTGCGCGCGAGTTCGCGTGTCGCCTCGAGACCGATGCCGCTGTTCGCGCCCGTCACGACGATCGTCCGTCCGCTTTGATCGGGAATCTCGTCTGCTGTCCAGCCCATACGTTCCCTAGGGACGACGAGTACCCTTAACGTACGTGCCGGTGACGGGGAGACTAACAGTCAGCGAGCCAGTTACTGCTCGCTGACCGAGACCGACTCGAGGACGACATCGTCCGTCGGTCGATCGTTGCCGTCGGTCTCGACGCCGCCGATGTCGCGGACGGTCGCCATTCCATCGACGACTTTCCCAAAGACGGCGTGGCGACCGTCGAGGTGTGGTTGGGGGGCGAGCGTGATGAAGAACTGTGAGCCGTTGGTGTCAGGGCCGGAGTTGGCCATGCTCAGAATCCCCGCGTCGTCGTGGCGCAGGTCCTCGTGAAATTCGTCCTCGTACCGGTAGCCGGGACCGCCGCGACCGGTGCCGGTCGGATCACCGGTCTGGATCATGAAGTCCTCGATGACGCGGTGGAAGGCCACGTCGTCGTACAGCGGTTCGCCCTCGAATTCCTCGCCGGTCTCGGGGTCGGTCCACGCGCGTTCGCCCGTCGCGAGGCCGACGAAATTCTCGACGGTTCGGGGCACGCGGTCGCCGTAGAGTTCGACCTCGATATCGCCCTCGTTCGTGTACAGCGTCGCCGTGCGGGTGCCGTCCACAGCGGTCGTCGTCGCGGACTCGTCCGTGTCGGAACCCGTTTCTTCGTTCGTCTCATCGGCATCGGGAGCCGTCTCTCCGTCAGCATCGTCCCCGCCGTCGCTCGCACAGCCCGCGAGCGAGAGCCCGAGACTCGAGGCGACACCGGCCAGCAGCGGTCGTCGATAGCGAGTGATACCGCTCGTGGGCGCGGGGTCGACCTAACGGTATCGGATTCGGACCGCGATCGGTGGCCGGTTGCGCTCGAGCCCGCTGGTTGAGCGCGCCAACTACCGCGAACCGATCGAAAAATCCTCGCTCGCCGGCGATTACTCGTAGTCGACGGAGACCGACTCGAGGATGACCTCTTCTTTCGGTTGGTCGTTCGCGTTCGTGTCGACGGTGCCGATGTTGCGGACGACGTCCATGCCGTCGGTGACCTTGCCGAAGACAGAGTGGCGGTCGTCGAGGTGGGGCTGGGCGTCGAGGGTGATGAAGAACTGCGAGCCGTTCGTGTCGGGGCCGGAGTTGGCCATGCTCAGGATGCCCTCGTCGTCGTGGCGGAGTTCGTCGTGGAACTCGTCGTCGAATTGATAGCCGGGGCCGCCGCGACCGGTCTCGGTCGGGTCGCCGCCCTGAATCATGAAGTCCTCGATGACGCGGTGGAAGGCCACGTCGTCGTACAGCGGCTCGCCCTCGACCTCTTCGCCCGTCTCGGGGTCTTCCCAGGTCTTGCCGCCGGTCGCGAGCCCGACGAAGTTGTCGACGGTCCGCGGCGCGCGCTCGTCGTAGAGTTCGACATCGATATCGCCCTTGTTGGTGTGCAGCGTCGCAGTAACGTCTCCCATACCCATCGGAACGGCGGGACGAGTGAAAACGCTAGTGGTCTCGAGTTGCGATCCTGACGGCCGCTCGCCGACTCGCCCCGGTCCTGCGGTATCGAACGTCGACGGCCGGCCGCAGGTACATACCGTCGGCCGTCGAACGGCCGGACATGAGTGCAGGCACGCACACGGCCGAGCGGATCACGCTCGCCCGGTTGCCCTCGGGCGTGGAACTGACGACGACGGTCCACACCTATCACGGCGACGAGCCGGGCCAAACGCTGTACGTGCAGGCGGCCCAGCACGGCCGCGAGATAAACGGGACGGAGGTACTGCGGCGATTTCACGAGCGCCTGCCCCTCGAGTCGCTGTCGGGAACCGTGATCGCCGTCCCCGTCGCGAACCCGCTCACCTTCGATCGCGTCTCCTACACCACCCCGGAGCAACTCGACAGCGTCAACCCGAACATGAACCGGACCTGGCCCGGCAAGGGTGACGGCAGCCTCCACCAGCGCATGGCCGCGCGCCTCTGGGAGTACGTCACGGCCACTGACGCCCTCGTCGACCTCCACACGGGCAGCCCGAACATGCTCCCCCACGTCGTCTACCGCGAGGGCGACGAGCGCTCGCGCAGCCTCGCCAACGCCTTCGGAACCGACCTCCTGTTGTCCGAACAGGCCGACGACGAGGCCCCCGACGAGTGGCACCGCCGCGGCTTCGCGGGGAAGCTCCGGGTCGCCGCCGCCGAGGAGGGAATCCCGTCGATCACGCCCGAACTCGCCCACAACAAGCAGATCCTCGAGGGGGTCGTCGCGGAGGGGGTCGAGGGACTGCTCGACGTCTGTCGGTCCCTCGAGTTGCTTCCGGGCGACGTTCCCGACCGCGATCCCACCGTTGCCCGGAACCACCTCGGCCAGGTCACCGCCGCCGACTCCGGGCTCTTCCGGCCCGAGCCGGGACTCGAGGTCGGAGCGTCGATCACGGAGGGGACGCCGATCGGGACGGTTTATCACCCGACGACCTACGAGCCGCTCCACGAGGCCCGCGCGGACCGGGACGGCGTGCTCTACGCGCTCACCCGCGAGGCGACCGTGACCGCGGGCGACCAACTCGCGAGCGTGGCGCTGGTCCGCGAGGAGTGAGAAGACGGCGATCGCGCCCGCGCAGGTCAGGCCGAGAAGCCGCCGTCGACGACCAGTCCGTGGCCGTTGACGAACGAGGACTCCTCGCTCGCCAGAAACAGGATCGCGTCCGCGATCTCCTCGGGTTCGGCAAGTCGCTTGAGCGGGTACTGTTCGATCATCTGCTTGCGGGCCGCCTCGGGATTCTCTTGGCCCTCGAGGTACTGATCGAGCAGCGAGGTCTCGGTGAAGCCGGGACAGACCGTGTTCGCGCGGACGCCGTGGGGGCCGGCCTCGGCGGCGACGGCCTTCGTCATGTTCAGGACCGCGCCCTTGCTCATCGAGTAGGCGGACTGCTTGGGGAGCCCGAGGATACTCGCCAGCGAGCCGACGTTGACGATCGCGCCGTGGCCCTGCTCTTTCAGATGGGGAAGCGCCGCGTGACAGCCGTTCCAGACGCCCTTGATGTTGATGTCGATGACGAAATCCCGGATGTCGTCATCGAGCGTCTCGAGGCTGCCGCCCGGGTGGCCGGTGCCGGCGTTGTTGATCATCACGTCGAGGCCGTGAGTCTCGGCGACCTCGTCGACGACCGCGTGGAACTGGTCGCTGTCGGTGACGTCGAGTTCGTAGAACGCCGCGTCGCCGCCGTCCGCTTCGATGGCCTGGGCGACCGCCTCGCCGCCGTCGGTGTCGATGTCCGTAACGATGACCCGTGCGCCCTCCTCGGCGCAGCGCTCGGCCGTCGCCTGCCCGATTCCCGACGCCGCACCCGTGATGACTACCGTCTTGTCTTCGAGTCGCATAGGAACCGTATCGGCCGGCCGGCACATAAATTCGTTCATGATTTCTTGTTCTTTTCTTGTCATCGTTCGCCGGAGAACTACATTCTCTGAACAGTAGTAATCTATCTATCGACGGTCGATTCGCTTCACAGCGTTCGACCCGGTTGCGAGCGCACGTATCGCGCACGGTCGTGACCGATCCCCCGAGACCAATACGTTGATGCGGCGGATCTCCGTGCTATCGGGTGTATGGCCGAGTCCGGGGATCGCGTTCGGCGCGGCCGGCGCGTTTGGCGGCGGACGTTCTCGCTCTCGTGGCCGATCGCGGTCCAGCAGACGCTCAACACGCTGATGCGAACGGTCGACATCATCGTCACCGGCCTGTTCTCGCCGACCGCCGTCGCCGCGGTCGGCCTCGCGGACCTCTACGCCCAGCTCCCGCTGCGGATCGGACTCGGTCTCGGCACCGGCGCGATCACCCTCTCGAGTCAGGACACCGGCCGGGGTGCGGCGGCGACTCGAGACCGGGCGATTACGCAGGCGCTTCTCATCGGCTTTCTGGCGGGGTTGCCGCTCGTGCTCGTCGGATTCTTTCTGTCTCGGCCGTTGATCGCCCTGCTGGGTGCCGACCCCGACGTGGCCGAGACCGGCGGACGCTACCTCGCGCTGGTTTTCGCCGCCGCGCCGATGCGTATCGTCGGCCTCGTCGGTGCGCGCTCGCTGCAGGGCACCGGCGATACGCGGACGCCGATGGTGGTCAACGGCACCGCGAACGTGATCAACATCGGCGCGACGGCCGGGCTCGGGCTCGGTCTCGGGCCCCTCCCGGCGCTCGGGATCGTCGGCGTCGGACTGGCGACGGCGATCGGTCGCACGGTCGAGGCCGTCGCGATCACGGCCGCGATCGCGATCGATCGCACGGACCTCTCGTTTGCCCGGCCACGGAGTCTCACGATCACGCGCCAACTCGTCGCGGTGAGCCTACCGAACTTCGCTGAAGGAATGAGCACCTCGGTCGCGAACTTCCCCTTCAACGCGCTCTTGCTTACCTTCGGAACCGAAGTGACGGCGGCCTACCACATCGGACGGCGGATCTATCAGCAGTTCAGCGGCCCGCTGTACCGATCCTACAGCGTCGCCGCGAGCATCATCGTCGGACAGACCCTCGGCGAGAGCCGTCCCGACGACGCGCGGTTCGCGGGACTGGCGATCACGGCACTGAGCGTCCTCACGCTCGGTCTCGCCGGCATCGTCCTGCTCGTCGGCGCGACCCCGATCGCCCGCCTCTTTACGTCCGACCCAGCCACCCTCGAGTACGCCGCGACCTTCGCTCGCGTCTTCGGCGTCTCGATGTTCTTCTTCGGTCTCTTCTTCCCGTTGGCGGGGAGCCTCCGCGGCGCTGGCGATACCCGCACACCCTTCTACGCCCGACTTACCGGGACTGCCGGCTTCCTGCTCGGCTTTTCGTATCTCGCTGGTATCACCTTCGAGTACGGACTTCCCGGTGTCTACGTCGGAATCGTGCTCAGCTACGCATGGTGGGCGCTCGTTGTCGCCATCGGATTCGTCTGGGGTGACTGGGCGACGACGGCCGCGACGATGATGGCCGAACGGGCGGACGAAGCCGACTAGTCGCCACCGGTTGCCCAACCGACTGCGGCCAGCGGCGAGTCGGCGATCGGAACTGGAGTCCGATGTACTACTGGAAGCTGATGGTTCCAGGAATACATAAATTATATTATTGGTACTTCGATCGATCTCGGAATCTATTCTAGACGGCGATTATCTCGTGAGCCGACCGACCACGTCTAACGTGTGGGTCGCCAGTAACTGCGTGATCGATCAATTCGAGACTGACTACCCCTCGAAAAGTAGCGTAGTACGCGGAAAGACGCGAATAGATGGCTGATTATTTATCCTGCTTCTCGTCAGTTGTTACCGCTGTCGAGATCACGACGGGACAGTGAAAGACAAAAAGTGGTCGTCATCTTGTTCAGATAACCAGTATATTGACATACCATTAAAACTGGTACTATTTTCGATATCGCTCGAGTCGAGACTCGAGCGGTCCGGCCTCGAACACCGCTATCGTATGAGCGCTGAAGGGTACCTGATCGCTACTAAATTACAAACATATTATTGTAATCTTCGGCGAGGGTGGTCTGCCGATCGAATTAGGATACGGTCGGCAACTGAGTCACTCCGAGACATCGCAGTGGCGTTCGATCTGACTGAACGGCTACGAGAACATTACGTTCACTTCGATCGTGTTTGCGGTCGACAACAGCTGGGTCCGAAGGTCGTTTTCCTCCCACTCGTTCTCGAGTCGATGCTGTGGTCCGGTGACGGTGACTGCCCCATAGGCGGTCCCGTCGTTGTCGAGTATCGGCGCGGCGATCGCGCTGATTCCCGGTAGATACTCGCCGTGGTTGTACGCCACGCCCTCCTCGCGAACCACGGCGAGTTCCTCGAGCAGCGTCTCTCGATCGGTAATCGTCTCGTCGGTGAACGCGGGGAGGCCCCACTCCGCGATGATCTCGTCGATGCGTTCCTCGGTGAAGTGAGCGAGGATCACCTTTCCGCCGGCCGAACTGTGGAGGTAGGTGTGGGTCCCGATGTCGATGTCGCTCGTGAACGCGCGCGTTCCCTCGCTGACGTTGATGATCGTGCCGAGCCCGTTCTGGTGTGTCGAACAGAGCACTCGCTCGCCGACTCGCTCGGAGAGTTCCTCGATCGGTCCGTCGGAGGCCGCGTACAGCGGCTCGGCGTGTTTCACGTGCTCCCCGAAGGAGAGGAATCGGAGGCTCAGCCGGTATTCGTCGCCCTCTTGGACGACGTACCCCTTCGATCGGAGCGTCGTCAGATGGGCGTGTACCGTACTCTTTGCAAGCCCCGTTCGCTCGGTAAGCGCCGTGACGCCGGCCCCCTCAGCCTGCCACAGCGCCTCGAGGATGTCCAAGGTCTTGACCACTGCCGCGACGCGATTCCCCTCGTTCGTGCCTGATGTTGCCATAGTACACGCTCAACGATGGGGAGTAAAACTGTTCCGCTCTGCTGAACACCGGTCACGTGCGAAAAAATCGAGCTTGACGTACACGCGCCCGTCCCCGTCGCTAATACTGCCGGCACGGACCGTTCGGGCATTTCCATGATAGTTGAAAACTATTCCCGTGGTAATGCTTAAGTGGGGCGTTATGTAAGGCTGATTATGGACTTCAGCGAACCGTCCGAGGCAGTCCAGATCAAGAAAGCGCTCGACGATTTCATCGAGCAGGAAGTCGCCCCACTCGAGAGCGAGTACGACGAGTTCCTCGGTGCCGACTACGAGAAGGAGATCGTCGACGACGAGCACCGGCAGGTCCCCGAGTACCGCAACATCGTCGAACGGATCCGGCAAAAGTCGGTCGAGGCGGGCTTCTACGGGATGACCATGCCCGAGGAGGTCGGCGGCGGCGACGTCGACATTCTCACTCGAGCGATCGTCGGCGAACACATGTCCAACCGACCGCCGGGCTTTCACAGCGCCATCTTCGGCGGTGCGGGCGGACCGACGCCGATCCTGCTGAACTGCGACGAGCGCCAGCGAGAGAAGTATGTGGAGCCGCTGATGGACGGCGAGATCACGACCTGTTTCGCGCTGACGGAACCGGGCCACGGCAGCGACGCCCACCACATGGACACCCGCGCCGAGAGAGAGGGCGACGAGTGGGTCATCAACGGGCAGAAGGTGTACATTACGAACGCGCCCTACGCCGACTTCGCGATGGTCTTCGCCCGAACGAGCGGCGAGGACGGTGATCTCGGTGGCATCACCTGCTTCCTCGTCGACGAGGGCACCCCCGGTTTCGAGATCGGGACGATCCACCGCGCGATGGGGATGACGCCCGGCACCCACGCAGAGATCTACCTCGACGACTGCCGCGTCGGCGAGGACCAGGTGCTGGGCGAGGTCGACAAGGGGTTCCAGTCCGCGATGGACTGGATCGGCGGCGGCCGCATCAACATCGCCGCCGGCGCAGTCGGGACGGCCGAGTTCCTGCTGGACCTCTCCGTGGAGTACGCCCGCGATCGGGAGACGTTCGGAAAACCGATCGGCCACCGGCAGGGGATCTCGTTCCAGTTGGCCGAGCTCGCGACGGACATCGAACAGGTCCGGCAGCTCTACCGCTACGCCGCCTGGAAGATGGACAACGGGGAGCGCGCTCGGAAAGAGGAGTCGATGGCGAAGCTCCGCGGCGCGAAACTGGCCAACGACGCCGCCGACATCGCGATGCAGGTCCACGGCGGTGCCGGCTTCATGAAGGATCTCCCCATCGAGCGCAACTACCGCTCGGCTCGAGTCTTCCGCATCTTCGAGGGGACCGACGAGATTCAAAAGCGGACGATCGCCCGCGAACTCATCTGAACCACGATGGAAGACCCCACGCGGCAGGGCGTCGACGCCGTCTCACAGGTCTCGCGCATCGACTTCGACATCGAGTGGCCGCCGAAACACGCCGCGGCGTACCTCCTCGCGGAGCCCGCACCGATCCTGATCGACGCCGGCGATCCGGCCGACCGCGCCGAAGCGACGCTCCGCGACGGCGTCGCCGCTCGAGGGTACGACCTCGAGGACATCGAGGCGGTCGTCGTCACGCATCCCCACAGCGATCACATCGGGCAGGTCCCGCTGTTGCGCGAGGCCGGAGCGACGGTGTACGCCCCAGCGCCGGTCCTCGAGCGACTCGAGCGCGACGAGGACGACCTCGCCGACGGCGTCCGCGAGATCGGTCGATCCGCGGGGTATCGCGGTGAGGCGATCGAGCGCGAGATCGAGCGAGCACAGTCGTCCCTGCGGCGCAACCGTCGCTTGCTCGCGCCGGCGGCGGCCGTCCCCTTCGAGTTCGGCGAGCCGTTCGACGTCGCCGGCCGCGAGTTTGAGGCCATCCACACGCCCGGCCATCAGGTACACCACGCCAGTCTGGCGACTGCGGTACACGGCACGCGCGTGCTGTTCAGCGGCGACGCGCTCATCGAGCCGTTCCGTCCGGGCGCGATCCACGTCGGCATCGACGACGGGGCCTACGACGCCGTCGAGGCGTTCCACACTGCCATGGACCGGCTCGAGGGACGCCAGTTCGACCGCGTGTTCCCCGGCCACGGACCGATCTTTACCGACTACGACGGGGTCATCGCGACCACCCGGTCGGCCCTCGAGACGCTTACGGCCGAGACCCTCGAGTCGGTCAGCGCCGTCGGCCCCGCGACGCCGATGGAGCTCACCCGTAACCGCGCCGGCGATGTCCGCTATCCGGCCCAGTTACTGGACACGCTTGGCGCGCTCGGCACGCTCGAGACGCGGGGGAGAATCGAGTACGAGGACCGCGACGGCGTCCGCTACTACTCCTTCAAGAAGGCCTCGCCGTGAGCTACCGGGAGGACGACGCGGTCCGCGATCCCGCCGTAGATGTCCTCTGCCTGGGCGAGCAGTTCTTCGGGTGGCGCTTCGATCGCGAACGTCGCCACCATCTCGTCGGTGATCAGGTCCGCCATGTCTTCCCAGCGCTGCTCTCTCGAGAGGTCGTGTAACTCCTCGCCGACCGACCGCCAGCCGTGGTGGGCGAGCACGTCGTGGTAGGTGCGCGTACTCCCGTAGAAGGCGATGCGCTGGCGGACCTCCGCGCGAGAGCGCTCGCGCTCCGCTGTAGTTTCTCCGGTTACGACGAACGGGCTCGCGGAGAGAGCCACGTCCTCGAGCGAGCGGTCGTCGCGGTCGGCTCCCTCGGCGACGGTCGGCGCGATGACCTCGTCCGTGTACTCGGGGGTGTTGAACGGATGCATCGCCAGCCCGTCGCAGAGTTCGCCCGCGAGCCGGATGTTGTACTCGTTGACGCCGGCGATGTAGATCGGAATCTCGGGGTGGTCGATCGGTCCCGGATTGAAGTTGTCCGTCATCAGCGAAAACGAGTAGTGCTTACCCTGATAGTCGAGTTCCGCCTCGCCCTGAAACACGTCGAAGATGTGCCGGAGCGATTCGACAACTTCGCGCAGCCGCGGCCCCGGCGAGTCCCAGTCCACGCTGAACCGGCGCTCGTTGTGGCCCTTGACCTGCGTGCCGATTCCGAGCGTGAACCGGCCGTCGGAGCACTGCGCGAGGTCCCAGGCGGTGTAAGCCAGTGCCATCGGACTGCGCGTAAAGGCGAGCGCGATGCGCGTTCCCTGTCTGATTTCGTCCGTTCGGTCCGCGATCAACGGGTGGGGCAGGAACGCGTCGTTGTCCATCTCGGGCGTCCAGACGCCGTCGAACCCCAGGTCCTCGGCGCGGGCGGCAGCCTCGCCAGCACCGTCCGATAGCTTCGGCACCATCGCGTCAATGCGAAGGTCTGACATACCCGATAGTCGACGGGTCGAACCTTCAATGTATGGACGGGTGCGGCCGCGAGCGGACGGACAAACGCGATCAGACGACGCGGTTCTCGAGTGGCCTGCCCTCGCGGGCCCGGTCGTAGTTTCGCAGGAAGACGTCGGCACAGCGCTCCCAATAGTGGGGTGTACTCCCGGCCATATGCGGCGTCACGAGCACGTCGTCGCGGTCCCACAGCGGCGAGGCCTCTGGGAGCGGCTCTTCCTCGAAGACGTCCAGTGCCGCGCCGCCGAGTTCGTCGGCCTCGAGCGCGTCGACGAGTGCGGACTGGTCGACGACCCCACCGCGGGCGATATTGACCAGCACGGCCTCGTCGGACAGCGTCGCGAGTGCCTCTGCGTCGATCAGCCCCCGCGTCTCGTCGGTCAGCGGACAGGCGATCACGAGGTAGTCGCTCTCGGCCAGGACGGACTCGAGCCCGTCCGCGCCGTAGATCTCGTCGACGCTCTCGGGCGGATCAGTCGGGTCCCGCTTCGTCCCGATCACGCGGGCGTCGAAGCGTCGGCAGTAGTCGGCCACTTTCGATCCGATCGCGCCGACGCCGACGATCCCGACGGTTCGGTCGCCGAGTTCGCCGCCCGTATAGCGTTTCCACTCGCGGTCGTCCTGCTGGGCGATCGCGCGATCGAAGCCGCGCTCGAAGTGCAACAGATAGCCCAAGACTTGCTGGCCGATCGGCTTCGCGTGGATCCCCGAGACGTTCGTCAGCGCCACGCCGCGGTCGGCCAGCGCGTCGTGATCGAAGCGGTCGATCCCGGCGCTGAGCGCCTGCACCCACTCGAGGTCGGTGGCCGCCTCGAGGACCTCCTCGGGGAGCCGGTGGGTGACGAGGACCGCGGCGTCTTCGATCGCCGCCGGGAGGTCGGCCTCGTCCGCGATATGCTCGAGGTCGATCTCGGAGCGTCGCTCGCGGATCTCCTCGGTGACGAGGGGCCCGCCGCCCGCGAGGACGTGCGGGGAGACGACGACTCGCACGGCTCAGCGCTCCTCCTCGGCGTCCTCGAGCTTGTACTTCTGGATCTTCCCCGAAGTCGTCCGCGGCAGTTCCTCGATGAACGCGACCTCGCGGGGGTGTTTGTAGGCGGCGACGTTGTCGAGGAAGTACGCTTTGATCGCCTCGGCCGTGATGTCCTTGCCGGGTTCGACGCCCGGCGCGGTGACTACGAACGCCTTCGGGACCTCGTTGCGCCGTTCGTCGGGAACCCCGACGACGGCCCCCTCCGCGACGGCGTCGTGCTCCGAGAGAAGTTCCTCGAGTTCGCTCGGGTAGATGTTGTAGCCGGCCGAATTGATCATGTGTTTCTTCCGGTCGACGATCTCGTAGTAGTTGTCCGCGTCACGACGGGCGATGTCGCCGGTGCGGAACCAACCGCTGTCGGTGAACGCTTCGTCGGTGGCCTCGGGCATCCCGTGATAGCCCTTCATGACCTGTGGGCCGCGGACGAGGAGCTCACCTTCCTCGCCGATTTCGACCGTCTCCCCACTCGAGTCGACGATCTTGGCCTCGGTCATGCGGGTCGGCTGGCCGATCGTCCCGTGGCGCAGGCCGAACGTCGAGTTGCGCTGGGTGTGGGTTGCGCCGTTGGTCTCGGTGAGCCCGTACCCCTCGGCCATTTCGACGCCTGCTGTCTCTTCGAACTCCTCTTGAACCGCGACGGACATTTTCGCCCCGCCCTCGCCGGCCGACTCGAGGCTGGTGAGATCGTACTCACCGAAGGCTTCGCTGTTGATCATGTCGACGTACATCGCGGTGACGCCGACGTAGTGGGTGATCCCTTCTTCCTCGATCAGCGCCATCGCGGCGTCGCCGTCCCAGTTGGCCGCGTTGCGGAGGTAGACGCTCCCGCCCCGGACGAGGGGCTGCCAGGCCGTGTGCGTGAAGCCGGTGATGTGATAGAGCGGCAGCCAGACGAGGCTTCTAACGGCCTCGTCCGCGAGCGCATTGTCCTGTGCGAGGACGGAGAACGTCTGGGCCCGGAAGTTGCGGTGGGTCAACTGGACACCCTTTGGCTTCCCGGTCGTCCCCGAGGTGTACGGCAGGAGTGCGACGTCGTCGTCGGCCCGCTCGACGAACCGCTCCTCGCCGCGGACCGCCGTGAAAGGATGGACGGCCTCGGAGTCGCTGTCGACCGAGATGACGACCGGATTCCAGTCGATCGCCGTGAGGGCCTCCTCGAGGTGGGGTTCGAGAGCCTCGTGGGTGAGCACGGCCGCGGCCTCGGTATCCTCGAGCTGGTAGGTCAGCTCGCGTTTGCGATACTGGGGATTGACCGGCGAGACGGTGACACCGGCTTTGAACGCGCCCAGCGCGCCGATCAGGGACGGCGGGCAGTTCGGCAGGTACTGGAGCATGATATCGCCCGGCTCGAGCCCAAGGTCGGCCAGCCCGCCCGCAAAGCGGGCGCTCTCGGCCCGCAGTTCGTCGTGGGTCAGCGTCCGCCCGTGGTACTCGATCGCCTGTGCGTCGCCGTGGTGACGAGCGGTCTCGTCGTGGAGGCGCGCGACGTTCCCCTCTCTGGCGTCGTCGGTAACACGTGCCAAATCCATGGGTCACGGTATCACGGAATGATATAAAATAGTACCTCTCAGGATCCGACGCGGCGCTGGCCGTCCTCGAGCGCGCGGCTCGATATCTTCTGTGGCGTGTTAGCCCCCACCACAACATATTTGCGTTCGGTCGAGATATCGGGAGACGATGGGACGACCGCTCCGACGGAGGCATATCCGTGGCTGAACCGATCCTCGCGGGCGTCGCCGAGAGCGACCTCGGCGAGACGCCCGACCGGAACTGGCTGGACAACGCCGCCATCGCGACGGTGCGCGCCCTCGAGGACGCCGGCTGTCCCCTCGCGGACGTCGACGGCGTCGCGGTCGCGGGCGGCGACGACTACATGCCCGCGCTGGTGCTGGCCGAATATCTCGACCTCGACGAACCCTCCTTCCTCGAGGGGACCGAGATCGGCGGCTCGTCGTTCGAGAATTTCTGTGGCCACGTCCGCGACGCCATGGCCCGCGACGAGGCCGACGTGGTGGTCGTCGCCTACGGCTCGACGAGCAAGACCGGCCCCGGCAGGGATCAATCGCTCGAGGAGACCCACCCAATCGACGGCTTCGTCCGGCCGACCGGGCTCTTCCGCCCGCCGGGGGCCTACGCGATGGCCGCGCGCCGGCACATGCACGAGTACGGCACCACCGAGGAACAGTTCGCGGAGGTCGCCGTTGCGACCCGCGAGTGGGCCGCGATGAACCCCAAAGCGGCCCAACGGGACCCGATCACGGTCGAGGACGTCCTCGAGTCCCGGGAGATCGCCGAGCCGTTCAACCTGCTCGATTGTTGTCTCGTCTCGGACGGCGGCGGCGCGGTCGTGCTCGTGAGCGAGGAGAAAGCGGCCGAACTCGGCGTTCCCGAGATCGCTGTCGCGGGCGTGGCCTCGACGAGTACCCACCGCCAGGACATCAGCGAGATGCCCGACATGACGACAACCGGGGCCGCGGTAACCGGGCCGAAGGCGTTCGACCAAGCCGGGATTACCCACGACGACGTCGACGTCGCCGAGATTTACGACTCGTTTACCTACACCGCCCTGGTCACC
Organism: Natrinema sp. CRL1; assembly: GCF_059162405.1. NCBI lineage: Archaea > Methanobacteriati > Methanobacteriota > Halobacteria > Halobacteriales > Natrialbaceae > Natrinema > Natrinema sp. CRL1. Next base: position 101,634 of record NZ_JBLVOY010000007.1, on the reverse strand, counting down.
CTCGAGGATCTCGGCTTCTGCGAAAAGGGCGCGGGCGGCGAATTCGTCTCGGGCGGCACCACCGCACCGGGCGGCGATCTGCCGATGAACACGCAGGGCGGCGGGCTCTCGTACTGTCACCCCGGTCACTTCGGGATCTTCGTCCTCATCGAGGCCGCGCGTCAGCTCCGCGGCGACTACGAGGGCGATCGGCAGGTCGACGACGCCGAAGTCGCCGTCGCCCACGGTACCGGGGGCTTACTCTCCTCGAGCAGCACCGTCGTCCTCCGGAGGGAATCATGACGGGACGCGTCGAGGACCGCCGCGAGGAGTGGGACGGGCCGGTCCCGGTCCCGACCGGCGCGACGACCCCCTTCTGGGCGGGCACGCTCGAGGGCGAACTGCGCTATCAGGACTGCGAGTGTGGCCACCGCCAGCTGTACCCGCGAGCGGTCTGTACGGCCTGCGGGGCCGAGGACCCGCCGTTCGAAGCGAACGAGGGCGTCGGCACGGTCTACACCTACACCATCTGCCACGTCCCCGGCGAACCCGGCTTCGCCGACCGGACGCCCTACGCCGTCGGTGCGATCGACCTCGCCGAGGGACCGCGCCTGCTCGCCCTGCTCGACGCCGATCCCGACGACCTCGAGATCGGCGCGGCCGTCGGGGTACGGTTCTGGCAGGTCTCCAAGGAAGCCGCGATACCGGTGTTCGAGCCGGAATAAAACCCGATCGCGGCTTTGCTACTCGAGGTCGGCCGTCGCCGTCCCGGTCAGCAGCGTCTCGCCGTCGGTCGTCCGGGCCTCGAGTTCCGCCTCCACCGTGCCCGCGTCCGCGTCGATTTCGGCGACCTCGCCGGTCGCGACGACGGTGTCGCCGGGGAAAACGCGGGACTGGAACCGCACGCCGAAGCTCGTCACGTCCCGCAGGTCGAACCAGTTGGCGACGACCCGCGAGGCGACGCCGGCGGTGAACATCCCTTGGCCGAAGACGCTCTCGTTGCCCGCTCCGGTCGCGTACGGTTCGTCGTAGTGGATCGGGTTGAAGTCGCCGCTGGCCCCGGCATACTTGACGAACTGCTTTCGCTCGAGGTCCTCGACGACGACGGTCGGGCCGGTGTCACCGGGCTCGAGGCCGTCGACGCCCCGGACGCGCTCGAACTCGTCGGCGGTCGGTGCTGGGGTCGCGGTGTCCGCCTCCGCAGTTCCGCCGTCTGGTTCGGCCGGCTCGCCGTCGCTCGCGGACTCGTCGGCCCCGCTCTCGTCCCCGTCGTCGATCGCACCCTCGGTCTCGATCGCCGTCGAGCGGTCGGTCAGGACGAGTTCGCCGTCCGGGGTTCGGTACTCGGTCTCGAGGACGGCGAAGGTCATCGTCCCCGCCCGGCCGCCCTCGCGCTGGAAGACGTCCGCGAGGGTGGTCGTCCCCTCGAGGACGTCGCCGACGTAGATCGGCCGTTCGTACTCGTGGGCCTGCTCGCCGTGGATGACGTACTCGGGCTGGAAGGCGAGATCGAATCCCTTCCCGTCGACGTCGGCGGGGGTGTACCGCGGGAAGCGGCCGACCTGTGAGTAGGTAAGCGGCGCGGGGACGCGGTCGTGGCCCCGCTCGGCGGCGACGGCCTCGTCGCGGAAGACCGGGTCTTCGGCGGTGATCGACCGCGCGAACTCTTCGACTTTGCCCGGTTCGATGCGGAACTCCTCGACCGTGACGCGGGAGTCCCCGACCATCGCCTCGAGTTCCGTGATCGGTTTATTCGGCATCGCGTCCCTCCATGTCGACGGGACTGGCCGTCGCCCGCCGTTCGGTTGCGCCGCGTTGCGTTCCGTCTCCGTGCTGTCCGCGCCTCATTGCCACCACGGTTTACCGAGGACCGCTATAACAGTACCCCTCGCGGAACGCGGTCGGAACGCGTGGGGCGACGGATCGGACGGTCGAATCGCTTATACCGGCGGTCGATGAATCCGTAAACGGGAATGGCAGCGAATCGCACACTCGAGTCGGGAGAACGGTCAGTAACCGGTATTGGCGTCGCGGAGGGGCAAGAATGACGACTGAACCGGCCGTCATCGGCGACCTCGCTCCTGACACCCACCCGCTGATCGTCGACCTCCCAAGCGCGGCAGCGGTACGTTCCGCGAGACGGAACTGCGAGACGAATGGATCGAGGCACACGGGAGACAATCGTGACGGGACCCGATCGATCCCTCGAGGAGCCACCGGCCGGCGTGGGATGGCCCTCGACTCGAGACAGTTCTCGGCGGTCGCTCGCGATGGCTGATGACTGACGAGAGCGACGGCTCCGCGTACTCGAACGGGGAGATCCGGACGATCGCGCTTGCGGTCATCGCCGGCATCTTCTTCGGCGGAGTGGCGACCGGCGTGGCCTTCCCGACGCTCCCGTTGCTCGACGAACGGCTCGTGATCAGCGCGGTCATGCTGAGCGTGATCCTCTCGGCGAACCGGATCGCGCGGCTGGTCATGAACACGCCCGCGGGGACGCTCATCGATCGGGTCGGCGCGCGCAAACCGATGATTTTCGGGCTGTTCACGCAGGCGCTGGCCCCCTTCGGCTACGTCGTCGGCTTGCACACGCCCCCGACCCATCTTGGTGCGGTGCCGGTGCTCGGCGCGGTGTCCCTGCCGGGCGTCGTTTTCGTTACGGCGCGGCTGTTCTGGGGGATCGGCAGCGCGTTCGTCTTCCTCGGCGCGTTCGCGACGATCACGCACGTCACGACGGCCGACAACCGCGGCCGGTGGGTCGGCTACATGCGCGGCGGGCAGTCGCTCGGCTTCCCGACCGGACTCGTCCTCGGCGGCCTCCTGACCGATCTCGCCAGCATGCAAACGGCGTTCGTCACCGCCGGCGTCCTCGCGTTGATCGCCGGCACCGTCGCGACGCTCGTCCTGCCCGATGTCCACGCCGGCGCGGAGGGCCGAGCCGCGAAACTTCGGGAAGTCCCCTCGCTGCTCGCCAGCAATCCGACCGTCCTGCTGATCGGCTACGGTAACTTCACCGTGCGGCTCCTCTGGGGCGGCATCGTCCTCTCGACGCTCGCCCGGTACGCCAGCGACTACGGCCTCGAGCTCTCGGCGCTCGGTGCGGCGGGGATCAGCGGCATCGTGATGGGACTGGGTGTTCTCACGTCGGGATCGACGACGGTCGTCACCGGCTGGGTATCGGACATGGTCAGCGATCGGACCCTGCTGACGGTTCCGGCGTTCCTATCGATGGGGGCGGGGTTTCTGATCATCGCGTACGTGCCGACGATCGAGGCGCTGCTCGGGGCGATCGTGCTCGTCGGCGGCGGCATGGGTGCGGCCGCGCCCGCGATGCTGGCGATCATGGGCGATCTGACGCCGGGCGACGAACTCGGCCGGATGGGCGGGGTCTATCAGGTGATGGGCGATGTCGGGCTCAGTCTCGGTCCGCTGGTCGCGATCCCGGCCGTCGATCTCTGGTTCGGCTATCGGGTGACCTACGTGCTCTGTGCAGTGCTCGTACTGAGCTGTCTCACGGTCGTCTCGCTGCCGCTGTTGCGCAACCCCGAGGTCTCCCGGACGAAGGTAAAAGCGGACTGAGCGTCGGCTTCGATTCGGGATGCCGGTGCGTTCGCGAAGCTTTCATACCCGGCCCGACCATATTGGTAGATAATGTCACGCATCAAGAGTGCGGTCGCTCGGCTGCGTCCGTGGCTTCCGCCGGTCGCCGTGGCGCTCGCTGCGGGACTCGCCGCCGTGGGGGGCTCGTACCTGTCCGTCGGCCGACGACCGGCGTTCGTCGCGACGCCGATCGATCGATTCGTCATCGTCGTCAGCCCCGACGCACTCGTCGCGTTCGCGATCACCGAACTCGGGACGCTCGGCCACCAGTTGGCGTTCCTGACGGCCATCGCACTGACGTGTCTCCTGTTCGGACTGGCGGCCCTGCCGGGCGTGTTGCTCCTCTGGGGTCGCGGACCCGCTTTCGGCCCCTCGAGTATCCGAACCGACGTGTTCGCCGGCGTCGTCGCCGGGACGGTCCTGCCGGGTATGGTCGCCGTCGGGGTGACGAGGTCGCCGGTCTCGAGCATCGCCACGGCTGCCGGTGCCGGACTCGTCGTACTGGTGGCGGCCGTCACGACCCTCCTCGCCGCCGACGGAGACGCGGCTCTCGGTTCGTTCGACCGGCGACGCGTCCTCGGTGCCGTCGGCTCGGCGATCGGCCTGAGCGCGCTCGGCGTCTTCGTCCGCGGAACCGGCGACGACACGTTTCCGTCGGCCTTCGACGTTCCCGAGGACGCCCGGCCCGAGGTTCGAGAGTTGCTCACGCGGGCGAAAGACCAGTCACTCGCCGTCGAGGGCCTCGAGCCGCTGGTCAGCACCGACTTCTACGAGGTCGACATCGCCAACGTGAACCCGGCCGTCGACCGCGAGGCGTGGACGCTCTCGGTGACGGGTGCCGTCGAGGCGGAGCAGGAGTACGATATCGCGGACATCGAGGCCATGGCCGTCGAGGATCGGTTCGTCACGCTGCGCTGTGTCGGCGACCAGCTCAACGGCCGGCAGATGGACACCGCGCTCTGGAGCGGCGTCCCCGTCGAGGCGCTTCTCGAGGACGCGAATCCGCAGGGCGATCGAGTCGTCTTGCACGGGGCGGACTCGTACTACAACGAGTTCCCGATCGAGGCGCTGTGGTCGGGGCTGTTGGCCTCCCGAATGAACGGTCGTCCGCTGCCTCGAGGCCACGGCGCTCCGGCGCGCGTACTCGTCCCGGGCCACTGGGGCGAGATCAACGTAAAGTGGGTGACAGAGATCGAGGTTCGCAACGAGGAGACGCGGGGCTACTGGGAACACCGCGGCTGGCACGGGACCGGCCCGGTTGAGACGGTCGCCAAGCTCTGGCAGGTCAACCACCTCGGCGGCGGCCGCATCGAGGTCGCGGGCCACGCGTACGCCGGAACGCGGGGCATCGATGCCGTCGAGGTATCCACCGACGACGGCGACACGTGGGTCGAGGCCGAACTGTCCGACCCCCTCCCGGGTGATGACGTCTGGCGGCAGTGGCGCCACGAGTACGGGGCCGGCGGGCGACACGAGGTGATCGTCCGGGCCCGCGACGGTGACGGGAACCTCCAGATCCCCGAGGAGAACGGCCCGAAGCCCGACGGTGCCACCGGCTGGGTCTCGAAAACCGTGCGGCCACAATGAGTGGGACGGGATGCTCGAGCCGAAACTCGATTTCCATCGCCGTCAGGCGATCACGTCCCCTGTAGTAGCCACTGAAAGTCAGTGCACACCTGATCGCACGACCCCGTCGCGATCAGTATGTACATCGTTTCAGTGGCTACTATCGGCCGAAACGGCCGTTTCCGAGGGACAGTGGGCTTCTGGGGTGTTATTGTTGCTTTGTTCTTGTCAGAATGACCGTGCGTTTGGTAACTTACCGTCCCGATCGGAAATAATAGGCCGAGACAATATGTGAAATAATAGTGAAGATTTATATGACTGCCTATGTCTGTTACCGTTGTGCAAGTGTGGCTTGATCACAGATGACACGGAACACTCTCAACAGACGCCGGGTACTTTCGGGAATGGGTGTCGGACTCGCGGGGGCGATGGCGGGCTGTCTCGGTGGCGGTGGTGGCGACGACGACGTCCACTTCATTACGGACTACTACAACGACGCGTGGCAACCGCTCTGGGACGACCTCGAGTCGTCGTTCGAGGACGAGACCGGCATCCCGATGAACATCGAGGAGGGCGGGATGTCCGGGACCCAGGAGGGGCGGCTTGCGCAGTTGATCCAGTCGGGGAACCCGCCGGACGCCAACACGTCCACGTTCGACCAGGTGGCCGATATCTGGGAAACCGGCCAACTCGAGACAGTCAACGACGTCGTCTCGTCGATCGAAGAGGTCAACGGGGAGATAAACACCGACGCGTTCCTCGGCGAGGGAGACGAGCTCTACCAGATCCCACACGGGCTGTACGTCTCGAACTTCCAGTACCGAGCGGACATCTACGAGGCACTCGGTCTGGACGTCCCCGAGACCTTCAGCGACGTTCTGGAGAACGCCCGGATCATCGACGAGTCGGACGAGGTCGACGCCCGCGGCTACGGGCTCGCCGGCGCGCCGACGGGCAAGAGCCAAGACGAAATCCTCGTCATGCTGGCGAGCGCCGGCATCTCCGGGATCGGCCTCCGCTGGAGCGATCCGGACGCCCGCGAGGAACTCGAGATACACTGGCCCGAGGACGTGGTCACCGAGGTCTTACAGTACGTCAAGGACCTCTCCCAGTACTCGCCCGACCCGACCAGCATCGGTTGGGCCGAGTCGCTCAGTCAGTGGGTCCAGGGCCAGTACGCCCAGTGCTATCACCTCAACGCCTGGCCGGTCGGCGTCACCGCGCAAACGGCCGAGGCAAACGACAACGACGATCTCCGCTTCGTTGCCGAGAACACGGAGATCATCCCGTATCCGATGATGGACGGTGTCGACCCCGACGAAAACTGGCTCTCCGCTCCGGCCCCCGACGGCTACCACATCTTCGCGAACGGCGACAGACCGGGCGACGCCAAGGAGTGGTTCGAGTGGCTCTACGCCGACAGCATGGAGCAGACCGCGAGTTTCTACGAGACGGACCCCGGTCGGTTCCTGCCGACCTACGCCGACGTGATCGGCTCGGACGCGTTCCAGAACCAGGACATCTTCCAGGCCCACCCCCACCTGCTCGAGAAGCTCGAGTACGTCCAGGACGAAATCTGGGGCAACCACTACGGGAGCGTCGACGAGGCCAACACCTCCTCGCCCGAGTCGCTGTACATGCAACGGCAGTGGTTCTACGGCGACATGGTCAACCGCGTCGTCACCGACTCGATGTCCGTCCAGGAGGCCTACGAGTGGGGCTACGGGCAACTCGAGGAGGCCTTCGCGGACGCACAGGAGCAGTTCGGATAGGCAGTACCGCGTGCGGTCCGGTCGGCGGGTACCCGCGCTCGAGACGGAGCGAATCTTTATGATTGACCGTGGTATTACCACACACATGAAGAGGAGACCGAGAGATGGCTAGTGAAACTGGAGAGTCGATACGGCCCGGGAGGGCGTACATTCCGTGGGACGACCTGCCGGTAAATCGGGAGACGGTCGCCGGGATCGGCACCGTCCTCCCCGTCGTGGTCCTGTACGTACTCATCGCGGTGCTCCCGATCGCGTTCGCGTTCTGGGCATCGTTACACCAGATCCACACACTGAATCCCGAGTGGCAGTGGGTCGGTCTCGCGAACTACCGGGAGGTCCTGAACATCTCCACGTTCTGGGGCTCGCTGTGGCGGGGGATCGTCTACATGGTCGGCAGCACGCTCCTCCAGCTCGGCGTCGGGCTCTGGATGGCGCTCGTGCTCAACCGCATTACCCGCGGGCAGAAATTGCTCACCGCGGTCGTCTTTACAGCCTATCTGATCCCGACGATCATCGTCTCGCTGGTCGCGCTGCGGGTGTTCGACCCGCTCGGTGGCGTGTTCCAGATGATGGGTGCCGAGTGGTTCGGTCTGTGGGGAGCGCAGACGGCCCCGCTTGGCTCGCGCGATTGGGCTATGCGGCTGCTGATCCTCATCGGGACCTGGAAGTTCGCCGTCTTCGTCACCATCTTCACGCTCGCACAGTTGCGCGCGATTCCGGATCGGTTCTACGAGGCGGCGAAGGTCTGTGGCGCAAACCGGTGGCAGATGTTCCGCGACATCACGCTGCCGCGTCTGATGGGGATCGTCCTGGTCGTTGTCTTGCTCCGATCGGTCTTCATGTTCAATAAGTTCGACATCATCTGGCAGCTCACAGAGGGCGGCCCCGGTAACGCGACGACGACACTACCCGTCCTGGCCTACAAGACCGTCTACACCGATCAGGCCTACGGGCTCGCCAACGCGATCTCCGTCGTCATGTTCCTGTTCCTGCTGGCGTCGGCGATCATCTACTTCAAACTCTTCAACCCCAGCGAGGAGGTGGAGACGACGACATGAGCCAAAGCGACCCACCGGGAGGCGTCTTCGGCCTCTCATACGACGGCGAAACGCGAGTCATCGAAGCGTTGAAACTGATCAGCACCGCGATCATCGTTCTCGTCGGTGCCTGGCCGATCTACTGGATGACCCAGCTGGCCTTTACCGAGTACGAGGCAGTCGAGGACTCCGTCACCGCCTTCCCGACGCCCGACATCTTCACGCTCGGTAACTTCACGGTGTTGACACAGCCGGAGATGTACACCTACATGTTCAACACCATCGTGGTCGCGATCGGCACCATCGTGACGGTTGTCCTCGTCTCGTTGCTCGCCGGGTACGGCCTCGCCCGCCTCGAGTTCCCACACAAGGAGAACTTCGCACGCATCCTGCTGGTCGGCTACCTCTTCAGCCCCATCGTCATCGGGATTCCGCTCTACCAGATCTGGCAGAACATCGGCCTGCTCGGGACCCGGTTCGGGCTTATCATCGCGCTGTCGGCGATTTCGATGCCCTTCGCGGTGTGGCTGATGTGGAAGTACATCATGACGATCCCGGAGGCCCACGAGGAGGCCGCGTGGGTCGACGGCGCCTCGCGCTGGCGCGGCTTCCGTGACGTCGTTATTCCCCAGTGTCGGCCGGCGATCATCGCCGCGGCCCTGTTCGCCTTCGCGCTCGCCTGGAACGACTTCACGTTCGCGCAGATCCTCCTGCCCCAGACCGACACCACGACGTTCGCTCCCGGCATCCTCCGGGCGATGGGGCAGGCCCAGTTCCTGCCGGACGCCTACCTGATGGCGATCTCGCTGGCTATGACGCTGCCGCCGCTACTGTTCGCCTACTTCATGCAGAGCTATCTGCTAAAGGGATTCCAGGTCAGGGCGCTGTGAGAGCGCGTATCGACTTCCAACCACCATTCACGAAACACAACGACAGATGCCAGACATCGAAATCCGGAACCTGACGAAGGTGTACGAGGAATCGGGGAACAGAATCGTCGCAGTCGACGACATCGACCTGACGATCAAAGACGACGAGTTCGTCACGCTCGTCGGCCCCTCGGGCTGCGGGAAAACGACGACGCTTCGCTGTGTCGCGGGGTTGAATAAGCCAACCAGCGGGACGATCACGTTCGGCGACCGCGACGTGACGGAGAAACCGGTCCAAGAACGAAACATCGCGTTGCTCTTCCAGGACATCGCGCTGTACCCGCACATGAGCGTTCTGGAGAATATGGCCTACGGCCTCAAGATCTCCGGCTTCTCGCGGGAAGAGCGCGTCGCCCGCGTCGAGGAAGCCGCGGAGTTGCTCCAGATCACCGACCAACTCGAGAAGATGCCCGCGGACCTTTCCGGCGGGCAGCAACAACGAGTCGCACTCGGGCGCTCGCTCGTGCGGGATCCGGAGGTCTTCCTGTTCGACGAACCGATGTCGGACTTAGACGCCAAGCTCAAAGCCGAGTTGCGGCCGGTCATCGAGAAGGTCACCGACGAGATCGGCTGTCCGACGCTGTACGTGACCCACGACCAGGAGGAGGCGATGACGATGTCCGACCGCGTCGCGGTCATCAACGACGGCAAACTCGAGCAGGTCGCGCCGCCGAAGGAAATATACGACGAACCTGACTCGCAGTTCGTCAGCCAGTTCATCGGTCAGCCGTCGACGCAGTTCTTCGATGGCAACGTCAGAGCCGTCAACGGGACCGCCGAACTGGCGGTCGGCAGCTACGACTACGAGTTCGCCCGCGACGGCCTCGAGGGATGGACCGGCGACGACGTCCGCGTCGGCCTCCGCCCGCAGTACATCACGGTCAGCGACGACCCCGAGGCCGGCATCCCGGCGACGCACCTGCTCGACGAACCGCTGGGCGATGCGACACACAGCTTCTTCGACACGGAGTTCGGCGAGATCGTCGTCGTCACCGATCCGGACTTCGAGGGGAACGGCGAGCAGTACGGCCTCGTTTTTCAGGACGAGTACATCCAACTGTTCGACGCCGACTCCGGCGTCCGAATCGCTTGAGTCCCGATCGGAACCGTCAGGTCTCTCCGCTCTCTCGACTCTCACCCGCTCGAGCGGCCGCACTCGCGTCGATGTCTGTGGCGACCGCCGAATCGCGTTCCGCCGGCGCCGTCGAGTGGACGACGATCGTCCCGGCGGCGTGGTCGCCGAGGCGGCGGCCGTCGGTCACGAGCGCTGAGACGAGGCCGATCACGACCGGCGGGACGCCGAGAAGATCGACGTACAACAGGAGGTTCCGCACGGCGCTGGCGCGATAGGTGCAGCGACTGCCGTCCGCCATGACGACGAGCAGGCCGCGGTTGACCTTCCCGGGCGTCCGCCCGTAGCGCCACTCGCAGACGAACGAGTAGCTCGCGTAAATCGGCACGAGCGCGACCAGCGACAGGCCGACGGCGTACCCCCCGAGTGACTCGTAGGGCCCGCGGAACACCAGGCTCAACACGTAGATGATCGGGAGTTCGATCAGCACGTAGCAGACGATCAAATCGATGACCGCCGCGCCACTGCGGGCGAGCAACACGTCGCGATCGCCCGCGCTCTCCGTGACGGGGGCTGGTTGTCGGTCAGTCGGGAGGAACCCGTTCAGCTTCCAGTCGATCACGGTGTCACCGTCCCGCCGTTCATACCGGAAGTGTCGTCGGACTGCACGAAATATCTATCCCTCTACGGGAGGGCGATGGGCGCAGTCACTCCATCCTGATGTCCGTCCGGAGCGTCGCGAGGAAGTAGAGCAGGAGAACGAGGGTGATCCCGGCGAACACTTGCGTGTCGATGGACAGGTAGCCGTCCACGCGGAACAGCAGGACGCTGGTCACCGCCAGCACGATGACGGCACCGGCCATTCGCCACCGTTCGCGCACCTTCTCGACGACGATCGATGCCGTCGACTGCTCTACTGCGTCCGACGCCGCACGGATGTTTTCCAGCCCGGCACTGTCCGAACTCCGCCGTGACGTGTCCCCGCTCATATGTCCCGAATATCCCGGTCTGCGCGTAAAAATCTATGGGACAAAGTCACATACCGTTTCGCACCGTCGCGACGTAGGTCGACCTCGGCTCCTCGGTAGCGACGGATCGGCATCGACCGCGAGTCTCGAGCGAAAACGGCGTCGGAAGGGAGCCCGTGTGAACAGGGCTTACTCGTCGAGCGCGTCGATGCGTAGGTCCTCGTCGAACTGCAGGGCGTTCTCGATCTCGGTCTCGTCGACGTCCTCGAAGGCCCAGCGTGCGATCGAGCGGCGGTGGACCTCGTCGGCCCCGTCGACGATGCGGAACGCGCGGACGTTCTCGTAGAAGTGCGCGATCGGGAGGTCCTTGCCGATCCCGTTGCCGCCCAGACACTGCAGGGCGAGGTCGATGGTCTCGTTGGTGACGTTCGCGGTGAACATCTTCGACATCGCGACCTCGATGCGGGCGTCGCTGCGGTCGAGTTCGCGCGCCGCGTGACGGACCATACACCGCGCGGCGTGGAGTTGCGTCTCGGCGTCGGCGATGCGGTGGCGCAGCGCCTGTTTCTCCTCGAGTGTCGTGCCGAAGGCCTCCCGTTCCTGCAGGTAGGCCTTCGCGATGTCCAGCGAGCGCTCGGCCATGCCGGAGTAGCGCATGCAGTGGGTCAGCCGGCCGCCGCCGAGTCGCATCTGGGCGACCTGGAACCCTTCGCCTTCCTCGCCGATCGTGTTCTCGACGGGGACGCGGACGTTGTCGAACTTCACTTCGGCGTGGCCGCCCTCGCGCTCGGTGATGCCGTGCCCGCCGAGGTGGGGGACGTTGCGGACGACTTCGACGCCGTCGGCGTCCCGCGGGACGAGGATGATCGAGGTGCCCTCGTAGGGGTGAGCGTCCAGATCCGTCCGGACCATCGCCAGATAGAAGTCGGCACCGAGGCCGTCGGAGGTCCACCACTTGTGGCCGTTGATGACCCACTCGTCGCCGTCCTTGACGGCCGTACTTTGGAGCATCTTCGGGTCCGAGCCGCCGCCCTGTTTAGGCTCGGTCATCGCGAAGGCCGAGGAAATCTCACCCTGCACGAGGGGCTCGAGGTATTCCTCTTTTTGCTCCTCGGTGCCGACCATTTCCAATGTGTGCATGTTCCCCTCCTGGGGCGCGTTCGCGCGGATCGCGAGCGCGCCGATCAGCGAGCGTCCGACCTGTTCGAACGACGGCAGCATGTCGCTGAAGTCGAGTCCCTGTCCGCCGTACTCCTCGGGGACCTGCGGCGCGAACAGGTCGCGCTCTGTGGCCATGTCCCACATGTCCTCGATTTCGTCCATGGTGATCGCCTCACCCGTCGCGAGCGCCTCTCGCTCGCGCGGAATGACGACTTCGTCCATGAAGTTCTCTACCCGGCCCGCAACTTCTTTCGCTTTTTCGGAGTCGTAGTATTCCATATCACCTACCATCTCACACAGCATTGTAAAGATATAGGTCGAAGAACGCATACACTGGCAACCGATGGGGGGAGACGATCGGCTCTTCGGTTCCACTGTTGGCCGTCGCTCCGGCCAACCGGGCCCCGGTTCTCGAGTCGGGTCTGCGAGGAGCGGGGCGCTTAGACCCGCTCGATGATCGTCGCGATGCCCTGTCCGAAGCCGATACACATCGTCGAGAGCGCGGTGTCCTGTCCGGTGCGCTCGAGTTCGTGGGCCAGTTTGGTCAGCAACATCGCGCCGGTCGCGCCCAGCGGGTGGCCGTGGGCGATCGCGCCGCCGTTGACGTTGACGTCCTCCCAGGACGCACCGGTCTCCTCGAGCCAGGCCGCCGGGACCGCCGCGAACGCCTCGTTGACCTCGAAGAGGTCGATGTCGCCGATCGTCATGTCGGCTTTCTCGAGGACGTTCTCGGTCGCCGGGATCGGCCCTTTCAACATGGTGATCGGGTCAACGCCGACGACCTCGGTCTGGACGATGCGGGCCATCGGGTCCCAGCCGTGTTCCGCGGCGGCCTCCTCGCTCGCGATCAACAGCGCACTCGAGCCGTCGACGATCCCCGAGGCGTTCCCCGGATGGTGGACGCCCTCGCCCTCCTCGCGGAACGACAGCGGCAGTTCCGAGAGGGTTTCGGCATCGGTACCGGGACGCGGGTGTTCGTCCTGTTCGACGACCACCGTCTCACGGGTCGTTTCACTCCCCGTTCGACTATCCGAGTCGCTTCGCGACTCGCTCTCCTCCCCGTCGAGTTCGGTCTCGACGGGCGTAATCTGGTCGTCGTACCGGCCCTCGTCCCACGCTTCCTTCCACCGGCGCTGGGAGTCAACGGCGATCTCGTCGAGTTCCGAGCGCGAGAAGCCGTACTCCTCGGCGATTCGCTCGGCTCCCTCGCCCTGATGGGTCACCTCGTCGAAGTGCTCGAAGTAGGTGTCAGTGAGGCTGTCGTCGCTGTCCGCCCCGTCGGCACCGTCCGACCCCATCGGGACGCGGGTCATGTGTTCGACCCCGCCGGCGACGAGCACGTCGTGCTGGCCGGCCATGACGTTCGTTGCGGCGAAGTTCGCCGCCTGCTGGCCGGAGCCACACATCCGGTTCAACTGGACGCCGGGAACGATGTCGCCCCAGCCGGCGACCATCGGCGCGATTCTGGCGATGTTGAGCCCCTGCTCGTCGACCGGCGTCACGCAACCGTAAATCACGTCCTCGATCGTCTCCGGCTCGAAGCCGTTGCGCTCGCGCAGCGCCTCGAGCGGTTCGGCGGCAAGATCCTGCGGGTGCGTGTCCCTGAACGAGCCGCCGCGTTTCCCGAACGGCGTCCGGACGGCATCGACGATGACTGCGGAGTTCATGACGTACGCTTGAGTATTCCACGATCCATCATAGAGGTTGTGCATAGATTCGTGAGCAACGGTTCTGGACTCTTTTCGGTGTACTTCGGAGTTGGCTCTCCTATGAACTCTGCTACCGCTCCCCAATGATTAAGTCAAATAACGAAGTATTCGAGCGAGAAATGGATCTCGGAATCCAGGACAGGACCGCAGTGGTCACCGGCGGTGCGGGACGCATCGGAAGCGGCGACTGCCGACTCCTCGCGAACGAGGGCGCAAACGTCGTCGTCCTCGACGTCGACGCCGACGGCGCGGCGGAGACTGCCGACGAAATCAACGAGACCGCCGATAGCGGCGAGGCGATGGCGGTGGAGTGCGATCTCACCGATCGCGCGGACGTCGCCGACTCGATGGCCGAAGTCCGCGACGCCTTCGGGGGTGTGGACATCCTCGTCAACAACGCGGCGATGGTCGATGCTCGCTCGCGTATCGGCGACTACGACGACGATGTCTGGGACCGCGACGTCGAGATCAACCTCACCGGCACCTACAACATCAGCAAAGAACTCTTCCCGCGGATGTGTGAGCGCGGTTGGGGTCGGATCATCAATATGTCCTCGATGGCCGGCTGGTACGGCGGTTTCGGCCAGTTTTCCTACTCCGCGACCAAAGCCGCCATGATCGGTGTCGGCCGGACGATGGCCCTCGAGGGGGCTCAGTCGGGGGTCACTTCGAACGTCATCGCACCCAATATCGTCGTCGGCGACTGGGCCGACATGAGCCCCGACGAACTCCGCGAGAACGTCGACGAGTACTACGCGCGCATCGCCGACGCGACGCCGATGCGCCACCTCGGGACCGAGGAGGACGTCGCCAACATGGTCACCTACCTCTGTTCGGAGCAGGCGAGCTACGTGACCGGGCAGGTGATCGGGGTGACCGGCGGGATAGACCTCTTTAGCTTCTAACACCGACCAACGGACCGGCCGCGGTCTCCTTCGTTACTCGGGATACGCGTCGTGCCACGGTCTGTGGCGCTCGAGGGTGGCACTAGCGGCGATGACCGCGTCGTCGGCGTGTCGCTGTCCCGCGATCTGCATGCCGACGGGGAGTCCGTCGACGAAACCGGCCGGAACCGAGGCCGCCGGCTGCCCGGTGAGGTTGAACGGTTGGGTGAGCACCCAGCCCCGATACGGGTCGATCTCGACGCCGTCGATCGCCTCGGGTTCCTCGCCGTGGGGGAACGGCGTCGTCCCGACGGTCGCCGTGACGAGGAGATCGTACTCCGCGAACAGGTCCGCAAACCCGTCGAGGACGCGCGTCCGGACCACGTCAGCGCGCTTGTACTCGTGCGTGGTCGGTTCGTCGGCGTCCATGATGAGATCCACGAGATACGGCCGCAGCCGATCGCGGTCTTTCCCTCGCGGGTCGAACCCCTCCCCCTCTAAACTGTCCAGCAGCGACCCCCACCGTACTCTCGCCATGGTGTAGTAGGCGTCCAGGATCTCCTCGTTGTCGTGCCCGAGATCGGGGTCGACCCGATCGACCGTCGCGCCGGCGCGCTCGAGCGCCGAGACGGCGTCCTCGAGGACCTCGCGGACGGCGGGATCGACGGGATAGATCCCCATATTGGGGCTGAACGCGATATTCATCTCGTCGATGGGGCGATCGACGGCCGCGCGGTATTCGTCACCCTTCGGGACCGAGAACGGGTCCCGCGGGTGGGCGCCGGCCATCACGTCCAGTGAGAGCGCCGCGTCCTCGACGGTTCGGGCCAGCGGCCCGTTCGTGGAGAACGGGGTGTGGCTCGCGAACGCGTTCGGCCGCGTGACGGTCGGGATCACGCCCTGCGTGGGCTTGAGTCCGTAAACGCCACAGAAGCTCGCCGGAATCCGGACGGAGCCGCCGGCGTCGGAGCCGGGCGCGAGCGGGACGAGTCGGTCGGCCAGGGCCGCGCCGGCCCCGCCCGAGGAGCCGCCCGAGACCCGCTCGGGATCGAACGGCGTCCTCGTTGGCCCGGTGACGCGGTTGTCCGTCGTCGTCCCGAGCCCGAACTCGGGCGTGTTGGTCTTGCCGACCACGACGGCACCCGCCGCCTTCAGCCGAGCGACGAACGGCGAATCGGAGTCGGCAACGCGGTCTTCGAAGAGCAGCGACCCCGAGGTCGTTCGAACCCCCTCGACGTCGTCTAAGTCCTTGATCGCGACCGGAACGCCGTGTAACGGCCCGAGCGGTTCGCCGGCGTCGATCGCACGCTCCGCGTCTTCGGCCATCTCGCGGGCCAGGTCGTCCGTCACCGTGACGAACGCGTTCGTCCGCTCGTTCCGTTCGTGGATTCGCTCGAGGGTGGCGTCGACGACCTCGATCGGCGAGCGCTCGCCGTCGCGGATCGCTCTCGCGAGCCCGGCGGCGGTCGCGTGTGTCGATGGTGCGGTCATGGGCGATCAGTCCGTGATCCCCATGGACTTCGCGATCGTATTGAGCTGGATTTCGTCGGTTCCCTCGACGATCCGCAGGATCCGCGCCTGATGGACCAAATCCATGTACGGGTTCTCCTCGGCGAGCCCGTTCGCGCCGTGGACCTGCACCGCCGCGTCGGCGACCTCCCAGAGGACGTTCGTCGCGAACCACTTCAGCACCGACGCGTCCATCACCGTCCGCTCGTTACGGGCCATCTTCCAGGCGAGTTTCAACCCCGCCGCGTCGGCCGCGTAGGTCTTCGCCTTTCCTTTCGCGAGCTTGGTTGAGACCTGCTGAAAGTTGCCGATCGTCCGCCCGAAGGCCTCGCGCTCGGTGACGTAATCAGTGGCCTCGGAGAGCAGATACTCGCTGTACCCCACGGCCTCGGCCCCCAACTCGAGTCGGCCGAGCGAGAGAAAGTCCATCGCGGCGTAGAACGCCTCGTCGACTGCGCCGAGCACGCGATCTTCGGGGAGCCGAACGTCGTCCAGTATAATCTCAGCTTGAGAACCCACGGCCCCGACGGCGTTGTTGTACGAGCCGAGTTCGTACTCGTCCCGTTCGACGATAAAGCAGGTGATGCCGCCGTAGCGGCCGGCTTCTTCCTGCGGTGTCGTCCGGGCGAACAGCTGAACGAAGTCCGCGTAGGGCGCGTTGGTGATCCACTGTTTGCGCCCGTTCAGCACCCATTCGTCCCCGTCTTTTGCCGCGGTGGTCTCCATGTTCGGCGAGTCAGAGCCGTAACCGGGCTCGGTCTGGCCGAACGCCGTCGACTTCTCCGCGCGGACCGTCGGCTCGAGGTAGCGCTCGACCTGCTCGCCCTCGGCCTGCAAGAGGAGCGGCTTGGGGCCTTCGGGGCCGGCCAGCGCGTACCGCTCGAGTCCGCCGCCGTGGCTGGCGAGGTGTTTTTTGGCGCGATACCACGTCACTGGCGAGATCCCGTCCCCGCCCGCGTCCTCCGGCAGATTCATCGCGTAGAAGCCGGCCTCGGCCGACTTGCGCCGGATCTCCTCGCGGGCCTCGAGCAGTTCGTCGGTCCACCGGCCGTTCTCGTGGCGGCCCTTGCGGGGGTTCGTGTAGGTATCGCCCAACTCCTCGACGATCGGCTCGACCTCGCGTGCGACGAACTCGTCGATGCTCTCGAGGATCAGTTCGGTCTCGTCGTCGGTGTCGAAACTCACGCCGCCTGTGGTGTTTGCTGCCATGATGAAATACGGTGAAACCGCTTACTGCTGGGGTGCCTGCTCGTCGTCTGTCGTCTGCTCGTCGACCGTCGGCTCGTCGTCTTCGGCCTCGAGGACGATATCGAACCGGTCGCGAAGCGTCTTCTTGTCGAACTTGCCGGTCGAGGTCTTCGGAATCTCGTCGACGATTTCGTAGACATCGGGCAGCCACCACGAGGGGAACGTCTCGGCGAGGTGGGCCTCGAGGTCGTCCGCATCGACGGTCCCGCCCTCTCGCGGCACCACGACCGCCATGGGCCGCTCCTGCCAGCGCTCGTGGTCGACCGCGATGACGGTGGCCTCGCTGACATCGTCGTGGCCGATCAGTTCGTTCTCGAGTTGTACCGAGGAGATCCACTCGCCGCCGGACTTGATCACGTCCTTGTCGCGGTCGACAACGTCGATGTAGCCCATCTCGTCGCGGGTGGCGATGTCGCCGGTCCGCAGGTACCTTCCGGCGGACGAGTCCGCCGACTCCCCGCTCGCGGGGACGTCGTCGGTGAACGCCTGCTCGTTCTCCTCGGGCCGATCGTGGTAGCCGTCGGTCACCCACGGGCTGCGGACCTGCAGTTCGCCCATCGTTTCGCCGTCGGCGGGGACCTCTTCGCCGTCGTCGTCGACCACGCGGGTCTGCATCCCCGGAACGGGGAGGCCCGCTTTCGCGCGGTACTCGTATTGCTCGTCTTTCGGGAGGTCCGCGGTTTCCTTGCGGAGCGTACTGAGCGTTCCCAGTGGCGAGGTCTCGGTCATCCCCCACCCCTGGAGGATCGGCGCGTCGTACTCCTCGTCGTACTTCCGGATGAGCGACTCCGGCGGCGCGGAGCCCCCGACCGTCAGCCGGTCGATGTTCGAGATGTCGACCTCGGGGTTCTCGTCTAAGAACTCCGCCATCTCGAGCCAGATGGTCGGCACGGCCGCGGAGAAAGTCACGCTCTCCTCGTCGATCAGTCGAGCGATCGACTCAGGATCGGTGTGGACGGAAGGGAAGACCTGCTTTGCCCCCACGAGCGTCGCGCCGTAGGGGATCCCCCAGCCGTTGGCGTGGAACATGGGGACGACCGGGAGTACTGTATCGCGCTCGCCGATCGCATTGGCGTCGACGTGGCCGCCCATGATGCTGTGGAGGTACATCGCCCGGTGAGAGTAGGCGACGCCCTTCGGCAGCCCCGTCGTCCCCGAGGTGTGACACATGCCGTACTCCGCGTCCTCGTCGATGTCGGGCCACTCGTAGTCGGTCGGCTGGCCGGAGAGCAGCGACTCGTAGTCGGTCACCGGCTTGAGGCTCGTCTCGGGTACCTCGTCGTCGAGGACGACGTACTGCTCGACGGTGTCTAACTCGTCGGCGTTCGCCTCGACCTTCTCGATGAGGCTCGGGTCGACGAAGAGCACCCTATCCTCGGCGTCGTCGATCGTGTGGACGAAGTGGTGGTCAGGCAGCCGCATGTTGCACATGTGGATCGACCGCCCCGAGCAGGCCGGCCCGAAGTAGAGTTCGTAGTGGCGGTAGTGGTTCGTCGCGACGACGCCGACCCGATCCCCGTCCTCGAGCCCGAGATCGTCGAGCGCGCCGGCAAGCTGGTTGATCCGTTCGGACGCGTCGGCGTACGTATACCGGTGTATGCTCCCGTCGGGCAGTTTCGTCACCAGTTCCCGATCGGGGTACAGGTCGACCGCCCGCTCGAGGAGCTTGTCAAGTGTTAACTGGACACCCATCATGGCCGTCGTCACTATTCTGTCCAGTAACTTATGATTTGGGACGGGTTCGCCGCCGTGACGTTCCGACGGCCTGTCAGCGGATGGCTCCGGTCTCACGGAGGGCGGCTCGTTCCGCCTCGTCGTACCCCACCGAGGCGAGCAGTTCGTCGGTGTGTTCGCCGTGGCCCGGCACCGACTCGTCGCGGCTCTCGGGGACGTTCGATCCCGCCGCCGGAAAGCCGACTCGCGGCGGCGCGTCGGCCGGCCGTTCGACCACTCCGCGGGCCTCGAATTGCGGATACTCGAGGGCTTCGGCCGGCGTACACACCGGCCCGACCATCGTCTCGTCGCTCAGTTCGTCGAGCCACGCGTCCCGCGTTCGCGTCGCGAATAGGGCCTCGAGTTCTTCGCGTACGGCTTCCAGTTCGGCCGGATCCTCGCTCCCGTGATAGTCGACGAGGTCCTCGCGTCCGGTCTCCTCGCAGAAGGCTTCCCAGAACTTCGGCTCGAGCGCGGCGAGGGTTACGTATCGTCCGTCGGCGGTCTCGTACACGTCGTACCACGGGTAGCGGCCGGTGAGCGCGGTCTCGCCGGGCCGCGGGTCGCCGTCGGTCAGCGCCTCGTGGGAAACCGCCTGCGAGAAGGAGGCGACCACGTCGGTCATGGCAACGTCGATATACTCGCCACCGTTGCCGAGTTCCCGCGAGAGGAGGCCGCCGACGATCGAAAAGGCCGCGAACAGCCCGCCGCCGAGGTCGCCGATCTGGTAGCCCGGAATTTGGGGGGGCATCGACTCGTCCTCGCGAGTCATGTCGAGCAGTCCGGCTATCCCGACGTAGTTGAGGTCGTGGCCCGCGCGTTCGGCGTACGGACCCGATTGTCCGAACCCCGACAGCGAGCAGTAGAGCAGGTCCTCGTTGTACTCGATCAGCGTCTCGTACCCGATCTCGAGGCGGTCGGCGACGCCGGGGCGGAACTGCTCGAAAACGACGTCGGCCTCGACGACGAGGTCGTAGAACGCCTGCTGTCCCGCCTCCGATTTCAGGTCGAGCGCGACGCTTCGCTTGCCGCGGTTGACGCTATCGAACAGCGCGCCGACGCCGCGGTCCGTCGTCGGCGGCGTCTGCCTGGCGTAGTCGCCCGCGTCGGTGTCCTCGACTTTCACTACGTCCGCGCCCGCGTCGGCGAGCAGTTGCGTCGCGTACGGTCCCGGCAGGAGCCGCGACAGATCGAGTACCCGCACCGAATCGAGTCGCATGGTATCACGTCCCTGTCGGGTTCCAAAAGCCTACCGTCGCCGGGGCACTCGATGCATCGTCCGCCGAACCGCCATCTCCGGTCTCAGTCGTCGCCCTCGAGTTGCACCAGTTCGTCGACTTCGGGGATATCGGCCGCGGCGTCGGTAATCTGTTGCATTCGATCAGTGTGTTTCTCGACTGCGTACTCGGCCAGTTTCCCGGACTCCAAGCCGATGCGGTCGCCGGGGTCGTCGGGTTGGAACCGCTCGTCCTCGGTGATGCCCTGGACGAGCGGGAGGAGGTCCTCAACGGTCTCCTGAATCAGCGTGGGGTCGACGCCCTCGGCGATGAGTTTCTTGAGTTGGTTCATCCCGAAACCGACGTGGCGGCCCTCATCGCTGCGAATCTTCGTAAAGCCTTGGACGAGCCCCGGCAGGTGTGGCAGCCCCTCGAACTCGCTGCCGTAGGAGGTCTGCATCCCGTAGTAGCCCGTCTGTGCGAGGATGCCCTCGACCGTGAGATGGTAGTGACAGTACGCTTTCGCCCTGTTTTCGGGGGTGTCCTCCTCGAGCAGCCGGAACTGCGCTTTCCGATTGCGGTCGAACAGTTCGACGTAGGGGTCGTTGAACCACCGTTCGTGGCGCGGGTTCGATCGCTCCCAGCCGAGTTCGTCCTCGACTTCCCAGACGACCTCGCGCCAGTATCGGTCGAAGAAGTCCGCGTGCTTTGCCTCCTCGTACAGCTGGGTCGTCAGGAACAGTTGGTCGTCGATATCGTCGAGGACTGTTCCCAGCGGGGCGAGATCCTCGGTGACCGCGTCCTCACCTGCGCCGAACTTCGCGATGCCGTTAAGGGTACCGTACCACGATTCTCGGTCGTACTCATCCACCCTGTCGATATAGCTCAGCAGGTTCTCGATGTCCCGCTCGAGGTCGATCTCACCCGGATCCCAGTGGCGCTCGACTGCGTTGCGATAGTAGCGGTTCGACCGGGAGTCCCGGTCCATCATCTCGGTTGGCGTGTACTCCGTTGCCATGTACCAAACATCGGCGACCCAACTATTAAATCTGCGGCTGCTGCCGATTGCGCCCGGCTCGTTCGACGCCGAGACCGACCGTCGGCCCCGGTTAGGCCCGTGAGAAGAACTAAGTCAGTACCCGTGAAGGTTGCTGGCATGGCACGACAGCGTGCTGCCGTCGTCGGTGGCGGCATCATGGGCGCCGGTATCGCACAGGTTCTCGCGCGAAACGGCTACGAGGTGGCCGTCCGCGAGATCAACGAGGAACTGGCTGAGGAGGCCCGCGAACGCGTGGTATCGGGCAACTACGGCCTCGAGGACGCCGTCGAGGGCGGCTATCTCTCCGCGGAAGCAAAAGACGCGGTCCTCGATCGGCTGACGTTCACGACGGACCTCGACGCGGCGACGGACGGGACCGATTTCACGATCGAGGCGGTCACGGAGGACTTAGCGATCAAGGGGCAGGTCTTCCGCGATATAGACGAGGTGACAGACGACCAGCCGCTGTACTCGAACACGAGCGGCTTTTCGGTCACGTCGATCGCCAACGCCGTCGACGACCCCTCCCGCGTCGCGGTGACGCACTTTTTCAACCCGGTCGCGGTCATGGACATGGTCGAGATCGTCCAAGCACCGGAGACCGACGAAGCCGTCGTCGAGCGCGCCGAGGAACTGGTCGACGAACTCGGGAAGACGCGGGTCACCATCGACGACGACCCCGGTTCCTACGGCTTCCTCGCGAACCGGTGTCACGCGGCGATGCGCGAAGAGGCCAAGAAGATCGTCGACGAGGGCATCGCCACGAAAGAACAGGTCGATACGGCGCTCGAGGAAGGATACAACCTCCCCGTCGGCCCGTTCTCGCTGGCTGGCCTCGGCGAGGAGTGGGACTAACGGACATCTCTTTCAGTTCCGCTTCGGACTGTCGATCCAGCGCGCGCCACCGCACGTCGAAACTCGGCCCGGAGCGCCAGCGGTCGGCCGTCTCGGTCAGTTACTTGCCTTCGAACTCCGGCTCGCGGTCCTCGGCGAACGCCGCCGCGCCCTCCGCGTGATCCTCGGTCTCGAGGAGGCCTTCGAAGAGCTGGTGGTCGTACTCCAGTCCCTCCTCGAGTCCGGTCTGGACCGCCATGGTCGCGGACTTCTTGATCCCCTGAATCGCCAGCGGGGCCTGTCCGGCGAGGTCGGTGACGAACTCGTCGACCTCGTCGTCGAACTCGTCGTCAGCGTAGACGTGGGTGACGATTCCCTCCTCGCCCGCGCGTTCGGCGGAGATGTGTTCGCCGGTCATTGCGAGTTCCTTCGCGACCGCGGGGCCGGCGAGTTTCTCGACGTACTGGATGCCGCCGGCACCGGGGAGGATGCCGAGGTTCACTTCGGGGAAGCCGAACGTACTCCCCTCGCTGGCCAGCCGGAAGTCACACGCCAGCGCGGTCTCTAAGCCGCCGCCCAGACAGTAGCCGTCGATCTTTGCGATGACCGGTGCCGGGAAGTCCCGGATCACCTCGTAGTGAGAGCGCGCCGAGGAGTCGCCCGCCGACTCCTCGGAGAAGCCGCCGATGTCCGCACCCGCACAGAACGCTTTCTCGCCGGCTCCCTCGAGGACCACCGCTCGGAGCGCAACGCCGTCGGCGTCTTCGTTTTGCGCCTCGAGCAGTTCGAGCCCCGCGATGATGTCGTCTCTGAGCTGGCCGTTCAGCGCGTTCAGCGCGTCCGGGCGATTCATCGTGAGCGTGCCGATACCGTGCTCGTCGTCGAACTGCACCAGAACCGTCTCGAGTGATTCGTCCATGGGTGGTGGTCTCGGCCACCGATCAAAAAGGTGTCCTGTTTTTCGCGGGCCGGGGGTCGGTCGGTACTCGAGTGTCGGCACAGTTGCCGAAGAGAGGTATCGAACGTGGTATGTTGAGAGACTTCTTTCAAATTGAACACAATTGGTTGCACTCGAGGACGAAACTCGAACCCGTCGATAGCGGTTCCGATACGGTTGCTACTCCGTGCTGGCGCTCTTCGGTTAACTCTCGAGTCGTGATCCCATAATAGCTGTAACAGGGACGGATGCGGTCTTCTACGGGGTCTGGAATGTCGAAACCAGCTCCGTGTCTCCTCTGTAATTGACAGACCCGCAGGATAGTCGTCTTTATGATTGATACCGGCTCCGATCGGTGGCCAGTGTACAGCGCGGGTTCGAGGATCGAGGCGAGACGACCCGGCCGATCAGAACGCCTGTAGCTCCTCGAGTACCGCGTGCGCGCTGCCGTCCGCGATGACCTCGCGGGCCCGTTCGAGGCCCTCCTCTAAGCTCTCGACGTCTTGGCGGGCGTACATCCGGAACGCGCCGTTGAGCGCGATGGCGTCGGCGAAGTGGTCTTCGCGGTCGCCGGCGAGTACCTCCGTCGTGATCGTCGCGGAGTCGGCCGCGATATCGTCGACGGCGAGATCCTCGCGTTCCATGTCCATGGCGTACTCGGCGGTCTCGATCTCGTAGTCCTCGAGGGCCTCGCTTTCGTCCCACTCGGCGACTTTCGTGTAGCCGGGGCGGATGTCGTCGTAGCCCTCCATACCCTGGAAGAAGATCGCACGGGAGTACTCGAGGCGGTCGCTCTCTCTGAGCGTGTCCGTCAGCTTCTTCGCGAACGCGAGGTGGTAGAACGAGCCGAGGTGGACGTCGGCGTTCGCGGGGTTGGCGATCGTCTCGATGGTGTTGACGAAGGTTCGGACGCCCATTTCATCGCGTCGCTCCCACAGGTCGTCGATCCCCGGGTTGAACGCGGGCTGATAGTAGAAGCCGAAGCCGGTCCCGTCGACCATGTCGGCGCTTTCAGCTGGCTCGAGTTCGGTCCTGACGCCGAGTTCGTCGAGGACGTGTTTGTACGGGGTCGCCTTCTGGGAGGGAA
Source organism: Natrinema sp. CRL1 (assembly GCF_059162405.1). Lineage (NCBI taxonomy): Archaea > Methanobacteriati > Methanobacteriota > Halobacteria > Halobacteriales > Natrialbaceae > Natrinema > Natrinema sp. CRL1. Next base: position 77,373 of record NZ_JBLVOY010000007.1, on the reverse strand, counting down.
CGCGATCGCCGGAGTGGACGACGACCGGCGTGCCCGCGGCGGCGGCGACGACGCCGGCACCGACGCCGAGGATGGCGGAGGCGTCCTTGCCGTCGTAGTTCGCCCCGCAGTCGACCGGGTCGGCGTCGGGCTCGGCGGTGACGACCGACTCCTCGCACATCACGTCGGTGTAGGCCGCCAGCTCCTCGGGGTTGTTTCGCTTCCAGCGGTTGGCCAGCCAGAACGCGCCCAGCGTGGTCTCGTCTGGCTCGCCGGCCAGGATCCGCTGGAACGCCTCGCGGGCCTGCTCGCGGTCCATGTCGTCGGCCGATTTGGGGCCGGAACCGACCACTTCCGTCATCAGTCGTTTCAGCGGCCAGTCGCCGAACTCCTGTGTTGCCTGCGCCATGTGCACTCGTTGGGACGGACGGCGCAAAAATCCCCCGTTTCCGGTACTCGCTCCCCCGTCGAATAATGGGTTTTTCATCGCCAACAGCGTGGACTGCCGGAAACCCAACCGACCTCCCGGCGCCCGGGACGACCCGAAAACGATACGGTGGCCTTCTCCCTAGGGCCACTAATGAGCACTCTGTCGGGGAACTGGCGCGAGGCCATCGACGACGTGGACGCGGCGCTGATCGACGGCTATCAGAGCGGCTTCCCGATCGCCGAGCGCCCGTTCCGCCGCGTCGCCGCCGAGCTCGGCATCGACGAGTCGGCGGCGGTCGATCACGTTCGTGCCCTCCGGGAATCGGGAATCGTCCGCCGATTCGGTGCCGTCCTCAACCCGCCCGTCATCGGCTCGTCGACCCTCGCCGCGGTCCGAGCCCCCGCGGACCGCTTCGACGAGATCGCGGCCGTCATCAACGACTACCGGCAGGTCAACCACAACTACGCCCGCGACCACGAGTGGAACATGTGGTTCGTCGTCACCGCCGGCTCGCGGGACGCTCGAGACGAAATTCTCGCCGAGATCGAGGACCGCACCGGCTGTTCGGTACTCAACTTGCCGATGCTAACCGACTACTACATCGACCTCGAGTTTCCCGTCGTCAACGGCGACCGTTTCGCGCGGGAGAGCGCAGAACCAGTAGACGGTGCAACCGCGAGCCACGACTCGCTCGAGGCTCGCACCGACTCCTCGGCGACCCGGATCAGCGAGGCGGCGACGGGCGACCTCTCCGCGCTCGAGGCCGAGTTGCTCCTCGAGATTCAAAACGGGTTCCCGCTGTCGGCGACCCCCTACCGCGACATCGCCGCAAACGTCGGCTACGCGGTCGAGGACGTCCTCGAGTCGCTCGAACGACTCCGGGAGACGGGCTGTATCAAGCGGATCGGCTGCGTGGTCAACCACGTCGTGACGGGCTTCGACGCCAACTGCATGGTCGTCTGGAACGTGCCCGACGACTCCCTCGACGAGTGGGGCGAGCGCGCGGGCGGACTTCCCTACGTCACGCTCTGTTATCACCGCCCCCGCAGACCCGAGCAGGACTGGCAGTACAACCTGTTCACGATGATCCACGGGCGCGATCCCGAGGCCGTTGATGCGAAGATCGACGAACTCGCCGCCGACTACCTCCCCGTCGAGCACGAGCGACTCTACTCGACCGAGACGCTGAAACAGACCGGCGCGCGCTACGACGATCTGGTCGGTCTCTAATCCCGGTCGCGTCGATCCGGCCGTTAGCCGCCGAACGTCCACCGCGTCGCGTCCGTCGGAAACTCGCTCCACGCGAAGACGACCGACGGTCGCACGGCGAAAAACGGCGTCCCGTGTGGGGTGTCGTACTTGTTCTCGTAGGCCGCGTCCAACGCCTCGAGCAGGTCCGATCTGGCGGTTTCGCTATCGATCCGTTCCGCTCGGCCCTCGAGGATGACCACTTCTGTCGCGCTCTCACTGTGGACCACGATGTCGGAATTCGTCGCGAGGTTCCGAACCCACCGCGTTTCCTCGCCGCCCCCGCAGTGGAACGTGCCGTCGACCCAGACGCCCCACGTCGGGCGGACGTGGGGACTGCCGTCAGGCTTGATCGTCGTCACCCAGTAATTCCGCGCATCCTCCAGTCGGTCCGCCACGAACGCCCACGGGAGCGTGCCATCTACGTCCTCGGGAATCCCGTAGCTCGCTTCCGTCTCCGGCCGCCCGCGTTGGGCTTCGCGTTCGATATCCCGTTCGTCCGTCGTCATACGGGTACTGAGGCCTCGAGTGGCGATAAGCGATCCGCCGAAATACCGGTCGGCTACCGGCGCTCGAGGGCTTCGGCGACGACTTCGATCGGCGTCGGCGGTTCCTCGGACGCGCCCGGCCGGTTCTCGAGTTGGGTACGACAGGAGGCACCGGGGGCGACGACGCGGTCGCCCGCGCTCTCGTCGACCTGCTCGTAGAGGATCGAGGCGATGGCGTCGCTCATCGAGGCGTGCTCGGACTCGTAGCCGAAACTGCCAGCCATCCCACAGCAGCCGGAATCGAGCGGGTCGACGGCGTAGCCGGCCCGCCGGAGCACGCCGACGGCGTGGTGGTCCTTCGCGACCGACTTCTGGTGGCAGTGGCCGTGATAGACGAGGTCCCGCGTCACCGAACCGGCGTCGAACGCGATTTCCTCGTCCAGTCGGAAGGTGTCGATATACTCGCAGACGCCGTAGGTCGCGCCGGCGAGCGTCTCGGCCGCCTCCGAGGAGAGCAGGTCGAGGTAGTCGCCTTGAAACATGACCGCGTCGGAGGGCTCGATGACGACCACGTCCCAGCCGTCGGCGACCCGCGGCGCGAGCGCGGTGACGTTCTCGCGGGCCGCGTCTTCGGCCTTCTCGAGAAAGCCCTTGGAGAACGCCGGCCGGCCGGTATCGCCGAGGTCGTCGGGCACCGCGACGTGGACGCCGGCGGCCTCGAGCACCCGAACCGCCGCCTTCCCAGCTTCTGGGTGGCTGTAGTTCGTGTACGTGTCGGGATAGAGGACGGCCGTGCGGTCGGCCTCGCGCTCGCTGATTCTCGCGCCGCCGCGTTCGTGAAACCAATCGCGGAACGTTTTCGCGCGGAAGGTCGGCAGCGACCGATCGGAATCGATTCCGACGGCGACCTCGAGGGCCTTGCGCGCGCCCGGCAGCTTCGGCAGGGCGTTCGACAGGGGGGCGAGTTGGCTCCCGACCTTCGAGAGCGTCGCGACGTTGGCAAAGAGCCGGTCCCGCAGCGTTGCGCCGTTTCGCTGGTGGTACTCATGGGTCACCTCGGCCTTGAGCTTCGCCATGTCGACTTCGCTCGGACAGTCGATGGCACAGCCCTTACAGCCGATACAGAGCCCCATCACCTCCTCGACGAACTCGTCGGAGACGGCCTCGTCCGGATCCAAACCGCCGCTCATGGCCTGCCGGAGCGCGTTCGCCCGGCCGCGGGTCGCCGTGATCTCTTCCCGACTCGCCCGATAGGTCGGACACATTACGCCACCCGTGGTCTCCTGCTCGCCGCGACAGCCGCCACAGCCGTGGCAGAGTTCGACCATCCCCTGCATGCCGTTGTCGTTGTCCCACTCGAGGGCGGGCTCGAAGCCGGCCTCGAACTCGTAGTCGGGGTCGAATCGCAGGTGCTCGCGCAGGTCCGTCGGGTCGTCCTCGCGGAAGACGACCTGTCCGGGGTTCAGGAGCCAGTCGGGATCGAACGCCGTCTTGAGGTCCTGAAAGGTCTCCCAGAGATCGTCGCCGTAGAGTTTGTGGTTCCACTGGGTTCGGGCGCGGCCGTCCCCGTGCTCGCCCGAAACCGACCCCCCTAATTCGACCACGAGGTCCGTCACGTCGTCCGCGATTCCGTGTAGTTGCTCGAGACCGATATCGGTCTTCGTGTTCACGAGCGGTCGGACGTGGAGCACGCCGGGACCGGCGTGGGCGTAGAAACTCGCGTAGGTGCCATGGGTCTCGAGGATCTCTTCGAATCGCTCGACGAACTCGGGGAGCCGCGCCGGCGGAATCGCGGTGTCTTCGATGAAGGAGATGTGTTTCTCGTCGGTCGTCCGCGAGAGCAAGATTGGGAGCCCGGACTTGCGGAGCTTCCACAGTTTCGCGCGCTCGGCGTCGTCGTAGGCCTCGAGGGCCTCGATTGCGAGCGGGTCGCTATCGCTGCGTGGCGCGTCGGCGGCCGGTTCAGCCGTCGGCGACGCCGACGGCACGCGATCGGCCAGCAGGCCGGCGACCTGCTCTTTCCCGTGCTCGTCGTCTTCGGCGTAGAACTCCACGAGGAGGACGGCGTTGGTACCCTCCGGAAGCATCTCGGTGACGGGGCCGAACTCCGCGGTGTCACGGGCCAGATCGATCAGCACGTCATCTAACACCTCGACGGCGGCGGGGTCGTGTGCAAGGATCGGCTCGATGTCTCGCATTGCCTCGTGGAGGTCGGGATAACAGAGCAGGGAGACGGCCTTCGTTTCGGGGATCGGCTCGAGCGACACGGTCGCCTCGGTGACGACTGCTAAGGTCCCCTCGCTGCCGGCCAGCAGCCGAGCGAGGTTGACCGTGCCCGGGTCGCCAGTCTCTTCGCCGCCCGGGAGATCCTCACCCCGGGCCTCCGCGACGAGCCGATCGAGGTTGTACCCCGACACGTTGCGCTTGAGGTCGGGGTACGTCTCCGCGATGCGATCCGCGTCTTCCTCGAGAATCCGCTCGACTTCGGCGTAGATCCGCCCCTCCAGATCGCCGTCGGGGTCGGCCCGCTCACTGATCTCCTCGACGGTCACCTCGCCAAACCGGGTGACGGTGCCGTCGGCGAGGACGGCTTCGGCCTCCTCGATGTAGGCGTCCGTTTTCCCGTACTGCAGCGAGTGCGAGCCGGTCGAGTTGTTGCCGATCGCGCCGCCGATGGCGCTCTTGTCGCCCCACGCGGGGTCGGGGGCGAACTTGAGGTCGTGGGCTGCCAGCGCCTCGTTCAGCGTCCCGAGGATCGTCCCGGGCTGGACCGTCGCCGTGCGGCCCTCGGGGTCGATCTCACGGATCTCGTTCATGTACCGCGTAAAGTCCAGTACGACGGCCCGGTTGACCGTCTGCCCGGCGAGACTCGTCCCGCCGCCACGCGGGAGAACGGGAATCTCCCGCTCGGCGCAGTACTCGAGAATTCCGGACACGTCGGCCGTCGACTCGGGAAAGGCGACGGCGATCGGCGTCAGCTCGTAGGGGCTTGCGTCAGTCGCGTACAGCTCGCGAGAGTAGGAGTCCGCGCGGACCTCGCAGTCGACGAGTTCCTCGAGGTCCGCGACCAGCGCCGGGCGATCGACGTCGTCGCTCCGGTAGTCGTAGTTCGCTCGCCGGTCGGCGGCCGGGTCGGCGCTCGGCTCCAGTGCCATACGAGAGCCTTACTCACGGGCGGCTAAAAGCATCCGCATTAGTGAGGTAGGTACCCGTAATGAACGGCCAGTCGCGGTTCGAGAACCGCGCCCGGCCGGAACGCGAGTTCCGTACTGCGGTCGGTGACCTGATCGAAAAGTGGCCCCGTCGTTTTCCCACGTGCGCCCCCGGGGCCGCCGTCCGGTCGTTCGGACGGTATTCGAATGGACGGGCGGAATCAAAACAAGCGCCGCGCCTAACTAGTAGGGGTCGGGCTACTCGTTGTCCCAGTCGCCGCTCATTCCGACGCGTTCGCCGTCCTCCCAGACGTAGTAGCCCTCGCCGGTCTTTTTGCCGAGGTTACCCGCTCGAACCTTCCGGCGCAAGGACTGGGGCGGCTTGAACCGCTCGCCCAACTCCTCGCGGAGGTACTCGGCGATGTGCAGGCGTACGTCCAGCCCGACGTGGTCGGTCAACTCGAGGGGCCCCATCGGATGGCCGTAGCCGATCTCCATCCCCTCGTCGATATCGGCCGGACTCGCGACGCCCTGCTCGACCATCCGGATCGCCTCGAGGCCGAGCGCGAGCCCGAGCCTCGAGGTGGCGAAACCGGCCGTATCGCGGACGACCACGTCCTCTTTCTCGATGCCCCGGACGTAGTCGACGGCGAACTCCTCCGTGCGGTCGTCGGTCTGCTCGGCGATGACGATCTCGACGAGATCCATGATGTGGGGCGGGTTGAAAAAGTGTAGTCCCACCGCCCGCTCGGGATGCTCGAGGACGCTCGCCATCTCGGTCACCGACAGCGAGGAGGTGTTCGAGGCGATCACGGTGTCCTCGCTCGCGGCGGCTTCGATATCCGCGAACACGTCCTGCTTGAGGTCCATGTCCTCCGGAACGGCCTCGACGACCAGTTCGGCGTCTTCGACCGCCGCCTCGAGGTCCGTCGTCCCCTCGATGCGCTCTACCGTGTCTTCCATCTCGGCCTCGCTGAGTTTGTCCCGATCGACGCCCCCTTGGAGGTTCTTGCGGATCCCCTCGAGGCCATCCTCGACGAACTCTTCCTCGATGTCCCGCAGGACGACGTCGTGGCCCGCCATCGCGGAAACCTGTGCGATTCCGTGCCCCATACTCCCGGCTCCGAGGACTGCGATTTGCATGTGCGAACCCTCTGTGGAAACGATCAAAAGCGTTCCCTTTCGACGGAACTTCCGGATCCGAACCCTTCTGAATCTCTCGGCGCGCGCTGTCGATCACGCCCGAGCGACAGCGACGGCTGATCGACGACGCCGTGCGAGGGATGAGGTCAACAGCGACCGAAAGCGCGGCGCTTCGCGCCGTGAAAAGGCGAGCGGCAACGCCGCGAGCCGGGGAGCGAGGACCGCAGTCGGTTGGGGAGGACGTGGTACCGTGTCGGGCGGGACTTTCTGGATACCTATAGTAGCCACTGAAAGTCAGTGCACACCTGATCGCACGACAGCATCGCGATCAGTGTGTAAATCGTTTCAGTGGCTACTATATTTTCTACCCGTGACGGTGGCACCTGTCTGTTTACGACGGCAGAATGCTCGTCCCGGTGACCCAACTATCGAATAACGGAGAACGGAGCTACTTTAGTTCAGGAACGCGAGTCACTCAGTACCAATGAGCGATCGCCAGCCAGTTATCGTCCAGGCAGTCCGAACTCCGCAGGGAAAACACGGCGGCGTCTTCGCCGAGACCGGCAGCGAGGAACTGTCGGTCCCGCTCGTCGACGCGATGCTCGAGCGAACCGGCCTCGATGGCGAGGCCGTCGACGACATCCGCTGGGGCTGTGCGAAGCAGGTCAACGAGCAGAGCAACAACATCGCCCGGGTGATCGCCCTCCTGTCGGATCTCGGCGAAACCGTCCCCGGCACCACGATCGACCGGCTCTGTGCCTCCTCGGCCGAGGCGATCATGAGCGCGAGCGACGCCATTCGAGCGGGCCAGCGCGAGGTCATCGTCGCCGGCGGCGTCGAGAACATGTCCCGCAACGAGCGCCGAAAGGGGATCGACGCCTACGCGGGCATCGCCGAGCAGTACGACGCGGCCGGCCTCGCGATGGGCCAGACCGCCGAGAAAGTTGCCGAAGCGTACGACATCTCCCGCGAGGCCCAAGACGAGTACGGGGCCCGGAGCCAGCAGCGCGCCTGCGAGGCCACCGAAGCGGGAAAATTCGACGAAGAGATCGTCCCGATCGAAACCGAGGACGGCACGATCACCGAGGACGAGGGGCTTCGGCCCGGCACGACCGCGGAGAAGATCGCGGGCCTCCCGCCTGCGTTCGAGGAGGGCGGCACCGTCACCGCAGCCAACGCCTCGCAGGTCTCCGACGGCGCTGCGGGCGTCCTAATCACGAGCCGCGAATTCGCCGCGGAGCAAGGCCTCGAGATCATGGCCGAAATCGAGGACCACAACGTCGCCGGCGTCGACCCCACGGTGATGGGGATCGGTCCGGTGCCGGCGGTGCGGGGCATCTGGGAGCGAAACGGTCGCAACGCCGCCGACTACGACCTCGTGGAACTCAACGAGGCCTTCGCCAGCCAGACGATCTACTGCCGGGACGAACTCGGCTTCGACGACGATCGGTTCAACGTCAACGGCGGCGCGATCGCCATCGGCCACCCGCTGGGGGCATCGGGCTCTCGTCTGCCGGTGACGCTGATCCACGAACTACAGCGCCGGGGCGGCGGCCTCGGGCTTTCGACGATGTGTGTTGGTTACGGGCAGGGTGCAGCGATCGAATTTACCGTCAACTAAGACAGATCGTCTAGGCTTTTTGGTCCAGATTTTGCGAGGACGACGCGTCAGCCGAGACAAAAGGTGGATGCGCCAGGGTGCGGCCGTCGAACTCCGCGTCCCGGAGCAGTAGACGAGTAACGCTCTGTTCGCGTCTCGAGTAACGCTCGGCTTTGGTTTGGATTCGCGATCGATAGATGTCTGACTCGAGGCGATATCTCTTCCTGAAACTCGTCTCGAAAGTATGAATTAAATCGGAAAGAACCGCGAAAACGGCAGAACAAATATCGATCTCCGCCGCGGCGTACCTGATCAGAGGATCTGGTCGGCGATGATGTTCTTCTGGATCTCGCTGGTGCCCTCGTAGATCTTCGTGATGCGGGCGTCGCGGTAGTAGCGCTCGGCGGGGTAGTCGGTAACATAGCCCGAGCCGCCGTGGACCTGAATGCCCTCGTCGGCGACTTCGACCGAAATCTCGCTTGCGAAGTACTTCGCCATGCTCGAGTACTGCGCGGCGACGTCCTGGTTGTCCTGCTCGACCTGGGTCGCGGCGCGGTAGGTCAGCGAGCGGGCGGCCTCGACCTTGGTGGCCATCTCGGCGATCTTGTGCTGGATGGCCTGGAACTCCGAGATCTTCTGGTCGAACTGCTCGCGCTGGTTGGCGTACTCGATAGCGGCGTCGAGTGCGCCCTGTGCGGCACCGACGGCCTGTGCGGCGACGCTGGTGCGGCCGGAAGCGAAGAACTCCATCAGCTGGTAGAAGCCCTTGTCGACTTCTCCGATGACGTTGTCCTCGGGAATGCGAACGTCGTCGATGACGACCTCGGCGAGGTCGGAGGCGCGGATGCCGAGTTTGTTCGTGATCTTGTCGGTCGAGACGCCGTCGCGGTCCATCTCGACGAGGAAGGCGGTGATGCCCTTGTGGCCCTCGCCGGGGCTGGTCTTGGCCATACAGACGCCGACGTCGGCGACGGTCCCGTTGGTGATCCACATCTTGTTGCCGTTGAGGACGTACTCGTCGCCGTCCTTCTCGGCGACCGTCTCGATGCCGGCGACGTTCGAGCCGTGGGCGGGCTCGGAGATCATCGAACAGGAGGCGGTCTCGCCGTTGGCGATTTTGGGCAGCCACTCCTCTTTCATCCACTCGTCGCCGAACTCGATGATCATATCCGTTCCGAAGCCGGCGGAGCCGACGGCAGACCCGATTCCGGGGTCAGCGCGCCAGAGTTCCTCGGTGACGATCGTCGAGGAGATCTTGTCCATCCCGGCCCCGTCGTACTCGAGCGGGATGTTCGGTGCAACGAAGTCGTACTCGGCGGCCTTTCTGCGCAGGTCCTCGGGATACTTGTGCTCCCGGTCGTGTTCCTCGGCGACCGGAACCATCTCGTTTTCACCGAACTCGCGGACGGCCTCACGGATCGCCTCGTGCTCGGCTGACAGCTGGAATGCCATATCGTTCGCTTGGTGTCGTCTTACAAAGTAGCTTCGGATATGCTCGAAATTTGTTTTTGTTAATATACCGTCGAACGGCTCTCGAGTACGGAAGCGAGCGGATCGCGGGAGGCCGAGCGGGCTCGCGATTACTCGCCGATGTCGTCGGCGTCGTCGCCGCGAAGTTCGAACTTCTGGACCTTCCCCGTCGTCGTCCGCGGGAGTTCCCGAACGAACTCGACCTCGCGGGGGTGTTTGTACTCCGCAAGGTTGGTCAGGCAGTACTGCTTGATGTCTTCGGGCGTCGCCTCGGCGTCGGGCGTAGTTACGACGAACGCTTTGACGGTCTCGCCGCGGCGCTCGTCCGGCACCCCGACGACGGCGGCGTCGGCGACGTCCTCGTGCTCGAAGAGCAACTCTTCGACCTCGCGCGGGTAGACGTTGTACCCGCCCGTAACGATCATGTGCTTCTCCCGGTCGACGACGTAGAAGAAGTTATCCTCGTCCCAGTAGCCGATGTCGCCGGTGTGGAACCAGCGCTTGCCGTCCTCGTACGTAAAGGCCTCCTCGTTGGCCTCGGGCAGGCCGTAGTACTCTTTCATCACGTTCGGCCCGTGGATGACGAGTTCACCCGTGATTTCGTGGATCGCCGCCTCCTCCTCGTCGACCGGTCCCGCCTCGACGCGCGGGACTTCGTTGAACTCTTCATCGACGATCTTCGCCTCGACGCCCTCGAGGGGGCGGCCGATGCTGCCCTTCCGGCGGGCGTCGTTCGTGTTGGCGTGGGTGACCGGACTCGTCTCTGTCAGGCCGTAGCCCTCATTGAGTTGGACGCCCCAGAGCGATTCGAACCGATTTAAGACCTCGAGGGGCAGGCTCGAGCCGCCGGAGTTGGCGAATCGCAGGGCCTCGAACTCGTAGCTCTCGGCGTCGGGCTGGTTGATCATGTCGTTGAACATCGCGGGGACGGCGAACATGATCGTGATGTCGTCGTCCTCGAGTTGGTCCATCACTGTCGGGGCATCCCATTTGGGGACGGGGTAGTAGGTGCCGCCGCTGTACATCGCGCCGTTCATCACGACGGACATGCCGTAGATGTGGAACAGCGGGAGCGTGCCGATGAGGCGGTCGGAGGCCTGAAAGCCGCCCGGTGGCACACTCGCGTTGGCCCGCGTGGTAAAGGCGAGGTTGTGGTGGGTTAACAGGACACCCTTCGGCGTGCCGGTCGTCCCCGACGTGTAGGGCTGGACCGCGACGTCGTCGTCCGCGCGGTCGACGGTCTCTTTGGTGTCATCCGCGAGGAACTCGTCGAACGCCGTTGCGCCGTCGGCGTCCGCGCCCACGCTGACGACCTGCTCGACGTCGGTGTCGTCCTGTACCTCGAGGACGTTCGGCACCAGGTCGGCCAGCGCGACGACGGCTTTTGCCCCGCTGTCGCCGAGCATGTGACGGATCTCGCGAGCCTTGTACTGGGGGTTCATCGGGACGATGATCCCGCCGGCACGCAGGGTGCCGTAGAAGGCCGTCACGAACTGTGGCAGGTTCGGCAGGTAGATTCCGACGCGGTCGCCCTCGCCGATGCCGTGGTCCTCGAGTGCCTGCGCGAATTGTCCGGCTTGTGTCCAGAACTCTTCGTAGCTCAGTTCCGCGCCATCGTAGGCGATCGCAGCCGAATCCGGGTTCGCATCGACCGTCTCGCCGACATCCCGCACGAGATTTGTCATACCTTGTGTATGGTCGTCTGAGACCCACAAAAGGATTGTTACTCATCGTTCCGATTTATTTCGGTTGTTCGAGAAAACGGGTCGGCCGGTCCGGCGAAAAGGCTCGCGATCAGTCGGTGGTCGACGACGTCTCGATATCGGACTCCGAACCCCCTTTGGTCGGCAGTTCGTAGCCGATGACGAAGCGGGCGTGGAGCAACACGCCGATGATGGCGGCTGCGGCGGTGATCTGGACCGCAACGTGGACGAGCGATCCGAACATCGCACAGAACGCAGCGGCGATGTAGAGGCCACGGACCGGTGCCGAGAGGTCTCGAGACCCGTCGAAGCCGATCGTCGCGACGATCAGGCCGACGGTACCCGCCAGGACGACGGGGAACGCGATCAGTGTCTCGCTCGACCAGTAGATGAGGCTGTCGTTCGCGATGAACGCGTAGGGGATGACGAACCCGGGCGCGCCGAGTCGGAGCGCCTGCTTACACGACTGGAGGAAGCTCGCGTCCGCGATGCGCGCTCCGATCGCGACCGAAATCGCGACCGGTGGCGTGATCGCCGACAGCATCGCGAAGTAGAACACGAACATGTGCGTCGCGATATCGGGGGTTCCCAGTTCGGTGATCGGCCTCGCGACCAGAATTGCCACGAGGATGTACGCCGCCGGCGTCGGCATCCCCAGCCCGAACAGGATGCTGGCGATCATCGCGAGGAACAATACGACGAACAGGCCGCCGCCCAGTCCGAGGATGCTCACGTCCCCGAGACTGACGATCGATGTCGCGACGCGGGCCGTCAGCCCCGTCCCCTCGAGCAGTTCGACGATCACGCCCATTGCCGCGAGGACGCCGACCAGCGGTGCCATGTCGACGCCGCCTTGCTTGAACCCGTCGGCGGTCTGCTTGACCGTCGCGAGGAGGTTCGAGAGCGGATCGTCGCCGCGAATCTTCCACCAGAGGACCTCGGCCGTGACCTCGTCGGAGCCGATGTCGAAGACGCCGACGACGAAGTTCCGGAGGAACATTACAGCGATGATCGCGAAGATGGTGTTCATCCCCGCCGACAGCGGCGTGTACCGTAGGTAGACGAGCGTGTACAGGAGGACGGCCATCGGCACTGCGAAGTGGACCCCCGTGAGGAGGAGCCGCCACCTGAACGACGTAAGGTTGTTCGAGATCCAGCCGAACTTCAGGATCGTGAAATGGACGGCGAGACAGACGCTGAAGTAGAACAGCGCCGCCGGAATGACGCCCGCCTGCACGATGTCCAGATACGGGACCTGAATGATGTCTGCCATCAAGAACGCCGCGACGCCCATCACCGGGGGCAGCATCTGGCCGCCCGCGGAGGCGACCGCCTCGATCGAGGCGGCGACATCGCTGTCAACACCCTGGTCTTTGATCATCGGGATAGTGAAACTGCCGGTCGTCGCGGTGTTGGCCGCCGCGCTGCCGGTGATCGAGCCCATGATCATGCTCGAGATGACGGCGATCTGGACGACGCCGGTCCGGAGGCTCCGTCCGAGTTCCTTCCCGATATCGCGGACGAAATCCATCAGCCCGAACGCCTTTGCGATCCCGGCGAACATGATGAAGATCGCGACCCACGTCGAGCCGATCCCCATCATCGTGCCGTCGTAGACGCCGCTGAGCCCGATCGCGCCGTTCTCGGCGATCTGCTCCCAGCTCTGCCCCGAGTGCTCGAAGACGCCGAACAGGCGCGGGCCGACCACGGTGTGGGCGTACGCGATCGCCGCGACTGCGACGGCTGCGATCGATGTCCCGAACGCTCGGCGGGTCGTATCGACTGCCAGCGCGATCAGTACCACGCCGACGACGTGGTCGGTGGTAGTGTAGCCGAGGATGTACGCATCACCGTCGAGTCGGGTGAAGTTCGTGTAGACGTAGTACATCGTGAGCAGCGCTGCGAGGGCGAACGCGAGCGCGACGTAGGGGTCGACCTTCGACCACGCGCGTCGCGCTCGAGCGAGCGCGCTCTCGGCGGCTTCCCCGGCGGTCGACGAGGCCGCTGCCGAGTCGATACCGAATTCGCCGCCCTCGTCGGCGAACTCCTTGCGGGCATAGTCGAGGTAATACAGCCCGAGCCCGAGTCCGAGGAAGATGATCATGTACAGCTTGTCCCGCTTCACCCAGCCGGGTTCGGCGACGAGCCCGCTGAGGGGCCACCCTCCCACGAGGGACACGGCATACACGACGGTGTACAACGTCAGGGAGAACCCCAACGCGTAGACGACGAACCCGAGGGCTGTCTCGGGACGGTCGCGGTCGGAATATGTTCCGGACATCGGTTCCGTTAGTTACCGCCGTCGGCGATGAAGAACCACGGCAGGTCGTAGAAGTGGACGATCTGGGCCATCTCGAAGCCGAGTTCGCTGTAGGCACCGGCACCGTTCTGAACTTCCTGTGCCGACCAGTTCTGGATGTACACCATCTCAGCGTCCTCCTGATCGAGCGCACCGAGGTTCGCCTCGGTCCCCTCGCTCGTCTGGGCCTCGACGAACAGGTCGTCGGTCCCGTCGTTGACGGCGCTTGCCATCCCCTGGTTCGCGGCGTAGGCCGTCGTCGTCGACGTCGACGTCCGCATCCGGACGTCCGTGTCGCCGGTCGCACCGCCGCTCGTACTGCCGCCAGCGCGCTCGAAGTCGTCGCTCCAGACGCCGATATCCTCGTAGAAGTCGGCCGCGGCGTCGTGGAATGGGACGCCGTCGTACATGTTCTTCATCCAGAAGTCGTCTTCCTCGTACGTCCCCAGCAGGCCGTGATACTCCGCCAGGCTCTGTTTCTGCTCGTGGAGGGTCTCGAGGAACGTGTAGACCGTGTCGTACTCGAGGTCGGCCCGGGAGACGAAGTTGTACGCGAACGTCGGTGCGGGGACCTCATCCGGGGCGTCCACGTTATCGATCTGGCCCGTCTCGGCCGGCTGGATCAGCAGTCGGTCGTCGTCGTTCCAGGCCTGTTCGGTCTCGTCGCTCACGTCGAGGACGCGAAGGTTGTCGACCGTACTCGCGGTCTGTTGCAGCCAACTGGGGACGATCGAGAAGTTCATCATCGTCCCGACACCGACGTCCAGCTGATTCTCGTTGATCGCATTGCCCTGTTCGCCGTAGCTCGTACTCACTCGCTCGTAGCCGTCAGTGGCGTGACCGAGCGCGCGTTCGAGCGCCGGGGCGGTCCCGGAGCCGCTCGGCGTCGGCGATACCCGCGTGCTCTCGCCGATGTCCGACAGGGTCTCGAGGGTTTGATCGCCGCCGCCATCGCCGCTCGACTCGCCGCCGATACAGCCGGCGAGTGCAGTCACAGCGCCGACGCCGGTTGCCGCGAGGAGCGATCGTCGAGTCGTACCCTTGGAAATGTAAGTCCGCTTTTCTACCATGGGACACTCCTTCATACTTAGCTATTATAATCCTTCCGCTATCTCGCGAAACCGGTCGTCGACTCTGCACTGTCGTTCGAATCGAGATCCCCGAGACGCCGTCTCCGCCGGAAGCCAGCGAGGTATTTCCGATCGACGAGAAGCGTGGAAGCTCTCCGTCCGTCACTTTTGTGGGCCGGAAACGACGGCTCGACGCCGGGAGTACGAGCAGATCCGGCGCTTGATACTCCGTACCGCAACGCCTATTGCGCCCTTGGCGAAGTATGACGTATGCTGGATTTCGTTCAGCTCGAGGAAGATCTCGACCAGGAAGAGCGGATGATCCGGGACACCGCCCGGGAGTTCGTCGACGAACACGTCAAACCCGATATCGGCGACCACTTCGAGAACGGGACGTTCCCGAAAGAACTCATCCCGAAGATGGGTGAACTCGGCTTCTACGCGCCGAACCTCGAGGGCTACGGGTCGCCGAACGTCTCGGAGACGGCCTACGGCCTCTTGATGCAGGAACTCGAGGCGGGCGACTCAGGACTGCGCTCGATGGCGTCCGTCCAGGGCGCACTGGTGATGTACCCGATTCACGCCTACGGGAGCGAGGCGCAGAAAGAGGAGTGGCTGCCGGACATGGGGCGAGGCGAGGCGATCGGTTGCTTCGGTCTCACCGAACCCGAACACGGCTCGAACCCGTCGGCGATGGAGACCCGCGCCGAGCGCGACGGCGACGGTTACGTCCTGAACGGCTCGAAGACGTGGATCACGAACTCGCCGATCGCCGACGTGGCCATCGTCTGGGCGCGCGACAAGTCGACTGAGGACGACCCCGTTCGGGGATTCCTCGTCGAGACCGATCGCGACGGCGTCTCGACCAACAAGATCGACGACAAGCTTTCGCTGCGGGCCTCGATCACGGGCGAAATCGGACTGAACGATGTCCACGTGCCCGAGGAGAACGTCCTCCCGGGCGTCGAGGGCATGAAGGGCCCGTTGTCCTGTCTCACGCAGGCCCGCTACGGCATCGCCTGGGGCGCGGTCGGCGCTGCCCGGGACTGCTTCGAGGAGGCCCGACAGTACGCGACGGACCGCGACCAGTTCGGCGGTCCGATCGGCCGGTTCCAGCTCCAACAGCGCAAGCTCGCGGAGATGGGCACCCAGATCACGCTGGCCCAACTGCTTGCCTACCGCCTCGCCGAACTCAAGGAACGCGGCGACATGCGGCCACAGCACGTCTCGATGTCGAAGCGAAACAACGTCCGCATGGCGCGCGATCAGTCCCGCATCGCCCGCGAGATGCTCGGCGGGAACGGCATCACGACGGACTACTCGCCGATGCGGCACATGGCCAACCTCGAGACGGTCTACACCTACGAGGGAACCCACGACATCCATACGCTCGTCCTCGGCGAGGAGTTCACCGGTATCCCGGCCTACCAGTAACGACGCGATCCGGCAGCTCGTCTTCGCTTTTCGGCTTCTCTCTGCGTCTCTTCGCGTTTTCCGCTCGGGGATCGATTCGAGGCCCGCGCTCGCCGACATCGGTCCGGATTTGAAACGTCCGTTCCACCAAGTGATGTTTCCGTCCCAGTATTCGGAACATTAATTGCGACGTGTGAATATCATCGGATATGGATACGGATCGGGACGAAACCGAGGTCGAGGCCGACGCCGACGCAGTCGGCGTCTCGACCACTCGGAAAACGTTCACGCTCCTCGAGGCGCTCAAAGCCGAGGAGGGTGTCACGATCGCGGACCTCACGGACCGGACCGACCTCCCGAAGAGTACCGTCTATCGGCACCTGCAAACGCTTACCGATCTGGGCTACGTGATCGAGCGCGACGGGGCCTACTACGTCGGGTTCCGTTTCGTCGAACTCGGCGAACAAGCCCGATCCCGAAACGTGGGATACACGGCAGCCAAGCGCGCGGTGTTCGAACTCGGGCAGGAGACCGACGAACGAGCGGTGTTCATCGTCGAAGAGGACAACGAGGCCGTCTACGTCCACCGCTATGGCAGCCTCTCGAATACGATGATCGGCCAGCGACGGCCGCTGCACTCGATGGCCTCAGGCAAACTCATTCTCGCGGAGTGGGACGACGAGGCGGTCCGCGAGTATATCGACGCGGTCGGCCTCGAGCGGATCACATCGAACACGATCACCGACTCCGACGCACTGTTTTCGGAACTCGAGTCGATTCGCGAGCGCGGGTACGCGGTGAACAATCAGGAACACATGGACGGGCTCCGCGGCGTCGCCGTCCCCGTCTATACGCCCGATGACGAGTTCCTCGGCTCGCTGGCCGTCTTCGGACCGACCAGCCGATTCACGGACGAGTACGTCCACAATGAACTCCCGACGCGACTCCGGGACAAGGCAGGCGAGATCAGAGTCACGCTCGCATACGGCTGATGTGTCGAACTCGAAGCGGCTGCCGAAATTGCCCGACCGTACGTATTCGCTGACCGGCGACGAAACCGCCCGTCGGAACAGGTGTTTTACTGGATGAAACGCCGGCCGGTCGGTAGCATCTTACAGGGAAAACAAGGACAGATACTCGTAGAAAATTCCTCAAACTGGGATCAATATTTCGACGATCGAACTATCTCTCCCGAAAAACGGATATCTCTTCCTGCTCGTCGAAACGATAGTCTTCGGCTTTCGAAACGATCAGCTCAGTGACCGACCGACGAACCGATCGGGTCCGGAATCGCTGTTTCAGTGTCCCGTTCGGATAGCGAATCTCGAGAGTGGAGACGACGACTCGAGAGCCATACTATAGTAGCCACCGAAAGTCAGTGCACACCTGATCGCACGACTGCGTCGCGATCAGTGTGTACATCGTTTCAGTGGCTACTATAGTTCCACTACTGCTACGGAATTCCAATCCCACGGTACAGCGTGGAACCGCCGGTTGGACGAGGGTTTATTACTCAAACCGCGGCCAACGGGGGTATGTCGGATCACTCCCGACGATCGCGACGAACAGTTCTTCGAACGCTCGGTATGCTCGGGGCGGGTACGCTCGCCGCGGTGACGACGGCCGGCGCGAGCACCGCCGACTCGGCCGACCAACCCAACGCTGCGATCGGCGACGAACTCGACGGCACCGATCTGTACGTCGGGGTCGTCGATCGTATCGTCGACGACGAACACGTCGTTCTCCTGCTCGAGGACGGCGAGGCGGTCGTCGACCAGCTCGTGCTTCCGGTCGATCGCTTCGAGGCGATCGCGGCGAACGACATCCTGTTGACCGTCGTTGTTGACGGCGAGCTACGTGCACATCGACACGTCCCGTCGAAGCCGAACGGTTGTCCCGACACCGACTTCGAACGCCTCTCGGCCGACGGCTGAGTTGGACCGGGGAACACCGGCTGAACCGAATCCCGCGGGCGGCCCTCCGGCGGCCGTTTACACCGGTGTCATCGCCACCGATATCGATGGTGTGAACCGCTCACAGTGCCGGAAACCGCAAGTCAAAGGCGTAATGCTCGCAGTCCACTCTATTCGAATACGATGGTGGAAACGTCCTCGATCGGAATCGGGTTGGACAGACCGGGTACCACCAGCCTCCGCGCCGCGTTTTTCAGCGTCTGGTTCGTCGATCTCGTCGCGACGATCCTCTTTTTCGTCGTACCCTACGCGTACGAACTGAATCCAGTGACCGTGTTTCTGCACGAGCTCTTCGGACTCGCCGGCGTCGTCCTCGCTGCCGTCATCTACGCCGGCTTCGTGATCGCGATCGGGTACGTCCTTTCGCGGCCGTTCGACATCGGCTTCGTGGCTGCGGTCGTCGTCCTGTATGCCATCTTCGCGAGCAACAACGTCGTCCTCCTGATCTCCCGCGAACCGCTGCTCACGCCGTTGATGCCGTGAATCTCCGGCCGAAACGAACTGTCGTCGCGTCCCAGTTCGAATCCGTTTCGGTCGTCTCGAACGTGATTTTCGTCCGGACGTTACGCTCTCCCTTACACACCTACGGCCGTATAATTTCTCGAGGCTGATGAGAGCTTTCTCGGGTCGGTCGTTTCAGAGGCACCCAACCGCTTTCAGTACTTCGGTAATGGCGAACAGTAATTGTAACGATAAACAGTGTCCCGTGATCAGTCTGCTGCTTCCTGCTATGCGGAACCAGTAGTATGTTTCCAACGAATACGGGATACGTTACTGTTCGACTGACCACAATCGCGACAACGTACGATACACGGCGGATTCGCGGGTTGCTCCGGCGGTTCGATGGGTCACACGGCGTCTCTTGGATTTTATTCTGAAATAATACCACCGAATAGACACCAAACACATTTTCACGATTGACAATCACAACCAATTAGACGTAGATCGACGAACAGACCTGAAATCGATCGGTGTCGGCGCGTTCGTGACCGGGGCGACCGGTTCAGTCACGGCGACGACGGAATCTACGAGATCGTCAACGCCAACAGTGGGAAACCGATGGAGGTCGCAAGCGCGTCGACCGACGATGGTGCCACCGTCCAGCAGTGGTCGGCGAACGACTGTTTCTGCCAGCGCTGGTGGGTCGAACACGTCGGGAGGCGAGTACCGAATCATCAACCAGAACAGCACGAAAGCCCTCGAGGTCACCGACGGATCGACTGATCCCGGTGCCAGCCTCCAGCAGTGGACGTGGTGGACCGGCGCGATACAGAAGTAGTCTCTCATCGACAACAGGTACGGAACCAGCCGCATCGAGAACGTCAACAGCGGCACCGTCGCCGACGTGACGAACGGATCCACGGCCGACGGTCGGCCCTGGTAATCTGCGAGGTCGTTTTCGAGGGCCTCCTCGAGGTTCGTCGTCCGCACTCGAGAGCCGTGAACGTGCCACCGGTGACGTTCGCGAGTCTCCGGCTATCCGATTCGGTCGTGTTCCGGTCGTAGCGTCGTGTCGGACGACGAAGGCTCGGACCGACGATTCTGCGGGCACCGGTTATCCGTGTCTGAATTAGTTTGGGAATAGTGGTGTTCAAATACAGTTCAACTCTAAAACACATATGTATAGTGTTAAATTCTATATTTCACTATTGCAATCGGAGCTCAGATTAGCGAAGTATCGTCTAGAGATTCCGTGGTCCATCGACGAGCAATCAGGTACTATCGATGCTGTATTGCCCGATCGATCAAGGAAAACGAGTTCAGCTCTCCCGGTGATCGTAACCGAGAAACCGATTATACCGAGCTCTGATCGCTTCGGAACCGACGGAGCGTCCGGTCACTACTGCCGCTCGTCGATCCGAATCACGGTTTCCTCGAGTGCGGGTACATCGGTTTCACAGCAGTGTCGAGTCGCAAATCAGCTTTCTATCCCTGTTCGTAAACGACTTTCCGTGAGCGTTCGCCACCGAATCAACGAATCCTCGACATGTATATTATTTTGATAATTCTGTCCGGTATCGCGTGGAACGCGATCGCATCAGACCTTACGGTGTCGCCTCCTGGGCTACAGAATCCGATCGGATCGCTGTGTTAGCACCGTTGCGGTAATCGACTCGTGGCACGAGCCACGAGCAGCTCACACTGGCTCATCCCTCGTCCGGCGCTGAACAGCGCCCTCAGCCCAAACCACGATTGAAACACCCCCGTGATACTGCATCGATCGGCAAACCGGCTGCCCACACTGCGGTTCGTCCCCTCGATCCAGTGAGTTACAATCATATACCTGTAATTGGGTAACTCCGTCTTATTGCTGGACGAACACGAGCAGAGTACCGCTTCTAAAGAGGTATCACACCTATATGATTGTAAACTATAGCTTCCGACTCAATCACAACGTGGCTTGGATACACGAAATAGGGCACGACAGCGCCGCTCTCCCCTCAAAACTGCGTCGACTGCGTGTGCATGTTGATGTTGACTTCGATGACGTCGGCGGTGTTCATCACCATTTCCGGGAGTTCCTGCTCGAACCGTTCGCCCTGCATCCGGCTTTTCGGTCCCGAGAGACTTACCGCACCGAGGATATCCCCGTCAGGTCCTTTGATATCCGCACCGACGGCCCGTAGCCCTTCGACCTCTTCTTCGATGTTGTAGGCGTACCCCCGCTCGCGGACCGTCTCTCGCTCCTCGAGGAGGTCGTCGATGTCCGTAATCGTGTTCGCAGTCCGCTTTCGGAGTCCGTGTTGGTCGACGATTTCTTCGACCCGTTCGTCCGGCAGATGCGCGAGGATCGACTTTCCTGCAGCCGTGTGATGCAGGCCGAGCGGTTTCCGTTCCATCTGATCCGGATAGTCGCTGCCGATCGCCTTTTCGCCGCGTTTCAGATAGAGAACGATGCCCAGCCCGTGTTTTTCGGTCACCAGTTGTGCGTACTCGCCGGTTTCTTCGATGAGCTTGTCGATCTCTTTCTTGCCGAACCGGTACAGGAGGTTCTCCTGACGGACGTGCTCGCCGATGAGGATGAACCGCGGACTGAGGTCGTATTCGTCGCCGTTTTTGATCACGAATCCGTTCTGCCTGAGCGTCGTCAAGTGGTTGTATGCTCCGCCCTTCGAGAGATCGAGTTCGGTCGCCAGTTCGGTGACGGTCGCCCCGTTTAATTCTTTCAGTGCTTTGATCACGTCCAGCGTCCGCGTGACCGTCTGGAGCGTCCGAGGCGAGCCGGGGTCGGATGGGTTCTCTGTCATCGTGATGTCTTACCACGACCGCGCCTAAATCGTTTGTGGACTGCAAACGTGACAACTGAGATTTATTCCATTCGATCACCCTGAATTTTTCTCGGGTCGCTTCAGTGATGCGCTTTTTCGGAAAATGAGAGGATAGTTACCAAGTCTCAGTATGCCATGGTTCTGTTCCACGTTTGCTATCTGCAAACGTGTCTGCGGGACCGATCTCGCTTCTGTGAACATTCTTGCTATTATTATGGATATATCCTCCTCTTATAGCTATTATGGCGGTATCTGGTGCCTGTATGGTCGCCCCCTTAGAATCGTGTTTGCAGAATGCAAATCGATGGCGCTGTGAGTACACGTTCGATGGCGGGGCTATTGCGGCTCCTTTCGAACGTACTGAGCAAAGCGCGCAAAAATAGCGGTGTGTCCCGGTCGGAACGCGGCTCTAGATGTACTCGCCTTCGCTCTCGTAGACCGACGGATCGTCTTCGAACTTGTGAGCGATCTCTTCGATCGTCTTGAACTCCGCGTTCTCGTGGCTCTTGACGTACTGGATGAAGTCCTCGAACAGCGGGATCATGTGCGGCAGCCCGTGAATGTCCGGGTGAATGGTGAAGGTGTACACGCCGGCACCGCGTCGGTTGTACAGGTAATCGAACTGTGCCTTGTAGTACTCCTCGTACATCATGACGGGGCTCTTGTAGCCGGCGTTGTACGACGGCTGCTTGATGAACAGCATCGGCGGAATGTCGTCGCGGTACCAGCTGATCGGCACCTCGACGATGTCCGTTTCCTCGCCGTACTCGTAGGGCGTCATCCAGGTTTCCGGCTCCTGATCGTACTTGATCGGTTCCCAGTCGTCGCCTTTGCGCATGTACCCCGGCTCGAACTCCCGTTCCATCAGGCTGCTATCGTATAGGAAGTCGTGCTTTTCGACGAGTTCCGGCGTGTTCTCGCTGAACTCCCACCAACTCGCGCGGTGGCCGACGGGTTCTTCGCCCGTGACATCCTCGATGAGGTCCTTCGAGACGGCGATAATCTCGTCTTCCTGTTCGCGCGAGAGATCCGTCGGATTCTCGTGGGAATAGCCGTGGACGCCGAGTTCGTGACCGGCGTCGGCGACCGCTTGGACCTCCTCCTCGAACGTCTCGATCGAGTGGCCCGGGACGTACCACGATCCCTTGACGTTCTCGTCCTCGAGGAGTTGGAGCATCCGCGGAATCCCTTCGTTCCCCGCGCAGAGTCCGCGCGAGAGGTCCGCTGGCGAATCCTCGCCGCCGTAGGAGCCGAGCCAGCCGGCGACACAATCAACGTCGATCCCGATTGCTACGTCTATGTCTCCCATAGTACGATCGGATGACCTCTTCGAAGTTGGTTAAGTACTTGCACTCCAGTAATATTGTCCGGTTCAGTCGCCGCGTCCCGCCGTGGGGTGGTAGCACCGATACCTTTATGCTATCTCGCACTACCTTCAGAAGCATGTCTGGTATTAACAGACGAAACTTTGTCAAGGGTGCAAGTGCAGCTGCCGCAGCTGGCCTCGCCGGCTGTATCGGCGGCGGCGGCAGCGATGAGGGCCTCCGCTGGATCGGTCCCGCATGGGCGGCCCGCGACGAACAGGCGGCGAAGTACAGCGAAATGACCGGCAACGAGATCGACGTCACGACGGCGACGATCCCGACGGTCCAGCAACGATTGCTCGGCGGTGAGAACTCGTCGATCGACGCCTACAGCGTCGAAACCTCCGGCGCTGGTGCGCTATCGGATGTCACGATCCCGACGCCAACCGACGAGCTAGATAACTGGGACGAAACGCAAGTTTCCGACGCCTTCACCAATCCCGGCGAGCGCCTGAGCTACCTCGGTGCGCAGACGGACACGATCAACGACCTCCTGTGGGCGGACGACGAGCAGACGGAACTCCAGTTCCCGCCACACGCGTATAACTTCGACGCGGTCGGGTACAACCCCAAGTTCGTCGACGAGGTGTCGCGTTGGAGCGCCCTGTTCGACGAGCAGTACGAGGGTCAGTCCGTCATCGGGGAAACCGCGGCGATCACCATCCCGCAGGCGCTGATGCACATGGTCGACACCGACATAGTCGACGGGGAGATCGGCGACCTCAATAACCCGTCCCAAGAACAACTCGACGCCGCCATCGATTTCTTGATCGAACAGAAAGAGGCCGGCCAGTTCCGGACGACGTGGGAAGCCTACGGCGAATCCGTGACCCAGATGGCCGGCGAAGAAGCGGTGATCGGCGACCTCTGGCAACCGGCGGCGATGGACGTCCGGCGCGAGGGAACGCCGTGTACGTACGCGACCATGGACGGCGGCATTCAGGGCTACCGCTACTGGTTCGGCGGCATCGCGCCGGTCGACCCCGGCGCTCGAGAACGCGACAACCTCGGGGCAGTCCGATCGCTCCTGAACGACGTTCACTACGGCGCTTGGTACCCCGGATTCGTTCAGGGATGGGGGTACTCCGTTCCCCACTACGAGAACACGGAACTCGTTCGTGACGGCTCCGACGACTCCGGCGAAGGGATGGGTCCCGAATACTACGATTGGGCCTACCGCGGCGAAAGCACCTACGATGCGGTTGACGAACCGGCGCTGTTCGATCCCCAGGAGTACGACTGGTCCGACGAGGAGGGCGAGCCGAATGCCGACGGGTCGACCCGCGACAGCGGCCCGATCGAGGAGCGCTTCGACAACATCGGGTTCTTCCAGATCTGGCCCGACGAGGCGGACTACATGCAGGACCGCTGGGGCGACTTCCTCGCCGCATAATCCGAGAATATGGGAGACACTCCACAATGACGACGACCGATACCGCGGCTGATTCCGCCGACGATCGATCAGTACCGGACCGAGCGGCGAGCGAGGGTACGGGTTCGCGGCTGGCCCTGAGCGAGCCGTACGCACTGTCACTGCCGACGGTCGCGTGGTTCACCGCGTTCCTCCTCTTGCCGCTTGCCGTCATCGGCTTCTACAGCTTCATGTCCTACTCGAGTTTCAGCGTGATATACGAGTTCACGCTGGACCCGTGGACCCGCGTCTTCACCGACGGGACGGTCCGTGCAGTCTTCGCTCGCACCATCGGCACCGGCATACTGGTGACGCTGCTCACGCTCGTGTTCGCCTACCCCATCGCGTACTACCTTCGGTTCTACACCAGCGAGTTGGGCGGGATCATCCTGCTGTTGTTCCTCGTGATTCCGTTCTGGACCTCGGAACTCATCAGGACGATCGCGTGGTTCCCGATCCTGGGCCGATCCGGGGCCATCAACTGGGTCCTCCTCTCGATCGGGGTCATCGACGAACCGCTTCGGTGGCTCATCTTTAGCCTCTTCTCGCAGATCGTCGGCTACCTGCAGAACTTCCTCGTGTTCATGGCGGCCCCGATCTACATCTCACTGTCCCAGATCGACGAGGATCTGCTCGACGCCTCGGAGACGCTGCGCGCCGATTCGATCGCGACGTTTCGCAACGTCACGTGGCCGCTCAGCCTGCCCGGCGTCGCCATCGGCTGTATGTTCACGTTCGTCCTCGCGATCGGGAACCTCACCATCCCGCAGTTCCTCAGTTCGGGCTCTGCGACCCTGACCGGACTGATTTACCAGGAAGTCCAGCGCGGCCTCCACTACCCGAACGCGTCGGCGATGTCGATCATGCTACTGGTCGTGATCTTCGCGTTCGTCTTCGCGCTGTTCCGCGTCGTCGACATCAGCGAGATCGCACAGAACTAGCGCCGCCATTTCCGTTTTCGACTCGAGTCACATTGGTTCCGAACGACGGGGTTCTGAACGACGGGGTTTCGGGATCTGATTTGGTGTCGTGTACCTGGAAAAACCGATACTGCCGCATCCTCGAGACCGACCCTACTCCCAGATGGTTCCGTCCGTGCCGTGTTCGTCCAGATGGTCTTGGTGTTTCTCGGCGTGGTCATCGAAGATGACGTCTCCCTCGTCGGCGGGTTCTCGAGACCGTTTCGCGTCGATGGCGTCGTCGATTCGAAGGACCGTTCCAGCGACTTCGACCGCGGTCACGTAGCTCCACGTTTTCAGAGCGAACGGCTCGAGGACACCGTGTTCTGCCACGTTGGTAACGACTCCCTCGGGAAGGAACAGTCCGCTCTCGTACCCCGTTTCGCCTGCCGCCGCTCTGAGGTCGGCAAGCGTCGAGATCGGATCCAGACCCGCGTTTTTGGCGAGCCCGTACGGAATCCGCTCGACGGCGTCGGCGAAGGCGTTCATCGCGAGTTGGGCGCGAGAGCCGGTTCCCGGTGCCGCCGCGCGAACGTCCCGCGCGACGCCGATATCGACCGCGCCGCCGCCGGGCACGACGCCCGCCGAGCGACCGTGTTCGCCACGCGCCGACGCGACTGCGGCGGTGGCCTTACGGAGTTGTCGCGTCGCCTCGGATCTGAGTTCCCCCCAGTTTCCGCGGAGGAAGACGGTCATCGAGCCGGGAGTCCGGCAGCCGTCGAAGACGACGAGCCGCCGTCGCTCCCGCCGCCCGCTCCGTTTCTCGGCGCGTTGCTGTTCGACCCGTCCCGCGTAGCCGAGATCCGCCACGGTGATGTCGCTCGGGTCTCTGACCTGACTCGCCCCCGTCGCCTTGGCGACCCGTGCGAGTTTGAGCCGGTTCACGCCGCGAACCGCGAGGATACCGGCGTCGGCGAGCTGTCGCTGGTAGCGATCGTCGATCCCGAGCCGAGTGACGACGACGTCTACATCGTGTTTGATAAGCGCCTCCATGATCTCGCCCCGTCGCTCCGCGTACAGATCCTCGTAGCCCGCGATATCGCCCGGATCGGTGATCTCGATCGTCGCTTCCTGCGTGAGTTCGGGGTTCCGGAGGCCGCCGACGCGGCCGTCCCCCGCGTCCCCGCGTTCGAAGCCCGACAGGACGAGGACGGTCGCGTCGTCGACCGCGGTCGGCATCCGCTCGGAGACGACCTCGTTTCTCGGCAGGACGGTTCCCCGAAGCAGCCTCGAGTCCCCGATCGAGCCGGTCGACACCCCCTCTACGCCGAACGTCTCCGGCGTCGGATAGCCGACTTCGGTGGCCGCATCGCGTGCGAACTCGGCCCACCGGTCGGCCATCCCACCCACGTCGTTGCCGGTCATCGCGGTTCGTGCGACCGCCCGTTCGGCGGCCGCAGGGTCCGAAAACGAATCCAACTGGCGGCGCGAGTCGCGGACGGAATCCGTCGCGACCGACAGCGCGTCGACGTACCCCTGACGCACCGATGTCGGGTGAACCCCGTGCTCGAGTAGCGTCTCGGCCTCGTCGAGCAGCGATGCGAGCAGCAGAACTGTCGACGTGACGCCGTCGGTGACGTGTTCGCCGACCGTTTCGGTGTCTTCTGGAAACTCGTCGCCCGCAACCCGTCTGACGACGGGCGCTATCGGGTGCTCTAGCGGTAGCGCTTCCAGGATCGTTCGCCCGTCACCGGTGACGACGTACTCGTCGTACGCGACCCCGTCGGGCGACGCCCCCTGCGAGGCGGTTCGCTCCCCGATGAACTTATCGTGTGAGACGGGGCCGAGCGACGGGGCGAGAACGCCCGCGATTCCCTTGATTGCTGCAATGTTTGCTTGCGGAAAAGAAAGCTCACTGTCGTCTCGGGACATGATCTGATCTGAAATCAGGTTTCAAGCCTTATGACTGTTGTTGCAGCGGGGCCGAAGTCGCCGGCAAGCGAGGGGGTCACGTAAAAAACCATGTTTTATGTGTGATGAGGTACCACATTGGGTGATGGCTACTCGCCAGAGTTCGACAGACGGATCTACAGTAACGGGGCTGCTGAATCGGCTCAGTACCAAGCGACTCGTAACGGCGTATTTCGTCCTGATGGCGATCTACATCTATGCGCCGATCATCTCCCTGGTGGTGTTTTCGTTCAACACCGGCGGCGTGACGGCACCCTTTGCCGGCGTTACGCTCGAGGCCTACGAGTCCTTGTTCGCAAACGATACGATGTGGGGGGCGATCTCCCGGTCGATTCAACTCGCGTTGGTCGTGACCGTCATCACGACCTTGCTCGCGACGGCGACCGCCCTCGCGTACCGGTACGACTTCTGGGGGCAACGCGGCATGTTGTATCTCATTATCCTCGGCATCATCACGCCGGGGATCACGTACGGCGTCGGGACGTTGTTACTGCTGACGCAGGTGTTTCAGCTTAGCCGAGGGCTCATGCTCGCGATTCCGGTCCACGTCGTCTGGACGCTGCCTTTCGCCGTGATCGTACTGCTCGCCGGCTTCCCGCCGAATCTGCGGGAAAACGAGCGGGCGGCACAGGTGATGGGTGCCAGCAAACTCACCAGCTTTCGCAAGATCGTCTTGCCACAGATTCTGCCGACGGTCCTCGGCGCGGCGGTGTTCGCGTTCACGCTCTCGTACAACGAAGCCGAGCGCGGGCTGTTGCTCGTCGGTCGGGAGACGACGATGCCGATTCAGGTGTTCTCGGTGGCGTCGGCCGACCGGGCGACGCCGGAACTGTTCGCCCTCGGCAGCGTGACGACGATCTTCTCGACAGTCTTGCTCCTCATCGCCGGCTGGCTCGTCATCCGCAATACGGCAAACTAACCGATGGCTCCGATCTCTCTTTCCACTGCCGTCCGCGTTCGCTCTCGCTTCTCGCTTCGAAACGATTAGGTGCGTCAAATATCACCCCACAGACAGCATGAATTCAAACGTCCACATACTCAGCACAGGTGGCACGATCGCAAGCACCGGTACGGATGACGGTGCCAGACCGGACAAGCAGGGGTCCGAACTGCTCGCGGACATTCCCGAGATCGATGACTACGCGTCCGTCTCGGTCGAACAGGTCGCACAGATTCCGAGTTTCACCATGGACTTCGAGACGATGGTGACGATCGTCCGACAGGCCGAAGCGGCGATCTCGTCGGGTGCCGACGCGATCGTCGTCACCCACGGTACGGACACCTTAGAGGAGTCGGCGTTTTTCGCCGACCAGACTCTGGGCGTCGACGCCCCGATCGTGTTCACGGGCGCACAGCGCCGACCCGACGAAATCAGTCCCGACGGCCCCGCGAACATCGTTACCGCGGTTCGAGCCGCAACCCACGACGCCGTGCAGGCGGCCGGCGGCTCCTACGTCGCCTTCGACGAGCAACTCCACGAGGCACGGACCGCCACGAAAGCCCATACGAGCCGCCTCGATACGTTCCGGTCGCCCGATTCGGGGCCGGTCGCCTCACACGATCACAGCGGCTTCCGGTTTCACTACTCGCCGCCCGAACCGGACGCGCGCTTCGACCCCGTCGTGCCGGACGCGGCGGTCCGGATCGTGCCGAGCTATGCCGACTGTCCGCGCGATCCCGTCGACGAGGCGGTCGAGGCGGGCGTCGACGGCCTCGTTATCGAAGGCACCGGCCTCGGTAACACGACCGCGGCCCTCAGCGACGCGATCGCCGACGCGCTCGAGGCGGGTATTCCGGTCGTCGTCGCCTCGCGCTGTCTCGGCGGGGCCACGGCTCCCGTCTACGGCAATCCGGGCGGCGGCGAGACGTTGCGCCAACACGGCGTCGGATTCGCCGGCGACCTCTCCGCACAGAAGGCACGAATCAAACTCGCACTCGCCGTGACCGCGACGAACGAGCCGCTCGAGCAGTTCCCGGCCGAGTGACCCGACGCACAACGCACTTGCAGTGACCGCTCGGCAGCGGGTGGGCAGCGACCGCGGTGTAGTCGACGAGACCGCGGGCATCGATACCATTATTATTATCGAACTGCTGAGGTATGAGTGTCATGACCGCACAACGGTTAGACGGACGGACAGCACTGGTTACCGGCGCGAGTTCCGGCATCGGAAACGCCATTGCGGCGGCATTCGGCCGACAGGGGGCGAACGTCGTCGTCGCGGACATCCGCAAAGAACCGAAGCTCGAGGACGAGCGATCGGTATTCGAGAAACTCGACGACGCGGGCGCGGACGCGACGTTCGTCGAAACCGATGTCTCGAGCGCCGACGACGCGGAAGCGGCGGTCGAAACCGCCGTCGCCGAGTACGGCGGGCTGGACATTCTCGTCAATAACGCCGGGATCTACCAGCAGTATCAGGCCCACGAGACGCCCGACGAGGCGTGGGACGACATTATCGACGTCAATCTCGGCGGAACGTTCCTCCTCACGCGGGCGGCGATACCCGAACTCCGGGACAGCGACAACGCGAAGATCATCAACCTCGCGTCGATCTACGGTCTCGTCGGCGGCGAACACAGCGCGGCCTACTGCGCCTCGAAGGGCGGCGTCGCGAACGTCACGCGACAGCTGTCACTCGACTACGCCGCCGACGAGATCAACGTCAACGCGCTGGCACCCGGCATCATCAAGACCGCCCAGAACCACGAGTGGCGCGAAACCGACGAAGACCTCCTCGAGGACTGGCAAAACCGGACCCCGTGGCCCCGATTTGGCGAGCCCGAGGACGTCGCGGACGCGGCGCTGTTTCTCGCGAGCGATCGGAGCGACTTCGTCACCGGTCACGTCCTCTCCGTCGACGGCGGCTGGACGGCGCGGTAGCGCGGTCGCTTCCGATACATCGTGGCGACAGCTCGACGAGCGATCGACGCGAGCGAGAAATCGAGACGCGGTCGAGACGGCTCCGTTATTCGCCCAAGACGTCCTCGCTGAGATCGACGTCGGGCAAGACACTGATTCGCTCGAGGAGCGTGGCGTGTTCGGGCCGCCACGTGATGTCGACGGTGTCGGTTTCGACGTCGATGATTTCGTGGCTCTTCAGCTGTAGGTCCGTGGCCTCTCCGGCGTCGTTCGTCGCCGTGAGCAGGATCTGCGTCCCGGCTCCGGGTTGGTGGATGACGTCGTCGACGTCACAGGCGAGCACGTTCTCACCGTCCGCGCCGATCTCGAGGTACTGCGGGCGCACCGAGAACGGAATCTCTTCGCCGACGAGCGAGTCGGGCGCGGAGTGGAGGTTCGCCGTCGATGCGACGAACGCACCGAAGGGGGTCTGTACCGTGGCTCGAGTGCCGTCGTCGCTGACCGCGACCAGTTCGCCGGTGAATACGTTCGAGTCCCCGACGAACGTGGAGACGAACGCGGTGTTCGGCGCGTTGTAGACCTCGTCGGTCGAGCCAGAGTGTTCGATCTTCCCGTCGTTCATGACGATGATCTGGTCGGCCAGCCGCATCGCTTGGGTCTGGTCGTGGGTCACGTAGACGAACGTCGTGTCCATCTCCCGGTGGATCCGGAGCAACTCCCGCTCCATGCGCTTTTGGAGCTTGTAGTCCATGTCGCCGAGCGGTTCGTCGAGCAACAGGAGCTGGGGTTCCAGCACGAGGCTTCGTGATAGCGCCACCCGCTGTTTCTGGCCGGCCGAGAGCTCCTCGGGCGAACGATCGCGCATCTCGTCGAGCCGCATTATTTCGACCATTTCCTCGACGCGCTCGGTCTGTTCGTCCTCGGAGAGGCCGAGCTGCTCGAGCCCGTATCTGATGTTCTCTTCGACGGTCAGATGGGGGAACAGCTGGAAGTCCTGAAAGACGAGGCCGATATCGCGCTGGTGGGTTTCCGCGTGAGTGATGTCCTCGCCCGCGAGGATCACTTCGCCCTCGGTGATCGGGAATCGGCCGACCAGCGAGTGAAGCGTCGTGGACTTCCCGCAGCCGCTCGGCCCGATCAGGACACAGAAGTCGCCCCGATCGATCTCGAAGCTGATGTCCTCGACGGCGACGGTCCCGTCGGGGTACACCTTCGTCAGCTCGTTTACCTCGAGTATCGTGTCGGTTTCCGTCGATTCGGCTTCGGCCGTTGCGTTTTGTGCTATGGTCATAGTTTCAGAATGTCGCTTGCGGTTTCGGTCTCGGTGACGCTCATTTCGGTGAAGAACTGTGCATCCTCGCGGTCCCAGCCCACTCGAATCGTCTCGTCGTACTCGCCGATTTCGGCTTTGCCGGGTACGATCGCGTAGAAGTCGTTGCCATCGATCGAGACGGCGATCTCCGTCGTCTCGCCCATGTACGTACTCCCCATCGGGGTCGCCTCGAACTCGGTATCGCGGCCGACTGCGTCGTCGCCGATCGCAACGTTGACTGGCCGGATCTGTAAGAGTCCCGTGTCGCCGGCCGCCGCGTCGTTGACGTTCTCCGCTGCGACGCGGCCGAAGGCAGTGTCGACGATACAGCCGTCGACATCCGTCTCGACGACTTCCCCGTCTACGGCGTTGTTGTCGCCGAGGAAGCGGGCGACGAACGCCGTTTTCGGGTGGTGGTACACATCCGATGGCGTTCCGATCTGTTCGATGCGGCCCTTGTTCATCACGACGATCTTGTCGGCCAGTTTCAGCGCTTGGTCCTGATTGTGCGTGACGTAGACGAACGTACTCCCGAGATCCTCGTGGAGATGACGGATCTCGAGTTCCATCTGCTTTTGGAGCTTGTAATCGAGGTCGGCGAGCGGATCGTCGAGCAACATCGTATCACACTCGCGAATGAGTTGCCGTGCGAGTTCGACCCGCTGTTGTTGCCCCCCGCTGAGTTCCGAGGGCGGGTCGTCTTTCGTGTGTCCGATCGCTAGCAACTCGAGCATCTCGTCGATCTTTCGTTGCAGTTCCGCCTCGTCGATCTCCTCGTCTTGCTGCCGGACGCCGAAAGCGACGTTCTCGCCGACGGTCATGTGCGGAAAGAGAGCGTCTTCGAACTCCTGGAACACGTAGCCCAGTTCGCGGTCTTGGACGGACAACTCCGCCGCGTCCGTCCCATTGATGAAGACGCGACCTCGATCCGGTTCCGTCAGCCCGGCGATGCTCTGGAGGAGCGTGCTCTTCCCGCAACCGCTCGGACCGACGATGACGCAGAACTCCCCCTCGTCGATGTCTAGATGGACATCCTCGAGAACCTGCTCGTTCCGGAACGAGATGTCTACCGACTCTAGTCGAATATCTGTCGAGCCCATAGCGTGTGATGTATTACCGAACCATATGGGTGTATCGGATTTGGCCGAGATTTGCCGGAGTTTCGTCACGGGATCGAATCGGTGAGCGCGATTCCGCCGAATTTCCAGACGCTGCCGTGACCCACCGGTCCGAAACGACTGCCTGGCGGATCGTCCTGACTGCTTCGCCCGTCATTGACTGCTGTCCGCTCCCGACTCGGTACGGTTCGACCGATCCCGTAACTATAAGAGACGGACTAGCATGGACACACGTAATGGGAGAGCTTAGCGACAAGTCAGCGTTGGTTACCGGCGGGAGTCGAGGTATCGGCCGCGGTATCGTCGAGGAACTAGCGGAAGCGGGTGCGACCGTCGCGGTCAACCGCCACCCGGACGAACCCGCGAAGTACGGCCGGGAGGTCGTCGAAAGCGTCGAGGCGACCGAGGGCGATGCGTTCGTTTTACCGGGTGACGTCAGCGACGAGGACGACGTTCGCGAGCTGATCGACGAGTTCGAAGCCCGGGAGGGTGCCGTCGACGTGTTGGTGAACAACGCCGGCATCCTCACGCAGTCGCCACTCGCCGACATGTCGGTCGAGACGTGGGACGAAACGATCGCCGTCGACCTCCGCGGCGTGTTCCTGATGACCCGATTCGCGCTGCCGGGCATGCTCGAGCAAGGAGACGGACGGATCATCAACGTCGCGTCCCAACTGGGGATCAAAGGCGGCGAGGAACTGGTCCACTACTCCGCCGCAAAGGGCGGCGTCATCGCGATGACGCGGGCGCTCGCGCGGGAAGTCTCCCCCGCAGTCACCGTCAACGCCATCGCGCCCGGCCCGGTCGAGACCGACCTACTCGACGACATCTCCGCGGAGTGGCGCGAGAACAAGGAAGCGGAGCTCCCGATGGGGCGATTGGGACAGGTCGAGGATATCGCGCCGACTGCCGCCTTCCTCGCCGGCGACGGGGGCGACTACTACACCGGACAGACGCTCAGTCCGGACGGCGGCGACGCGATGCATTAGTTCGACGGCCCCGCTCACTCGAGACAGCGCGGGTACTCCCGGCTCATGCGTCCTCTGTCGCCAGCTCGAGCGCGGCCGACGCGAGGGTGTTCGCGGCGCTGTAACAGTCGTCCCAACTGGTGAACTCGTCTTCGGTGTGGCTCTTGCCATCTTCGCTGACGGCGAACACCATCCCGGCGTCACACACCTCGCTGGCGTGGGTCGCGTCGTGGACGCCGCCGCTGAACAGCTCCCTCGTCTCGTAGTCGAACGCCGCCGCCGCGCGTTCGACCGCGTCGACGCAGCGATCGTCGAACGAGACCGGTTCGGCTCGCGCGCGGTCCGCGTGGTCGTACGCGATGCCTTCGCGGTCGGCGGCGGCCGCCGCTTCGCGTTGGACGCAGTCTTCGGCGCGATCGATCACCGACGCCGCTGGATCGCGGAACCCGTAGCTGACGGTCACCTCGCCGGGAACGACGTTGATCGAATTTGGCTGCACGTCGACGGCACCGACAGTCCCGACGGTTCGTTTGCCAATTGCGTTCGGAATCCGACGCACCTGGGTAATGAGATCCGACGCCGCGACGAGGGCGTCGCTGCGGTGGTGCATCGGCGTCGCACCCGAGTGGCTCGCCTCGCCCAGAAAGGTCACTTCGCCCCACGTGAGCCCGACGATACCGGTGACGACGCCGACGTCTGCGCCCGTCTCGTCGAGGGCCGGCCCCTGTTCGATGTGGAGTTCGAGGTAGGAGTCGTACGCTTCGGCGGGAGCCGCCGGCTGGTCCCCCTTGTACCCGATTCGCTCGAGTTCCGACTCTACTGTTTGCCCGTTCTCGTCGGTCTTCGCGTACTCTTCCTTGAGGTCGAGTTCGCCGGCCCAGACGCCGCTGCCCTGTAAGACCGGCTGGAACCGCGACCCTTCCTCGTTCGTCCAGTTGACGATCTCGACGGGGCGCTTCGTTTCCAAACCGCGGTCGTTCAGCGTCCGGACGAACTCCAGCGCAGCGACGACGCCTAACGCGCCGTCGTAGATCCCGCCGTTGGGCTGGGAGTCGAGGTGCGATCCGACGAGCACGGGCTCGGTGTTTCGACGCCCTTCTCGGCGGCCGAATACGTTCCCCATCTCGTCGATCCGAACGGAGAGTCCGGCGTCCTCGAGTTGCGTGACGAACCAGTCTCGGACCGCTTTGTCCTCGTCGCTCAGTGCTACTCGATGGAGGCCCCCATTGTCCGTTCCCCCTATTTTGGCCTGTTCTCGCATCGTCTCTACGAACCGATCGCGCTCGAGCGTGACTGTCACACACGACACGACGGCCGTCTCCCAAATGAACGTTGGCAGAAAAATTAGACAAACTACACTTCCGGCACGTTCTGCCCGTATCGTCCCGAGCGAAAGTTGCCATACTCGATTACCACGTGTTGGGTCTCTAGTGGATCGCTATCGACTGTCGGTGGGGATACGCCTCGAAGTCGTTCCGAGGTCAGTAACGCTGCGTACTCAAAAAGTATGGAATGTGGTATATGGTCTGTTCTATCGGATCAGATATATAGACAGCAGTACGACTATTCTTGTATGTAGTCCCTCGAGATCGGAACTCTCATCGATGGAACTCCTCTGAATCGGCTCGTTCTCTCGTAACGATAGACGGGATCGGCGCGAACTCATGCGGTGGCCATGACTGGAGAAAATGGCCACATAAGTGGGCTTTTGTCATCGAACACGTCGAATATGTGCTGTTTAAACCTATTTACGGCGTCCGAACGGTATTGACGATCGTCTGCTATAATCGCGAGTCGCCGCGTCTAACGCGATCCGGAGCGGCCGATTTCGCGAGTTTCCGATCGCGTCCGTTTCCCACGTGTGTCGCGCATTCTGCGATTGATAGATGCTACTCCTATCGAACCCGAGTTGTATCTCATAGTGATAGATATGTTCGAATGGGGCGGTGCCGAGTTCCGGACAACAGTTTCGCTACGCGTGAAATAGCGCAGTCGGTCGGGACGACCGTCAGGGGTAGCAACGACCGCCAGTCGGAACTGACCGTCTCGAGTGTCTCCAACCGGTTCAGAAACTGCGTTGGCTCCCGTCGGCTCGAGGCGACTGCGGACGATTCCACTGGCTGCGCTCGTGAGGTATCGTTACGAGGTTCGATCCGTCATCGCCACACCTACGCTCGGCTCACGGCACAAGTCGCCACAAGAAGTGGGCCAACTCGGATTTGAACCGAGAGCCTCCACCTTATCAGAGTGGCGCTCAACCTAATTGAGCTATTGGCCCGCACTGCCTTCCTTCGCACTCGATAGTTGCTCGGTGGGATGTTTAAGCGTTTCTTTCTCACCGACCCGTGCGAACCGCTACCGAGCGAGGGGGTCGTCGTCTCGCTCGTCGTCCGCGTCGTCCGTGCGTTCGTCTCCGAAATCGATCGAGTAGGCGTCCTCGGAGCCCTCGCCGTCGACGGTGTAGGCGTCGTCGCCGAGGTCGTACGTCTCGCCGCCGCTCGAGGCGGTGTTCCCCTCCGCTGGGCCGTCGTTCGGGAAGCCGAACGTCCAGACCTGTCCGCTGGCGAACCCGCCCGTTTTCTTGTCCGCGTACGGGATGATCACGTAGCGCTTGAGCACGGCGCGAATCGGGACTCGCGTTATCGGAACGGCGAGCAGGAAGCCGATGGCGTCGGTGACGAGCCCGGGCGTCAGCAGGAACGCTCCGGCGGCGATCAGGAGCCCGCCGTCGAGCAGTTCGTTGGTCGGCGGCTTGCCCTCGGCCATCGTCCGCTGCATCTTTCGTATCGTCCGCCGGCCTTCGGCGCGGACGAGGAGCATGCCGATCAGGCCCGTCAGGACGACGAGCAGGATCATCCCGACCCAGCTCAGAAAGCTGAACTGGGTGACGACGACCGCGAGCAACACGGCGTCGAGAAACGGAATGAGCAACAGCGCGAAGATCCACCGGAGCATAGTCCGATCTAGTCGCCGAACGGTGAAAATCTTTTACTCTCGTTCCAGAAACGGAATCGCGTGCCTCGAGGCCGGAGCCGAGCGGCTCGTGGCCTACGCGAACGAAGGGCTTACCCTCGCAACGTTCGTCGGTCCGGTATGGACGATACGACCCGTGTCGAGTGGCGCGACTGGGGACCGGAGGCCTTCGACGACGCCGCGGCGGCCGACCGCCCCGTCTTGCTCTCGCTGACCGCGACGTGGTGTGATCACTGCCACGAGATGGACGAGGAGACGTATTCCGAGCCCCGCATCGCGGCCAATCTCAACGATAGCTTCGTTCCGGTGCGGGTCGACGTGGACCGCCATCCGCGGGTCCGCGACCGGTACAATATGGGCGGCTTTCCGTCGACGGTCTTTCTGGCACCCGACGGGAAGGTCTTGACCGGGGCGGGCTACCTCGGTCCCGACGGGATGCGGCAGGTCCTCGACAGCGTCCGAACCATGTGG
This sequence comes from Natrinema sp. CRL1, assembly GCF_059162405.1. NCBI lineage: Archaea > Methanobacteriati > Methanobacteriota > Halobacteria > Halobacteriales > Natrialbaceae > Natrinema > Natrinema sp. CRL1. The sequence continues at coordinate 40,789 of NZ_JBLVOY010000007.1, read as the reverse complement.
GAGACGAAAGGCAGCGACGCGGCCCGGGTTCCGCGCCCGCTCCGGGAAGACAACCCGCCCGCGGGCGAGCTGACCGCCGAGATCGAACAGGGGATGCTCGGCCACCTCACCGACACCTACGACGAGACCGCCGGCGGTTGGGGAGAGACCCCGAAGTTCCCGCTGCCCGACGCCCTCGAGTTCGCGCTCAAGCGGGACCGGGAGATGGCGCTGCGCTCGTACGACGCGGTCGGCGCGAACCTGTTAGACGAGTACGACGGCGGGTTCTATCGCTTCGCGACCGACCGCGACTGGTCGGGGCTTCAGCGCGAGAAGCTACTGGACTCCAACGCCGCGTTAGTGCGCGCGTTCGCTAACGCCTATCTCCACACCGGAAAAGACGAGTACCGAACCCCCGCCGAGCGCACGGTCGAGTTCCTGACGACGACGTTGTGGAACGACGAGGCCGACGCCTTCGCGAACAGTCAGGCACCCGGCGAGGACGACGCCTACAGCCTCGACGCGACCGATCGGGCGGCCGCCGACGAGCCGCCGGTCGACGGAGGCGTCTTCGCCGGCCCGAACGCCCTGGCGATCGAGGGGCTGCTCACGTACTACGCCTACACCGACGACGAACGCTCCCGTCGATACGCCGAACGCGCGCTGGCGACGCTCCGCGAGGATCTGCTCGAGGAGGACGGCGTCGTCGCCCATGCACGCGAGGAGGCCGTCGAACGCGACGCCGACGGCAACGCGGTCCCGCTCCTTACGAATCAGGCGCGTGCGCTCGCGGCGCTGACGACGGCTGCGAGCACGATCGAGCCCACTGTCCTCGAAGACGCAAGGGCAGTCGCAGAGGCGACGATCGACCGGCTCCACGATGGGGACTCGTTCCTCGACGGCCCCGCCGAGGGCGTCGGCCTCTGCGATCGCCCGCTACGACCGCTCGACGCGAACGTCGCGTTCGCCGACGCGCTCATCGATCTGGCAGTTCTCACCGGTGACGACCGTTATCGCGAGTTCGCCCGAGAGACACTCGAGGCGTTCGCCGGAGCCAGTGACCGGTTCGGCGTCCAGATCGCCCGCTACGCGACGGCCGTCTCCCGGCTGCTCGAGGGGCCGCTGGTGATCCGCGTCGCCGCCGAACCCGGGTCGGATCTCCACCGCGCGGCGCTCCGACTCGCGGACCACGAGAAGGTCGTCGTGCCCGACGCGGACGACCTCGAGGCGGGGACCGCGCGGGTCGAACGCGGCGATCACGTCTCAGCCCCTGCCGAAACTCCCGATGAGTTGAGTGAACGCGTTCAGACCATTCACGGCTGATACACAGCCCCTATCGGTCGAACCCGTCCGATAGCCAAACTACCACAGCGTTTATGTTTCTCCAGTGGGTTGCGTTCGCATATGGCTACTCTCAGGGATCTCGGGCTCTCCGAGTACGAGGCTCGAGCCTATCGTTCGCTGCTGACCACCGGTCCCACAACGGCCAAGGAGTTGTCGCGGGCGAGCGACGTGCCGATGGGGCGGATCTACGACGTGTTAAACAGCATCGAACAGTACAACCTCGTGCGCAGCCAGACCGCGAGCCGGCCGAAGAAATACGTCGCCGTCGAACCCTCGACGGCCCTCGACCGGCTGCTCGAGGACAAGAAACGCGAACTCGAGGAGAAAGCGGACCAGTACGAATCGATCGTCGACGATCTGTCCGACGAACTCGACGCGGCCGAGCCGGTCGAAGAACAATTCTGGACCGCCGCTGTCGGCCCCGAGGAGACGATGGATCTACTCTTAGAACGGCTGGCGGCTGCCGACCGCGACATCGTGATGGTGTCGTCTCATCCCTCTCCCCAGTGGGACATTCAGGCGGTCAGTGAGGAGATCAACGCTCAACTCGAGGACGCGATCGACCGCGGTGTCTCCGTCAACCTCCTGATGACCCGCGAGATGGTCGCCGCGATGTCCGAAGATGTGGGCAAGCGCTACCGGGAGACCTTACAGCAACTCGATGACTTCGAGGTTCGGACACACGACGACGTGACAGGCTCGTTCAACATCATCGACGGCGTCGAGATCTGCATTCAGGTCCCGAACCCGCTCACCTCGGGCGAGGCCTTCGGCATGATCGATCTCAAAGACCCCGAGTTCGCGGCGAACGTCCGCGAGGAGTTCATCCCGCGATGGGAGGAAGCGGAACCGCTCGAATTTTAGTCGGCGACTTCGTCCCGCAGCGTCCCCATTTCCACGACGCGCTCGGCGTGGGCGTTGTGCTGGTGGATCGACTCGTCGTTGGACTGGCTCATCGTGATCACCGCGTCGTCGGCCAGATGGTCGAACTCGTCGACGACGCCCTCGGCTAACGCGCGCACGCAGTCCTCGACGAACTTTGCGTCGGCGTGGGCCGCGTAGGTCATGTGGTCCTCGTCGGGCCGCTTGGCGAGGTTGTAGATCCGGGCGCTCATCGAGTCCCGGGCGATGTCGATGATATCGTTCAGATCGACCGACGGATCGCCGTTGGCTTCGACGGTCAGCGTCGCGTGCCCCCGCTGGGAGTGACCCGGCTGTGGCACTTCATCGAGGAACTCCGTGATCGTCTCCTCCTCGACGCCCAAGTCCTCGAGGGTCTGCTTTGCGCGGGCGGTCGACATCCCCTGCGAGCAGGGACAGACGGTCATGCCGGTGACTCGCGCGCCGATCTCCTCGCGAGTACCCTCGTCGGTCGCCGTCGCCGAGGCCACGATGTCGACTGTGTGTTGGGTCTCGCGGTCGCTCGCCGGTGTCTGCTCGCGGCGCATGAACTCGGCCTCCATCGAGACCTCCGCCTTCGAGGTGTAGTCGTGGCGCTCGAGCAGCCGTTCGGCGGCCTCGCCACAGACCTCTTCGACCTGATAGGCCTCCTCGCGGGTCGCGTCCTCGAGAATTTCGTCGATGACCTCCATGTTGCGGCTCATGTCCGCGCCCTTGCGCCAGCCGGGGAGGTCGACGAAGACTTCGAACTCGGCGGTGAGGACGATCGGTCGCTTGCCCTCGCGGGCGATCTTGACGAGCTTGTCGACGCCGGTGACGCCGACCTGACTCAGGCCGACGGTCACGTCGGGCGACGTCGCCTGCACGTCCGGCAACTGATGACTCATTGACCGCATTCAGGGTAGCGGGCGATTCAACCTTTCGGAACCAGTAGTTGTTGGCTCGGCAAGTGGGTTCTCGACATCGCCTCGAGTGAGCCGTCGTTTCTTTAAGTGCCTCTGGTCACAAGGTAGAGCTATGACGGGAGGACGGTCGTTCTGCAGTCAGTGACGCACACCCGATAGTTGTGTCGCCGTATTTTCGTCTCCCGGCCGATCGATAGATGGGCGGGCAGTCCCGATGACCGGCGGAGTCACGACCCGCTCGAGTCACCGAAGAGTCGCTTCATCGCTTCTCACGCGAGACCGAGTACGAACAGGGAGAGGAACGTTGCGCCTACCCCGTTCACAACCCCGTCGGTGACACGGCGTGCGAGGAAGACGGCGAGCCCGGCGAGAAGCACTCGCGAAATCCGGCTTCGATCCCACTCGAGCAGTGCGGTTCGGAGGGCGGACATTATCTCAAAGGTTATTGTAGTTACATATGTGTCTGGGGTAATGCAGCGAGTTTCGGGCTACTCTAGTCACACGCCACTTCACTCACCGGATTCTTCGCAGATCTCGAGTCTCGAGTCCTCTCTGGCTTCTCTCACGCCGTCGGCGCTCCGTTCCGTTCTTTAAGTGTCTCTGGTCACAAGGTGAAGCTACGAAGGGCATTCGTCACCCGGCCTTCTCGGGTTTCGTTTCCACGTCCTCGAGCCACTGCTATGTCTTCGGTTCCGATCCACGTCCACGAAACCGTCGACGATCACCTCACCGCGATCGAACGTGAACACGATATCGCGGTCGCGCTGGCGGTCGCCCGCGGGAGCCACGCGTGGGGCGCGGCGAGTCCCGACAGCGACTACGACGTTGGGTTCGTCTTCGCCCCGACCGATCTGCGGCGCTACGCCCACCTTGAGGGGTCGCCTGAAACCCTCGTCGACGACCGCGGCGAGTTCGAGTATCAGGGCTGGGACGTGCGGACGTTCGCGCGCTTGCTCGCCGACTCGAACGACGGGGCGCTCGATCTGTTGCGGAGTCCGATCCGCTACCGATGCGCGTACGACCCCAGCGACATCGCGGCCTACATCCGCCAGACGTACAACCCGATCGACCTCTATCACGCGTGGCGTGGGATCGCGACGAGCAACTACCGCAAGTACGTCTCGCACCATCTGGTCAGCACCGACGACGAGATCTTTCCGATCCTCGAGTCAAGCGACGGGGCGTACACCGCCGAAACTGACGACGGGACGATGACGGTTTCCGTGGACGACGAGCGTTTCAGCGAGACCCAAACCAAACCGACCGTGAAGCGAAACCTGACGATCTGCCGGGCGGCTATGTCTGCTTACTACCTCGCGGAGACCGGTGAACGCGGCACACACGACCTGCCCGCACTCGAGTTCGAGACCTTCCTGCGCGAGCAGGCACCCGCAGTGTTCGACGCCGACCGGATCGACCGCGCTCGCGAGTTGCTCGAGCGGAAACGGGCGGGCGAGGGGGCGGCCGAGATCGGCGACGCCGTCGGTCGCGAGTTCGCTCACCCGCCGAAGACGATCGATCCCGACACTCACGCCCGGGACGGCCCGGATACCGACCGATTGGACGACTTCATCGACGAGATGCTCACCGCGGTCCGATAGCTCGTGCCGGCGTCGTTCTTTAAGTGCCTCTGGTCACAAGGTGAAGCTACGAAGGGCTTTTCGCGGACCACTCACATCGAGTAGCAAGCGATAGCGCCCGGTCCCGCTCGAGAGACGCGGTCGTCTGATACGTGTTAGAAAGGCTGTCTGTCCGTCGAACTGGTGTGCTGAACGGAGCGAGCCTTTTTCACTCTCCCTCTCCGAGCGACAGACGATGCAAGACGACGGTGCCGACCCTGGTCCAGATTCCGAGCGAGCCGTGCCCGCGGACGGTGGCGAGCCCGACCGCGAGCGCCGTCTCGAGACCCGACCCGGGTCCGGGTCGCTCTCTCGAGCGGACGTCCAGCGCGATTCGACGGTCCGCCAGTGGGGCGTCGTCACGCCGAGCGCGACGGTCATCGGCCGCGCGGAATCACCCGATGCGGACCTCTCCGAGAGCGTCCGTCGCCTCCACGACGAACAGCACGCGGCGACGCCGGGCTACAGCGAGCGCGCCCACCACCTCGACAGGCTGCGAACGACCCAAGCGCTGTGTAACGCCCTTGAGGTGACGCCGTGGCAGCGAGACCTCGCACTCGGCGTGATGGACGAGATCGACCTCACCGAGTTCGGGAGCCAGCGCGCGATCGAGAAGGTGGCGCTGGTGGTGATCCGTCACGTCGTCGACGTCGACCGCCAGCAGTACTTCGGGCTGGACGATATCGACGCACAGGAACTCTCGGCCGACCGGATGGAGGACCTGTTCGGCCAGTATCGCGCTCACGATATCACCGACGAGGAGACCTTCAAACGGCTCGCGGCCGATTACGGGCTGGATACGACGAGCCTGAACCGGCTGCGCCGCGTGCTCAAGTCCCAACTCGAGGACGAACTGCCGGCCTACGGGCGCAACCCCTACCGCGATCCGAACCTGCCGGACGTGACGGATGCGGATACCGACACCGCCGACGTCCCGGCGACGGGATCGGAGAGCTAACGCGCGACGGCTGCGGGTGTGTCCCTCTTCTCCCGCAGCCGGACCGGGTCCGCACCTCGACTCGAGCCACTCACGTCGACTGCCGGTGACCGGCGACTTTTCCCTCACGAATGCCTAACGGTGCTATGGCCGACGCTGACACCGGATCCACGCCGAAGACGACCGACCGCATCGAAATTTACGCCGACTACGTCTGCCCGTTCTGTTATCTGGGGACGCGTTCGCTCGAGCAGTACCGCGAGGGGCGCGACGAGCCGCTGACCGTCGAGTGGCACCCCTTCGATCTGCGCCGCGGTAAGCGGAACCCGGACGGGTCGATCGATCACGAGGTCGACGACGGCAAAGACGACCAGTACTACGAGCAGGCCAGACAGAACGTCCGCCGGCTCCAAGAGGAGTACGGCGTCGAGATGGCCCGCGAAATCGCGACGGACGTGGACTCGTTCAATGCACAGATCGCGTCGTGGTACGTCAACGAGGAGTACCCCGAGCAATGGGCCGCGTTCGACGAGGCGATCTACACGGCGCTGTGGCAGGACGAACGTGATATCGGCGACGCCGACGTGCTGGCCGACCTCGCCGCCGACGTCGACCTGCCGGCCGACGAGATTCGCGACGCGGTTGCCGACGAGGATCTCCGGACGGAACTCGAGGATTTGTTCACCAAAGCACAACAGAACGGCGTCACCGGCGTCCCGACCTTCCTCTCGGACGGCCACGTCGCCCGCGGCGCGGTCCCGCCGGAGCACCTAGAGCGACTCGTCGAGGGTGACGGGTCCGGCGGCCGTCGATAGCCGCTGTCGACTCACTCGAGTTTGTCGAGGCCGTCGAAGAAGTTCGCTTGCGGCCCGGCGAGCGTGACGGATTCGGCTGCGAGCGAGACCGAAACTGTCGCCGGCGGCTCGAGGCGCTGGCGGTTGCGCCCGTCGCTGATCGCGTACGCGGTGTCGGTCCCGGTGACGGTGAGGGTTACTTCGGTGTCCGGTTCGACCACCAGCGGCGGCATCGCCTCGGTCGCGGCCATCTGCGTGACGACGAGCGCGTCGGCCGTGGGGTGGACCAGCGGCCCGCCCTCGCTCAGGTTGTAGGCGGTCGATCCCGTCGGCGTGGCCACGAGCACGCCGTCGGCGTGGCTCTCGGCGTACCGCTGGCCGTCGACATCGATTTCGATAGTTGCCCCACCGCCGTGTCCCCGCCGGTGCCCGTGGATGACGATTTCGTTGAGCGCGGGCGCGAGCGACCAGTCCCCGTCACCGTCGGTCGCCTGCAGCCGCGATAGCTCTCGGCCCTCGACAGTCCCCGTCCGCTCGAGTTCGGCCACGACATCGGTCACGACCTCGAGTGCGTCTTCGGGTGCGACGGCGTTGAGAAAGCCCACTTCGCCGAGATTGACCCCGAGGATCGGCGTCGAGCCGACTTCGCGGGCGACGAACAACAGCGTCCCGTCGCCGCCGATGCTCACGACGAGGTCCCGACCGGCCATCGCGGCGACCGAGACGGGGGTCGCCCCGACCGCCTCGCCGGTGGCCTCGTCGACCACGACGCCGGCCCCCTCGCGCTCGAGGGTGTCGACGAGGCTCGCAGCGAGTTCCTGTGCACGCTCGTTGTCACGTTGGGCGACGATGCCGACGGCGACGTCCATCGTCGGCGGCTACCCGCCCCGTCGTCAAAAAGCCACGCTTGTCCGGCGAGCACGTGAGTGACCGAGCGCCTTCGCGGGCCGCCGTCTGCGAGCGCGACCGCAGGGCGACCGAATCGGATGATTACCAATCGGTAACACGTCACGATTCGGTTGACTCCCTTGTCGTACGCTCGAGCGGTCGGAGTTCGTATCAACATACGTTCCTATTTCTCCGCTTCGTCGGGCCGCCTTCTTTCACTCGCGCGTTACAGTGCGGTTCGATCGAGTAAGAGCGACGTATCGACATGTTCAGGCTCCATACTTTTGCGGGTAGGTGTCCGATAGTGAGGTATGGCCCAACGGACGACAGCCGACGAAACGCTGCCACGAGAGGAACTCGCCGCGTACCTCGACGAACTCGCGACGGAGTTCGGCCGAGGCGAGGAGGAGGTCACCGTTCCGGTCGGGAATAAGAACGTGTCGCTGAACCCGCCCCAGAACGTCGATGTATCCGTCGAGGTTGTCGAACGGTCGTCGATGCTCCGGGGGAACCGCGAGACAGTCGAGATCGAACTAAGCTGGAAACCCTAACATGGCTGCCGCGGACTCCGTCCTGATCTTCGTTCTAAGTTTGCTGGTCGGAACGATCGGGATCCTGGCAGGCGCGCGCCTGGTGTTAGACAGGGATGCGAGCTTCGTGAACGCGGCAGTGACTGCCCTCATCGGCGCGGCCGCGTGGGCGATCACGAGTTTCTTCGTCGGATGGGTCCCCATCCTCGGCGTCTTGCTGATGCTGGTCATCTGGGTCGGCGTCATCAACTGGCGGTATCCCGGCGGCTGGGGCTCGGCGGCCGCGATCGGATTCGTCGCGTGGATCGTCGCGGTCGGGATCATCTACGCGATGGCTGTCGTCGGCTTCGTTACCCCCGACGCGCTCGGCATTCCGGGCATCTAAGCCCGCCGCCGGCATTCCCGAACCGAAAGAACGTGGGCAACTGCTTTTGCCGTCGGCTCGAGACCGTAGAGTGGACAGCAATGTACGAGACGATCCTCTTTCCGACGGACGGCAGCGACCACGCAGCGACGGTCGCCGCCCACGCCATCGACGCCGCGGCCACACGCGACGCCACCCTGCACGTCCTCTCGGTCGTCGACGACCGCGCGTTCCTCGTACTCGACGACGATCGCGTCGAGCGCGTCCGCGACGACCTCGAGGCGACCGCCCGCGAGGCGGCCGACGACGCGGCAACCCGCGCCGCAGATCGCGGCCTCGAGACGACGACGGCGGTCGACGCGGGCAACCCGGCCGAGCGTATCGTCGACTACGCCGAAACTGCCGACATCGATCTGATCGTCATGGGAACCAGCGGCGACGAGTACGAACGAAACGTCGTCGGGAGCGTCTCCCAGCGCGTCGTCCGCGACGCTCCGGTTCCCGTCACTACCGTTGGACCCGACGTTTGATGTGGTCTCAGTGATCAGCCTGTGAGCGGCTGACGCCGGTTCGGGAACACACGGTTTGATGTGGTCTCCGTCACTAGTATCGCGGAGATGCGTCGTTCGATCGTAATTACGGCCGTTCTACTTGTTCTCGCCTTCTTACTCGTGGGCGGGCCGTCGCTGTTGCTGTCGCTATCGACCGACCAAATCGGCACCGTGACGGGTGGCACCGAACAGCCGGCCCAGACGAAGCCAGCGCCCGAACTCGTCTCCTTCGAGGACTCCGAAAGCGGCTTCTGGGAGTATCTCAGTCCCACTCGAAGCTTCCAGAAGCGAAGCCCGGTCAACGTCGTCGTCCGCGGCGACCTCGCCGATGTCGAGCGAGTCCTGACCGACGCTGACGACGGCGACTGGTCGGAGATGAACGAATCCGAGGAGGAAGCGCTCCCGGAGACGTACTCGCTCACCGGCGGGAACGCCACCGAGAACGAAACTCAACCAGCCAACGCGACCGCCGAGGGGACCCAATCCGTACCCGAGCCCGAAAACGAAACGGCGGCCAACGACTCGGCCGAGAACGCGACGGATGAGGAGGTGGACGAACCACGGGGCGCTCTTCCCACTCTCGACTGGGGCCAAGCCGACGGGGGGACCCGCTACGCCTACGTCGACCCCGGACCGAACGAGAGCGGCTACTGGATGACCGAATCCCGCCAGCTCGAGGACGGCGACTACTACGGCCAACGGTACCACATCAGACTCTACGAGAGTCCCAAAGGGGAGTGGGTCGCGATGCAGACCCACTCCGAACACTTCGACTGGTTTACGCTCCGCCACCGCGTCCACGGCTCGCAGGACGCCCAGACGAAAGTGGAGAACGACTTCATGGACCATCCACGGATTGATGTCCAAGAGGACGTGACCCGTATCTACCTCGATAACAGGAACTCCGCCGACGCCGACGGCTGGGCAACCCTCGTCGACCTCGCCGGGCTGTTCGTCATCCCCACCCTGGTCGGTGCCAGCGCCGGCAGACGCCGTCTCAGCTCCTCGAGCGGGACCGAACAGCCCGTCGAGCGCGTGAGCCAGCGAGCGCCGAACGCGATTGACGACCACCTGACCGATGTCGATCGCCGCCGACTCGCGGCCGCCTACGCCCGCCTCGAGGCCGGCCACGTCCTCCTCGTTTTCACCATTCTGGCGCTGTATCTCGGCGTCCGGATGGGCGGTCTCGTCCTCGAGCGCCAGGCCGGGTTCCTCACCCCCCACCAGATCGCCGCGCTGCTATACCCGGTCATCGCGGTCGGCATTCCGGCCGCGACCTACCTGCTTGCCCGCGGGCTCACGCGACGACTCGACGCCGCGGTCGTCGCCGCCGCCTCGCTCGCGCTTGCGGTCTGGCTCGACTACAGTCTGCTCGGTGTCTCCTCGCTCCCGGTCGACGTCGTCGTCCAGCGGATGCTCGTCGTCGTCGCGCTCGGGCTGATCGCCGGCGGCGCGGCCAAGCGCGCGGCGCGCGACTCGAAGTTCAACGATATGTTGCTGGTCGGGACGGTGATGTGGCTGCTCGTGTTGGGTGGCACCCTCTTTGGCTACCTCTGAGCCGTCGTCGCGCCCTATCTTGCCGGCATCGACGGCATCGTTATCGTTCGGTCCGCGCGTCTTCGGTGGCGAGCCCTTAAGTCCTTGCAACTTCGTTATCTACACGAAATGGCAAGCCCCACCCGTCAGCGCGAACGCGATCCTGAAACGACAGAAAAAACACAGGAGTCGGAGCGCGAGCGGGTCTGTGACGAGTGCGACGGCGGGACACTCGTCAAGAGCGAAGATCAGGGCGAACTCGTCTGTGACCAATGTGGGCTTATCGTCGAAGGAACGAACATCGACCACGGGCCGGAATGGCGCGCGTTCAACCACTCCGAGCGCCAGAACAAGTCCCGTGTCGGCGCGCCGACGACCCAGACGATGCACGACAAGGGGCTGACGACCTCCATCGACTGGAAGAACCAGGACGCCTACGGTCGCTCGATTTCTTCGGACAAACGCAATCAGATGCGCCGACTGCGGAAGTGGCAGGAACGGATCCGCACCAAAGACGCCGGCGAGCGCAACCTCCAGTTCGCGCTGTCGGAAACCGACCGGATGGCCTCCTCGCTCGCCATCCCCCGCTCGGTCCGAGAGGTCGCCTGCGTGATCTACCGGCGCGCACTCGACGAGGACCTCATCCGCGGCCGTTCGATCGAGGGCGTCGCGACCAGTACGCTCTATGCCGCCTGCCGCATGGAAGGCATCCCCCGATCGCTCGAGGAAGTCGCCGCCGTCTCCCGCGTCGAGCGAAAGGAGATCGGCCGCACCTATCGGTACGTCGCCCAGGAACTCAACCTCGAGATGGAGCCGGTAAACCCCAAGAAGTACGTGCCGCGCTTTTGCTCGGAACTCGAACTCTCCGAAGAGGTCCAGGTCAAGGCAAACGAGATCATCGATGTCACGACCGAGAAGGGATTGCTCTCGGGTAAGTCCCCGACCGGCTACGCCGCGGCCGCGATCTACGCCGCCTCGCTGCTCTGTAACGAGAAGAAGACCCAACGGGAAGTCTCGGACGTCGCGCAGGTGACCGAGGTCACGATCCGGAACCGGTATCAGGAGCAGATCGAAGCGATGGGCATCCACGAGTAAGTCGGCTTTCCGCCGTTTCTAACGCGACCGGTACGCTCTCGCTCGTCGATCGGACAGCCGCCGCTATCGAAGCGTGCGATCCTCGAGAAGTGCGCCGGCCGGGAATTGAACCCGGGCCGCGAGCTTGGGAAGCTCGAGTCCTACCACTGGACCACCGGCGCGCATCGTCACTGCGTTCCTCGCGCGCCGAGGATCGCAGTTCCTCCGGAACTGCTCACCACCGGCGCTCGTTCGCTGCGCCGCTCTCACTCGAGCATATCCGCCGCGCTCACTTGAACGTAGCGCTCTCGAGCGATCCTCGTTCCCCGCCGTTACACAAGAATCCGACCTCGAGTTGCAATCCCTGCAGACTCTCCGTGCGTATTACCTATCCGCCGTGGTAGCGATAGCTGCCACAAGACAGTGTGTCCGGGTTGGGGTAGTGGCAACCTTCAGCCCGTGGAGGCTGAGACGCGCAGTTCGATTCTCGCACCCGGACCTTTTCCGAGTCGTCTCGAGCCGCGAGCGACCGCGAAAACCGGACATCCAGTCAGTTTTTTCCGGGGAGGGGAGGCTATTAGGTCGTGCCGTCCGTATTCGATCACATGATCGACCTTCGCTTTTCCGAGGCGGAACTCGAGCGGCGGCGCGACCACATCACCGACTTCATTCGGGAACAGGTCGACGCCGCGGGGGCCGACGGTGCGGTGCTCGGGTTCTCAGGGGGGATCGATAGCACGCTGACCGGAACGCTCGCCGTCGAGGCGCTCGGGGCCGAGAACGTCCACGGGCTCGTCTTGCCGGCGACGGTCAGCAGCGAGGAGAACATGAGCGACGCCGAACGGGTCGCCCAGGACTTAGAGATTACCTACGACGTGATCGAGGTCGAACCGATCGTCGACTCGCTGCTGTCGGCCTACCCTGAAGCCGAGGGCGACCGCGAGGCGGTCGGAAACGCGCGCGCTCGCGTCCGAGCGGTGCTGAACTACCTCGTGGCTAACCACGAGAGCCGGCTGGTCCTCGGGACCGGCAACCGCAGCGAGGCCGCCGTCGGCTACTTCACCAAGTACGGCGACGGGGCCGTCGACTGTCACCCGATCGGGAACCTGTATAAGGGACAGGTCCGCCAGCTCGCCCGCCACGTCGGCGTCCCGGAGGAACTCGCCGCGAAAACCGCTACCGCGGAGCTGTGGGCCGACCAGACCGACGAGGACGAACTCGGCATCAGCTACGACGCACTCGACTCGATCCTCGCAACGCACATCGACGGCCCGCTCTCCGCGGCCGCGACCGCTCGGCTGCTCGAGGTCGAGGAAGAAACTGTCGAACAGGTCCGCGGGATGTACGAGCACAGCGAACACAAACGGAACGCACCGCCGGCACCGGACCCGCTCGAGTGATCGGTTCGCGGACGGTCACGTCCGCCACTCGTTCTCGAGCAGGCCGTACCAGTAGACGTCCTGCCACTCGCCGTCGACGAACTCGCCGTCGCGGTGAACTCCTTTCTGCGTGAAGCCGACTCTCTCGAGGAGCCGCTTCGACGGCTCGTTGAACTCGAACACGCGGGCGGCGATCCGGTGGAGTCCGAGCTGGTCGAAGGCATACCGGACGACGTGTTCCGTCGCCTCGGTGCCGTACCCCTGCCCGTGATAGTCGGGTGCGAGCCAGTACCCGATCTCGGCCTTTCGGGTCTCCCACTCGATCGAATGCAGCCCGATGGTTCCGACCGGCGTCGAATCGGCGGCGATCAGGAAGTTCACGGTGTCGTCGCCACAGACCTCGTTCTCGAAGAACTCCCGCTCCTGTTCGCCGTTGACGGGCCGAGAGCGACCGATCGCCCGCCAGATCCGCGGGTCGTTGATCTGGGTCTGCAGGAACCCGAGGTCGTCCTCCTCGATCGGTCGCAGCGTGATTCGGTCGCCGTCCAGAAACACCGGCCCGGGCATACCTTCCCCGTATCTGTCACGGTGTAAATTGTTTGTGCCGGTCGGGTTGTCGAATCGTCGACTCGACGCTCGGTCGTACTCCCTACTCGAGCAGCGCGTCGATATCGTCGGCGTGGGCCGCGACGAGATCAGCGAAGGCGTCGGCCTCGCGTCGCTCCTGTGTGGCGCGCTCGCTGTCGTCTCTAATCCGGCGTTTTAGGACGGCAAGCGCGTCGGCCGCGTTGCCGGCGACCTCCTCGGCGACCGACCGCGGGTCGGCGTCGATCCGCGACACGAGCCCGATCCGCAGCGCCTCCTCGGCGTCGATCGGACGGCCCGAAAGCGCGAACTCGAGGGCGTCGCCCTCTCCCAGCACGCGCGGCAGCCGGACGGTCCCGCCCCACGCGCCGAACAGGCCGAAACCGACCCCCGGCTCGCCGTACGTCGAGTCGGGGGTTCCGACCCGCACGTCACAGGCCAGCGCGAGCTCGAGGCCGCCGCCGCGTGCGGGGCCGTCGATCCCCGCCACGACGACCGCGGGCGAGTCCTCGATCATCCGCGCGACGCGCTGGCCCAGCCGCGCGAACTCCGCTGCGCGATCGCGATCCCCCTCGAGTGCTGCGACCTCGTTCAAATCGGCCCCCGCGGAAAACGCGGGGCCGCGCCCCCGAAGGTAGATCACGGGTTCGTCGGCGTCCGCGATCGCCGTTTCGAGGGCCGCGAGGGCGTCGACGGTGAGGGCGTTGCGGGCCTCGGGACGGTCGATCGTCACGGTTCGGATCGGGCCGTCGGCATCGCTGTGGATCATGTCAGCAGTCGATCGGGCGTTTCCAAAGGTCTTTGGCTCCCCCGTCGTAACCCCCCGCTAATGGAGAAGGCCGACAGCTGTCGGCGTGCCGCCGTCGAGGCCGTCGCGGACGTCGAACCACCACAGCTACACGACTATATCGAATCTACCCTCGATCGTGCATCGATGGTCCCCGGGGCGCTCACACTCGAGAGCGCCGCGATGATGGCAGCCGAGCATGTTCTCGAAGACGAGTCCGTCGCCGGTCTCGACGACGGAGACGACGGAAACCGAACTCGAGCGGCCGACGGCGACCTCGACGGCGTCCTCACCCACGCGGCGGGCGTCCAGCTCATCTACGAGGGGCTGCGACTGACGCGGTCGCTCGCCCGCGAGGAGCCGTGGACGGCGACCGAGGCCGAAACCGACACCGCCGACGGCGACCTCGCGATCCTCGCGGCCGACATCCTCGTCGCCCGCGGCTTTTACCTACTGGCTCGCACCGACGCCGCCGACAAAGCGGTCCGAACCGTCCAGTCGTTCGGCCGCGACCAGACCCACCGCGCCGAGCGCGTCGCGGGCGGCGGTGACCCCGCCCCGCTCGACGCCAACCTCGAGCGCGACGTGCTCGAACTCGCCGTCCTCACCGGTTCCGTCGCCGTCGGCGAAACCCCCTCGCCACACCTACTCGCCGTCGCCGAGGGACTCGCGGACAGCGCCGGAGCCTCGTTTCCGCCCGTCGAGGACTCGCTGTGTGACCTCGAGCCCTCGGCTCGAGAGCACTCGCTCGAGGACCACGTCGACCGGGCGACCTCGGCGACGGATCCGTGAGCCGCTGCCAACTGTGGGACGGCACCGCGATAACCCGACTCACGGCCCGCGCAAATCGAAACCCATAAAGACATCTCCGGTCAACGAGGAAGTACGCGCCTGGGTAGCTTAGCGGTAAAGCGCGTCCTTGGTAAGGACGAGAGCCCGGGTTCAAATCCCGGCCTAGGCTCTTTCTGAACTCTCCGAAAAACACTCCTCAGTAGCGATAGCTCGAGCATCAACAGTACCGAGTCAGCCGTCCCTCACCCCCGAATCTCTCCTCCAACCGAGTGGAGCGCCTCATTCGAGCCCCACCCGACACCCGGTCTCGGCCGACTCGTAGGCGGCTTCGATCGCGCGCAGGTCCGCGAGCCCGTCCGCGCCGTCGGGTTCGGGGTTGGTTCCGGTAAGCACGCAGTAGCCGAAGTAGTCGAACTCCTCGCGGACCTCGTCGACCGAGGGCCCGGTGTACTCCGTGCGCACGTCGCCGCTCTCGACGACCATCTCGTGGGGGACGACGCCGCCGAAGGGTGACTCGATGTGGATCTTCCCCTCGGTGCCGACCAGTTCGAGCTGACTGCTGGCGTGGGCGTCGAAACTGGCGGTACACGAGGCCGTCACACCGGTCTCAAACTCGAGTTGGAAAGCGACGTGTTCCTCGACCCGGTCGAAGGGTTCGTCGCTCGAGTGGGTGGTGGCGAAGACGCTCGTGGGCTCGCAGTCGAGGACGAACCGGGTCGTGTTCAGCGGGTAGATCCCGAGGTCGACTAACGCGCCGCCGCCGGCCAGATCGGGGTCGAGCCGCCACGTCTCGGGGTTCGCGTGCTCGAGCAGTGGGTGCGAAAAGCCGCCGTGGATCTGGACCACGTCGCCGACGACGCCTCCACGGACGAGTTCTCGAGTCCGCCGAACCGTCGGCTCGGTCTGCAGGCGGTAGGCTGGCATCAACACCACGCCGGCGTCGGTACAGGCATCGACTACGTTCCGAACGCGCTCGAGGGTGGTCTCGAGGGGCTTTTCGCAGATAACGTGTTTGCCGAACTCGGCCGCTGCGGTCGCGTACCGGCCGTGCAGGGCGTTCGGCGTCGCGATATAGACGCCGTCGTAGGCGTCCGTACGCTCGCCCGCGAGGAAGGCGTCGTAGTCGATGACCTGTGACACGTCGTACTCCTCGGCGATGTCCGTGGCGCGGTCCGGCGAACTCGTGACGAGCACCGTCGTCTCGCAGTAGGTGCCCGCGGCGATCGCGGGTAGCGCGCGCTGGCGGGCGAAGCCGCCGATCCCGATCACCGCAAGGCGAACGGTTCCCGCGACAGATTTTCGCTCCCAGTCCCGCTGCGTGAAGTTTTCGAACCAGTCCTCGAGTGCCATACCGTCTCTAGGGCTCAGGGGAAAAAGGTAGCAGTGAACGTCTGACAGACAGTCTTGATCACGGACTGCTTCGTTCCAGTGACCGACAACCGTTCTGTTTTCGACGCTACTATCCACCGGTGGTATTCACCCATGCCAGTCTTTCGAAGGAAAAAGTTATTCAATAGTCGCCTGTGATATGCAATCACTCATAGGTGACGCAAGATGGTCAAAATGGAAACGGCGGAGCTGGAAACCGCCCTCAGTCTGTTCAAATACGACAATCTCGAACAACTCCCGTCTCGGTATCGGGATCTCGAGGAAGCTGAACGAACAGACCGGATCGAGGCGGCGCTGTCCGAACTTGGCGACGAAGTGGTGATCCTCGGGCACAACTACCAGCGACGCGAGATCGTCGAGCACGCGGACTTCGTCGGGGACTCTTACCAACTCTCGAAGGAGGCCGCCGAGGCCGACGCGGAGTACGTGGTCTTCGGTGGTGTGACGTTCATGGCCGAGAGCGCGGACATCATCACGGACGACGACCAGTCCGTGATCCTGCCGAGCATGGAGGCTTCCTGTCCGATGGCCGGGATGGCCGAGGCCCTACAGGTCGACAGCGCGTGGGCCGAGATCACGGCCGCTGCGCCCGACGCCGACATCGTCCCAATCACGTACATGAACTCTTACGCGGACCTGAAGGCGTTCTGTGCGAGCCAAGGTGGGCTCGTCTGTACCTCCTCGAACGCACACGAAGCCTTCGAGTACGCCTTCGACAAGGGGGACAAAGTCCTCTTTCTCCCCGACAAACACCTCGGGGAGAACACGGCCCACCGGCTTGGGATGGAAGACGAGATCGCCGAGTGGGATCCGTGGGACCCCGAGGGGAAAGATGCCGGGGAAGTCGCGGAAAGCGACATCGTCCTCTGGGACGGCTACTGCCAGGTCCACGAGCGGTTCCGTGAGGACCACATCGAAGAGGTTCGGGCCGAACACGACGATGCGAACGTGATCGTCCACCCCGAGTGTCGCCGCGAAGTCGTCGAAGCGGCCGATAAGTCCGGCTCGACAGCGACGATCTGTGAGACCGTCGCAAACGCCGATCCCGGCGACACGTGGGCGATCGGCACCGAGATTCACCTCACGAACCACCTCCAGCGCTGGCACCCCGAAGTCGAGGTACTCCCGCTCTGTGGCGACGCCTGCATGGATTGTAACGCCATGCGTCAGATCGACCCCAACTACCTCGTGTGGGTGCTCGAGGAACTCGCCGAGGGCCGCGAACACAACGTGATCGAGGTCGCGCCCGAGGAGAAGGAACTCGCCGGCGTCGCACTCGATCGCATGCTCGAGATCTAACCATGACCGAGACCACCACCGGCACGGAGACGACGACCGACGGCGAACGAACGGACGTACTCGTCGTCGGAAGCGGGATCGCGGGCTGTGCGGCCGCGCTCGCGGCGGCCAGGGAGGGCGCGGACGTGTGTCTCCTGACCAAGGCGACGAAACCGGACGACGCCAGCACCGACTGGGCGCAGGGCGGCATCTCGACTACGCGCGGGAATCCCGACGCGCTCAAGAGGGACATTATCGACGCCAGCGACGGCACCGCCGATTCCGCGGCCGTCGAGACCCTCGTCGAAAACGCCGACGAGGCCGTCGAGGGCGTGCTCGTCGACACGCTCGAGGTCGACTTCGACGAGGGCGAGGGCGGCGCGTTCGACTACACGCGCGAGGCCGCCCACTCCGAGTCCCGCATCCTCCACGTCGACGCCGCGACCGGCACCCACATTCTACGACCGTTCCTGAATCACGTCAACGACCACGGCCGCATCGAGGTCCGGCAGGATACTGCGGCCCTCCAGTTGATCACCGCCGAGGGTCGGGTTCACGGCGTGATTAGTGACGAAGAACCGGACGGGCACCCGATCTACGCCGGTGCGACGGTCCTCGCGACCGGCGGCATCGGCGCGCTCTACGGCCGGTCGACCAACCCCGATGACGCGACTGGGGACGGCATCGCCATGGCCGCGCTCGCCGGCGCGGATATCGAGGATATGGAGTACGTGCAGTTTCATCCTACGGCGTATGCTGGCGAGGACCCCTTCCTGCTCTCGGAAGCCCTGCGGGGCGAAGGCGCAGTGCTCCGCAATGGCGAGGGTGAGCGGTTCATGGACGACTACCACCCGCAGGGCGACCTCGCACCGCGGGACGTAGTCGCGCGCGCAGTCGACACCGAGCGCGAGGCGACCGGCGAAGTCGTATTGGACGTGAGCCCGCTCGAGTTCGACGCCGAGTACCCCGGTATCGCCGAGAAATGCCGCGACCGCGGGATCGAGGGCGACGAGATCCCGGTTGCGCCCTGCGAGCACTTCCTCTGTGGCGGGATCGACGTCGACGACCGCGGGCGGACGAGCCTCGATCGGCTCTACGCCGTCGGCGAGTGCGCCCGAACCGGGGTCCACGGCGCAAATCGGCTGGCCAGTACCAGCCTGCTCGAGGGCCTCGTCTGGGGGCTCCGCGCGGGCGACGACGCAGTCGGGTTCGAGCCAGAGACCGTCGAGGCACCCGAACTCCGCGACAGCGACCCCGCGCTCCCCGAGCGCTTCGCCGCCGAGAAGTTCACCCGGCTCACGCGGACGATGGACGAGTATCTGGGTCTCGAGCGCGACCCCGACGAGATCGCCCGCGCGAGTGCCGTCCTCCGGCGGCTCAAGGGCGAGGTCGACGCCTACGTCCGAACACGGACGGCCCGTGACCTCTACGAACTCCGGAATGCCAGTGTCGTAGCCCTGTTGATCGCGCGCGCTGCGAGCGAGAACACGGAATCGACGGGCTGTCACTACGTCTCGCCCGACCGCGAGGAGTCGACGGCCGGACCGACGGCGGACGACTGACAGCCATGCTCACCGACACACAGATCGAGCGCTGGCTCCGCGAGGATGTCGGCCACCACGACGTGACGAATCAGGTCCCCGGCGAGACGACCGGTCGACTCGTCGCGAAAGAATCCGGCATCGTGGCAGGCCTCGAGGCCGCGACGGCGGTCTTCGACTCCCTCGGCGTTTCCGTGACCAATCGGCTCGAGGACGGCGACGAGATCGACCCCGGTGACGAAGTCCTCCGCGTCGACGGCGCTGCACGCGAGGTCCTCCGCGGGGAGCGCGTCGCGGTCAACCTCGCGGGCCACGCCTCGGGGATCGCGACGCGCACGCGCCGCGCCGTCGACGCAGCTCGCGAGGCGCAACGCGCCTCGGATAAGCGAGCGGGCGAAAGCCGCGAGCAGCGCGCTGAGAGCGAGACCGTCTGCGTCGCCGCGACCCGCAAGACCACGCCCGGCCTGCGCGGCCTCGAGAAACGCGCTGTCGTCGCGGGCGGCGGTGACACCCACCGGCTCGACCTCTCACATATGGTCATGGTCAAGGACAATCACATCGCCGAGATGGGACTCGAGGGGGCGATCGACCACTTCGCGGCCCGCACCTCGTTCGCGACGAAAATCGACGTGGAAGTCGAGCGCGTCGCCGACGCGCCGCGGGCGGCCGAAGCCGGAGCCGACATCGTCCTGCTCGACAACATGACGCCTGAGGAAACGCGGGCCGCCGTGGACGAACTTGCCGACTACGAGGGCGTACTGGCCGAAGCCAGCGGCGGGATTACCCTCGCGGACGTACCCGACTACGCTGCGACGGGCATCGACGTGATCTCGATGGGGTCGCTGACCCACTCCGCGCCGTCGCTGGATCTGTCGTTTCGGACCAGTGAGTGAGTCTCAGTCCGCGTTCCACGCGCGAACGTCTTCCTCCTCGAGGAACAGCGACGGGTCGTCGTGGGAGAAGCTGACCCACCGCTCCGTCTCGGCCGCGGTCACGTGGGTCAGTAGCTCCTCCTCGACGAGTGCCGTTTCGAAGACTGCTCTGCAGTCCGTAAGGTCGTAGGTCAGCGGCACGAAAACGGCCGTCTCGGTATTCTCGTCGCGCTCGACGGTCAGCGCGACTCGCCGGTCGCTGCCCTCGTCCGCGAGCGGCCGGTAGTACACGTCGGCCGCCGTGATCGTAACGTTGCCCTCCTCAATAAGCTCCTCGAGGACGCCGTACGCCTCGGCCGAGACCGTGACCTCGAGCCCGAGCCGCTCGTCGGTGTCGACCGGCGAGACGGCCGTCGGCTCGAGGACGACGGCGTCCCAGCCGTCCTCGCGGTACTCCGCCGCGATCGTCCGCGCGTCGGCGAGAAGTTCGTCCCACAGCGGCCCCGACGGTCCCTGACTGTCCATCGGTTCCGGGCCATCTGCCTGCTCGGAACTCTCCGTCGACTCCGATTTCTCCGCCGTCATCGGATTCCCTCCGGTCGCGTTCCTGTCGGCATACTCGAGGGCGACAACCCGGAGCGGAAAAACGTTATCTCTCCCGTACTCGAGTCGAGCAGTTCCCATCGCCGTCTTCCGTGTCCGTCCGTGGCAGATCGAGCCGTTCCAGCGCATCGCGCCAGATATCTTCGCCGTCCGGATCACACTCGGCTTGCCACTCCGACGGCGGCAGGATCGTCACGTCGACCTCCCCTTCCTGAGCCGCTACGGGCGGGTCTATTCGGATCTGATGAAGCAGCGTCCCGACGCCGTCGGTCTCGCGAATCCGGGCCAGCGTTTCCCTCGCCGCCTCGAGCGACAGGAACGACAGCATGCATTCGGTGACGAACACGTCTATCGCGTCGATTCCGAACGCCTCGCGCAGCGACGGGATCAGGTCTTCGTCGCGAATGTCCGCCTCGAGTAGCCGCGCTCGAATCTGGGGCTCCGCCGTTTCCAGTGCCGATCGCGACGCGTCGAAGCCGTAGGCCGCCACATCGTGCTCGCACAATCCCTCGACCGTCGCGCCCGCGCCACAACCCGCGACGACGACCACCGGTTCCCGCTCGGCGTCCGCGACGACCTTGGCGAACGCGGCGAGCGCTCCCGCTTTGTCGAATCGCTCTCCCATGATCTCCCACCGGCTCGCGCGTCGAAAACTCTCTCGGTCGGCGGCTCTCGAGCGGATTCCAGAGGGCGTCTCGCTCCGCTTTCGGACGCCGACGGATCGTTACCGCCCGTCGCCGAGGTGTTCGATCGACACGTCGGCCGCGTCGCTCGTGTTGCCCGCGTCGCCGATTAGGGCGTCCTCGATCGCTTCCCGAACGGTCTCGGAGTCGGCGGGCCCACCTGCCCCCGCCACAGTCCCTACCGTCGCGGGATCGAGCGCCACCCCGAGCACGTCGTAGACCCCCTCGAGCGCGGTCGCGAGTTCGTCGCGATTTGCCACGAGCACCACGCCGGCGACGAGCGCCGCGTCGACCCGAACGCGCTGGGCGATGCCGACGAATTTCCGGCGTCTCCCGTCGGCGCTTGCGTCCGCGACCGACAGCGAGTGCGTTCCGGGACAGAACGCCTCGTCGGGTTCGCCGCGGCTCGGCTCGAGTCCCAGCGTCCGAAACGCCCGCTCGAGGTCGGCCGTAACCCGCTCGTACCGGTCCGTCGACCCGGTGCGGAAGTCCGCGATCGGTTCGGCGCGGGCGAACGCCAGCGTCGTCTCGCCGTCGTAGGCGACCGCCCGGCCGCCGACGTCGCGCTCGATCGGCGGGAACCCGCGCTCGCGTGCGGCCTCGCGGGCGCGATCGTACCCTTCGAGACGGGTGTCCCGGCGGCCGAAGGCGACCTGCCGGTGGGGCGTCCAGACGCGAACGGCCCGCTCGCCGGCGGCGGCGATCGAGAGCAGCCGCTGGCTCGCGTCGCGATCGGCCTCGATAGCTGCTGCCCGCCCGCGAAAAACGTGCATAGCGGCCGTAGGTCCCGGTGGGTCTAAACGCTCCCGCCCCCAGAGTCCGACAACGAATGGCCGTCACGCTCCCCGAGGCCGTACTGGCGCAGTACGAGCGCTTCTCACTGTACAACTCGCCGTACCCCGCCCACGACGGCGGCTGCGCGATCGATTGCTATCCCGGCACGCTGGTCGACGGGCGGACGACCGCCGCGCCGAGCCCGGTCGCCGGCACCGTCCGCGAGACCCGAACCGTCCGCGCGCCGCCGAAACCCTACGCGCCCGACCACGACCACCTCATCCTGCTCGAGCCCGCGGACTCGAGCCCGCTCTCGGGATTGATCGTCCGAATCCTCCACGTCGAGCCGTCGGTCGAAGCCGGCCAGCGCGTCGACCGCGGCGACTCGCTGGGCCGGCTCGTCCGGGCGGGCTTTTTCGCGCCGTGGGTCGACAACCACCTCCACGTCGGCGTTCGCGACCCCGACCAGAACCCCTACCGAGCGTCGGGGTCGCTCCCGCTCGAACTCGAGATGTCGGTCCGTCCGCTCGAGTGGGACGGCACCGGCCGCGTCGTTTCGACTGGGGAAACGTACGCAGTCCTCGATTCGCCGGCGCATCCAAATCCCGGCGCTGAATTCGTCGGCGTACGGGCCGACGGCGACGGCGTCCTCGACGGCGGGCTCCCACACTACGACGGCGGCGGGCTGCTCGAGCAGGGCGGGTCGCTCGACGCGGAGCGCGACCGCGACTCCGTCGTCTCGCTGAACGGCGACCGCCTCGGCGTCGCCGACGGCCGGACGATCGCGTGGGACGACGTGACCGTCACGGCGAACGACGAGCCGATCACCGGCCTGTCGCTGTTCTGCGCTCGAGATGGCGACTTCGGCGCGAAGCTGATCTGTCCGGACCGGTCGTTCGAGCGAGGGGAACGGGTTCGAGTGCGAGTTCGCTCGATCGACGACCGGCGAGACGACCGCGTCGGCTGACTCGTCGGGCTCTCGCGGGTCTCAGTCGGTTCGCTCGCGGTAGCGCGCCTTCGCCCGCTGGTAGGCGTCGTCTTCGCGAACCCGTTTCCAGTACTCCTCGAAGACGAGCGCGGCCGCTCGCTTGTCGGGGTCGGCCCACTCCCGGGGTTCGCGTTCGGTTCCGTCGTCGTCGTACTTCCGACCGCCCGGATACTTCGCGTATCGCATCGCTCGAGTGTACCCCATCTGCAGGTACTTGCGAGCCATGTCCATCCCCGGAAACTCGTCGTTCGCCCGATAGCGTTCGTACCGCTCGTAGATCGCTTCGGCGGCCGCTTCGGCGGCCGCTTCGTCGCTGTACGACCACAGCGGGAGCAGTTCGCTCTTGTAGGGTTCGACTTTGAACACTCCTTCCTCACCGCGACCGATCTCGTACGCGCCGGGATCGGCGCGGAAATCGATATCGTATTCGGGACCGTCGTCGGGGTCGGTGTCGTCGGTCACACGTGCGGTACGGTGACGAGAGAAATCAACCCTCGACAACGGGCGGGTCAGGAAACGTAGCTGTCAAGGCCGTCGCCGGCTGACGGGTCGCCATGGCCGAGGACACGCCGACGATGGACGCGCTCGACGAGTTCGACGACCTCGAGGGGATGCTCCAGTACTTCCTCGACGAGAACCAGGAGTTCCTCTCGTGGCTCGGAACGACCGTCGACAACGTCGGCGACGGGACGATGACGATGTCGATTCCCTACGACGAGAAGCTGACGAACACGCGGCCAAATCCCGATCCCGACGAGCAGGCGGATCTCCACGGCGGTGTCGCGGCCACCCTGATCGACACCGTCGGCGGCCTCGCGCTGCGGACGGCCATGGACGACCCCTTCGGCGCGCGGATCGCGACGATCAACCTGAACGTCAACTACCTCCGGCCGGCGACGAGCGACCTCGTCGCGACCGCGGACGTGATCCGGGTCGGCGGCAGCGTCGGCGTCAGCGAGATCACCGTCGAGAGCACGGCCCCCGACGGGGAGATCAAGCCCGTCGCGATCGGGCAGGGCGCGTACCGCGTGTTCCGTCCCGAGTAGTCCGACCCTCGAGTTTCCTCGCGCTACGTCCCCAAAGCTGGGGCGTCAGAAATCGGCAATCAGCCGTCGAAGTCGAACCACGAAAACGGCCAAAACGATCCCGAATGCGACGGCTGGGAGAGAGGAGCCGGCCGTGGCGAAATACCAGAGCGCGTATGCGCTGATTCCAATGCCCACTAAGTACACGGGCCGCAGCTGTTGTTCGTTCAAGTGCCTCCCTCCGCCGGTCTCGAGCCGTGCCGCGGTCCCTTGTTTCCCGTCCCGGACTGCAGTCGCCGCTTTGCCATACCCGTGGATCGGGGCTTCGGTAGTAAAAGCTACTCACTGGCGGCCGATGCGAACTCGCTTGCTCGAGGCTACGTATCGGCGGACAGCATCCGGAGCCGGACCACGAGATAGACCGCGACGAACGCGAACGCGCCGGCGTAGAGCCACGTGCCGCTCGTGACCGCGTACGTGAACGCGACCGCGTTGAGCGCGATCCCGATGATGTAAATCGGGCGTAGCTGCCGTCTGTTCATTCGCGTTCACCGTCCGTCGTCGGCTCGAGGCACGGTCGGGTCGGCGGTGCCGGTTGTCGCGAAAGGTGTGCGGTCATAGACGGTCCTTGGAGCCGCCCCGGTAAAACACTGCAACTCGAGACCCAGCGTCGTCCGACTCGTTCGGGTATCCGTGCGGTCGAACGGAACGTCGTCTCCCACTCAGGCGAACTCGAGGTCCTCGCTCTGCTCAACCTCGCCGAACAGCCACGCGGCGTGCTCGAGGGCGTATTCGCGGTGGTCGTCCTCGATCGCGCCGATACAGTCCTCGACCATGATCGGGCGGAAGTCACGCAGACCGGCGCTGCCGCCGGTATGGAGCACGCAGACGTTCGCGAGGGTGCCACAGATGACGAGGTCGTCGATCCCGCGGGCGTTCAGCCAGCCCTCGAGTTCGGTGTTATGGAATGCGTCGTAGGTGTGTTTCTCGACGACGTTGTCGGCGGCTTCGACTGGGAGGTCGTCGACGATTTCGGCCTCCCAGGACCCCTCGAGGACGTGTTCGCCCCATTGCTCGAACTCGTCGTAGTAGTGGGCGTCGTCGAACTGCTCCGGCGGGTGGACGTCGCGGGTGAACAGCAGTCGCGCGCCCGCATCGCGGGCGCGGTCGACCAACTCGGCGATCGGCTCGATGACGGCCTCGCTTCCCGGCGCGTACAGCGATCCCTCGGGGTGGCAGAACCCGTTTTGCATGTCGACGACCACCACTGCCGTCCTGGCTGGCTCGAGGTGCATGCGTAGGCGGTCGTACGGTCGGAACGCTAAAAACGTTCGCGCCGGCCTCGAGATCGACGTTCGACCGGGACAACCGTCGTTCTTTTTGCACTGCCATTCGTACGGATAGCTACTCCTCCCAATGAGATCGACGCGCACCCGCCCGTTCGGAGCCCTCCTCGCAGTGACTCTCGCCGTACTGCTCGTAACCGGCGGCCTCGCCGGTCCGGCACTGGCGACCACGGCCGCGGCGCAGTCCGACTCCGTCGCCGCGGCTTCGGGGTCGTCTTCCGCGCTCGCTGCCGATTCGACCGCGACCGCGAGCACGGCGTCGACCACGGCCCAAGACGCTGATCGTCCCGCGAACCCGACGACCGAGGACACCGTCGGCTACGTCGCGGGCTACTGGTACGACGACGACCTCCCCGTCGACGACCAGTCCAACGCAGTCGTCGACGAGGACGAACTCGACCCGGTCGTCTACCGGGCGATGGCTCGCGTCGAGCGAATCCGCAACCTCACCTTCGACGACCGGGTCTCCGTCGATGTCATCTCCCGTGCGGAGTACCGGGAGACGAACGGCGACCGCTTTGCGAACATCTCCTCCGAGAACCGCCTCGAGCAGAACATCGGCTACGAGGCGCTGTTTACCGTCGACCGGGACACCGCGGCCTCGGACGCTGCCGAAACGGTCTACGGCGGTGCCGTCGCCGGCTACTACGATCCCGAAACCGACGAGATCGTCATCGTCTCGGAGAACCCAGACACGCCCGAACTGAACGAACTCACGCTCGGCCACGAGCTCGTCCACGCCTTACAGGACCAGCGGTTCAACCTGTCCCAACTCGAGGGGACGACCCAAGACGGCGAGACCGCGAGAAACGGGCTGATCGAGGGCGACGCCAGCCGGGTCGAACGCGAGTACGAGAGTCGGTGTGGCACCGAGTGGGACTGTCTCGAACCCGCGGACGGACCGAGCACCGGGGACCTCGATATCAACTGGGGCATCTACTTCAGCGTCTATCAGCCCTACAGCGACGGGCCCGACTACGTCAACTACCTGCGCGATCAGGGCGAGGGCTGGTCGGCCGTCAACGCGGCCTACGACGACCCGCCGACGACGACCGCGGCGGTGATCCACCCCGGCTCGGAACCCGAGGCGGCGACCGTTTCGGTCCCCGACCGCTCGAGTGGCGACTGGCGACAGCTCCGGGTCGACGGCGAGACGGCAAACGACACCGTCGGCGAGGCGGGCATGGTCGCGATGTTCGCCGCCGATGCGCTCGATTCCGCCCGGCCCTCGGTGATTAATTCCACCGAATTCTTGCAAGGAACGGGGAGCTACGACTACAACCACTCGTATACGAACGGCTGGACCGGCGACGAACTGGTCGTCTACACGAACGACGAGGTCGAGAACGCGAGCGACCCGGCCGCGGCGGCCGGTCGCGCCGGCTACGTCTGGCGAACGCAATGGGAGTCGAACGCGGACACCCAACAGTTCGTCGACGGCTATCTCCGGCTGCTCGAGAACCACGACGCCGAGCCCGTCGACGAACGACGGGACACCTACGTGATCGACGACGGCGGCTACGCCGGCGCGTACTTTCTCAACCGAACCGGTCAGACGCTGACGATCGTCCGCGCGCCGTCGGTCGACGAACTCCCGAACGTCGAAGCCGGTGCCGCACCCGAGGGTGGGGACACCCTCGAGATCACCGACTCGAGCGAAATCGGGAGCGACACCGTTCCCGGCTTCGGGCCGTTGGCCGTGGCGAGCGCGCTCGCGATCGCGCTGCTCGGCGCGGGGACTCGGATCGTCATCGGCCGCAGCCGGACCGGCGGTGATCGACGCGAGTGATTAATCGCCCGCACGATCGATCGACGCTTCTGTTACCGCTCCGACGAACGATCACCCAATGAGTCGGCTCAGACTGTTCGCGGTGGTCGTCCTCGTCGTCTGCTCGGGCTGTGCCCTCCCCGGCAACTCGAGTGGGTTCGACACCGACCGCGAACTCGGCCGCGTCGGCGACTACGCCCACGACGACGGCTTCGAATTCGACGCGAGCGACGGCCTCACTGCGGACCAACTCGAGGCCGTCAAGTACCGCTCGATGGCCCGGATCGAGGTCGTTCGCGGGCTGAAGTACGAACGCGACGTCTCTCTCGAGGTGATCGATCGAGCCACGTTTCGCGAGCGGCAGACAGCCGGGTCCGAGAACGCGTCGGCGTTCGAGAACGAACTCTGGCGCGGCGCGTTCCTCGTCGACGGACAGACGGACGTAAATCAGGCGTTCGACGACCTCTACGGCGACTCCGTACAGGGCTACTACGTGAACGATCGGATCGTCATCGTCGCGGACGATGCCGACGACATCCGGATCGACCGCCGGACGCTGGTCCACGAACTGACCCACGCGCTGCAAGACCAACAGTTCGGCATCAACCGTCAGAGCGAGACGATCGACGGCCTGCGCGCCGAAAATGGGCTGCTCGAGGGCGAAGCGACCGTCGTCCCCGAGCGCTACGACCGGCGGTGTGGCGACGAGTGGCAGTGTCTGTCCGACACCCAGCCGCCGGCGGCGTCGGGCGAGACCCTCGCCCAGCGGCCGTTCAACGTCGGCCTCTTCCTCTCGATTTACGCACCCTACGCCGAGGGGCCGCCGTTCGTCACTGATCTTTACGACCGCGGCGGCTGGGACGCCGTCGACCACGCTCACGAGGAGCCACCCCAGAGCACCGCTCAGTTGATCCATCCCGACCGCTACCCCGAGACCGAGCCGGTCGCCGTCGACGTTCCCGACCGCTCGAGCGACGACTGGTGGCCGATTACGGACGGCACTGGCAGCGGTGGCGGCGGTAGCAACGGCGACGAGACCGAAGGCGGCGAGCCCCGTACCGAGACCATCGGCGAGGCCACCCTGTTCGCGACGCTCTGGGCCAACGGCGCGATCGACCGGCCGCTCGCGGCGGGGGCTACCGAGCCGCCCCAATACAACTACTCCCACCCCGCGACCGCGGGCTGGGCCGGCGATAGCATCCGTGTCTACCGGCATGCGGACGACCCCGACCGAACCGGCCACGTCTGGCGGCTCGCCTGGGAGAGCCACGCGGACGCGACCGAGTTCGCCGACGCGTACCGCCAACTCCTCGCGAACAACGGAGCCGAACGGGTCGACGCCGCCGGGGACGGCGTCTACCGGATTCCCGACGGCGAACCCTTCGCCGGCGCGTATCGAGTCGCCGTCACCGGCGACACGGTCGAAATCGTCGGTGCACCGACCGTCGACGACCTCGAGGGGATTCACCCCGCTGAGTCGGGTTCGACTCGGTCGCTCGAGACACAGTCTCTCGAGTCGGCGACCGGTCTAACGCCTCCCGTCTCGCCGCGGCCCGAACCGACGGCAGCGGGGGCGATGTCGGCGACACCGGCGGCACACACGTCGGCAGACGGGTAGCTTTTTTGCCTCCCGCGGGAAACCGGCGATATGTCAAATCCGTTCGGAACCGTTCCCCCGGAAGCGATTCTCGCGGGGGAAGCCACGGACGCCTACTTCGAGCGCACGCGGGCCACGCTCGAGCACGCGGAGAAGAACCCCCACGTCGTCGCCGAAGTGACCGCCGACCAGTTCCCGACCGGCAGCTTCGACGTGTTCACCGGCGTCAAAGACGTCGCGACGCTGTTCGAGGGCCGAAACGTCGATATCGACGCGCTCCCGGACGGACAGTTGTTCGACGGCGGCCCCGTCTGCCGGATCGAGGGCCCGTACCTCGAGTTCGCCGAACTCGAGACCTCGCTGCTCGGCTTTCTCTCTCAGCCCAGCGGCTTCGCGACGGCGGCGCTCGAGGCCCGACGGGCCGCGCCCGATTCGCTGGTTCTCTCCTTCGGCGCGCGCCACGTCCATCCCTCGATCGCATCGACCGTCGAACGAGCCGCGTTACTCGCCGGACTCGACGGCTTCTCCCACGTCGCGGCGGGCGAGATTCTGGACCGCGAGGCGGGCGGGACGATGCCCCACGCGCTCATGTTCTGTTTCGGCGAGGGCAACCAAGCCGAGGCGTGGACGGCGTTCGACGAGGCCGTCGGCGAGGACGTGCCCCGAATCGCGCTGGTCGATACCTTCTGGGACGAGAAAAGCGAGAGCCTGTTGGCCGCCGAGACGCTGGGCGAGGATTTAGACGGCGTCCGCATCGACACCACGGGTTCGCGACGGGGCGACTTCCGGCACATCATCCGCGAGGTCCGCTGGGAACTCGACGCCCGCGACCGCGAGGACGTCGACATCTTCTGTAGCGGCGGCCTCGGTCCCGACTCGATCCGACCCCTGCGTAACATCGCCGACGGCTTCGGCGTCGGCAGCCACATCACCGGTGCCGACTCGGTGGACTTCAGTCTCGATATCGTCGAGATAGCGGGCGAGCCGATCTCCAAACGAGGCAAGCTGTCGGGAGTCAAAGACGTCTATCGAACGCCCGAGGGCGGCCACCACGTCGCGCTCGCCGACCGTGAGGGGCCCGAAGACGGCGACAGCCTGCTTGAGCCGCTGGTCCGCGACGGCGAGGTCGTCCGGGAGTTCGATCTGGACGACGCGAGCGAACGGTGTCTCGAGGACGCGGAGGCGGTCGATTTCGGCCACCCAGACTCGTAAAAACTCGATAGCGGCTGCGGAGACGCAGGTCGCGCGGCTGGTCGGATACGGCTGCACTCGAGTTATAATACGGTCCCGAATCGCGTCTTAGACTTCTTCGATGCTGCCGTCGGCCTCGCGCTCGCGGAAGACCTGCCCCTCGAACAGCGTGACGATGACGTCGTCGTCTTCCCACGCGCCCGGTGCGAGCTTCGCTTTACGGCACGTCCGATCGAGGTACTCGCGGGCGCTCCAGTCGTTTTGAACCGGCACTGTCGGGTAGAGCCAGCCGCCCTCGCCGCCGTCGATGGCGACGCCGTGGGTGCCGAGCTCGAGGTCGGCGATCGGGTCGTCGGTCAGCAAGACGTTCTTGACGGTACAGACCGAAACCGTCAGATTCGGCAGTTCCGATGGGCTCACTTCGGAGCCACAAGAGTCCTCGCTGGCGGCCTCGATCGCCGCGTCGACGATGACGTGACCGAGCTGGTCGTCCGAACGATAGCCACCCGCACAGCCTCGCAGGCTCCCCCGGCCGCGAGTCGACTCGAGACGGACGAATGCGCCGGTTCGCTCGTAGAAGGCTTCGCGCATGCTGCCCGGTTGTTCTCGCTGCCCGTGTTGTACGTAGGATTCGACGGATTCACGCGCGAGTTCGACCGCGCGAGCACCGTCTTCGTAGGAGAGGTCTGCGCCCTGTCGCTGGGACATACAGATGGACAAGGGGATAGTCGTCCTAAAACGCTTCCATTCGCTGCGCGGCGCTTTTTTGTGTCCCGACCGGGGGACTTATTCGCCCCACGGACCTACATCGAGTGGGAGAGAGAGCCCGGTTGCCGCGATGGTCGTGCCGGCGACGGCGCGATCACCTACCGCGGGCCGCCTCCGGGGTGCCCCGCACTCCAACGTTGCCCGTCCCTCTGGGACGCGCAACGCTCGCGAGGAAAGTCCCCCCACCTGTTCGGGCAGGTGACCGGACGCAAGTCCGGAGCGGGAGACCGCTGGCTCTGGAACAGAAACGACACGTCTCGGCCCGACCGATGATGCGTGCGAACCCAACCGAGAGGAAGGGGAGCGAACCCGCAGAGGGATGCGCGGTCCGACGGACCGCGAAACGTGAGGCGGTTGTTAAACCGTGGTTCGAATCCACGGGTCACGAGCGCGGTTCGGAGCGCCCTCGGCGCGAGAACCGCGAACGTCGTGATCGACCGCACACGGACGGCCGAGGAACGATGGAACGGCGAATCCTCACCGGTGCAAGTCCGCGCCGTGGTAGCCCGAACGCACCGCGGTTTCCGCGGGCGGCGCGGACGCTCAGCCGAATGCCGGGACGAACAGAAGGGGGCTTACTCCTCTCACCCGATTTCACGCACTCGAGAGCGACTGCGCTCGCTCGAAGATCGCCTCGAGTACTATCGACTTAATTCCGAGCGGGTAGTCTCTTGACGACAGACTCGCCTCCTCGTTATTGGTCTCGATAAATGCGTCCTGACGGAGTCTGACGCGAGCGGAGCGAGCGTCAGGCACGTCAGGACCGAACGCAAGAGCGAGTGCTGAACAACGTGAGGCACTCGCGATAAGTGAGCGTCCTGACGGAGATTTGAACTCCGGTCCCTGGCTCCGCAAGCCAAGAGGATAGTCCACTACCCTATCAGGACTCATCTCTTCATACCCCGGTGAACATTAAAGCCCTTTCGAAAGGCTCCCGCCGGCACGGGGTTTCGCTGCAGCCTGCCGACAGTTTCGCCCGCTCGAGCCCGTCTCTCCGTCTCGGAATCTCACACGACCCCGTTCGGCCGGTCGCGTGTGTTGGGGCGCTGCTCTGACGGCGCACAACCGGTGCTGACGTTTATATACTGTCGGGCGGCCAGCGTGGCGTATGCTCTCCCGCTCGAGCCCCACCGAATCACAGCCGCGGCGAGCCGTTTCCGTGCGGTCTGAACGGGCCGATTCGACAGATACGACCGTCGTTTCCGTCGAACGCGGTACCGCACTGAGACACCGAATGGATAACGCTTATGCGCGGGCTACCCATGCACGAGCATAGAATGAGCGACATCGAGGGCGTATATGAAGACCTCGAGGCCGACGTTTCTCTCGAGGAGTTTCGCGAGGCCGTCGAGGCGAAAGTCGAGCAGATGGGGGGACTCGCGGACGAGGAGACGGCGGCGATGCTCGTCGCTCACGAAGTCGGCGAGAGCGAGGTCGGCGGCATCGCCGATATCGAACCCGGGATGGAAGAGGCGAAGTTCGTCGCCAAGGTGCTCTCGATCGGCGAGAAACGGACCTTCGAGCGCGACGGCGAGGACGAGGACGGACAGGTCGTCAACGTCGAAGTCGCGGACGAGACCGGCTCCGTGCGCGCCGCTTTCTGGGACGAACACGCCGAAGCCGCGATCGAGGAACTCGAGGAAGGGCAAGTTCTGCGGATCGGGGGTCGACCCAAGGAGGGCTTTAGCGGCGTCGAGGTCAGCGTCGACAACGTCGAGCCGGATCCGGACACCGAGATCGACGTGCAGATCTCCGATACGTACGCCGTCGACGACCTCTCGCTCGGGCTCTCGAACGTCAACCTTGTCGGCCTGTTGCTCGATACCGACAGCGTGCGTACGTTCGACCGCGACGACGGCTCCCAGGGGAAGGTGTCGAACCTCGTCCTCGGGGATTCGACCGGACGCATCCGCGTGACGCTGTGGGACGAGCAGGCCGACCTCGCCACGGAACTCGAGGCTGGCGCGACCGTCGAGGTGGTCGACGGCTACGTCAAGGAACGCGACGGGAGTCTCGAACTCCACGTCGGCAATCGCGGTGCCGTCGAGGAAGTCGACGAGGACATCGAGTACGTCCCCGAAAATACGCCGATCGAGGACCTCGAGATCGACCAGGTAGTCGACATCGCGGGCGTCGTTCGCTCGGCGGATCCGAAGCGGACCTTCGACCGCGACGACGGCTCGGAGGGACAGGTCCGGAACATCCGCGTCCAGGATGCCACCGGCGATATCCGCGTCGCACTCTGGGGCGACAAAGCCGATCTCGACGTGGGGCCGGGCGACGAAGTCGCGCTCGGCGACGTCGAGATTCAGGACGGCTGGCAGGACGACCTCGAGGCTTCCGCGGGCTGGCAGTCGACGATCACGGTATTGGAGTCCGATTCGGCCGGCTCCGGCGGTTCCGAGGGCGACGCCGAGGACTCGAGCGACCAGAACGCCGGCCTCTCTGCGTTCGCCGGTGGGGACGGGACCAACGCGGAATCAGCAGCTACTACCGCCGCATCCGATTCGACGGACGGGGCTGACGCCGCGGCGGACGGTACCGAGACGGCCAGCGCCGACGGGGACTCCGATTCCGACAACCCGTCCGACGGCGAGGAACTCGAGTTCACCGGCGTCGTCGTCCAAGCGGGGAACCCGCTCGTGCTCGACGACGGCGAGACGACGATGAGCGTCGCGACCGACACTGATGTCGGACTCGGCGAGGAGGTAACCGCCCGAGGGGTCGTCCGCGACGGCCGCCTCGAGGCAAACGACGTGTTCTGAGGTCGCGAGCAACCGCATCGTCCGCCTAGGAAAAGCGTTAAGGGAGTTAGCTCCGCCTATCATGATATGAACGTCGAACTCCCGTTCGCCCCGGTGGATACGATCATCCGGCGGAACGCGGGCGATCTTCGGGTGAGTGCTGACGCGTCGAAGCAACTCGCAACACGGATTCAGGAACACGGGAGCGACCTCGCGATCGACGCCGCCGAGGAGGCGACGGCTGACGGCCGCAAGACGCTGATGGCCCAAGATTTCGGCGTCGAACGCGTCATCGACAAGGACGACCTCGAGTTACCGGTCGCCCCGGTCGACCGCATCGCCCGGCTCGAAATCGACGATCGCTACCGCGTTTCGATGGACGCCCGCGTCGCCCTCGCCGATATCCTCGAGGACTACGCGGACAACGTCGCCCGGGCGGCGGCGATCCTCGCGCACCACGCCGATCGGCGCACGATCACCGACGACGACATCGAGACGTACTTCTCGTTGTTCGAGTGAGTAGATGCAGTTCGGCTACAGCGAGGTCTGTCTCGCACACGATCCCGGTTCGCGCCACCCAGAGTCACCGGACCGGCTACGGGCGATCCGAGAGGGGCTGAAGAAGAAACACGGCGTCGAGTACGTCGAGGCCGATCCCTGCGAACTCGAGACGATGGCGGCTGTCCACGAGCGCGAATACCTCGAGTCTGTTCGTGAGTTCTGTGCCGACGGCGGCGGGAGTTGGGACCCCGATACCACGGCTGTCGAGAAAACGTGGGACGCGGCCTGCCGGAGTGCCGGGCTCGCTTGTTGGGCCGCCGAACAGGCTCTCGAGGGCGCGACGGGCCGGAACACGCCCTTCTCTATCGGTCGCCCACCCGGACATCACGCCGTCTACGACAACGCGATGGGGTTTTGCTTCGTCAACAACGTCGCCGTCGCCGCCCAGCACGCCCTCGATTCCGACGTGTACGACGTCGATCGGGTCGCGATCATCGACTGGGACGTCCACCACGGTAACGGGACGCAGGACATCTTCTACGACCGGGACGACGTCTTCTTCGTCTCGCTGCACGAACAGGGACTCTACCCCGGTACCGGTGATGTCGACGAAACCGGCGAGGGTGACGGCGAAGGGACGACGATGAACGTCCCCATGCCGGCCGGGACCGACGACAGCGAGTATCTGGCCGCCTTCGAGGGGCCGATCGCCGCCGCGCTCACTGATTTCGACCCTGATCTGCTCCTCATCAGCGCGGGGTTCGACGCCCACCGTCACGATCCGATCTCCCGTATCCGGCTCTCGACGGAGGCCTACGCCCTGATGAGCGACCGCGTTCGAACCCTCGCCGACGACACCGACGCCGCGCTGGGGTTCATTCTCGAGGGCGGGTACGGACTGGATGTTCTCGCGGATAGCGTCGCGCTCGTTCACGAAACCTTCGACGGCCGCGAACCGATCGAACCGGACGACGACCCCGACGACAAAGCGGCGTCCGCACTGGAAGACGTTCTCGAGGCACACGATCTCGATGTCGATCTGGACGGTCTCTAGGTTTCTCGACGGCCACTTTTACGGTCGAGGCTCGAAGTACGCCGCGAGTTCCGGACCGAACTCCGCGAGGAGGGCAGTGATTTCCTCATCGAGTAACACGTCGTATCCGTCCTCGAGGGCCGTTTCGACGTGTGCGCCGAGTCCCACGTCGAAGAGCCGGTTGCTCTCGAGGAACTCGCGAGCGGTGGTGAACTCCCGCTCGCGCTCGGTGACGTATCGATCGCCCTCGATGAACGGGCCGTAGGCGTCGGCGTCGTCCGCGTAGGCGTCGTAGAATCCTTCGGCGTGATCTCGGACGTGAACCGGTGGTCCCCCGTGGCGCTCGACTGCGGGGCGCTCGCTGACCGCGAGTTCGGCGATGACGACCGCGCTGTCGTCCGCGATCGCCGTCGCTCGGAAGACGTCGAACCCGCGGTCGTCGAGCCCGCGCGTGATCCCCTCGAGGGACTTCCGAAGCTGCGGGTAGAGCTGATCCTCTACGAGGTCGGGAGCGTCGAACCGGACCGCGACGGGAGTGGTGCCCCGCCGCTCGAGGTGGTCGCGGAGTTCCGATTCGGTCAGCGGCCCGTGCTCGTTCGGTTCGAAGCACTCGAGACGCGGTGTTTCGAGGATCTCGCGGGCGTAGTGCTGGAAGCGGGCGACGTTTTCCCGCGAGCAGACGGCGGCGACGTTGCGTTCGGGGTCCGTGGGGTCGATGACGACCAGCGGATCGTCGAACTGGCTGACGGCGTCGCCGCTCGGCGTACCATCGGCCTCATTTTTTGTCTCGCGTGCGCGGCCGTGGCCCTCGGGATCGATCACGATCTGCGGGTGCCAGTCGGCCGCGGCCTCGAGCAGCGGTCGAAACCCGCCGTACTCGCAGACGAGCAGTTCGGTGAGGTAGCCGCTGAACCCGCGGGTCCGGAGATCGCTGCCGTAGACGCCGATCCCCTTCAGGAACTGCTTTGTGACCCGCACGTCGTCGGCGAGTGCATCGTCGAGTCGCCGCTGGAGATATTGGGTGTGGAACGGCGTGCGGTCGACCGCCGAGCGGATCTCGGTCGCCGACTCGAGTCGAAAGCAGGGGACGACATCGATGTCGAACCCCTCGACTTCGCCCTTGACGTAGGGGTGTTCGGCGTACTCCTCGTGGCCCTCGGGCAACGTGGCGTGGCCGACCTCGAGGCCGTACTTCTCGAGCGATTCGCGGTCGAGTTCCGGCGGAAAGCGGACGAAGATATCGATATCCCGATCGCCGCTGATCCACGTGTCGCGGGCGGTCGAGCCGACCTGCAAAACGTCGGCTCCCTCACACCGCTCCGTCGCCGCCCGTTCGGCTCGCTCGATGAGCCGGTCGGCGACCTCGCGGAGACGCGCGCGTTCGTCTTTGCCGGGCGTGACCTGCGTTCGAACCTCGGCGACGACCCGCTCGAGGTCGCGACCACCGTCTCGATCGTCGGGCTCGTCGCTGGCAGCGTCCTCCTCGCTCATTGGGGTGCCGTACTCGAGCGGTGCGTGAAAGGGTATCGAACCGCGGGAAGGGAAAACGAAAGCCCTATCAAATGCACCCGACTATCACGAGATGAGCCGAAGTAGCTCAGATGGTAGAGCACCTCGCTGTTACGGCGACTCAGGTACTGCCTGTCCGCCGCAGATACGAGGTTGTCCCAGGTTCGAGTCCTGGCTTCGGCGCTTCTTCCTAATTCACGACGGAGAGCGATCCGTCTTTGCGACGTGTCGACGATGGCAGTCACGTCGGACTGCAGGTCGTCGCTGTCATCGGGGGAGGGATTATCGTCTTTCGGCAGTGACGTGCGTACATGCCCAGTGATACTGAC
This sequence comes from Natrinema sp. CRL1, assembly GCF_059162405.1. Classification (NCBI taxonomy): domain Archaea; kingdom Methanobacteriati; phylum Methanobacteriota; class Halobacteria; order Halobacteriales; family Natrialbaceae; genus Natrinema; species Natrinema sp. CRL1. The sequence goes on along the minus strand of NZ_JBLVOY010000007.1, from coordinate 3,886 downwards.
GACCGCCGAAGTACCGACGATCACGGCCACGACATCATCGATCCCCTCTTCGTCGGGATCGTCACCGTCTCGAGTTCGCGGGCGGGCAAAGACGATCCCGATGATCCCGGCGGGGATACCATACAGACGTGTTTCGAAGCGGCAGGCCATGAGGTTCGAGAGCGAGTCTTGGTCCGGGACGACTACTCGGCGATCCGGACCGCCGTCCGCGGGCTGGTCGCGCGCCGAGATATCGACGTAGTGTGTACGACCGGCGGCACCGGTGTCACCGTCGACGATGTCTCTCCCGAGGCGACCGCGTCGCTGTTCGAGCGCGAACTGCCGGGCTTTGGGGAACTGTTCCGATCGCTCTCGTGGGACGAAGTCGGAACGCGAGCGATGGCCTCGCGCGCAACAGCGGGGATCGCCGTCGATACCCCAGTCTTCTGTCTCCCCGGAAGCAAGAGTGCCTGCGAAACTGCCTGCGAGGAACTGATCGTCCCCGAGACGCCACACCTCGCCGGACTGGCGACGCGTCACCGAACCGAGGCGAGCGACCAGACGCTCGCGGACTACGGGAGCGAGTAGATCTGCTGTTAGCAGTCCCTCGGCTTCCAGTCGGAACACCGACGGCAGATGCCGCTCCCAACGCACTCGAGAGTGCCTTCACGACAGGGGGTGCCCATCTTGTCCATCTCGAGGTAACAGACGATCGGTCAACTCGCCTGAAACAGCCTTTATTGAGCACACGCACGTCCATTCGACTGCTATGTGCCACCACTTCGAATCCGTCACGGAACTCGACGCCGAGGAGCGCGAGGACGTCCTTGACTCCCATACTCGGGCGGAACTCGAGGCCGAACTCAGCGACGAGGAACTCGAGGCCTTGTCCGCGTAGCGGCCGGCCGTTTTTTCTCGAGCGGACCGGACAGCAAGCGTTAATTACCGCGCACGATTTTTCCCGATTGACGGGCCCTTAGCTCAGTCTGGTTAGAGCGCTCGGCTCATAACCGAGTGGTCGATGGTTCGAATCCGTCAGGGCCCATCCGCAAAAACCCTGAAGCGTGGCCGAATCTTCTTCGGTCACTAAGCGGAGCTTCAACCACTCGAAGCACGTCTTTTCTGTTTCCGAACTACCCCGTTTGAACCTGGACTGAACCAGTCACTGGTTCCGGGTCGCCGCTGTCTTGCGAAAGTAGTAGCCGAAACGAGGTGGTCGGCGTGACGGTCGCTCCGTTCCCGTCGGTCGATCGATCGACGTGCAAACACTGCGGAGCCCACGTCACTGACCGATTCCGGCGCGTTTTCGGTGACGACGGTGATCGAGCCCATCGCTGTGGCGACTGCGATACCTACGCTCGACTGAGCCGCGGCTCCGCTGCTGGCGTCGACGTATCGATCCCCGATCCGGAAAGGTCGCCCGGCCGTCACGGCGGTGAGGCCGATGCGTGACGGGTTCGTTCGGGCGAGTCGCCTGTACGATGTCGAGAGTCGAACGCTCATCGCCCACCCGTCCCATCAAGCAACTGATGAGGACGTTCGTCGTGCGCTCGACGATCGGGAGGTGCGGGTCGGCGGCGGCGGACAGTCCTCGAGCGGTACCGATCACTCGAGCGATTGGAACCTCTTGCTTCCACAGGAGCAGTGGTCCCGTCCAATCGGACGAATTCGTCCCGACGAGAGTACTTTTGCGGCGTACACTGCTTCGCAGCACTCGCAGACACCGACGACGCGTTTGTGCTGTGTCATACTGTTCACCCAGTTCGTCAACGCAATCTCGATTAGTGGGCATATCGTTATCGATTTCTGTTTACGAAGTGGCTACCCTGTTCACCTCTGCCAATCACTACAGCCGGGTACTGAGCGAACAGATGGTGGGTCGCGATGAGCCACCTCGTCGAATCCGACGAGTGCGAGCGGTGCGGTGATCGCGTTGACGCACTTCGCCGGCTCTGTCCGGAGTGTACGCGCGCGATTCGGAACACGCGAGAGGTCCCACTATGAGTTCTCGAGCGTCGGTACTCGAGAGTTCGAAGGCCAGCGGTGACGCCCTCGAGGCGGAGACCGCCCAGGTCGTCGACGAACTCGAGTACGTCAGCGATCACACCGCGACGTGGCACGACGCTCGGACGACTACCGTCCTCGAGGCGAGTCGGTCGCTGCCGTTCTACGGAATCGTGCTCGTCGAGCCGGCGGTTCCGGTCGTGATCAAAGGCTGCCAGATCGAGACGAGCAACGGCGGTCGGTCGACCCGCGGGCGGTTCTACGTCAAGCGAGCCGCCCACGAGCAACTGCTCGAGGCGGGCGGGATGTACCTGTTTGTGGTCTATCTCCCGCGGCCGGGACTGCCGCAGGTCGCGCGGGCGATCGTGCCAGCGACGCTCGTCGACGAGTTGCTCGCCGGGCGGTGGTACGAGGTCAGCGGGTCGCGCTCCGAACAGGAGGTCGCGAAGCTCACGTGGTCGCACGTGATCGATCCCAAGGGTATCGATCCGGCGGTAACCGTGGGTGAGTCGCGGTGACCGTCCGAACGACCTACTTCGGTGGGCTCAACTCGAGTTTCGAACCTGCTGACGGGGACGCCGTATTCGGGGTGGTCCGCTACCCGCAGGACTTCTTCTCGCGGCTTACGGATCGGAATATCCCGGCTGTCGCGCCACCGGAGGACCTGTTGAACGCGTACAAGGTCGTCGAAGAAGCTGCCGACGACAACGGCAAGCCGAACCCGGCCGCGATCGCGTGGGATTCAGTCGACTACGAGCGCCGATATCTCGAGCAACCGGGTCCACAGACGGTGATCTCCGAGCTAGCAGATTGCGCTCGCGAGCAGGATATCTGGCTCGTCTGTTGGGAAAAGGACACAGACGAAGTCCGCGACCGGGGAGCCGTCAGATACGTATTTTCTGACCTGTTCACCCAATCCCTTGTTACAGTTCGGACATCGGCTTTCATCCGGCAGGTGTGACTTAACCGCCCGCGAGGGATGTGTCTGGTCCCCCGCATATTGGGTGTAGGCTCACGAGACGTACCCGAAAATATTGAACGGGGAGCGATTCACCCGAGTGCGTGGAATCGTTCGCACCCACAGGAACACGATTGTGTTCCGATGGGGCGGATCAGACCGCTCAAGAGTTCTTTCGCTGCGTATGCCGACTCGCAGCGAACGCACACGGCCACAACGCGGTTGTGGTCGCGCAAGACGATCACCCCATTCGTCCAGCGTATGGCGCATGCTTCACTCCCTTTGAGGCGTTGTCAATAATTCGTCACAGCATGATTTTCGTTTCATCTGCATGTTACCTTGAGGCCGTCGCCGCGCACGCGTGTAGAATTAATTTGAGAACACAACGAACACTGCTGTAAAAACCGCTCTGAGGGGGGAGAAGTTAGGGTATTGATGGATAATTCGAGCGCTGTCTGTAGTCTGCACTCGGAGACTCACGACGCGTTAGCAAAGGGCTGCATCGACCTCCGTATGGCACGTATAGTAGCTCTTGAAAGTCAATGCACACCCGATCGCAGGATAGCGTTGCGATCGGTGTGTAAATCGTTTCAAGAGCTACTATATCTATCGGGCTCCAGTCCGGTACTGAGTTAGCCCATATTACAAATTTCTGCCATGCTCGAGATCATAATTGGAATATTGTCCTGTAATCCTGTGTGGTACTCACTCTCTGTGGAGTCTCGGTTCGTAGGCCTTAAGTAGTAACCAGCGATTGTGAATATATACGGAGAAAGAGGCGGCGTGCCTGACGCACGCTGCCTCTGCGGGTGACTCGAGTCCGAAGGGGTTATGTACCCCAGACGGCCTACGAATACATCCGCACGAGATGAGGATTCCACCCCTGCGGTCCGCCGTACAGATGGGATCTGATGTTAGCCTTGGTAGTTCGGTGACGCCCGCTCG
>NZ_JBLVOY010000006.1:0-167991 GCF_059162405.1 Natrinema sp. CRL1 | reverse complement strand
CGACGCCGTGCGTGCGCGAACCTGGTACGGCGAATTTCGAGAACTCGTCTTGATGTGTGCAGTTTACAACATCACGCAGGCCGTGAACCAGTGAAATCAAGCACCGTCTGGCGATTCACCACGGCCGAAGAAACTAGTTTTACGATGGAGAAGAATACTAGGTACGAAAATCACGCCCCTATCGCAGAGAAGACAGGAGAGTATATAGCCGAAGTTACGATTGAGGACCGAGGAACTGTGACGGAAGAGTTTGACTATGGGGGGCCAGTTACTTCTCCTGTCCTAAATATTAGTGAGGAGATGCCATACGATGACTCGTTTTCCATATCTATAGATATGGCCCCAGATGCCTGATTCCTCACTGAAATAATAGTAGGTACTTTACCTGCACTAAGCGATATGTGATTGCCCTATACTTACCGCAAATATTGTGTCTGGGAACTCACCAGAGACGAATAAGTGATCGCAGGCAGCAGTAAGTACAGGGACTCATTGTGTAAAAGCCAATCTGGCTTGAAAACCCTAAGAGGGACTATTCCATCCGTATCCCGTCACTATCCGAAAACTCGAATCGAGCACCGCCTTCAGGACTTTCAGAAATTGAAACTTCGAGATCGTGGTCAGTCGCGATTCGTTTCACGATCGTCAGTCCAACACCGCTCCCACCGTACCCCGTTGTATACCCGTGTTCAAATACTTGGTCGCGTTCTTGGGATGGGATTCCGACACCTGTGTCTTCAACGTAGAAGCCGTGGTCTACCGAACCGACGCGAACAGTCACGTCCCTTCCACCATGACCAATTGCGTTCCGAAACAGGTTCTCGAAGAGCGCCTGCAATTGACTTCGATCAGCGACAATCGTACAGTCCTCTGTCTCAAGCGACGCTGACTGGGAATCGATCAACTTCCATGCGTCTTGGGCAACTGTCGCCAGCGAGACCGGTTCGCGTTCGTCAGACGGTATACTGGATTGGGCGAGCGTCGTGAGATCGACAATAAGGTCCTCGATACGGTTGAGCGCGTTCTCAACCTCATCTAAGCTGGCATCGTCGCCACTCTCTTGATATCGTTCGAGTTCCCCGAGAGCGATCGAGAGCGGGTTCCGAAGATCATGAGACACCATACTTGCGAACTGGTCTAGACGCTCGTTCTGAACTTCGAGTTCGTGAGACGTTTGGCGTACATCAGTAACATCCTGTGTAACCAACACGCCATGTGGATCGTCCTCGATACGGACAGGCTTCGTTTCGACATGGTGAATTCGTTCCTCATATCTAGTATCAAATGAACAAGAGTTACCCTCAATTGTTGCCGTAAGCTTCGGCTCGAGCTCGACCGCTGTCTCTTCAGGGAAGAGTTCGAACAAGTGATGGTCAGTCATATCTGCCGCTTTCCGTCCTGAGAATGGGAGCGTCTCAGGACCAACGATCTGATAATAGAGGTCTGCATCGAATAGCACTAACACTCCGTTCGGAAAATTGTCGACGAGGGCTTGATATCCTGATGTAGTGGGATGGCAAGTCACGAGTAAGTATTCTCTTTTAGTTTGTTCTACTCTTAAATACGTTGGCTGGAACGCCTGTCTGAGTCACCAATAGCACTGTATAGAATACCACTCGATATAGCAACTACAAATAATTTTATACATTTTTAGACATATAATGGTATAGTAAACAATATACTGTAAGGCAGGTGTCTATATGCTGGTTCGCTGTTTCGCCTGTATTCCTACTACTCTACCATCGTTAACAGTCGATCGGAATATATATACAGACGATAACTAAATGTGAATATCATATGGGGGACAAATCCTCGGACAAGAAAATTCTTCATCCGCAGAAACCATATCTCCAGACTATTTTTGATGATCCCCATGTTCAAATGGCGCTCCTTGCGCCAGACGGGACGATACAACGCGTAAATCGGACTGCCGTTGATCTTGTAAGCCCGACTGAAACCGATCTTATTGGGACACCATGGTGGGAGGGACCATGGTGGAAACATTCACAGATCGTACAAGACGATATCCGACGACGGGTTGAAGAGGCGGCGACTGGCAAATATGTTGAATTCAGAAGCAAGTACTATACAAAGGACGATCAACAGCGACTGACAAGAGGAATACTCCGTCCCGTAATGAACGATGGTCAGATTGTTTCAATTATTGCTTCTGGACGTGATATCACTGATTACGTTCACCAACAACAGCGCTTAGACGTTCTTCAGCGAATACTCCGTCACAACTTTCGAAATAGTCTTAATATCATTCATGGGTATTCAGAAGAGATACTCGATACCCTCTCTCAGTCAGACGGTATTCAGAAGCAAGAGGAGGTGAAGAGAATGGCAGAACTGATTACTGACCAAACGATGTCTCTCACTAAATCCGCAAAGAAAATTCAGCGACTCGAGCAACATACGACGAAAGGATTAGAGCAGATTCCTATTGAGACTCTATTCACACAGGTGACAGAGGATTTTCAGGAAGAGTATCCCAACTGTAGCATCAATAGTACAATCCACCAAACTGGTATTGAGGTTCCAACCGAGTTTACAACGGCAGTCGTTGAAGCCATCACTAACGCCATTCAGTACCATCCAGAGTCAGCCCCGACGATCGAATTAACAGCAGATGTCGTTACGAAAACACAACTCCAATACGTCAAACTATGTATCGCTGATGATGGACACGGCATCCCGATATCAGAGGTTGAACCTGTCCTCAGCGGTAAGGAGACTCCGCTCTCTCATACAAGTGGGATCGGCTTATGGTTGATCAAATGGATTACCGAACAACACGGGGGTGATTTGGAAATCACATCGAATGAACCACAGGGAAGTCAAATTACAATTATGTACCCGGTCCCATCTCTATCTCAGTAGAACCTTATTCACGAGTCTCGTGTGCAAAAATTCGAAAACGGCTTCGAATGGAAAGTGGTGGGTGGGTCAGCAGGACTTTGAATTGGGAGTGGGGAGTGCCGATCTGAGGTGGGGAACAGATCGGCGTGTTCGAAGTGAGTCTGGTGGATTCGGTAGGTTGCCCCTGACGGGGTGTTGTGCCGAGGGCCGATGCCCTCGTGGCCCGTATCGAGCGACGCGGGCCATCTCATACATGCAACCGACTAGTAAAATATCTATCGCCGGCCAAGTTCTCTTAGTAGGAGTGTGTGAACTGACCACTGAGATCCTACCAACTTCAAGAGATGTCGGCGATTCGTGTTAATACACAGCGCATGCCAGCCAGCCGTTTTCGCGAGATTGGTAAGTTCGAACGCTATCCAGCCACCGCGAAAGGCGAAGCGCTATTCGATATCTACAGGAGATTCTGGAGGAATATCGAAGCCTGTCAATTCGAACCGTGCGCCGCCGTTCTCGGCATCTATAATAAGTAGATCCGCTCCGTGGGCATGCGCAATTGCTTGGACAATCGGCAATCCCAGGCCACCAGTTCCTTGGGTCGAATAATCGGCTTGTATTACTTTCTCTCGTACAGATTCAGAGATACCGGCTCCATCATCCTCGACATAGAACCCATCTCTACAGACACCGACTTCGACTGTGCATTCGGGTCCTGCATGTTCGATGGCGTTCCGAAACAGGTTCTCGAACAGTTGTAATAGTAATCTCTGGTCGCCGATTAGCGACTGTGAGGACTCGATGATCAATTTCGCATCTGTCGTTGAGACTCCCATCCATGCCGTCTGCGCGAGGTCTTCGACGGAAACCGGTTCGATATCCGAAAGAGCCCCGGCCTGCGAGAATTCAAGCGTGGCCTCTGTGATTTCACTGATGCGGGTGATCGCCTGTTGGAGCGTATCAATCGTCTCTGAATCATCAATATCGACGGCCAACATCTCCACGTATCCCTCGAGAACGTTCAGTGGATTCCGGAGGTCATGCGTCAAGACATTTATAATAGTTTCAAGCTGCTGGGTGCGAGCGTTGGCTTGTAGTTCTGCGATCTTTTGGCTAGTAATATTGGCATGAGCAACGAGGAGATAGGGGTTGCCTTCGTGGTGAAAGCGATGAGCATCTAATCGGAACCAACGTTGGTCGGTAGGGGAGTGACAGGGATATTCGTGGCAATATTCGCCGATCTCGCCGGCTATGACCGCCTTCAACTTCTCAACGATATTCACGTCATTAAGATCTTCATCAGCCTCTTCTGTAATCGTGAAGTAATTTTGACCTACCCAATAATCCGGATGATTGCCGTGGTTGGTGTCAGCGAATTCACGCCAAGCCTGATTAACAGCGACAATAGTACCATCAGCATCGACGATTGCCACCTCATGAGGGACTTTATCGATGCCAGCTTGAAATATATCCATAGCCCCTGCTCGCTCCATCTATGATGGTATAGAGAATCAAGTCAGATACATTTGTTGTGGCCACTGTCGCAGCGCATCGTTCGCCTGTATTTAGTACAGTCGTCTTGCAGGTTTCAGCGAAATCGGCTGCTGTACTGCTTCCGACGTGGCCTGTCTCTCAATCACCAGAGTCTCGCAGTCAGTACACGCCGTGCTCGCCGTGACACACACCGTTGCATTTGTGCCCGCCACAGTCGCCGGTCCCGAACATCGAGTGCTGTCCTGTCGTTCCAGTAATGTCGTCGAATGTCCACTGCTTGCGCTCTGGAATCGGGATATCGATCGCTGGACAGTGGCCGAGTACCCACCAGACGTACTCGAGCGGAATCGCACTTCGAACGCCCTGCTTGCCCCACGCTGTGGGGACGCCTTTTGCCTCGGCGAGCTCGGCGATCGACTGGTCATCACGCGTGTCGACCGTGATCCCAGCCTCACCGGGCAGGTAGGCGTCAGGAACATCGAAGGTCGTCTCGAAGTGGCGCTCGAGGTCGTAGCGCTCCCCGAACGCGAGCCCGTTCACGCGGCAGTTCGCGTCCAGATCACCGACTCGAGTTGCACCCGGCACGTTTTCGATCACATAGTGTGGCGCGATCTCGAGTAAGAACTCTCGGAACTCGTCGGTGATCCGCGGATTCGCCTCGAGTGCGGCCTCTTTCGAGCCGTAGTGGGTCGCGCTCAACGACGAATAGGCCGTACAGGGGAAGGATACCCAGACCACGTCGGCTGTCAACCCTCGGAGCACGGGGAGACTATCGGGCCGATCGACGCGGCCGCGATCGACCAGCATGGAGTCGTACGCTGGTCCGGTCGACATGCCGATCGACTCGGCGAGATCGTCCAGAGATGGCCGATCACCGAGGAGGTCCTGTTGGGCGAACCGTCCGGGATAGGTCTCGCTGTAGTCTTCGATATCGAAGCCGGCGAACATCCAGGGCTCGAGCCACTCGGCGAGCCCGACCCCACCGCGTCCCGAAAAGAGATCGACGACCTGCAGTCGCTGTTTAGACGTCCATTCTTGGGGCACCGCATTCCGATCGATACGCGGTGTCTCGCGGAGGTAGTCGGGTCGCCGAACGGCGCTCATGCGATCACCTCGGATTCGACAGCCGCTTCGGACTCACTCTCGAGGACCTGGTCACGCAGGTGCGTCGCGATGGTCGCGGCGAGCATCGGAGGAACCGCGTTTCCGACCTGCCGGTACTGCTCGTCTTTGTTCCCGGCGAAGGTGTAGAAGTCCGGAAACGTCTGTAGGCGGGCGACCTCGCGCACTGTGAGCCGACGTACGTCCTCGAGCGCGGCATCCGGGTTTGCGGGTGAGCGACCGGCGTAGTGAGCCGGAGGCGTCGACTGTGAGACGGTTATTGTCGGCGCGGGGTCATCCGGAGCTAGCCGGCGGTCAGTCGTCGACCGCCCGCTGTAGCCGTGGGGCCACTCTGCGAGGGACTCACGGACGCTATCGTCGTGATCGATCGCGACGTGGTTCGGCGGCATCCAGACCTTCTCGCCATCGCGTTCAATGATCTCGCTCAACGAGTGCGGATCGACGCGGTAGCGGTCGGAAGCATCGTCGCGATAGGCTACCATCTCGTCGATCGTAACGTGGACGGGATCGTCAGCCGGGGATTGGGACTCGAGCGGCCGTGGCAGCGGTCCGTCCCCGCCGTTTTCGAAGGCTTCGCGGGCGGTCGCGTACCCCTCGAGCGAGTTCCCGCATCCAAACTCGACAAGTCGGCGCTGTCCGTCCCGGTGGGTCGCCGGCGGCATCCACGGATCGGGCGTCGGGAGTCCATCGCGAACGCCGACGATAAAGACGCGCTTGCGTCGCTGGGGGACGCCGTAGTCGGCAGCGTTCAACTCGAGGGTCCGAACCTCGTATCCCGGGCCGGCGTCCTCGAGCGCGTCGACGAGCGCCGAATGGAGAGGGCCGTGCAACTCAGTCATCCCGACGACGTTTTCGATGAGTACGAGCTCGGGTTCGCAAGCGTCGGCCCACTCGATCATCGAAAACGCGTGCTCATTCCGCGGGTCCTCGGGGTCGACTTCGCCGCCGGCCGCGCTCCATCCTTGGCAGGAAGGGCCGCCAGCGAGGAGGGTTAGGTCGTCGGGCACCTTCGCGGGGTCGATGTCGGTCGCATCGCCGTACTGGATGAGACCGTTCCCTTGGCAGTGCTGGGTGTGATACGTGTACCGCTCGGGGGCGCGGATCTCCCAGGATGCGCGGACGTGAAAGCCCGCGAGGAAAAGGCCGAAGGTCATGCCACCACAGCCAGCGTACAGATCGATAGCGGTGGGTGCGTCGTCTGGACCCTCCCAGTGGGGACTCATGCACTCTCACCGCCATGGAACTGATCGAGACCAGATTGGCGGCCGCCATCTTGGTCGCGACGGTCGCGTCCCTCTTCCCACTCGAGCATTCGTTCTGTGAACGCGTGTTCGTCGTAGTAGTGATCCATCGCGGCGTCGATGTCGTCGACATCAAGTCCGGTCAGAATCTCTCGGGTCTCCCACCCACGCAATTCCTCGAGCCATAGGGGATGGCTCGGCGACGACCGGCGCTTCTCAACGCCGACCATCACGGTCTCGACCTTCTCGTCGAACGTCTGCGGCGGGAGATAGAAGATCGGCTCGGTGAAATGGCCGCGAATCTCTTTCCGAAGCGGTTCGAACGCGGGCACGAGCAACGCTTGGATCGGGAGGATGAACAGCAGAGACCCACCCGGCTTCAACAGCCGCATCGACTGTTCGAAAAACGGGACGAACAGGTCGAATCGTCCCTGTGCGATCCGGAACTGCTCGCGATACTGGTCGCGTTTGGCCGCGTCGATATCGTTGTAGCAGACAAACGGCGGGTTCGCGAGTACCCAGTCGAATGTCTCTTCCGGTGGCTCGAGGAGGAAATCCCTCTCACGGATGTCGATCTCCGCATCCGGGTGGGTGGCCTCGAACTCGTCGATCCGGTCGGGATCGGTTTCGACGCCGATGCATTCCGGAAGCGGGTAGTCAAACTTCCGAGCCGTCGACCAGCCGTCTCTTTTCGTGCAGTACCGACGAACGCCGTCGTAGAGATTCCCCGTCCCAAGGCCCGGCAGTAGGAGGCGGCCGCGGCGATCGTCGTCGCCGACATGACCGGGGCGCTCGGCTCCGAAGGCCGTCGACGCTGCGAGATCGGCGACCGGGTCCGGCGTCGGGACGAAGCCGTTCTCGGTCATGCTTCCACCCACCTCGAGAGCGATCCTTGCCAATCCAATTCGTCTGCCCGGCGGCGCTCGTACGCCGACTTCGCATCTGATTCTACGTCGATCGCGAGCACGTCGGCGTCCGATCCGTACTCGCGTTCGGCGGCGATCGCAACCGGCGCGGTGCCGGCACACGGGACGATCACGCGGTCACCGGCGTCGGTATAGGTCCGGATCCAACCGAGTGCCGGACCGAGTGGTTTCACCGTCCCCCAACACCAGTCTTCTCGCTGGCGTTCGCACGCACAGCGAAGTTCGTGGAACTCCCGGCCGCCGTAGCCTTGCGGGACTGGCGCGGCGTCTTTCCAGACGAGAACGGTCGAATAGCCGCCACTCGAGCCGTACATGCCGGGCGTCGATCGGTCGGGCTCGCCGGCCTTGGTGAGTAGCGTCGTCTCGTGAACGGTATAGCAGTCCCGGCCCCACGTCTCGCTCGCGTAGGTGAGCACGCGCGGGCAGAGATAGCTATCCACGTCGACGGCGAGTACGCCGCCGGGCTCGAGGACTCGATAGCACGCCTCAAGCATGTCCACGACGGTCAGTCCCGTCTCGACGCCGGGTTCGCCTTCGACCGCGTCGGCCGCATCAGCATCGAAGGGATGCGTCGGGTACTCGACACCGAATGCGCCGTTGCGGCTCGGTCGCGCCCACGCGTCGTCAAGATGGATGAACGCAGCGCTGCGGGCGGGCTCGTCGCGGAGAATCTCGAGGGCATCCCCGATTCGGTAGTTGACGCTCATGTCTGACCACCTACGATAAATTCGCGGAGTTCTGCTTGCCCTGGTTCGTCCGATCCGGCAGTTTCGACTACTACCTCGTCGGCAGACGGTTCGTCGTCGCTGTCCGGAACACACGAGGTAGGGACCGGGACCGATTCAGGATCCTCAAGTTCTGTGATCTCCCCACCGACGACCGTGTTTCGTGTTCGCCACGCACGTCGCCGCTCCATCGTGAGCGAGTCGCCGTACACGACGACGCCGTCGATGTTGAAAAAGCAGAAATTGAGTGCGGCCATCTGAGCGCACACCAGATCCTTGTCTTGGCCGAAGCAGAACGTCTCTACGTCGAACCGACGCGCTGCGAGCACCAGCAGCCTCGCGGATCCGCATGCGGGATCGGCGATCGTCACCGGCGGCTCGTGCTCGCCGTCACCGGCTGTTTCCATTTCAGCCATCATTACGGCGATATTGTGGGGCGTGAAGTGCTGCCCGAACTCGTCGGATTGCATCCCCCACGCCTCGTAGACTTCGCCGAGGATGTCCCGGTTCGTCTCTTCCATCGCCTGCATAAGCTCGCCGAATGCAGCAGCGAACAGGTCTGCGTTTCGAGATCCGCGGTCGCGATCACGCCCTCGGTCGTACGTCTCGAGGATCTCGAGGTAGCAGTCGTCGTCTTCCTGCAGCGCGGCGAGCATGAGCCGACTCCAGTCCCGAAACACGTCGTAGCGGCTGACACCTCGAGATTCGATTGTCTCCAGCGGATCCAAGACCGAGTCGACGGCGCTCACGCAGACCACCCCGTGATCGGGGCCTGTTCGGTCTGATCGGTCGGCTTCTCCTCTCTGTCGCTCTCGAGAATACCGGCCTCTTTCGCGGCGTCGACGCGAGCGCTGTGACACTTCCGGACACGGTGCCCGGACGGGCGCTGGCACTTCGAGCCGGTCCCGGCGTCACACTCCGGGCAGACAACTTCGCGAGCCGCCTGGTCGGCCGCGTCTTCCCCGCCATCGATTGCACCCGGAGCGTCGTCGGCGAGTCGTTTCGCTCGCTTCCGAGTCCGAGTCCGCCGCTGTGCGCGGGTGCCGGTGTATCCCTCCGGTGGCCTCCATGGATCAGCGTTGTACCATCCATCGGCGATCTTCTCGAGCCGAAGCCACTCTGACGGCGACGGCGCGTTTGCACCGATATTGACGAACTGATCGGGCGTCAGGTGCGGTTTCTCGTCAGCGTCCTCGAGATCGTCGTCGCCGCAGGTACAGGCCACGACGAAATCCCCGTCACCGTCTTTCAGCACTCGGACCTCGTCGCTCGGGATGCGGTGGTTCGTCTCGGAGAGTCGGCAGTCGTAGGTGACGATCGTCCCTTCGATCACGCCGACCACCCCTCGGTGATCGTTGCCTGATCACTCCTCTCTTCGAGGGCGGCCTCATCGCCAAGGGTGCCGTACTCGTACTCGTCGTACTTTCCGGGCGTCAACTGCCGGGCGAGTTCGACGGCGATCCGCCCGGACTCGAGCGCCCGCGTCGTGGTCGAATCCGTCCCGCCGGTGACGTTGACCGTGTGCTGGTGCCAGCCGCGATCGGGGACCTTCCCTTTCGAGGGTGCGTTTTCGGGCGTCGACACGTCCAGCGAATCGACGAGGTCGGCGTTCTCTCGCAGCGTCCGGATCATTTCGGGTTCCGTTCCGGGAGCGAGCGCGTGGAGTTGAACGTCGGAGCCGAGCTCGTCGCGGACGAACTGAATCGCCTCGATGCGCTCGTGCACGTCGTCGATCGAGAGCATCCCGCCGATCGCGTAGTAGTCGATATCGTCGTCAGCGAGCAGATTCACCGTCACACACTCGCCGTCTTCCTTCCGGTAGGGCGTCCCGTCGACGGTCACCGTCTGATCGTATTCGACGGGTTCGCTCATCGCAGCCAGTGAGTCCTCGTAAGGCGGCTGAATCGGGACGATCACGCTAGCGTCGTGAGCGCATTCCCACTGCCCGACCGTGTAGGAGTCTGCCCGCCGCATAACCCGATTCTGGGCGACGTAGTTCTGCGAGACGCGGATACTCGAGAGATGCCGGTCGGCATCGTCACCGTGGGTCGGGTGGGCCGGCGGCAGATCCTTCGCGAGGACGTAGTCGGCGTTGGTCTTGGACGCCGCGTGGCCGATCTCGAGCGTACACGCAGGATTGTACGCGCCGGGATCGATCATGAACGTATCCGACGAGTTGCGGGCACTCAGACGCCGTTCTCGCGAGGAATTGAGTTTGAACGGCCAACTCCATCTCGGGTTGATCGACGAACAATAGACATCGATCGGGCACTCTCGAGCGATCTGTTCGCGTTCCTCGATTTCTCGAGCGTAGTATGCTGGTACTTCGACTGTCTCTGTATCTGCTGTTTGCGCCATCGTGGTCACCTGAAAACCGGATTTCCCGGTCGTTACACCACTATAGAAACTCTAGACCGATATATGTTACTATTGAAATAGCATTTAAAAGTAAAACAGATGCATCAGTGATGGCAGTTACTAGTCAATAGAATCATCATTCTTTTTCTTTTTGTTGCCACCGATCAAAGGCGTCCATACAGGACCTGAACTCTCATTGGAGAGTTGTTTGGTTCAGTGTGGGCCGCAGATCCATTTGTAGAGACACTGTTCGACTGGGTGCCATTAACTGACATAGATGAAAATCACAGTTCTTCATGCCATTCCATTTCCACATGGTTCGGACGAACACAATACAAACAATTTTCTTAGATACCCAAGTCTATCTTGTTGTATAATAGTGGTATATTCGCCAAAACCTCATAGAAAATCTCATAATTTGACCTGATAGTATCTTCTTTGTAAGTAATGGCTATACGCGGGGACATAGCTGTAACCAATACAACTAATGGCCACCCAAAGTGATTCATCTTTAAGTCGAATCCCTGCCGAAAAAGAATCAGTTGTTGTCCCTGCTGCTGCCGTTCCGAGTACTGGTATCTGTCTTCGTTCGCTGTCCCCACTCGGAGTTCACACAATCGTTGTTTCTGAAGATCCATATGCGATTTCTTTCGCATCGAAATACTGTGATGAAGCTATCCTTGTTCCTGATCCAACGACAGATCTTGAAGAGTATTCAAAAGCATTACTTGCACTTGCTCGCCGTGAAGATGTTCGAACAATCGTTCCAGTTCGGGAAGAAGACGCATTCGTCCTTTCGAAGCATCGAGAGGCTTTCGCCGAATATATCTCAACCCCTTGGCCGAATATGGAGACGCTCCAACGCGTTCATGATCGAGTACGTTTGGCAGCAGCTGCAGAAGCTGCTGACGTTCCAGTGCCGAAAACAACCCCGCTCAGAGCAGTTGAAGCATGGGATCCACCATCGATCATTAAATCTCGATACAATCTTCTCGTCAACGAGTACGTCGACACCGTTCCTCAGGGCGAGACAAGCCAGAATAAAACAGTTGAACACGTACAGTCCGGAGAGGGGGTGAATGCGACTGAACTTCGTGCTACGTTCGGCCATGATCCTATCGTTCAGGAATTCATCTCGACTGATGAGGAGTATATGGTCGCTGCGCTCTGTGATCACGGTGATCCACTTTCGATATTCCATCACGAACAGATACGAGCCCCATCCTACACCGGCGGAGGTGGCGTCTATCGCGAGTCTACCCATCTACCTAAACTGGAGGACACTGCAGTGGCGCTACTGGAGGAACTGGAATGGCACGGCCTCGCTTGTATCGAGTACATGCGCCACCCGGAAACGGGCGACTTCTACCTTACTGAAGTCAACCCACGAATGTGGACCTCTCTCTCGGCAAACGTCCAGATGGGGGCAAACTTTCCAAAATATTATTGGCAAATGGCGACGAACCACACCGACAAGATTAACTCTAACTATGAATGTGGGGTTGGATGTCATTATCTTAAAGGAGAATTAATGCACGTTCTGAGTCTTTTAGGCGAAGACTCCGAACTTGTTGAACGTCCATCGCTTATGGGATCGCTCTATAAAATACTGCTATCTAGTCATAGACAACCAAATTTTGATATATTTAGCCATGACGATCCTTGGCCATTTATTCAGGATTTCCTAACCGAGATTGACGGTGCTACTCCCACCTCGTTTGAACTGGCCGAGTTCGGCAGGCGTGCCAGCCGATCCGATCGCCCTACACACTGGCGTAACGCAGTAGAGACGACCAAGACACAAGATGATCGACGCCAATTGGAACTTCCTTCTGGCTCGCCCTCTCAGCACTAACCTACATGTTCATCACCGAGTATTTGTTACCGTCAATCTGTTCAAGTCATGTCATAGGGTATTTATCTGCCATTTAGCGATGGATCGATTTCATTTGTGAAGCCTGTTCCCCGTCGAGACAAATCTCATGATGATTTTCTCCTTACTGAAGCATCGAAATCCCCGAGCGAGCGCTGTCCGGTCGCAATCGCGTCGGACTCGTGGCGCTCGACAGTCGACCAGAACACAGACCACCAGTCCAAGTCGCCACTGTCGCCGTAGGAGAGTTCCGCCGGCGCGTAGTACTCAAATCCACACGCGTCAGCGAGGGACATCTCGATGATCTCGCGCTCCTGATCGGCGTCGCGAAGCCGGCCGGCCGGATCGCGGTAGACGCTCATTCTCGCTCACCCCTGTTGGCCACCGCCTCGGGAGCACGATCGTCGACCATCTCCCGGTGATTGTCGTAACCGAGTCGGTCGGCCACATCATCCAGTGCCTCGTACCCGCGCCGGAGGACATCGAGCGGGTGTTCTCCGCTGTCGTCGGGAATCGCTTGGGTCACGTCGAATGCATCTCGGAACGCCGTCTCGCTGTCGGGGATCTTGGAGTCCTCGAGTCCTAACGCGGCTTCGGTGAGCGTCTGATACGTATCACCGGGCGAGAGACCGGGAACGGCGGGTTCACAGGACTGACAGAGCGTCATCTCTCGGTTCCCGAGTCGCTGGTCTAACTCGCGTTTGGTGGTCGATCCGTGCCCCCAGAGGACATAGTCCTCGTAGCTTTCCTTCTTCATGTTCCCGTTGCGGGCCGAATCGATCACGCGAGCCTCGAGCGACTGGATATAGGCCCACATGTACGGCCAGTTTTCGTGAATCGTATCCAGTTCCAACCAGCGGTCAGCGTACGCACCACACTGGCAGTCGCCGCTATGAGAGAGTTCGTCGACGACCTCCGAGCGCGGGATGCCTTGGTCGTCGATATACGCTTTCACGTCTGACGGCGTCCACTGGGCCAGCGGAGAGGCATACAGATGGCCGTCTTTGAGCTCGATCCCGCTGGCGTCAACCTTCTCATACCGGGCGTCGCTTTCTTCGCGTGTCGCACCGGAGATCAACAGGACAGTGCCGTCGAACTGCTGTAGGAGCGTCTGCAGCGGCTTGTCCTTGTTGTTGATCCATTCCCACTTGTGCGCGGTTTTGTTGGATCCCGGGAAGCCGTAGGTCTCGATTCGAGTCGCGTACTCGTCGGCGTCGCGACGGACGTCTGCGATGTACAACTCGAGTCCGAGATCGGTCGCGAAGTCGGCAACATAGTCAGTCGTCTCCCGCAGTCCGATCGACGTATCGATGTGGATGATCCCATCGAGTACGAACGGCGCGTTGTGGTAGGTGTAGTGGGCCGCGGCGACTGAGTCATAGCCCCCGCTGACAAGGGCAAAGGCGTGCTCGAAATCGCGAGACTTCGCGTCATGGAGGATCTCGTCTGGGTCGGCCGTCTCCGGCGTCTGGCCTTCGAGGGATCCCCACGACTCCGCGTCGTCGTCTGCGTGATCGGTGAGTCCCGGTTCGGACGGCCCCGATCCGGGCGTCGGATTCGACGTAGCCGGGCCGCTGCCGCCGGCGGTTGAACACGGTGCTTCGCGACCGCATGGACACGTGAGACAATCCAGTGGATCACAACTCATGGTTTCTCACCTCCGTCAGTCCGTGCCGTCTGTTGGAACTGGTTCAGATCGGACTGCCCGGATGCCGAGGCGTCGCTTTCCCCATCGAAGTGATCACGAGTGAACTGCCGAGCCATCGTCACGGCGACCTCAAGACCGCATTCCTCGGGCGTTTCGACGATCTCCTGAATTTCTGGGTGCTTCGAGGACGGTCCGTGAGCGTGCAACCAGGGCGCGAGCGCAACGGTCGCGTTCCCGCTGCCGTTCCAGACGTGCAGATAGAGGTACGGGCAGGTCTCGACGGTGTACTCGTCGGGTTTGCCGATCCCGGCCAGTCGGGTCACATCTTCCGTGTCCACGCGTTGATAGTAGATGATCGACTCGCGGTTGCCGTGGAAGTACCGCGCCAACTCGTAGCCCGCGGGCGTATCGAATACGGCTTCGCAGACCTCCGGATGGGACCATTCCTCGGGTGCAGTGGACTCCATCCATGCGACAGCGCGCTCGATGCCATCACGGACGTGCTCGCGCTTGGCGTCGGTGTAGGCAACGCCTGTCGCGTCGATCTCGTACTCGGTTCGGAACAGTTCCTCGCCAGCCCCGGCTCGAGTGTCGATCACCTTCGCGTACACGTCGTCGAACTCGAAGACCGCGACACACGTCGTGCCGTCGCCGTCGGTCCACACGTGAGCGTTCTTGCTCGAGTCAGGGGTGTGGTGCCAGCCGTTGATTTCGCTGGTGAGCTCGTAGCCGTCGGGCAGTGGGGGGTTTGCAGCCATCGATCACACCCCCGCGTGAACCCGCTGTCGCGCTCGAACACGCGTACTCCCGTCAGCGGGAATGACGGCATCGGTCGCCCCACTCCCGGTCTCGAGCGCGCCGGCGTGCAACGCTTCGCGATAGGTCGTCCCGGTCCAGCGCTCGACCCGGAGGCCGTCGACGCCGTCCTCATCACGTTCGGCGATCAGATAGCGCTGGTCCTGGTTGCTCGAGTCGATCCCGACGAGCCCCGGCCGACCGAAATAGTCGCCGAGGATGTCGACGATCGTCAACTCGAGATCGAGCGCCGGCACGTCGACGCGGTCGTAGCGGTCGACAGTCTCGAGGGCGATTTCTCCTGTGGCGTCGGCCGCGGGTGCGCTCGAGCGAGCGTTCATGCACTCTCACCCAGTTCGATTTTGGTCCACCCGCAGGACGTACAGAGAAACAGCATTCCCTCGATGGACACTACGTCTCCCATCTCGAGACTCCGTGTTTTGGCCTCTCGAAACGCCCGGCTCTCTGAGTCACTGCCGACATTCCAGCGCGCCCAGACCGCCTCTGCGACCGTCTGACCGTCGTCGCTCGGCTCACATGGGACTGGGTCGGTTCCGACGTGATCGTACAGCCGGCAGAACTCGGCATGGGTCAGCGTGCTCTTCTCACCCCGGCGGGTCTGGTGTCGAAGATCGTTCGCGTCAGCCGCGCGGTCGTCCGTCGACCTGTCGCCTCGGAAGGTCTGGAAGACATCGACCGTCACGGTTTCGCTGTGCTGTTCGTCATCCGCACCGTCGTGGTCACCTTCGCGACCGGTTTCCCGGATCATACAACACCATTCGTCTGGGAGAACTTAGTAGTTACTATTGCATGGGCATATTAGAACATGGCTGATTTCACTGGACACATAGTGTATGATATCTAATCACTTAGAACACTCAAACTTGCGACAGAATTGGCCACAAGGCACTGTCTAGTTTAGCACCCTCGCTACCTATCCGTTGAGTGACTTATCTGATCGATGCGTGTTATTGTAGTGTACGAACTGTTCAAGATATTCTCTGACGCTCGCCCGACTGCCCACCCATGAGCTATGGAAGCGATCGATCAGCATTTTGAGCGTGTGAAACCACTTTTCGAGGTGGTTTCGATCGACATAGTCAAGGTTATCGCTCAACCTTAATCGGGAAAGGGGTAGTCAGATAGCTAGCACCATCGACGAGAAACTCAGCCTCGGAGAGATCGCGTTTCTCGGCGATTCTATGCAGAAACGCAGCAGTTGGATCGGTGCCTTGGCGTCCGAGCACTGCGACATCAAGAAGTAATCGTGAGTCTATTTCTATTGTAGTGTACGCCCAAGACCAGTTTCCGTTGATATTATCAGTAAATCACAAATAGCGATCCGAGACCGCATCGCTATCGGCGGGTTTGGTCTGCTATCAGCCAGTCGATGTACCCAATTCCAGATTGTTTGGTGAGACCGTTCAACACCGAGTGAGCGAAGAATTGCTTGTATCTCTCGAAGCGAACAACCGGTCGCGTGGAGCCGGACGGCGAACGCCCTGATGGCGTTGCGTCCGCTCACGCTCCCACGATCCCTCAAATCCGCCGCATAGCTCTCGTTGAGCAGGTCTGCGAGCATGATCCAAACTAACTCTACGACCAGATCATTCCTCAAGCTGCGCTAACTAGACGGTTCCCACACCCGCATGGAATCAGCTGATCTGAACACGACTACGTCACGCTACATAGGCATTGTCGATTCGTACGTGACAGCTGCTTCTAAAACACTTACATTATGCAGCGTCGATCTTCATCTGGTTTCGTTATCCTGACATTCACAAGACCTCTTCTCAGTAAGTTCTTGAATAGTGTATTCACTGAAACAATCTTCACAGATCACTGTGGCGGAGACGACCACATTAAACTCACCGATATTGATGATATTGCTGCGGTTGAGGCGCTGGATTGTGTCTGTCATAACAGTTGTCATCCGGTTCTGAAGTGCACCAATTTTGTCTGCACTCTGTTCAAGTCGTTCCTTGTCACTCGGTGAGTCAAGCGACGTATCGAGGCAGTCAGTCAAATGAGTATAGACGGTCTGGTGTGAGACGAAGTCTGATTCGACTTGTTCGACGCCGACACCATCACGTTGGAGGCTGTTTCGTGTCTCTACTCGCGTTCCGCTGCTAACGTCTTCGTCTGTGAGCAGTCGGTATGTGTTCTCGACCTCTCCGTCTTTGAATGAAATGTCCGCTGTCTCAAGTGCTGCCTTGAGTATGCGCTGGTTAACGATGGCTGCGAGGGCGCGTGTGCTGTATTGTTCATCCGCATCACCAGTCCAGTAGGCAATAAGATCTTCATGAAGACGCGAAAGCTCGTACCGGTCCGCCACTCGCCCGAGTTTACAGTCACATGACGTAGTTTTTGATGATGCACTGTTTTTATCGACCATAGACACTATTGGATCTTCAGGGCAAAAAGTATTTTGTCTTCTAACCCCCTTTACAAGGGTACCACTGTAATCACGAGGTAGCGCTATCTTCTCATCTCCAGTTACTCTCTTTACAAAGGTACCACTGTAATTGCGAGGTAGTGCTATCTTCCCATCTCCAGCCACTCTCTTTACAAAGGTACCACTGTAACCAACAACATTTGATCCACCAATCACTCGGTGATTTTAGCCAAATCAGTCGGAACGCAGCCCGACAGTGAACAGAATTTCGCCTACTTCTCTTCTTATCTTACGAATATGCGATATTGAGTTCAAGTTCGTTGGCAGTACCGAGCAGGAGATCGGGGATCTCCTTTTTGAAAAAGTCGCCTTTCATTCGATGTGAGGGTCCAGAGACGCTGAGACCCCCTATTGGATACCCCTCGGGTGATGTGATCGCAACGCCGACAGCACAAATCTTCTCTGTACTTTCTTCGGAATTCACAGCATAGCCACGTTCCCGGATGAGCTCAAGTTCATTGAGGAGTTCTTTCTCATCCGTAATTGTTTGGTCCGTAGATGCTGCCAATTCCTGTTGTTGAAGGATGTCGTGGATCTTTTCTTCGGGGAGTTCTGCTAGTATTGCTTTTCCCGCTGAGGTAACATGAATGGGGATCCGCTGGCCTACTTCTGAGTTCGGTGATTGAATACCTTTTCTTCCCGCCTCACGATAGATATATACTGCTTTGCCATGCTCCTCGACCATGAATTGTGCTCGTTCGTCTGTCTCCTCTGCGAGTTCTGCAACTTTGGGTTGGATCATTTCATGAACTTTTTTCCGATTTCGAGCATACTCGCCGACTGAGAAAAATTTGAGACCGACGTGATATTCGTCTCCTTCTTTTACTACATACTCAAGGGATTCTAGCGTCGAAAGGTGTCGATGAATTGTACTTTTTGCCCTACCCATGTTGTCCGCTATTTCAGTCACTCTTGCTCCATCCATTGATTGGAGCGTTTCGATGATACTGAAGGCTATCTCAGTCGTCTTCACCCTTTCTCCTTTCTTGTCTTTTGTTCCCATACATCGGAAGATGGCCTCCGCACTTATAAAGTTCCGGTTAGTCGAATTCTGGAGCCATAATTTTTCATCTCTCACCATCTTGTCGTTGTCAGGCGAATCCTGCTCCAGAAACTGGAACAACTGGAAAGAGATAGCTGAAAATCGATGCGATCCAGAGTAACGGCGATAGAAACTTTGATCGTTCCCTCGCGATTCCTATGGAGGGCATTACTCGTCCTATTTTTGACCGAGGATCCATCGACCTATGACCATCTGTCACAAATTCATTTCACTGTTATAAATCTGAATATACCGCCGATTGGTTGATTTGCGGTCTCAAGAGCGGTAATATAGTTTCTTGATCCTCTGCTCTGACTGTTCTACATAGCGGAACGAGATGATTATATCTCCGGTGGGCTAGTACCCCGTAATAAGTTGGTCCTCAACCCCTTTCTTCATATATTACAGTAGAGAACCAATATGAGTTCCACATGAAAGACCATTATGGGTCCCGAGTTGGTCAATGGAATGTATTCGACTATCCGGAACAGGAGTACTGCTGGTCGCAGTCTCCTTGGTTACTGATTGGAACTAATGCATCATCCATTGCAAAACTTTTATATATGGAGTATTCGACTTCTACTCATGGCCTCGTACGAGTATGGCCAATATCGGGTGATCGATGGAAATGCTGAGATTGCCCTTAAACGGCTAGACTTGGTGAACGCCTTCCGTGACGAGATGAAACCCGACCTCACAGAGGCTCGATGCCCATAGCGGCTCGAGAACTCGAATTCAATCGTGAGAATTGAAAATACCAAACGATACATAACCAATAATAACCAGACTAATCAAATACAATGTCATTCAAGATAGTATATACGGACAACGTTCCGGACGAGTTCGACATCGAACAAGAGGTACTAGCGACTGAGGATGTTGAGATCATCAATGCTGAAGCCGCTGAAGAACCGATTAAAACTCTTCTTGAGAGCGCCGACGGTGTCATTTCCAGCCACCAGACGTTCGACCGTGATCTTATTGCCCGAATGTCGGAGTGTCAGGTAATTTCTCGACGCGGTATCGGTGTTGACTACATCGACCTGGATGCAGCGACTGAGCATGGAATTCTCGTCGCTAATGCTCCCGACTACTGTATCACAGAGGTCTCAAACCATGCACTCGCGCTGCTCTTGGCTCTTCATCGGCGAGTCATGAGTCAAAACGAGGCTGTCAAAAATGGGGTGTGGTGTCCGGATGCTCAACCGATTCAACGACTCGACGGCCAAACTCTCGGACTGGTTGCCTTCGGTGATATCGCGCAGAATCTCGCTAAGAAGGCTCAATCTCTGGAAATGGATGTCATTGTCTTTGATCCATATGTTGACGATGAAGTACTTCGTGAACACGACGTTACACCAGCAGAGTTCGAGGAGTTACTCAACCGTTCAGATATCATTTCGCTACACGCACCGCTGACAGATGAAACTCGAAGGATGATCGGTAGGGATGAATTGGAGATGATGAAGGACACTGCATACATAATCAACACTGCTCGCGGCGGTCTGATTGACCAAGCTGCTGCAGCCGATGCATTGGATTCAGGTGATATTGCGGGTGCAGGATTAGATGTCCTCGAAGAGGAACCACCTGCATCGTCCGAGCCGCTTCTTGAGCAGGATCGAGCCATACTAACACCCCATATGGGACACTACTCCATTGATAGCCGGAAAGAGCTTCGACGAAAAGTAGCCGAAAATGTCTTATCGGTTATCAGGGGCGAAGTTCCGAACAACACAGTAAACAAAGCGGTAAACAATCCTGTCCAGAGTGACTGAATTCAACGCAGTGATTGATCGTCGCTAAATATCTGATACGAGGGAGATTCTCTTCTAATTCTTTTTGAGAGTAATGTGACGGCGTTAGCGCAGACTGTCGACTATCGATGACTTTGCATCAGAATCGCGCCTATAACTTCGATACGGGGATGAGCGAGGTGTCGAATCCATTGTCCTTATCCTCACCACGCTTTCTGAAGGGCTGTCTTGATATCACTAACAGTCTGTTTCGAGCAATCGGCATGTATTCCATTGATCCATCATTGAGAATGAATCTCTAAGTACCGTCTTGGATGATTTGCTCACCGGAACGCAGAATAGAAGGGATGATGCTGGTTTCAAGAATATCGTATGTATCAATCTTTATGCCTGCTCTCATGGTAGAGGATGATATGGAGCATCACAATCAGTTTCGAGAAGCAATAGAGAATGATGAGAGAGTGTTTGGAGCACGTGCTGCGACGTTCTCAGAGAACCTAATTGAGATATACGGTGATTTAGGTCTCGACTTTGTCTGGCTTGATTTCGAACACGCTGGACCGACTCCCTGGAATAGTGGAACCTTTGAGCGTCTTACGAGAGCGGCAGAGTTGGCGAATATTGAACTCCTCGTTCGGATCCCATACATCAACCAGAGTCTCATCCGCAAAACACTGGACGCAGGCGTACGGAATCTGTTGATCCCAAGATTGAACACTCCAGATGAAGTCCGAGACGCTATCGAAGCCACCAGGTACGTTTACGATGGAGCGCCTGGTCAACGTGGCACAAATGCTTCAAGAGCAACCAACTTCGGCAGTGACGATGACTATATTACGGCGGAGGATGAGAATGTCTGCATTGGAACGATGATAGAAAAGAAGGAGGCAGTAGAGAACCTTGAAGAGATACTCTCGGTTCCAGAACTGGGTTTCGTATTCATCGGACCTGGTGATCTTTCTGTCCAGTTAGGCCATCCGAACGACCGATCTCACGAGGAGGTTCAGGAGACGATTAAGTACGTTGTGAACACAGCGACGAGCGCTGGTATCCCAGTCGGCCGTATCTTCAGCGATGCAGAGTCTATCAATACGGCGATGAAAGACGGATACCAGATCTTACGTATTGCTGATGAGTTTAGTGCCGTTCGTAAAAGCATCACAAAGAGAATGGAGAGAATAGAGGAGCCTCATCGACGATGAGGATGATTCAGATAATGTAGGCGAGGTCCGATCTATTATCGCTAGGTGGAACTGGCCTGCTGATAGTGGTCTCTTGGTCATCTCTATCAAAAGATACTGGCTGCTGATCTAGTAATGATCAGCGACCTATCCGTAGCAATAGTGGGAAACAGACCCATCATCGGGAAACCTGTGACTGAAAAACAGAGGCATGCAGCGCTGTTTTTCGATTGAGCCACTCAATTCACCACACGAACGACATCGAAGTCATGGTCACCGCGATCGAAATTGAGATAATTACAACACTTGCGCCTGACGATCGTGATTCAACTACTCCACGTTCCCATCTCAATTCGCCGTCGTAGTGATGACCGGTATATCTGAAGAGAGGAGTACAGATTGAGTTACGCTTCCGAAGATAGCCTTTCCAGCGGGGCTTCGCTTTTGACTGCTGAGCGCGATGGAATTCGCGTTTATTTCTTCGGCAACCGCAAGAATTTCTTCCGAAGGAGTTCCATGTTCTCGTCTCTTCGTGACGGTAATACCTGCTGATTCAAGCGTCTCGGCAGCTGTATTCACACTTTCAAGCATGCTGTCATCATTATAATAATCGCCAGAGCTGACGCGTCCCTCTTCGCTAACTGCTTCCATCTCTTCGTGTACATTCAGGACGATCGCTTCCACGTCACTGGTCTCGAGTGGGAGTTCTATGATCGCTTCAGCAATTTGTTTCGCACGCTGTTCATCATCGTCAACTGCCACCAGGATACGGTACATACAGATCTGTCTGTCGTGGGGCCACTTAGTGATTCACCTAATGAGAACATTTACCAGAACACCATAGTAGCTATCTATCGAGTGGTCCTCCTATCACCAAGAAAATACCCACTCTGGCGGGAGCGTACTCTCATTCTGGATGATGCCATTCGTTGAAGGAGATATTCCGATTGTCGCTGTCACAGTGCTGGTCAGCAGTTTCAATGGATCTATGGTTGTCACACAAACATAGATCGCTGATTCACTTCTTGATGTTATTCAAGGAATAGGATTAGGAACCCTAAAGGCAAGTTGGATACTGATCGGTGCTACTTCCTCGTTACTCGTTGGTCTGCTCGCAGACTACGGTTATTTCGACGAAGCTTTTCTGCTGTTTGCCGTAATCGGGAGTGTTGGCCTTTTTCTCACCATTACAAAGGTCCGATAGGGATCAATATATATTGGTAGAGTCCCATATTACATTCCAAAACATTTATTATACACCCTCGGCTTGTATGAGTTGGACACTCATGGATAGAGTTGACCATATTGGACGGCGGAAAGTACTTACTGGATTGGCAGGAACTGGTATCGGTGGACTAGCAGGTTGCTTAGGTGGAAGTGGTGGCGGCAACAGTGACTATCCACAAGCCGACCTAACGGCTGCTGCTGGTCCTGATGGTGGAACATCCTTCCCAATGATCACCGTGATGGGACAGATGATTCGAAACGAAACCGGTAACCAAATAATTATTAATTCCCAAACAACAGGAGGATCTGCTGCAAATATCGAACTGATCGGAAACGAACATGACATCGGATATACGACTAGCCCGACGATTCTACGAGAGAGTGGCTACGAAGGACGGTTGCTTCCGATGTTCGGCTCCTACGTATACCGTCATCCCTTAGCGATAACCACACTTGAGGCGGAGGAAAAACGCGGGCAGTCCATGGATACACTGGAGGATCTGGAGGGAGCAAACCTCGTAATTGGTGCTCCTGGTAATGGGGCTTGGCCATATATGGAGGCCTATTTCGAGGCTAGTGATATCGATATAGACTCCATAGATCTTAACCGAGTGTCCGAGGAGGAAGGAGGACGACTCCTCGATGAAGGCCGAGTAGATGCTACCATCTGGCCAGGAGCAATAAGTTCCTGGTTAAGTGAGTTGATGCAGCGAAGAGATGATCTCAAACTGGTTCTCCCAAAACCCGAGAGTCTACCTGCAGCACGAGAAGCAGCTAATACTGTCGAATGGACTCTGAAATCAGACGGGAAAGGGCAGCTGTGGGAAAATTCAATTGCTGGCGAACAAGGAGAAGATACATGGCCTGGTGCTGGATCTGCCCAGATTCAATGTGCAAATCCCGATGTAGACGACGAGGTCGCGTATGCGATTACAAAACTCACGTACGAGAATGCTGACCAATTGCAGGAAGAAAACGATGATTGGAGCCTCTTTGCTAACAGCCCCGAAGAGACTGCTACACTCTTTCAGGATGAGACTGCACCTTACCATCCTGGGGCAGCGGAGGCAATGCAGGACCTAGGTATCTGGCCAGAGGATTACCCCGTCTATGAACGGGAATAAATCATCGTCAGGTCGTAATTAATAGCGCCCACAAGCCTCGCCGGATTACAACTAATAGCACTCCAAACATCATTATTATGATCAACAAAGATACTATAATTAAATACACCGACAAGTACATATACGATATAGAATCGCATTATACTATCGATGACGATAGTGAAAGAGAACAGGAATTAGACCCAGATTACAGAAAAAATAACCTAACTCGTATTCTGTACATCGGTACATCGCTTTTAGCTATAGCGACTACACTATGGCACCTCCTATTTGTTATCAATCCGACAATGTTTGGGCCGCCCTATAGGGCGTCTCACTTGGTGCTAATGGGCTCTCTTGTCTACGTCATGTCCCTGTCAATCGGTTCGGAGAGTAAATGGAAGCGGCGGTTATATAACCTCTTTACGATAGCTATCTTAGTTGGGTTCGTAGCCTCAAATATCTGGGTGATCCTCGACTACGAGACGATGTATCAGCGAGCAGGATCCGGCACACAATTTGACATGATTGTGTCGATTATCCTGATATTCGGCATCTTAGAGGGCGCTCGAAGAGCATATGGTTGGTTGTTCTTTGTCTTAGGTGCTGGATCTCTTGCATACGGTATGTTTGGTCAATATATCCCTATTCGTGCTTTGTCTCATGGTGGTATGTCAAATAGAAGATTATTCACTGCTCTTGGGGTTCCAGAACTCTCAGGTGTGTACGGGCAACTAGTTGATCTCTCTGCCACACTAATTGTGATATTCGTCTACTTCGGAATATTCCTACAGTACCTTGGCGGATCGGAGTATTTCGGAGACTTCGCGAAGAAAGTAGCGGGGAGAATGCGCTCAGGCCCTGCCCAGGTCGCTATCGTTTCAAGTGGCTTCATGGGTATGTTGAGTGGATCCTCAGTCGCTAATGCTGCCTCGACTGGATCGTTCACCATTCCGTTGATGAAAAAAATCGGTTACGAAAAGAACTTCTCCGCTTCAGTCGAAAGTGTTGCATCCATTGGAGGACAGATTACCCCACCGATAATGGGCTCCGCAGCCTTTGTCATGGCTTCAATCACAGGTAATGCATATTTTGCAATTGTCGCTGCTGCGACCATACCCGCATTCATGCACTTCTATACTATCTCTCTGACTGCCCATATTAGAGCAGTGAAGGAAGGCATGAACCCGATTCCTGATGCCGAACAGGTATCTCTTAAATCGTTGGCAGCCCGGATGTATTATTTTGTTCCAATTGGGGTAATAGTTGGATCCCTCTATATCGGGAATAGCGCTCTACAAGCAGCTTGGGATGGACTTCAATCCCTTATAGCGTTCTATGCACTCTATATGATAATCAATAATCGAACGGAAGTATCTAAAGCTCTGAAAGAGATCGGGTATAGTCTCCTGAAAGCTGCAGATGATGCAAGCCGATTGATGGCACCTATTGCAATTCTTCTAGCTCTAATTTCAATTATAATTGAGATATTTACGATGACTGGCCTACTTGGGAGAATCTCCTCTGACCTCGTCTACTATGCTGGTGGCAATCAATTGGTTTTGTTAGTATTTGCAGCGATACTGGCTATCGTCTTTGGACTTGGCCTCCCTACCACACCGGCGTATCTCCTTGTTGCACTGGTTGCCGCCCCAGCGCTTAACCAGACTGGTGTCAATTTACTTGCTGCTCATCTATTTGTGCTTTATTTTGCAGTGCTCTCTGCTGTTACGCCTCCTGGAGCAGCAACGTGTCTCGTAACGTCGGGTATTGCAGACGGAAAATTCATACCCACTTGTCTAAATTCGATGAGAATCTCGCTTCCAAGCTATCTGCTTCCATTTATGTGGATCTATTATCCTGCTATCATAGGGCAAGGTAGTTCATTTGAGATTGCAATTGCTATCGCGTCTGTCGCAATAATGGTCATGATGATCGTAGTATTCTTCGAGAACTATCTCTTATGCAGACTTAGCATCTTTGAACGTGTCGCTTCCTTTGCTGCAGCGGTTGGTATTATGGTTCCAATTCCAGAGATCCGTATATTGGGTTTCGTTCTATTCATTTCGCTAATCGTCTCACAGGTGATCAAAACAGATACATTCGACACAAATTTTATAGGTGATATATCTAGTAGAGAGTAATTTTCTGATAGCTTTCCATATTGCTGTCTGTTTTCTTGAATTATTAGTCTCACTCATTCGAATTCTAACTTAACGGCGACTGGTCTTGAGTATGTACTACAATAGACGTGGACTCACGATTACTTCTTGATGTCGCAGTGTTCGGACGATGAGGTACCAATTCTGCCGCTGTATTTCACCATCAATTGACGAAAAACACGATCTCGCGATATAGTGTTTTTCGTCGATGTCTACGGCTATCTGGCTGCTTTCTTTCGATTAGGATTAGACAGCCCGTTGGAATATATTGAGAAAACCTGATCGAAAAGTGGTTTTACACCTTCAAAATTGGAGTTGACTGCTTCCATAACCCGTGGGTGGGTAGTCGGGCAAGCGCCAATGTCTATCTTGAATGATTTCCACACTACTACAACACACAACGACCACACCAATCACTTAACGGACAGACGCCATCGGAGGTGCTTAACTGGACAGTGTCGACCACAACCGCTTTTCGTCTTGTATGCAAAACCCCAACTGCCGGGGTTATTCACCCGGTGTACCAGCACCGGGGACTCGGCGCACCTCCCGTGGGATGGAGGCCTCCTAACCTTTCAAATCCCACGGGACTGCTTCATCGCCTGCGTGCTGGCGAATCTTCGCTGCTACCCACGAAGCGGATTCCTGCTCGAGATACACGCTCTGCTTGAACGTGTGATACACGAGCGGGTATTGGTCCGACTCCGCCATCGCTTGGATCAACTCCTTGGCCCGGCCACGGTCGTGGCTGGCGATACCGAACGACGCTGCAGCGTCGATCGAAACCGCTCGGGGGTCGTAGAACCCTTCGCGGTGGAGTTTCGCAAGGACGGTAGCGCGAATTGTGTCGTCCCGGTCATTTTCAGACATCGTGATTTTCACCTCCATAGGAAACTATTGAGATCGCATATACTTATGCCTGTTGGACTGAAAGTACAGTAACAACCTATTCAACCAACAGTATTTTATGCAACCTGTCCGTATAGAAGAACGTAATGCCGAAGCAAGAGCCCGACTCCGAACAGGCAGACGTACAGACAGTCGCCGAACGGCGGGAACAGCATCCGTTCGTTGATCTGCTGGCGAATCCGTCTCGAGTAGCGATTTTCGCTGCATTGCACGATGCAGCGAGTCCGATGAACCCGCAGGATATCGTCGACAGTGTCGGACTCAGCCGGAACGCGTGGTACGATAACTACAAAGTGCTTGAGGAGTACGGCGTGATCGAACAGAACGGGAGCCACGGCAATTCGCCGCTGTATGAGCTCGTCGATGACGACGACCTCGTAGACACACTTCAGAAGGCATCGGATATCGCAGGTGCGCGCCGGCGCGAGAAGCGAGAATCGGATGCACAGACCGATGGGTGACGATCCCGACCGCTCTATTGAGCCGGATCCCGACGCCGAACGCCGAGACAGAGAGCTCGATCGCGAGATCGTCGCCGAATCAGTAGACGACATTATCGCTGCAAACGCGTTCGTCGAACTCGTCGGGAACTCGTCGCGAGCGCGGATCCTCGCAGTGCTCGCCGGCACACAGACAGGACTCAATCCGAAATCGATCGCCGAGGCTGCGAATATCTCTCGAGATACGTTCTACCGGCAGTTCGACACCCTCGAGAAATACGGCGTCGTCGAGAAGGTCGGCGAATCAGGCAGTGCGCCGCTGTACATGATGACCGACACGGATCTCGCACAAGCGCTCGAGATGGTCGCCGATCACGCTGGCGAGCACAAGCGGATTCGTGAGAGCGTTCGCGATGGGATCAACCGCGATGACGATAAGTGACGAGACGACGCAGATCCGACTTGATGACACTGTTGAATCTTATCAATTCGATATCTGGTATTGATCACCAATTGGATAGTGTGAATTCGTAACA
This sequence comes from Natrinema sp. CRL1, assembly GCF_059162405.1. NCBI lineage: Archaea > Methanobacteriati > Methanobacteriota > Halobacteria > Halobacteriales > Natrialbaceae > Natrinema > Natrinema sp. CRL1. The sequence continues at coordinate 140,138 of NZ_JBLVOY010000006.1, read as the reverse complement.
ACGATTCCGTCACCTATTCTGGACATCATCTGGTTCTTTACTACAGAATAACAAGATAGTACGCTAACCCAGCAGCCATCGCGGCTGCTAACGTTCGCATCATGCCCTGTCTGAAGACGAAAATCAAGACGAACGAGCCAAGTGCGATTACTAGCGCTGCAGGGTCAAGCGTTTCCACGACCGGGATCAGGACCGACGTTCCGAACTTCTCAAACCGAATGTGGTCTGCAAAGAGTACGTGTAGCGCGAACCAGATAGCGAGGTTCAAGATGACGCCGACCACGGCTGCGGTGACCGCGGAGAGGGCAGCCGTCAGCGACTCTTGGCCCCGTAGATACTCGATGTAGGGCGCGCCGAGGAAGATGAATAGGAAACACGGGATGAACGTCACCCACGTGACGACGACGGAGCCAAGAACGCCCGCGACAAGGGGATCAAGGGTGCCGGGATTTCGGTACGCGCCTATGAAGCCGACGAACTGGACGACCTGAATAAGCGGTCCTGGCGTGGTTTCGGCCATGCCCAACCCGTCGATCATCTCGCCGGGCTCGAGCCAACCGTAGGTCAGGACGGCTTCTTGAGCGATATACGCCAATACTGCGTATGCACCACCGAAGACGACGACCGCGACCGTACTGAAGAAGGTTGCCTGCTGAACGAAGACGTTTCTCCTCCCGAGTAGCAACAGCATGGCCAGTAAGGGCATGAACCAAAGTCCAAGCCAGAGTGCAGCCACCTTGAGTGAATGTGTCGCTGATGGCTGCGTGTGTGGCGTGAAATCGCTCGAAATGATCGCTTCAGTGTCACTGTTACTGACCTCGTCACTGATCACGGTGAGCGACTCAGGGAAGAGACGGTAACCGAGAACACCCACCAGCGCCGCCCCGAAGATGATGAACGGAAAGAGGATGTCGAACACGAAGATACCGATGAAGGCACCCGCGGCGATACCGACCATGAGGGAATTTTGTAGGACGCGTTTTCCGATGCGGAAGACTGCCTCAACGACAATCGCCAAGACCGCGGCTTGCAACCCGAAGAAGAGTGCTTCCACGACGGTTACTTGCCTGAACTCGACATAGAGGATGCTCAGGATGAGGATCGATACGAAGCCGGGTAGAACGAACAACGTCCCCGCCACAACACCGCCTTTCGTTTTGTGTAATAACCACCCGATATACGTGGCGAGTTGCTGAGCTTCGGGTCCCGGAAGGAGCATCGTGTAGTTCATCGCATGGAGAAACCGTTCCTCGTCAATCCAGCGTTTTTTCTCGACGAGGAGTTTGTGCATCACGCCGATCTGCCCAGCAGGGCCACCGAAACTGTATACGGCAACTTGTATCCAAACCCAAACCGCTTCGCTGAAGGAGACAGTCGCCGAAGAACGGTCGAACAGTGCTTCTACGTCCGGTTCGGCGTGGCGGTTTTCATCAGAGACATCATCGGGCACTATCGAAGGATAACCCGGCACCGACGTATAATGATTTCACCGATATCATTTGACAGTTTCCCACTTGTCCATTACTCCGCCGAGCATTCGTGCCTTGTGTTCAACACGCCATTCTAAACACCCTCAACTCTGACAGACTGTCCAGTGTTCAATAAGCATATGTAGTTGCCGTTCAGTACAGGCCAACCATATACCGTTCAACAGAGACAGCAAGATATTGTTTCGATATATTGAAAATATAGAAATACCTCTTACTAGTTATTGACTTGCCAAGGGCAAGGGGCAGGGTCACCACCTACTCGTCGTGTTACAGTCGCTGAGATGTTTGAGTTCTCTTCTTCTATAAAAAGGATAGTCGGTGTGAGAGTACGATGACCACTACCGATTTCAAAACTCTCCGTAATATTCTCCCTTCCTTCAATAGCAATATGGAACGTATATTTCCCATATTTACGACCAATTAGAATTTCTGGACGAGCATTCTTATCTTCGTACGTTTCACCGTACGGGTTCACTTTCTCCTGAATTCTAATGTCCTGTTCTTCATTTACTACCTCACCTCCATATTCGACTGCAATAGAAATATTCAGTACGTCAGCCACAGACTGGTATATCAAAAAACCCACTGGCTCATCATACTTCGGGATTGTTTCCTCGAATTGGAGGGTCGTCTCCTTGAGTGGGAAAAACCCTTTTGTGTCTACTATAGGCGCATAATAGTCCTCTTCTTTTTCAATCGCTTGTAGGTCTGGACCGTCAATGCTTTTCCACAGCAATTCTCCTCTTGTCGCGTATTGCCCTTCCTCAAATGCTATATCGACTTCATCTCTGATGCCTTCTGGAAGTCGTGAATAGGATAAGACTGGCGTGTTACATGGCTCGTAGTTTTCGTCACTACCATTATTTCGTCCACCTATACATCCTGAGGTAGTAACTATACCCGTAGTAGCTGCAGTAAGAAGTGTCCGCCTATTCATGAATATGAATTGTAATACACTCGGTAAATGCTTTCGGGGATATAGCCGCTCAGTTCGCACCTGTATTTACCGCTCGGCACGGGCCAGTAACTTACCGATCAGTACGGACGATAGACAGTTTGAAGCCGTCGAACTCCCGTATCACGGTGAGAAATTCGTCGGGGTCAACTGGTTTTTCGATGACTGCATCCTCGTCTGCATCGTGGTCGAGATCGCGTGATTCGATGAGGTTCTCATCCATTCCAGATAGATTGACATCCTCCTCCGCCTGAAGGCGGAGGAATCCCAAGCGTTGGGATATTAGGGTTTGCAGTCTCCCTGTTCTCTCGTTTTGAACGACCCGCTCTCGCGGTCGAACAGGAAGACTCCGGGCTGTGCCAACCAGCCGTTACTCATATCCCCTGTCGGGGGACTCTGAGTTATCTTTCGCCGGATGTTCACTGCACCGTTCACGTCCGCGTTCATCGTCGTTTCACAGGACTTGCAGACGTACAGCCCACGCTCCACGCGGTTCGCATCTCGAATCTGTCCGCAGCACGAACACGTCTTGCTGGTGTTTTCCTCGTCTACGCGGTCAACGAGAATACCGTATTCCTCCGCCTTGTACTCGAGCAGACGGGCAAATCTGTCGAATTCCCATCCGTGCAACTTCTTGTTCCCCGACTCACCCCAATTCCGCGAGTCTCCGTTCTCGTCTTCGCGGATGTCGCTGAGGTCTCCAACTGCTATCTCCGCCACGCTCTCTTCGACACAGCGTTGAACAATGTGTTTTGAGAGGGTGTGGAGGAAGTGGTCTTTGCGTCGGGAAAGTTTCCGGCGAGCCTTCAGCGCTCGCTTCGACGGTCCGTTCTCGCCTTCGGTCTGGTACTCCTCGCGGGTGAAGTAGTGCTTGTCCTCTTTCAACACGTTCCCCGGATACAACTCCGAGGGGCCGTCCTCGTAGTCGATGGCGAGGTAGTTGCTGATACCGAGGTCGATGCCCGCCGTGTTGTCACCCGGTGCGTCTTCGACTGGAATCTCTTTCTTGCAGATGATGTGTAGTTCCCACTCGTCGCCGTTCCAGACGCCACGCACCTGTTGGATGTTCTCGATTTCTACGTCGGGGCGGGTTTCATACTCTGCGAGGATGAAGTCAGACCGCGACTCTTTCAGGTTGAATCCTTTCGAGAGACGGAGTTGACCGTGTTTGTCGTCGTGCTTGATGGCCCGTTTCTTCCACGTGACGGTGGAGCGGGGGTGGTCGTCGCCACGTTTCCTGTAGCCGGGTGGGTTGTTGCCGTCGTCGGAGTTGTACCAGCCGGTGAATGCTTCAGCAAGTTCTTCGAGAACTCGCTGACTTGACTGAGAATGCAGGTCACTGTAGCGTTCGTGGTCTTTCAACTCCGATTTCAGTTCGGCTTCGTCAGGTATCTCACCGTCCTCATCCCATCGGCCTTGGATATAGTAGCGTCCGACGTTCCACAGTTTTGATGCTGCGAATCCGCACTGGTCGAGGTCGTCACGAACCTGCGTGTGGTTCGTGATGCGTGCGACGTAGGTGCGGGTTGTCTCCAGCATCGTACTGTTTCCATAACTAGTTATGGATCAGAGTATATTAAAAGCTGTGTTCGGCGTGGAATATCCGGTATTGTTGGTGTCTGTAGAATGTGTCACTGAGTGACGGCACGTATCCACGGCCTGAAGGCCGTGGTGTTGCGCCTGTTCCGCGTATAACCACCCCATATTTGTTGAAAATCGGCTCTAAGTCAGTACGCATACGCACTTACCGAGCTAGAAGATCCCATTCTGGTCGTCGATCTGGAACGCCCTCAATTCGGATGGTAGCCTTCCTTCGGCAACGTAAATGTGAATGTGGTTCCTTCGCCAGGAGTAGAGTTAACCCGGATCTCGCCGCCGTGACGCTCAACGATGCGCTCGCATAACGCAAGCCCAATCCCTGTCCCTGAATACCCATCTGTGGAGTGAAAGCTCTGGAACACATCGAATACGCGATCGACGTCGGTTGGGTCAATCCCAATACCCTCATCTCTGACTGAGATTACCCACCAGTTGCCATTCTGCTCTGCATCAATATGGACCCGCGGCGATTCGTCACCGCTGTACTCAATAGCATTATCCAATAAGTTCTGGAAGACCTGCCGTAACTGCCCGTGATCACCTTCTACCGTGGGTAGCGACTCAGCGGTGATTTCGGCATCATGCTCTGCGATCTGCAATTGCAGATCCTTGCGAACCTCGGCGAGGACCCCCTCTAGATCTACAGATTCAAATGGATCTCCTCGCGTCTCCACCCGCGAATACTCTAACAGGCCATCGATCATGCCTCGCATGCGTTCAGATCCATCTACTGCGAATTCGATGAACTCCTGTCCGTCCTCGTCCAGTTCTTCAGCGTATCGTCGTTCGATCAACTGGAGATAACTTGAAATCATCCGAAGTGGTTCTTGGAGATCGTGGGAAGCAGCGTAGGCAAATTGCTCCAACCGTTCGTTAGACTCTTCAAGCTCCTGCTCCCGTTCGACTCTTTCTGTGACATCTCGTCCAATGCCGGCCAGAATGGTATTCCCTGACGGTCCTTCAAGTATAGAAGCAGCAAATTCGAAGGGTATTGTGTTTCCATTCTTAGTGCATAGATCTAGTTCTATGTTTATCGATCCTGTTTCGAAGCCATTCTCGACCGCAGCTATAGCTGTATCACGATCATCGCCTGTGAAAAAGTCTGCTACGGTCATTGAGGCAATTTCCTGATCCGAATAGCCCGTGACATCGGAAAGGCTCTCGTTCCACCGCATAACCGAGCCATCTTCGTCTATGACGTAGAAGACGTCGTCAATTGCGTCAAGGATATCGTCAGTGTATCGCTGGTATCGTTCAAGTCGGTCGTTAGAGGCTTCCAGTTGTTCGACCGTTTCTTTTAGTTCGTACTCTCGAGTTTTGGATTGTGCATTATGGGTGCCGGCAGCGAGGCCAGCGACGCAAGCAAGTGCCGTCAAGATAAGGATTGTTGACGGGTCATCAACAGTCTCCCCCGGCTGAAGACTATAGAATCCGAGGATCGCAACCATTAGCGTTAGTCCACCAAGGCACCAACCCGCCACAATCGAATAAAATTCCGGCCGGATATCAAACTGTGTCAACCGATATCCAGCATAGAGAATGATGATCCCAGGACCGGCAATCAGTACAGAAATGATTAGCTCACTTATTCCAAGGGCGTCGCCTGTTTCTGTGAGTACCCATCCAAGAGCGAGCGTTATGTAAAGAGCTCCAAGGAGTAGGATACTTCGCCGAGCCCTACGCGGGGATAGAAATCGAGACCAGCTAGTCATCAGGCCGATTTAAGCGGACGATCCGTATTAACATACTGGTAGAAAACCCGGTATACCTGACCGTATGCCACCGATTGGGATAGAAACATGAAGTATGCCCTACTAGAGGGTGTCATAGAACTATTCTCCTGGAGTTGTTTTCATCTCTATTTTGGGAACCAGCCGCTATGCAGATGTGCGTAGTGAGCAGTTGTTTTAGTAAATCGGTGTGGGAACAAGAGTATCTCAACAGAGTCGAAACAGCATAGTCTCTCTACCGGATTTTGGGTAGCGAGTGTTCAACCATTCTAGGAATTGAAATAGTGGCTTCTCTTCATCGGTGAGAATGTCGAACCCCATTCTCACCTCTTCGGGGGTGAAAAACTATGATTCTTATTTAAGCGCGAGCAGGGGCATGCTCGGGGGTATCAGCCTTGTTGTTAGCGTAGGCGTTGTATGCTGAGAGGGCAGCTGCGATCAGTCCACCGGCGGCGGTGGCTGTCGCGAGTTCACTGCTTCCCATTTCGATGACCGCTGGCGAGACGAGTGCCCAGAGTCCGAGTAGTGTGGCCAGCGAGGCGACGCCGACGCTCGCTAGCCGGTTCCGTGACAGACGGACGAAGTTATAGCCGGAGAGCAGGAAGATCGCCGTCCCTGTGAGGGTGTCATTCCAGATTGCCGCCTCCGTGGATTCAAACATGAACGGATAGGCGACAAGTCCCAGTCCGGCCAAGGCGACGATTGCGCTTACCCACTGCATCGTGTCCGTGTTGAGGGTATCTCTGTTCCGAGTTGACTCATCATCGCGGCCCGTTTCAGTGTTCGTGTTGCTCATGATCGACACTGGCTGTACTGATTCACGGGATAAAACGGCAGAGCCTACACACACTGGTCATTCTCACCTTACAAATCAGCTATTATGAGTACCATCCCTAAACGGAAACTACGTGTGCGAATGGAACGCTGATTCTTTTGAGAAATATCTGATGTTCTTACAGAGCGGTGCTAAACATACAACGCAGATCTTACCCTACACTTACAATAGTCATCTTCCAACAGGAAACTATGGTGAAGAGACGGACACTCCTCAAAGCCGGCGGCGTTGTATGTGGTTCTGCTACTATCGGCGTGGGATTGCAGGTTTTTCCGATCCGTTCTCATTTATACGATGTACGGCTTGACAACCGCCAAGAAAAAACAGTAAGTGTCGATGTGCGACTGAATGCTGACGGCGAAACCGTCCTTCAATCGACCCACGATGTACCACCGGATAAATTGCTGCATCTGTCCTGTGAGTGGCCTCGTACAGCGTGGAGTTACGAGATGGCTGTCCGACCAACTGACCAAGACGAATGGCAGACGATCACGTGGAGTGACGCAGGGAAGCTATGCAAAAAAATCGTGATTAATGAGGTAGACACGTCCCTCAGACCTGTCTCGTTCTACGAAGCGAGTTCATGCCCGACGACTCTTGATGAACACTCGTGTGGGTGAGCCAAAAGAATCAATGGAATGCATCCCTGTAGTCAGTAGATCAATTCGGTCAACATCCGGTGTGAGTGGATCTCTCCCCGATAGCTATGCCGCCTGTACTGACCAACAACAGGAAGCGATAGTCGATGGTGAAGGCCTGGGATTCTGTCTATTAGCCATCTCACCGAATCTCTTATATCGAGTTACCCAATTCATCACACCATGGGAAGCGGGTCATCAGAAGCAGTGATACTCCTGGTAGAAGATAATCCTGGGGATGTTCGTCTCATTGAAGAAGCTTTCTCGGACGGCAACATCGAAAACACGCTCAACGCCGTCACTGATGGCCAGTCAGCCCTCGACTTCATCTATCAACGTGGAGAGTACGAGGACGCTCCCCGACCAGACATCGTATTACTCGATCTGAATCTACCGAAAGTGGACGGTGAAGACGTTCTACACGAAATCAAACACCACCCCGAGTTAGATCATGTCCCGGTGGTCGTCCTGACTGGGATGAAAGAAGACCTGATCGAGTCTCGTGACCTCGATCACGATGCAGACGAAGATGCAGTCCTCAAAAAGCCAGTTGATCCCGGCGAGTTCGTTGAGGTAATTCGGTCGTTCGAGAAGTTCCGATTAGCAGTCATGCGAGAAGAGTGATCGAGGAACTTCTCCGATAGCTCCTTCCCTGTACTTATCGTTCATCAAGGAATCGTGGACAAGGTATACGAATTGTTCTATGTATCTTCCACACCTACTCTTCGCCGATCACCTCGAGACGCCCCTTCGGGAAGCGATAGCGCGTCATGTTCTCCTCGAGCGTTCCCTCATCGTAGGCCATGAGCACGTCGCCAGTAAACCACGTCTCGCCGAAGACACGCCGCACGTCACTTTCATAGACCGCTTCGACGACCGGATCGTCGGCCCACTCACGCCGATTCTGACGGCACTGTGCGACAGTCCGTTGCGTTGTGATCAGGAAATAGTCACTCGCCGGCACCGCAGTGCGCTCGAGGACGATGACGCGTTCGTCTTCGACGGTGTCGCGAGCGATCGTCCCGGCATCGAACACCACGTCGTCCGCCGTTGTATCGCCCGTGACGTTTGTCTCGGGCATTAGACCACTGCCTCCGTGAGTGTCTCTGTACCGTAGTCAGTGGCCCAGACGACGCGGACAGTCGCGGTCTCGCCCTCGAGTGTCGTCATTACTGAGTCGTCTTCGGTCACTCGAGTCCCGCTGAACCCGGCCGGCGCTGGATCGATATCGCCACGGATCTCAACCTCGTTTGCAGGGATCGACTCGCTGCCGTTGTGCGTGATCAGCGCTTCGCCGCCGATGCGCTGGATATCGAAGGTCACGGACGGCGCGTCTTTGTCCCACGGCTGGGGGTCATCCGGCTGCTGGTCTTGGACCATCTTGATTGCTTGGGCAGCAACGACTGTGCTGAGAATAACCGTCAAACCGACGAGCAATACGACTCCGATTACGGGCGATGTAGCCCGACTACTGGTCTTTGAACCGCTATTTGAATCCGTCATGGTCACCTTGCGGCCGGGTTTCCCCGGCCACATGCACACTCTCTCGAGGGAGCCACTTAGTAGTTACTATTAGGAAAGCATTTTCAAAAATGGTCGGAGAGTTAGGTCTGGATATCGGAGATCAAGATCGAGAATCCAGATACTGTTGCTGAATACTTTTTCTGGATAAGATATATGTATCTGGTATCTGTATCCAGTATCTGTATATGAGATGCGTATCAAAACAGGTGGTCGGCGATGAGTGATGAAATCATGCGTGGGGCCTTCTATACGCCGAAAGGAGGCATTGGGAAGACGACAAGTGCAGGCCACGTCGCAGTCGACGCCACTATCGATCACGACTTGGATGTCGTCTGTTTCGATCTAGCTGGCACGCAAAACGATCTTGCAACTCAATTTGGTGTGGATCTGCCAACCGATGAAGAGGGTCACGTTGATCCCGACGCACCGATTTCGGCGGTCTTCGGCGAGGATTGGGACTTCATCCGGTCGAACATCGATGATATCGTTGACCGGATGATTTTCGAGACCGACGAGGGACCAGATTTAATCCCTGCTGACCCCGGACTCAGTGGTGCGGATAACAATCTTGCGAACGTTCCAACAGAGGACCGATACGATCGACTCGAGTCTTTTATCTCGACCGAAATCGCACCGCGCTATGATCTCGTGTTATTCGACTTGCCGGGCAAAGATGATAACATCACGATCAACGGGCTGTTCGCTGCCGATAACGTTATCGCACCGCTTAGACCCGGTGAATTCGAGCGCAACCAACTGAAGAACTTAGAGGACGAACTCGAGGAAATCCGCGACGACGATGATCACTATGCGGAACCACACCTGCAACTCGTGTTCGCGACGATGATCGACGGGACGACGAACCTCTCGAGTAACTTCGTTGCGGATATCGAATCGAGCTATCCTGAAATCTCCGGCCCAGCAGTCGCGAGCACAGCGAATATTGGGCAGGCCCAAGAGGACGGCAAAACGTTGTTTTCCTATGAGGACGACGAGTTGTACAAGACTGGTATCCGAGCTCGCGATGCATACCGAGAACTAACTGCTGATTTCCTTGGCCGTATTGAGGCCCGCTAACAATGACTGACGATTCTGACGAAGACCGGCAACGAGCAGAGGAACTCCTTCAACAGTCAAAGGAACAGTCTCGCAAAGATACTGAGCCGTCGACGCCGGCGGATGAGAATGAAGGTGATGCACCGCTACCACTCGAGGATGCTGTCGCTGATGCATATCAGGCGATCGACGATGGCGACCTTTCCTCGAATCTCACGCTTCGCGATGAGAATCTCTCGGCACTGTTCCACGGTCTTGAAAATGCAGATCAACTTGCGGACGTTGGTGACGCAGCAGCGGCAGAACTCAATCGAGACCCCGACGATACTGATACGCGAGCGGCTGTTCTCCGACTACTAGTTCGGATTGCACTGCAAGATGTCGATGAGTCGTTACTCAAATCGGGAAAGGAGGGACGTCGACAGTTCCTCGAGACCGACGATTTCTAATCTGGATCCTAAATCTGTACTACGAATCTGTATGCTGGATACAGATACTGGATACGGATCTTGGATACAGATATTGTGTGTACATTAGGGCTTTTCCTCGAGAGTGAATTGATGGGGTTACGGATTCGCCGATCTAATTTCCAATTCCGTATTCTGAATCTGAATACTGGATACGGATACTGGATACGGATACTGGATACAGATGCCGGATATAGATATCATAGTGAGGGGCGTCATAGAACACTTCTCACAGGATCGCTTTGGTTCCTATTGAATACGCTGCTACATAGTGTACGAACTTACTATCCTACACGTGTTTGCATTCAGAAAATATTTACACTGATACTCTAGTTACCTTTCATAGTATGTTCCGGTGGCTACAGTCGAAACCGTTCCAGCAACAGATTGTGATACTCGCTCTTATTTTTGACCCGCTTGGGTTTATCACAGGATACCTTCTGGCCCCTATGCTCAATGTCGAGCCCCTCATGGGTGGAGTGTATGGGTTGGTCGTAGCGAGCTTACCCGTCTCGATGTGGGTAATGCGCTACGCTAGTCAGCAAGGGTAACACACTGTCGTATTCGATGGTATTTAAGCCGAGTAAGTCCTTTTCCTATATCGATCGGCAGGTAGCTTTTGCCCTTAATCGGATGTGGAATTACTGTGAATCTATACTCCGTTCGAGAATTTTGAGACCAATATAGACGGTTCCTCCCACGAAAAGACCGTTTAGAACTGCGCGTACTACATTAGATTCCACAAATGGAAGGTGTATTAACAATGTAACTGCTGCTCCAAGGGCTGCAAGAATTCCTGCAGCAACCGCGAGTCTGAGCTTGGTCATATTGATCTTCTAATAATTGACTGCATATAATTCCGAGTGATCGATAGGCTTCATTGATAGTGACGATCTATTCTTCGTCTGCACTTAACGAATCTATTGATAACTAACAAGGATATGGCAGCCGTTCCATGGAACCTCCACCGTACTCCCAGATTCTTTAACTATATCCGTGACTCCAACTCGAGTTCGTAACGATCGCCCGTAGAAGTTTGAAACGCCGCCGTGACGGTTGGAACCGTCATCGTGTATCGCGTTGCGCGATGGTGACCACGACGGTGGAAAACCTTTAATCGACGGCCAACCGGCAGACGCGGCACTCGTTGTTTGACGACGGTGTGTAAAATATCTAGCGGTGTCCAACATGCTCGGCCCTATCACGTGCCGTGCTAGCACAACTTCAGTCGAAAAGCAGGGAGTTTAGTCCCTAATTCTATTCGTCGTTGAAGACCGCTTCGTGGTCGTTAGCCGCTTTCTCAGCGCCGTCGCGAACCTCGTCAAGGAACTCCTCTTTCTCGCCGCTGAAGTCCTCGAGCGTTTCGGACTTGAGTTTTGCTTTGACCTTCGTTCGGTCGCTCGCGGAGCCGTGCTGCATCGTCACCTCGAACGAAACGCCTTCGTCGTGGTACGTAACGTGTTCGTCGACTTCGATACTGTCGTTCGGGTTGGTTTCGTCTGTCATAGTCGTGGTCACCGTTGCGCTGGTTTCCCAGCGCGTACTACACCCATTCGGCGGACGGTACTTAGTGTTTACTATTGAATATGCATTTTATAAATAGCGAGAAATAAATCTCAGTCGACGAAACCAGAATAGAGACTCTGTTGAGCCTTAGTAAGCGATGAATTTCAACAAGTTATTGAATAGCGTAAATAGATGCGGTTCCTCCGAAAGCCGATTAGTGAGAAGCGGATGTCTTATTTCAGATCTTCCGGAAGATCATCTACACCAGACACCTGTAGTACTTGTCGAACGTGGAAATCCTTCTCTGATGGATCCTCGTTCTGTAACGCTTCCTTTAAGTGTTGTCTGCATTCAGCACTTAACTCCCCCATTTCGTTCTACAATACCCACACCAAGAGATTTAAAACATTTGATATCCTTGGAATATAGCCTATAGGGATTACTGGTAAAAATATGAGAGCGATCTACTACAGTCCGTCTTATTCGCAGGGATAATGAGCAGCAGTTTCACGAGAGCAAGAATCTACCGAATAAAATCACAACTGAGTCAAAATAACGTGTCGCCAATTAGAACGCGCCAACCTGCTGCCAACGCTTTGCCGCTTCGCCGGTTCGCTCACCGAGATCGACGAGCAGCGCGTCGACGAACACCTCGAGCGCAGATGTGATCTGTTTGCCGGCGTCGTCGATAACCCCGCTTACGCTTGCGTCGATATCGTGTTCATCGAGGTAGTCTTGAAGCCACCACGCCGCTGTGACCGGCATCGAGTTATCGTAGCCCGAATGAAAGCGGGCCATTCGCCACAGATACTGCGTGAGCCCGTCAGCAGAGGGCTTCGAGGGGCGAAGTCCACCGCCACGGCCCGTCAGTTCGTCGACGAGGTCTTCCCGATCGAGGTCTCCGATGACCTCGGCAACGATGGCCTCCATTAGAGGTCCCCCACAGCCGGGTGTCCGATCGACTCGAGGGCTTGAAACCAGTTATTTTCGAGTTCGCTGCAGGCGACATCGATACAGTCGGCCACGAACTGTTCGGCGACGGTGGCGTTCCACTGCTGCCAGCCGTGGATCGCAGCCTTGAGCCGGTACTCGGGCGCGTTCCCGCGGTACGTGTCGGCTTCGATCTGTGCGGGTCCGGACGTTTTCCGGAGTAATTCGCATTTCAGTGCAACAGCGGTCTCGACGATCGTCGCGTCGTCGGTGTGCGTCAGCGTGATAGAGTCGTTCATAGTCGTGGTCACCATCGCGCCGGTTTCCCAGCGCGTATTACATCCATTCGGCGGACGGTACTTAGTAGTTACTATTGAAGAAGCATTTCAAGCGTGGCAAGGAAATCACGACCGGCGGCCGACGTTGCCACTCGCGAAAAAATTAGATCGGTGTTCTACTGTCGTTGCGCTAGTCGTGCCAGCACCGAATGAGAGTGGGTTCTTCGTGGTCTTCGAGTTCGTGAATTCGCTTGCCGATCGTCAGAACCGGGTAGCTCTCGGCGTCGGGATATGCGTCGAGTTCGTCCGGCAGTGCAAGCGTCAGCACGTTCATCACGTCGGCGGGCTTGTCCGTCCACAGATACATCGCCGGCGAACTCTCGCGGCCAACGACGAACTGCGTATTGTCTGGACACGCCTCGAGCACAGCGACGACACGCTCGGCGCTGAATCGGTTGTAGCTGCCGATTTCGCGAACGCAGTCTATCGCCTCGTCAATGTCCATCCACGTCGTGTGGAAATTGAGCGATCGGCGGGGCTTGCCGTTGACCGTCTTTGCCCAGCCACCCTTGTGGCCGTCGTAGCCGCTCTCACCGTAGGCTTCGGCCGTACAACGCACATTGTCCCATGCGTACTCTGCAGTATGCATGATCCCGTAGTGGCCGGATTTCTGTGCCGAGTCATAACCGGCGTCTCCCGGTTCGTACGGACGGTTGTAGGCTGGCGGTTCGGGCAACTCACGCCCGGTCGATTCGATCGCAGTCGGGTCGTCCAAATCTGGTTTGAAGTCCATCGTCGTGGTCACCGTGCGGACTCTCGCTTTCGCGCGCCCGCATGTGTGCGAACAAACGCCACCGACTTAATACTTACTATTGGGAACGCATTTTAAAAACGGACAGAGAGTGGTGAAGTAGCTAGATAGTCGCAGCTTGAAAATGCGCATACAATAGTAACTACTAAGTGGCTACCTCGTGATAGTGTGAACGTGGCCGGGGAAACCGGGCCACAAGGTGACCGCGACAAATGGACTCCATTCCAATCGACGGCGAACCGATCGCGAAAACAACCGGCACGGTGGCTCATCCACCATATTACCAGGAACAGACTGTCGAAGTTCGTTCCTATCGCAACCACGAACGCGACGTGTTGTTGCTCGAGCGCCGGTATCCGAACTGCACGCTCGTTTCAGGGTTCGATATCCTGAGCGAGTCGACGGTTCGGGCGCGAAAATCGCCGAAACAGCATCCCGAATATGTGCTCAAGGCGGTCGTTGCGCTGGGTTTCGAGACGATCAAAAAACCCGAATCGTAGCTAACCGACCGGCCGAGCGACGGCCGGAATTCATCCTCTCTTTATTGTATATGCGAATACAATAGTAAAATCTAAGTACCGTCCGCCGAATGGATGTCGTAGACGCCGGGAAACCGGCGCGACGGTGACCACGACTATGACGAACGACACAACGACGTCCGACGAATCGGTGGCAGAGATTCTGACCGGAAAGACCCACCTTGAGCCTGCATACCGGCCGATGTGGGAAAACAGCAATCCGAAGTGGGATGATGGACAGATTTTGCTCGAGGGCGAGCTCGACTTTCCGGCCGACCAGCCGGCTCGCGAGGCCGCCGACAGCCTCCGGGATCGGGCGGAGGTGGTCGGTGCGATTGTCAGTCACGATACAGAGGCCGGCGAAATTCGCGCGTACCCGTGGAACGGGCCGGGCTACTTCCGCTTGAACTACGATCCCGACGACCCAGAGGCGCGGGTTGGTTCGGTCACTGTCTTCGACGGCCAAGACCGCCCGGCGAGCCATGAGACCATAGAAGAACTGAAAGCGAAAGGCGAGCCCATGGCGAGAGTCATGGAGGCGATCACGCCCGACAACGATCCAGACGCTGATCGGAACTAACGCCGAATACGTGGTTTTGGACCGTTCTGGAGGGTGTCATAGAATTCTTTCCAAGAGATTCATTTCAATAGTTGTGTGGTCGAACCAGCCGTTAGATGGGTCTGCGTATCTTGCGGAGGAATTCCGTCAGTCCAACTCTTTCACGACTGTAGCAGGATTCCCCTGAACAACAACGTTCTCTGGAACATCCTCGGTGACGACGGCTCCTGATGCGATGACGGAATTGTCGCCGACCGATACGCCGGGATTGATCACCGCTTGCCCACCGATCCAGACGTTATCACCGATTGTCACTGGTTTGCCGTACTCTGGCCCTTTGATCCGCTCGCTCGCATCGAGTGGATGGGTTGCCGTATAAATATGAACGCCCGGTGCAATCTGGCAGTTCTGGCCAATGTCCACTCGGCGCACGTCTAAGATGACACAATCGAAGTTCGCGAAGAAGTTCTCGCCAACGTGGATGTTGTATCCGTAATCACACCGAAACGGGGGCTCGACGACGCACCCATCGCCGAGTGACCCGAAGAGTTCCTCTAACAACTCCCTCCGTTCGGCCTCGTTGTGTACCGTCGTGCGATTGTAGCGCCTCGTGAGTTCTCGTGCATGTTCGCGTTCGGCAACGAGTTCAGGGTCGTCGGGGTCGTATAACTCTCCATTCAACATCTTCTCCTTTTCAGTGCCCATGGATGGCACTGATCGGTCCTCTGAGTTATAGTCTGGCACATACTATGATGATCAGTCCATCAACTGTACTAATCGTCGTGTTCATAACCAACGTGGCAATCTTCTTACTAAACCGGTGTATCACCCATTGGAAGGGTAAATGAGAACGTCGTTCCTTCACCCGGTTCAGACTCGACCTGGATGTTACCCCCGTGACGTTCGACGATTCGCTGGCACAGTGCTAGACCAATGCCCGAGCCTTGGTGGTTATCGTGGGAATGTAGCCGCTGGAACACCTCGAAGATACGGTCTTGCTCATCTGGGTCGATGCCAATCCCCTCGTCCTGGACTGCCACCTCCCACATCGAATTATTTGGTTCGACAGAAATCTGTATCTGTGGTGGCTCGTCACCACTATACTCGATAGCGTTATCCAGCAGATTCTGAAATAGTTGACGCAACTGACGCTTATCTCCCATCACACGAGGCAACTCCTCGATCTCTACGTCGGCATCGCTTTCGGTGATGCGTACATCGAGATCGTCGCGTACGTCTTGGACCACTTCGTTGAGGTTGACCAGTTCGAGCGGCTCGCCCTGCGTCTCAACTCGGGAGTACTCAAGGAGACTGTCGATCATGTCACGCATGCGGTCGGCCCCGTCTACGGCGAACTCGATGAACTCCTCTGCATCCTCATCGAGGTCGTCCGCGTACCGGTTCTCCAGCAGTTGGAGATAGCTCGTGACCATCCGCAGCGGTTCTTGGAGGTCATGAGAGGCGGCGTAGGCGAACTGTTCGAGGCGTTCGTTCGATTCCTCGAGTTTGTACTCGTATTCTTTTCGCTCGGTGATGTCCCTGGCCACACCGACCATCCGTGTCGGACCGTCATCTTCCTGGACCGGGTGTCCAGGGGCCTCGATCCACCGCACGTCTCCGTCTTGGACGATACGGATCTCTTCGTGCTTCATCTCGCCCGTTTCGAGAGCGGTCTCGATACCCTCTTGTGTCTTCTCCCGGTCTTCCGGATGGATCACGTCGATGAAATCCTGCCAGGTTTCAACTGTGGTCCCATACAGCGACTCGGCCGAGGGATAGAACGTGGCCTGATCGTCATCGACGTTCCAGTCCCAGACGACTGCATCTGTCGCATTGAGAGCGAACTCCATCCGCTCGCGGACGCGCTGGAGTTCCTGTTCACGTTCGACCCGGTTCGTCACATCGCGCCCGATACCGGCCAGAACGAGGTCTCCAGACGTATCCTCAAGCGTGGACCCGACGAACTCGAAGGGGATGGTCTCGCCATCCTTGGTACGTAAATCGAGTTCTACATTCACCGAGCCACTCTCGAAGCTGTTGCGGACCGCAGCTACGGCTGCATCACGATTATCGCCGTCGAAGAAGTCAACCATAGTCATTGATGCAATTTCCTCGTCGGTGTAGCCAGACACCTTCGAGAGGCTTTGGTTCCACCGTTTGAGAGTTCCATTTTCGTCTACCACATAGAACACGTCATCGATTGCATCGAGAATATCGTCGGTGAACTGCTGGTGGCGTTCGAGGCGCTTGTTCGAACTCTCAAGTTGCTCAACCGTTTCTTTAAGTTCGAGCTGCCGTGTTTTGGCCTGTGCGTCGTATCTTCCCGCGCCGAATCCTGCAAAACTTCCCAGTGCCGTAAGCAAGAGGGTATTTCCGACGATATTCGGGTCGTCACTCGCAAGAATAAGAGGGAGCATGATGACGAGGCCGGTCCCGATGCCACGAAGACACCACGTGCTGATAGTCGGATAGAGTTCGGGACGGATGTCTGTTTGTGACAACTGATAGCCACCGTATATCAGGAGGAGACCGGGAATACCGACTAGAATGCCGAGCACAGCCCAAGTTTTGACCGCCGACTCGTCGACGGTGGGGAGAGCAGGATAGCTGACTGCGAGTACGACGAAGAGTCCACCGAGGGCCACAACGAAGTTCCGTCCGAACGAGGAGGAACCCGACCATTTCCCGAGGCTCATTACCCGTACTCTATAGAGCGAATTCTATAGTGTTGCGATGCCCCCATCATCACTATGTGTGTAATATCATGCGAATCTATGTTTGGAAAATGCTGGCGAGTCCAACTTCAGTATAATCACATCGTTCCTGACCGGACATGAGAGATCGGTATCAATGTGGTACAGCGTTCCCCTGTATCTAACGATAGGTGAGATCAACACCGTTGGTGTAAATTGTTCTATAATACTCTCGATCGTTCCGAGAAAGATCCTCTCTTTCTCGAGTGTGTTTTAGAAATGCGTATACAATAGTAATAGTTAAGTACCTCCCTGAGAGAGTATAGAGTACGCGCTGGGAAACCGGCGCGATGGTGACCATGAAGATGAACGAACCACACACGAGTTCGAACGGCAACCCGAAGCCAACTGTTGAATCGGTCGAATCGAATCCGCGAAGCGACGCGTCGGCGATCGTCAGCGATCCCGACTGGGAAGACGTCGGTTCGCGCGTGCTGTCCGAGTTCGTCGACGCCGTCGAGATCATCCAGACCGCCGGCGAGACTGACCCAATCCACGATTGGGACGGCGCTGCCGACGCATGGACCGCCACTGCCGGCGACGAACCGACCTCAGTCTGTTTCCAGCATGATAGTGGCGCGTGGGTCCGAATCGAAGACTCGAGCGTCTCGAAGGGCTTCAACGTCCTCGTCTGCGAGGGGCCAGAGTCAGTGCCCCAGCGGAGTCTCTGGTCCACACGAGGTCACGGCTACCTGCTGCAGAAGTGCGAGAGCCACGCTGTCGCGAAAATGCTGCACTTCACTCGAGGCGGCCAGTTCTAACCGACGGTCGACCCGAGTACTTGAGTTACGTTCTCTAAATCTTGACCCTCTATTTTCTTAACGCAGAAATGGTAATCTATCTACTATGTTTACGATAGTATATTGAAAGTGAGGACGGTGAAACCGTCCCCTGCCGCTCCGGTCTCCCGAGCGACGTGAGGGGTGTGTGCAGATTGAAATGCGGCACCGCTTTCTCTATTCCCGAATGTAATAATCCTTGCGACTTCACCACTATTCACTCCAGATATAGATGGTAATTTAGGGTAAAATTGGCCGTATGACAATGGGTGTACGACTCAGTAGACACTCAGTTTATTATATCGGACGCACATTACCAATTTGATGGGGATAACAGACAACGCGATTGAACCGGAGGTTGCACTGGTGTTCGAGACGGGTGCTGCAGCGAGTATCGTGTCAGTCCTACTGGATATACGTTCAGAACCACATAGTGTCTGCGATATTTGCAATCATGCCGATATTTCGAGAGGGACGTTTTACCAACACGCCGACCGACTCGAGGAATACGGTATCCTCGAGAAATTTGAACACGGAAATGCGTCGGGCTACCGGCTTGCAGAGACGCCCGTCACGAAAAAACTGATCGAACTGGAGGACAAACTCGAGCAACACCAGCAGTCCGGCCGTGAGAACAGCGCTCACTCCGATTAGTGGTCGCGGAGAGCTTCTTTTGCTCTCGTACCGTAATCGCATTGGTGTTCTACAAACTCGAGCGTGAATGCCGGACTGACAACCGTTGGTCGGCTATTTTCGATAACAGTAGATAGTAGTCTAAACCTCCAATTATCCCATCGACATGTCTGTAGAATGGGTAACCCCATCGATGAGAATTTGACTTTCAGAAGTAACTGTGATTTGATGATCCATGTATTGAAAGGTGAAACTCCATGTCCCTTGGTTAGCGTCATCAAGTTTAGCTAGTACTTCTGGATCGATGTATTCGTACAGCGGATCAAGTTCTGTTGAATCAACCCCATCAGTAGCGGCCACAGTATCAATGACGGCGGTGATAAGATCAGTCTGATTCATTCTCATCCATCTTTGAGATAATCTTACAGTTCCTGACCAAACTTTCTGGAATTTCATCAACTGAGTTGAGTATTTTATTTGTAATGAATGCCGCCTCGGCAAAGTTGGGTCCACGCTGGACGCAGAACGGGTCGGATGTCCACCGAATGTAGCCTGCATTGGCGAGTAACGGAAGGTGACGATGGCGTAATTGGGTGGACAACGTCTCGGAATCTACCGATTGGTTGGGCGACTCCGCGGCTTCGGGCAACAGGAGTCGTCGTTCGGTCGGCTTTTCTGACAATGATATTATGATGGTACGTCGTGGTTCAGCCGATAGTGACTCAAACATTTGATCCCAGCGGTCAGCCCACTTTCTCTCTCCTGATGGATCGATAGACATACTGATACTATAGTGTGCAGAACCAAAAGTCCCCGAGAAATAAAATAATATATCTTGTTTACCAATGAACATATTATAATAAACTCGAATTTCACGGAAGATTTGAATAAAGAAACTGTACACTAACTACTGTTAGGGCACTTGCGTCACGTCTCGTCGATCCGCGCGGCGAGCTCATCACTGTCTGGATCGATCGTCACGGGGTCGATCATCCGATCACCCCGGTAATCTGCAGTGCGTTCCACGCGGCAGCGCCCATCCAGATCGGTGCGGCCAGCACTGGATAGTACAGCCACCACACGGGTTGCCCGTCTCGAAAGCGCCGTTCGACCGCGTAGGTCGCGACCGAGCCCGCGATAACGATCCCGATCACGACGAGTTTGGAGAGTGCAATCCCTGCGAGCCCGTGACTCGTGAGGAGGCCTTGACCGATAGGGTTCATCTCTCGAGCACCAATCCCGAGGCCGTAGGCGGTCGTGAACAGGTCTGCAAACGCCGCGAGAAATAGCATGGTCCACGCAAGCGTTCCAAGCGCGGACTTGGCTGTAGGCGTCTCGAGGATTGCTATGGTGCGCTCGAGTCGGCTAGTCGCGCCGGCTGTCGGTCGGGGAAGGCGATCGGACACGCTCATCGAAATCCATCCTCCGGATCGCAGTCGATGATATCGGCGGCCGTCGTATCCGAGACAAGTTCCGGGCCGGCGGTCCCGATCGGTTCCGCAGTCGCTGGGTCCCTGCTGTTCCGTTGTGTTCGCTCGAGACCGTACACACGCTCGCCAAGGCCCGGACTCTGTGGGTATCGCAACCGGACGTGCTCGGTCGCTGCATCGGGAACACACAGCGTATAGTGGGTGCCGTAGCCGGCAAGTCCGACGTAGTGGCCCGTCGTTTGGTACGCATCCCGGACGTGACGTGCCGGTTCGGTCACCTCGAGCGTTCGGGTCTTATCACGGGCTTCGACCGATATCTTTTCGCCGGCCTCGAGTAACTGTACGAAGGCTCTCATGACGCCGCGGTCCATCCGCTCAGTCATGGCGATCACCAGTTGTCTCGCTGTCCGGTGCTCGCCCCTCCGAGCAAAGGCCGTATACCTTCTCGTTAGGGTTTCGGAGATTCTGCCGACTTTCGACGTACCCCGCTGCTTTCAGATATGCCGCCCGACGCCGGGCGGTTCTGAGACTGAGCCATGTCTGTTTGGCTAGTTCACTTGTAGATAGTTCTCCCTCCCGTTTGAGGACGATATAGACGAGTTTCGCCGCTGGATTCATCCCCTCGATTGGTGGCCGGTCGGCTTTGTCTGGACCGACAGTCGCGTCCTCATCGTCCTGCACGTGTCGTTGAGTACCGACGGGATGTGACGTATTAGTCACTGCGACCACCCGAATTCGGACCGAGTCGTTCGTCGAGATCGACGCGATCACAGCGCTCGAGGAGGACCACGGCGTCGTCGAGTCGCTGCTCTTCGCGGAGTCGTGCCGTCGTCCCCGCGAATGCGTGCGTGAGCCGGATCCGCTTTGTCGTCTCGTCGTAGGCGGGTTCGACGATGGAACCATCGTAGAGGACGGCATCGGCGAAGGCCAACACCCACGCCTCGAGTGTCCGGCCGGCGATCCGGTAGCACTCAGGTAATCCCTCGGGTACGTCGCGGATGACCAGTGTCTCCCCGCCGTGATCGACCGCCCGCCATTCGTAGGGGAGCGACTGGTCCGTGTGTCTCGTCGTTTTTGTCGCCGGCGCTGTCGATGTCGTCGTCTGCATGAGCGGTTGGTCAGTCGTCATCGGTATCGTAGGCCCTCCATGCCTCTTGCAGTTCGTTCAACCACGTTCGCTGGTTCTCGGTGAGTCCGTGCCGGCGGACCTGCTCAGCGCCGTTCAAATCGGCTTTCTCGTGGAGCCACTCCCGGCGGTTCCGCGAGAGCAACATGAGCGCGAGATTGCGGACCGGCCCGTCGTAGGTCTCTGTGATCCGATCGGCGTGCTCGGAGGTGATCTGACTCGGCGTCGGACTCGCATACTCCGACTCGAGGGTCCCGATCTCGGTCTCGACACGATCTAGAATCTGGCTAGTGTTCTGGAGCGATTCGAGCAGCGCTGAATGGACGGCCTCGAGATCCGACGCTGGGTTGATCGAGTTCGACAGTGCAACAGACCGCGTGACGGCACGGGACGATGACGTATTCACCTTCGCGATCTGCCGTTGGATGCTCTCGAACGTCTGCTGGCGCTCTTCCTGGTCGTCTGTGTGTTCGCTCGAGTTACGCATCGAAATCTGCCTCCTGGTGATCGGTGGCCGTGCGAAGGGAACGGTGATCTCTGACAGGATCAACTTGAATTAGACTAATACGCGAGTGTTGTCTTCGCGCTGCCACAGTTCGGACATCGTTGAAATTCGTAAGTACCGTACTCGTTCTCGACTTCGACGAAGAATTCCTGCATACACGAGTGACAATAATAGTCGGGCATGATCCTTCGTAGACAGTAGAGCGCGACCCCACTTGTCGTTCACTACTGCTCGAGGAGTTGCCGGACTCACTCACCCTGATCACCCCCCCCCTCGACCGTGCCGACAGTCTCGAGAAGCCGTGCTTTGAGATCCTCGGACAGTTCCTCGTTGTCCGTTTCCGAGACGTACGTCCACAACGCTTCGCGTGCCGCCTCGTCTGATTCTGGCTCGAGGACGAAGACGAAGCCATCGACGGGCTCGCCGTCTTCCCGGACCTCGTATTTCGTATGCAGGCCGCGATCGTGACCGTCACTCGGCATCGGCGTCACCTCCGAAAACCGTGTCGACGCTCAGGTGTCGGTCTTCGCACGACCGTGTTAAGCATCGGCCGCCGATTTTCTCAATTCCGCAGGTATCGCACGCCTCGGAATCTGCTGTAGTGCTATATGTATCGGCATCACCGTCTATATCCGCACACTCAGTCTGTTCGTCGGGATACGGTTCGAAGAATCGTCCCTCATGACTGAGGACCTCGTTCAAGACCCACGAGGACACTTCCGCTGAGAGCGCCGAGAACAGCCGATCGATCCGATCTCGATAGTGATGAACGCCTTCGTTGTAGGCGTCCCACTCGTCAGTCCCGTACTCGTACGCTTCGCGCTCTTGAATGAGTCGGTCGCGATTTCGGTCCGCTCGCCAGAACTCGAGGATCGTCGGACTCGTCTCACCGCAGTTGGAACATTTCCATGCTGGGAGATGGGTATCCGGCGGGTGACCGTCGTAGATCGGGACCTGCCCGTTGACCGGATGGGGAATCAGATCGGTCCCGTCGACGAACGCCTCGGCGATCTTGTGATCGGACTTGGACTCGGACTCGGTCACGATCGCATTCCCGCCGTCCGTGAGTGTCTGCTGTTCTTCGTCAGTCGTGGACTCGTCACCGCCTGTGTCGGACGCGAGCGTGTACGGATTCCGAACCTCATGGACGGGGCCGTATTCGCCCTCGTACTCGAGTAACGCTTTGGCGACGTGACCCGGGATTGCCTCGTCTTTGCCCCATTCTTCACCACGCTTTTCGATCTCAGTGTCCGTTTTGACGCTGCCGTCGTCGGTTTCGATCTCGACTTCCGTCTCGTAGAGCCACTCGTGGCAGACGACCGTCGCAACGCCGTTCTCGACGACCGCTGCCCACTCGTTGATCGACGGACTCGGCCACACGAGGAGCAACGGCAACTCGAGCTCGGTGCGTGGATGCTGCCAGTGGACCTCGATCTGATCGACCGGTACAGGATCGAAATCGAACCATCCATCGTCGTTTTCACTCTGCATCGACGGTCACCTCCGTGGTTTGGTAGATCGATTGCCGTGCATCCCGCATGTTCGTCCGCGAGTCGACGGCGTCGATCGCCTCGAGTCGCCGGAGTCCCTCTCTGACTGTCCGAACCGGAAGCCGACTCTCTTCGGCGAGTTGTGTTTGTGTCAGTTCGTCCTCGTACTCGAGGATCTTGTAGACGAGTTTCGCACTCGGCGGGAGTTCGTGGAGATCATCTTCGGGCTTGTCCGGCTGTTCGTCATAGGCCGTCTGATTGCATTCGCGGCTCTCAGACATCGGAACCCACCTTTTGCCGATCAGTAGCCGTGTGTAGTGAGCAATCATGGGCCGTTCCTAACCAAGTAGGGGGTGTGCGGAAGCCAATAGTCGGTTGTGGATCCAGTATGAACGGTGCACAGAAAGCAAACCGAATAGTAGCTGTCTGTACCGACTGTAATTCACCATACGCTGCTCGCCGCTGGCCAGACGGGGAAATTAGATTGATTGGAACAGGCGCGGTTTGTCCCTGTGGAGGGGCCGAGTTTCGACCGATCAAGTGATCAGTTCTGTCCGTAGACTGAGCGCTGTTACTCATGGGTTTCACCTGGGGTTTCGGTTTTAGAGGAGAGTGATCTAACCTCAACATCGGCATCTTGTAGCCGATCCGAGAGAGGCGGTTTGTCCTGATGGATCCGAACCGCACTACGCTCGATCTCACTCCATGACATCTCGGTTTTCGCCCACTTGGCGAGAAGGTCCGTGTTCTCGAGCGTTCTCTGCCGCTCTTTTTGGTAAAAGTCAAGACGTGCTTTCCGGTCACTTTCGTCGATCTGCTCCGGAACGTCGATCTCGCTTGCCCAAGCCTGTGCGACTCTGTCAGCGACGAGGGCGTAGGTCTCCCCGTTGTCAAACTTGATAATCACATACTCGCCGTCGACATCGAACACGGTATCTTCGGATTCCTTGAGACGGTCCTCGTGGAACTCTTTGAGAGACGTGGCCTCACGCATCGGGATCCGCCTCTTGTTGATCAATAACCGTGTGTAGTGATTGGCATCGGTGAACAGGGTTAGCCTTGCGTAAACAGAAATCGATAACAATATAGTCGTTAATCGAGATAATATTGACGAACCGGGGGAACAGTATGACACAGCACAAGCGCGTCGTCGGCGTCTGTGAGTGCTGCGGATCAGTGTATGCTGCAAAAGTGCTCTCGTCGGGACGAGTTCGTCCGATTGGACGGGACCAGTGCTCCTGTGGAAGCAAGAGGTTCCGACCACTCGAGTGATCGGTACCGTTCACAGATTGGACACTGTCATTCATTGCGACCACCCGTTTCACCGTCACCGGTGGGATACACCGGTTCGTCACGATCCGAGACCAGGTTCGTCTCGAGATCGTCGCCGTCATCGACATTCGAGAGATCGAAGTTCACGTACGCATCCTCGTTCGGCCGCATGTGTCCGTCCATTTCGTCGGCGTGAACGACTGCATAGCACGTAAGTGCGTCCTCAAGCGTGTCCGGGAAATGCGCCGGCACGCCCGTTTTCACGAAGAGATCGCGAACTGTATCCTCGGGTTCGAGCGCTGCATAGACGTTCCCGAGTCGAACGACGCGGACGGCTTCGGGATCCGTCTTACTGTCCCCAAAGACGCCGAGGCGGCCGTCGACGTGATAGGTAAGTTCGACCGTGACCGTCTCCCGTCCCCCGTTCGCTGACACAACCCGCCCGCCGTCAGCGTTCGAATGGGCGAGAACCATCGGGATCTCCGCCTCGAGTTCGCTGCTGATCAGTAGTTCTAACGTGGGATTGAGCGTGCCGTAGTCGTCGCGTCGGTTCTTTCGGTGCTGGCGTTCCGCCTTGGAATCGATATCGATCTCACTCTCGCGCCCTTCCCCGTCGGCGCGGACGGTCTGCCCGATCTCGTCGTGGGTGTTGATCAGTGTGCGGGCGGCATCTCGAAGCGCCTCACTTCGATTCGGATAGTGCCCAGCATCGGCGAGTGACTCGAGAGCGTTGACGAGCCGTGTCGGCATTCGGTGGGTGACACGCTCCATTAGTCGTCACCTCGAGCCATCTGCTGGCGTTTCTCGAGCACGTCCCGCTCGACGACCGTCGTGGTTACTCCGTCGGCGGCGATCGAGCGATCGGCATCAATTCGATTCGTCCCCGTGGTACCCTCGAAGTCCTCGAGTTGGTGGTACGTGAGCACGTTGCCGTCGTCGTCGTCGAGCTCGTAGAACCACGTCAGAAATTCGTAGTTCGGGTTCTGACAGCAGATCAATTCGTCATCTGCAAGGTCATCAAGCGAGGGCGGCTGTTCTGCGTCAGCACTGCCGTCGTGATCGTCGGACTCTGAGTCCGTATCGGGAGGCGATGCTACTGGCTGCTCGTTTGAAGGGGTGTGTGCAGTCATTTGCGGTCGGATTCCGGGCGTCTACTGTGCCGGAATCGTATCTAAAGAGATGAACGTTCGATACTTAATACCTCGGACAGCCAAGGTATGTGTTGCGCTTGTATGACGCCGGATGATTTTCGACTACCTATGATGAGAAATTCATTCTATTGGTGTGAACAGAATCCCCACTTTGATCCTGATTTCGACTCTTGAGACACCGTTAAAACCTATTCTTCAAATGTTCTGTGTGAACTACACGTTCACTACACTCGCTTATTGACCGCTGAAAAAGATACGACCGTCAATGAACATTGACAGATTATAATTCAGGTATCGTGTAGGTGAGTAGAGCCATTTATCTTATAACTCTCACACGAATATCTCAGTGTAATGGATCCGCAGGACAAAGAAATCATTCGGTTACTTACTGACGATACTAACCGTGAAATATTAACCATAATCAATGATGCTTCTCACAAACTTTCAGTGACCGAAATCGCTGAACGACTTAGTTCAACAGACAAAGCTGAACTCAATCAACCCGTTCTCTCGCTCCATCATCAGTATCTGCCGCAACTTGATGAAGCAGGACTGATCGAGTACGACTGTGACGAAAACGTTGTCACTGAGGGCAACTC
Source organism: Natrinema sp. CRL1 (assembly GCF_059162405.1). Classification (NCBI taxonomy): domain Archaea; kingdom Methanobacteriati; phylum Methanobacteriota; class Halobacteria; order Halobacteriales; family Natrialbaceae; genus Natrinema; species Natrinema sp. CRL1. The sequence continues at coordinate 113,504 of NZ_JBLVOY010000006.1, read as the reverse complement.
CTCAGCAGGTGATGCCGAATGGATGGGGAGAGATGTGCTCAACGAACTGCTTTCAGGGACAACGATAGGACGGAAAGCAGGCGAATACACTGTTGGACGGCTCGAAGGTCAGGAAGATGTATACGATTACAGTCGAAAATTAGCTGATCAAGCAGAAGATGAACTGTTTCTAATTTATGCCACCGACGACTTGCTTGATGAGGCCTGTCTTCCGCATGCGGAGAATGCGATCGAACGCGGCGTCGAATTTCATGCCGGAGCGAAAAGCCAAGAGGCTCGGAAGTTCTTTCGAGAGCAACTTCCAGAAGCGACTGTATGGGACCCACAGATGGATTGGATGTATGAACAGGCGAGCTATCCCAAGGTGAGTCGACTTGTGTTCGCTGATCGGGAGACCGTTGTCGTCGGACTCTGGAACGAGGGTACTAATGGAACGAAAACGGAGGTCGCGATGATCGGTGACGGAACTACTAATCCCTTAGTGGTCCTTACCCGGGAACTGCTTGGTTCTCGGTTGGATCATCTTGACTATCAGAGTGATGATTTTCTTGGAAATCTTCCATTTGACACGTGACTACTGCTCTGTGGTGCATGAGACAAATATAATGACTATACCATTTTATTAAATATGTTATATTTTTAAATAAATTCTAAATCCTCTGGAAGAGGGTCAGAATCTTGTACGATCATAAAATGAAACCCATATGATTAGCATCCAACGGACTCTTCAGTCATTTTAATTCTCTGCTTCCTGCTCGCAGTTGCGAGCGACTATTTCAGAGCTATCAACAGTTATCTCGAGGCCCGCGTACTCAAAACGTATGCGACAGTCCTGTTGAGTGGTCGATATAAGACGATCCAGTGCGCTGGAATCAATAGCAGAATGCAATGTATCGAGTTCCGTAGGATCAGTTTCAGTGATGGCCGCCGCCAAGACGATGACAGCAATACTCGGGTCATCAGTACCCGAATCATACGTAAGACAATATGCGGAGCCACCATCACGAGGTATAATTCCCTCACCTGATTGGATTAGTGACCAGTCGCTCGTCGGGTGTTTATCATCCATAAGTCATTACTGGAGTCTGTTTGAATCTTCTCTCTTGTCGCTGGCGTCCCTGGAATATACACTACAAGCGGGTTTCCGTATTCTGCATGGTGAACAAGGGAACTATCAATTACTGTGATGGTATCTACACCTGATAACGATAACTGATGGAGCTGAGTCCATAGCAGGATTGTGCTTGGTCACTCTACGGGTTCAAATGTCTCCGCTTCTTCCTCGGCGAGGGTGATGAGGGTGTTCTCGACCAGCGTCATGATAGCGCGACGTAATCGCTCAGTGACGGCCTGATCGGAGATGTCCAGTGTGTCTGCGAGATCCTGAGTTGACATCTGCCGTGGAATCGAGTAATACCCGCCTTGAACTGCCCGTACAAGCGTCTCCTGCTGTGCATCGGTCAGCCCATACCACAAGGAATCCCCCGGTTTCACGGGGTTATAGATCCGCCCAACTTCGAGTTGGATGTGAGCGCTCTCACAGTATTCCTTGAATTCACCGAGCGCATCGTGGGTGGGGAAACGAAGTTCGAACTCCCAGGTATTCTTCTTCCCTGTTGCGCCTAATAAGTGGCCCCCGTTCTCAAGGATGCCTTGGAAAAAGATATCACGGCCGACATTCCAGTCTATGGAATAGAGTCGCTCGTTGTTGTGGCGACTCACTTCGGTGATATTCTTGACCGAGGGATGGTTACTAACGTTCCTCTCGAAGGAATCTCGTACCTCTTCACTCACCGAGAAGAATGGGACGGCTTTCTCACCGAGGGGGACCATGTTTTCTAGTTTGATTGTGGTCTCTGATCCCAGTTTGAGAATCCGCCCCAACTCGAAAGAATCGGAAGGAATTCGGAGATGGGCGATGACGGTCATTGCCGGGATTTGAATGTGGGGCCGACGCAGGTAAAAAGAGGTGGCATGGTGTGCCATCCCCATCAGAAAGGCATGGTGTGCCATGCACAACAGTAGGTCTTTATGAGTGGCGGGATTAGATGACAGTGAACCGAAACCCTTCGCAAAGTTGGACCTTGCGGGAGACGAAGAGCGCAGGTTACACCACATCTTCGGGTCGCGGTTCGATGGCCAGACCACCCATGACACGAGATCAACTTGCAGATATCCCGATTAGTAACCCCGACGAGTTCGAAGCCGTCTTGGCGGAGGCGATTGAACGAGCAACCGACGCTGAAGTCGATGTCCGTGGTGCATGGGAGTTTCAAACACGTGGCTCGACCCACGATTGGGAAGTAGAAGTCATCGAATTAGCGAAGAGTTCCGACAACTCGCACGATTAACGTCCCCATCCACAATAGTGATGTGCGGGTTCGGCGGGATCTGATCACGAACCAGTACCGAGCATGGTACTCACTAAGGGGTGTGCAATCTGTTATTCTAAATAAACTCAAATAAACCTGTTCAAGATGAACTGTTCGCCAGACACTATTATATGCTTAATCAATAGTAAACACTAAGGCCCTCCACGACAATACTAGCGTATGGCACGGGAAACCGACGCCGATGTGACCACGACGGAGCGCAGAGCGAAAATTGCCGATCCGGAGGCCGGCGAGGGCGAAATCGCGCTCGAACTCTCAGGGTCGTGGTATGGCTACATCGGGAAAGATGCCGAAGGGGCGTACCATCACATGGACAAGCGGACGATGACGGTGTTCGTGACTGTCTGTGACCGTAAGCGATTCCTTCCCGACAACGCTGGGATGTACTGGTTCCGCGTTCGTGGGCCGGTTGTCCAAGCGGTGTGTCTCGAGGACTACGAGGACAAGGATCTGCAAGATTGGAAAGCGTTCGTCGACGACGACAGAGGCTGGGACGAACTGCCCGTGAGTATCGTCTATAAACTGAACGCGGCGATCAGAAACGACCGTTCGGCACAGCGCGCCCTCGAGTCGCGCTGAATCAGGCGATTCGTGGTGGAATAGACTCTCGAGTCTGGTCAATCCTTCTTCCAATATGCCACTTCAATAGTAAAATATAAGTCACTGGCAACGAATGTCTGTCATAGACGCTGGGAAACCAGCGGGTGACCACTGTAGATGAACTGCACACACCCCACCGCAGATGACGAACAGAATCGTGAGTACGTGCCGATCCCGCGTCTGCTCGAGTACGGCGACGAGCTCGTCGTCTCCTACGACAAGACGCACTCGCGGGGATCGTGGACGCTCGAGGTTGAAGTGACCGACGTAGACGAGTACGACAGCCACGTCGGGTATGATATCGACGTGTGCGATCGCGACAATCTCTCGCGCTACACGCTGTCGATATCCGAATACGGAATCAGCGTGTCGACGAATCTCCCGAACCCCGATGACGAACAGTGTACCGGGACAAACGCGACCATCGAATTCGCGGCTGCTCCTGTCAGCCATGACGATCGGCAGCGTCAGCACACGAGTCCCGTGCGGGCCGATGGCGGCACGGTAGTCGATCACTCGAGTCCAGATGACGCAGTCGAGACGGCCAGCGAGGGACTCACCGGAGCCGACACGCCGGAGATCGGCGGCGACCTCGAGACCCGAACCCACTACGGGCACGTCCGCTATGCGGCCGGCGACGAAGACGGCGTGATCTTCCACGACCCACGCGACGGTCGCGAGAGTTTCGGGCTCGAGCAGTCGGCTGGTAATCTCGAAAATGTCGGCGACGAGGTGCTGACGGCCGTCGAGATCCGACCGCATCGCCCAGCCGAGTTTGGGACGCCGGCGGACCGGTACATGGTGCTCTACCACTACGCCCGTCGCGAACTCCGTGGCGAGGACAGCGAATTCATGGAGCCGTTCGAGGCGATCGGCCACCACAAGAAATCGGAGGTCTTCGAGTCGCTCGAGGACGCCCGTGACGAGCTTCGAGCGTCGGTCGATGGATACAGTAGCGCACCGCGGACGGACGCTGTTCGCGACCGACTGGAGGACGGCCAATGATCGCCCGCAAGATTCTCGCGACCGGCGTCCTATCGCTCTCTGGACTTACCCATCCCGAGGTTGTCGGAGCCGTGCTTGGGGCCTTCGCCGTGGTGATCGTCTACAAGTACACGCGATCGCAGTCCGACGAGACTCGGTTGATGACCGATGGAGGTGGCAAAGGGTCTGACGACGATGCTGAGGAATGGGACTACGACCACGAGGTGGTCGTGGACTCCGTTGACGAAATTACCTCAGTCCCCATCGAATGCCCGGGTTGTGGAGGGCGTTTTAGGGAAAAGCTGAGCGACAACCTTGGGGGAACAACCTGCCACGAGTGCAACGACTGGATTCGGTACGTCCGCCGGCACGAGGTCCGCGATCACGGCCGGGATAGCGAAGATACGACGGAGCAGTCTCAGTTGATCCCCGATGGCGGGACTTCCGAGGGCGGTACTGAACGCCGCTGGTGCGACGACTGCGAGCAACAGACGCTTCATCGGTACGTCGGTGAGCATCACGATGGGTCGCACATCTGGCGGTGCCAGCCCTGCCGTGCGGAGTACGAGGCCGACGCCCTAAACCAGGATCTCCCGACCTCGGAGGATGTGCTATTCGAGGAGAAACTGCGATCAGTAGACACGGGACCTGAACACGAGGTTGAAACGCTCACGATAGAGTTCGACGGGTCTGCTATTGAGGTGGACGTGCCGTCTCCGCAGGGATGGACGGCCGAGAGTGTCGACCCCACAGGATGCCTTTGGGTGTCTGAGGACGGCGAACACGTCGCGTCCCACTACTCTGACGAGGTGAAGGGGGGAACGACCCTCAAGATAGATGGAGAGGTTATCGAGCGCGGAGTGTCGAAGCAGGAGGCCGCCACGCGGCTGGCCGAGTTCGACGAAGCCGGTCCATCCAGTACTGAGGCTGATCGAGATGAGTAGTGACGGTGCTGGCGGTTCGCCTCTGCTTCGAGACAACCGGAGTGACGCTGTCCTCAGCGACTGCGGCGAGTATCGATACCGACTCTCGAGAACGTGGGATGTCGAGAAGCCGACCGTAGCATTCCTCATGCTCAATCCGAGCACGGCCGACGCGTCGGCGGACGATCCGACGATCCGGCGCTGTCTCGGCTTCGCAAGAGACTGGGGGTACGGCTCGCTGGTCGTCGCGAATCTGTTCGCACTCCGTACGCCTGATCCGTCGAATCTTCGTGATCACTCCGATCCGGTCGGCCCGGAGAACGACGACTACCTCGGTGATGTTTGCGACAAGGCCGATCGAGTCGTCGTTGCGTGGGGCGCAAACGGATCACTCCACGATCGCGCTTCCGAGGTTGCACGGACTCTCGAGGCGGATCTCTACGCCCTCGAGACCACGAAGGACGGCCACCCGGTGCACCCGTTGTACCAGCCGGCCGACGCCGAACTGGAGCAGTGGACCGTCCGGCAACTACAGTCGGAGGCTGATCGATAAATGGGCGGTACTGAACAGCCGACCTGCGAACATCGTGACCACATCGGCGAAGATGTGCCAGCGGTGGCTCAGTACGAAGGAATGCGCCCGCCAGCAGGTCCAACGTTCCTCTATTGGACTTGCCCGGAACACGAACCAGAGGGCGTTCCGGCGCTGAAGCGTATCGATCCGGGGCCGGAAAACCGTACACAGAACGCGGAGGCTGATCGTGATGGGTAGCAACGATATCGAATCGGAGGATCTCCGCCCCGGCGATGTGGTCAGACTCGAGGACAGCGACTCCGAGTGGCGTGTCGTCGAGCCGGTCGAAGAGCGGGAGACGGCGATACACTCCGGCAAACTCGTCGGGGTGTCCATCAAAGGATCACCGGCCCTCGGCGGCTGGAAGCCGTTTCGACGAGTCGTCGATCACACGCCGCGGGGTGCAGAGTTCCAGACGCCGGATTCCGACGAACAGATAACACTCGGCGCTGTCGCAGGCGACAGTTCGCCCTCGAGAGGTGACCGATAGATGCACGTCACCGATCGCGAGGACATCCAGGTCGGAACGCCGCTCCCTCGAGAAACGGTCCGAACGGCCGAGACGGGCTATCTCGCGAGTTGCTCCGACTGTCAATGGCAGGGGCTTTTCCCGGACGGCACGCTCGCCGACGACGCGGTCGGGACCCACTACGACCGCTGTCACTACGGGCCGTCGTCGTACGCGATCATCTTCCTCGCCGACGACACTCGAGCACAGTGTCTCGAGTCCAATCGGGGCCGACTGACGCCGATCCAGTCCGAGCGACCGACGTTCCCGCGGACGACTGGCGACGTTTCCGAGCTCGTCGCCCGCGGTGATCTGATCCGACTGCCGGGCGATCGGGAACAGATGGTCGTTACCGTGACCGAACAGCGTGCGCTCGGTCTGCTGACGTGGTCTGTCAGAATCTGTGATCCAGACGTCGACCTCGTCGACGACGATCCCGATTGGCGCGGGAAGAACGAGTTGATCGCTCGCGACGACGACGCCTACTGTCGCTACAGCGAGTGCTATCTCGGCGCGCTGGCGTTCGAGATCGCTGGCCGTGTAGAGCACCAGTCCGACCTCTCGAGTTACAGCAGCGAACGGCTCGTCACCGACGGTGGAACGGATTCGAGCGGTACTGATCAGCCAGACCAGACCATTCTCGCGTTCACCCCTTCCGATGCCGATCACGCGACGGATAGCCATCTCTGGTCGCTCTACAACCCTTCACTCGAGAATCCGTACACCGTCCCCCAGAGTGACGAGAAACTCACGAAGGCGATGGAGCAGATCGACCCTAACGAGTACACGCCCACAGAAGATGAGTACTGGATCCGGCTAGATTGGAAATCGGTCATGGACGGCAGCCCCAGACGGCTCGAGGTTGAAAATAGAGATAGTGATCCGGTCGTAGACGGGTCCTATCCAGGTACAACTCAGAACATGATCAAGGTCGGCACTCGCAATGGCGTTGCAATCCTCAAGTGCCAGCACTGCGGTGATCGTATCCCGAAAAACTGGGGGAATGCGAAAGCGCACACCTGCGGTCGTGGGGCGGAGGTCGACGGCGTCGGCTGCTGTGCTGATCCGCTACTCGTCGATCACTGGGTGACGCTCGAGGAGGAGGAAAGCCGGACTACCCGAGAGCGAAAGAAACGGTGCAAGACGTGCGGACAAGTCCATCCACTCGAGGTAACGAACCGAGCGAAACCCTCAGAATTAGTCAGAAAGGGTGAAAGCGACTGATGATCTCACCACGAACAGCAGACGAGGCGACACGGCTGCACTCGAGGGAATGGAACGTTCGAAAGGCCAACGGCAGAGCGGACGCGTTCTACCTCGCTCGTCTGTGGCACCACTACTTCGGCGTCGAATACGAATCAAACTGGCTTCCCTACGGTCCCTATCAAATCGCCGGCTGGGACGATGAAGACGAGGTTCTTCGAGCAGTTTGTGGCGTGATCGCGACCCACGATATTGACGATCACTCGGTCCGCATCGGCGGTGGGTTCGTCGAACTCCTCGAGCACGATTCGATGGTTGAGCAACTCCCCGACGGGCGGTTCGATCGCGACGCACTCGCCGGGCATCGGAACGCGGTCTTGCGTCTCGGCGTCGTCGATCCAGCGTGGCGAGGCTACGGGATCGGGCATCGACTCTTCCGAGTTCGTCTCGAGTGGGCGATTGCCTACGGCGCAGATATGATCTTTGCGTGGGGCTGGGAGCGACCCGACGGTCGGACGAGTCGCCCGCTGTTCGAGCGCTACGATTTCGTTCCGGTCCAGCGCTTTGAAGACTACTACGCCGAATCTCGAGACGCGTGTCCGGACTGTGGCGTGTGGCCCAGCGACGACGCCTCGTGTACGTGTGCGGCGACGTTGTGGGCTCGAGAGCTACCGATCGATGGCGTCGGGACGGTCAACCCGGTGATCGAATGACGGCTGCAATACGGCGAGTTGGATTCGATCGGTAGAAAGACCTTAGCACCGCCGGCCGCGACACTCTTCTATGAGCGATTCACGGACACTTCGGTTCAAGGGTCACTCCCCGCCGTGGCTGGACAACGAGAGTACGGACAGCGAGGGCGATGAGACGTTCGAATGGGAAATCAGTACTGTGGCCCGTCGAACAACGAACGCCGATGAGACAGCGCCGTGTGCGGTTACAGATCAGACTGTCCAACTGAACGAGCCCCACTACTTCGTGACCTCGACTCGAGAGACAGTCGGACGGTTCACCCCGTCGGACTACGACCGGGCGATCGTCGCATTCGAGGGTGGACTCGAGGAACTGGCACGGCAACTCGATCTCGAAGACGACGAGTAGCTACGTCCACTTTCTTGGGGGATCGAAGACCCATGTAGGCGGCTACTCATCATCCATTCATGTCTGGAATAGACCCCGAAACACCGTAATTCCTGGTGATGCTGGTCAAAACGGAGTATAGAAATTCCCGATTTGAGTGCGACGGCAGACATTGGATTTGGAGCATCCGTCTGTTCTGTATGGCCGCCTGAGCCTTTCGTGACCTGAACCGGAAATTGCAGACTCTAACTGCGATTTTTCATTTGTGTTCCGTTACAGTCCCCGAATAAGAAAGATGCCGAGAAGAATCACAATCACATTAAATATGATTATCGCTCCGACATATGTTTGGGCCATGATATCCGTTCCATCGGTTAAGGAAAGAAAATGTCCACCAGTAAAAACGAATGCCATGAATAGGAGATAGAGAGCCGACTTGTGAGCAACCTCCTTCCGAATAGTCTTATTCGTAAGTGGGATTCGGTATTCGGCCCGTTGGACTGTCTGCAACGTATAGACACTACTTCCTCGTATCGATCGCCGGTTGAGAGACCGTTTGATCTGATACCAGATATCGAGGTGCTCCGCTGGTATCTGATGTGCGTATATGATTAGATGATCGTACTTTTTGAATATCAGTCGAAGTTGTCTATGCAACCATTCCTTCGAACTAATATTGAGGTTATAGATGATTTTGATCCCGATACGATCGTTAATCACCAGATCGCAATTTGAGGTACGCTTCGGAACCGAAATCGTTTCTGCGAACTGTCGGTAGCGAGTTGTCCGAAGATGCCGGCGAATGTACCGCCGTAAATCGTATCGAATGTACCCCTGCGACCCTGTACTGTACTCCTTGATCCACGACTGAAACCCGTGCAGAATCTCATCACAAAGATCCTCATTAGAGACCGGAGTAGACGGATATCTCAGAGAACGTTTCATTATTGGAACTTATTTTATACACAACTCTCTCCAGAGAAGTCAGCAGTCAACCTCTCTGTCGATGACTAACACTTTTTTCTCCTAAATCAACTTGGTAATACAACCTATTCAATATATCGGCCATCTGATAGTGGTAATTGCCAGTACATCTTGTTATGAGATTCTTAGAACACATTTTTGGTTGATCTAAGCACAATTCCATGGCCTAAATTACCCTAGGCGCTGAAACCCGCGGCACATAGCTCACTGCCGGAGAGATCGTCAATGGGCGTAGCTCGAAACGACGAGTAGGTTAGCCCACGGTATCATTTTAGTTGGTGACTGTGATTTCCAGATATGTCGACCTACACCGGCCTCTTCGGCCGAGTTTGTGAGCACATCCCCCTATTCGATGTGAGCGCTCCGGACGGATGGACTATCGACCACCGGTCCTACGGCCGAACATCCTGGTCTCACCCAGAGGCCGACATCGAGGTTGTCTGCGAGAGAACAGTCGGTGGGTGGAATGTCCAGATCAAAGACTGTGCGACTGCCGATCGCTATCAGGTTCTTCCGGTCGAGGCACGCCGCTGGAACGCGTTTGGCGCGGCACGGGACTTTCTCGAGGGCGAGACGTTACTGCTGGCTGATCGGAACTCAGATTGGGACGGCCCGATATCGATCGATCTGATTGCAGATTCGAGATAGCGGTTTCGGGACGTAGATGGCTCTGATCGTATAGGCTTCAGTGAGAATTTGGAGTGCGGCCCGTTCTATCCGCTAAGGACCGCCCCAACGATTGCGAGGCCGGCTGCCGTGTATTTTGGTGCATCGAACACAGCATGGGCCACCGCCTTCCCCTCTTCGGGGTTGTACTGATCCATCTCGATCGTGTAGTGATCGTCGTGTTCACGGATCTGGTAGCTGTCTGTCTCTCGCTGGTCGCGATAGACTGCAGTTGCGCCTTTGTGGATCGACAGCGCTGACTGTTCGAAATTGCGTGGAACGCCAGCGACAGCAGTCATCAGGACCTCGATCTTCGTATTGTACCGCTGTTTCTCGGCACGACGCATCGCTTCGGACCACGAGTACGCCGATGTCCTAGTGGTTTCTTGGGACATAGTCCTCTGTAGTGACTGTATTCACTTAATGATTTACCGGAGTCTATGAATAGAACGTCAGACAATCCTTCTCGAGTAGATACTTTTTATGCGAAGCCGCGGCCAACCGCGGTGATGTCTGATCGAACAACGCAGGAGGATTTCCTTGTGATCGAGGCACTCGTCGAGTACCACGCTGATCGAAAAGAGATCCAGCCCAAACGGGCATGGAGAGCGTGGGTACTCGCGAAAGAAGAGGCCGCAAAGCACGACCTCGAGATCGAGGAGACGCTCAGGCAGCGGAGCGAACTCGAACCTTTCGAAGGGACTGTTCTGTAGTTGGTAGAGTTTGGATACAATCCTCCTTTAGAAATGCTTAAACAATAGTAACAGTTATCAACGGTGCGCCTAATTGTAGATGTGTGTCCGGGAAACCGGGCGCAATGGTGACCACGATGACAGCGAACTACGCAGACCAAGTCGCGGAGCTGACCGACACAGAACTCGAGGCCGAACTTGAGGCTGCAATCAAAATCAAAGACGAAGCGGAAGAACAGGGCGATCTGATTCGGTATGTCAACCAGAACCAGTACGTGAAGGCTCTGAAACGCGAGCAAGAGGCTCGAGACATCCTCACGGACTACCTCTGCGAAGCCGAGTCGTAAGCCGCCCAATCCGATATCACATACATGTTTTTTCAATAGTAACACTTATTAGAGTTCGTGACAATGTGTAGGTGTGCTCGGGAAACCGAGCGTGACGGTGACTACGACAATGCACGAGTCAGCTACGATCTAGATGATCCGCGAGAAGCGCAGCCAGCAAGAAGAGGAAAGTGCGATGGACGGCAAAGGGCCTCGAGCGTGGTAACGATGGATCCTCAATTCCACTGTAACACCTGTGACGAGGTTGTGTACAGCCATTCCGATATCACGATTCACAAGGCCCGGAACGCCGGCAACCACGAGATTGTGAGGGCATAGATGCCGGTTTCCTACTGCCCCGTTTGTGACGAACGAACCGTCCACAATTGCGTCCGACGCGCTAGCTGTGTCGGCGTCCGCGAGCGCTGCCGGAAGCACACGAGTGTTGCAGCGCAGATCGACGCCGGCGAGTACGAGCTCGCATACTAACGATGTCCCACTACGTACTGAATTCGGCGGACTACCTTTCATCAACTGCAACTATCCCGAAGTCCTATCTTTCCAGCCGGTGAGCAACTGCATGGCCGGCAGGGCGGCCGGTCGGAAGACAGGACAGGGACAGCGAGTCCCTACGTCTCGCGTACCACCTCCTTTCACTCGATGGGCACATCCCTCTCGAGTTCCGGCTGTTGTGTATGACAACCACCAGAACCACTCGTTTTCGCGGCCGATCGCCGCCCGACCGCGACGCCGAGTGGGTCGTCTCGACTGTTAATCGTCAGATGAACTCGGATGGTGGCGTGGGCGTCTGTGCTGTGACCGACGAGACTGTCTCGCTTTCACAACCGCATTTTCACGTGACGTTGCGCCGTGAGAGTGAGCATCGGTTTCGGTCTGACGAGCACGATCAGTTAGTCGTCTCCGAGGCTGCACTCGAGGACTTAGATGACTGGCTCGAATCGAAGAACTAGTGATCAGCCAAAATGTTATCTCATTAGCCGTTGGCTCGGACTGTAATGTGTGAGTGCCGACCTAAGGACGATACTCTCCTTATTACTGCGCTTGTCGAGTATCATGAGGACCTTCGCGAGCGTGACCCTGAACGGTCTCGCCGGGCGTGGATACGGGCACGAGATCTGGCTGCCGAGCGTGGGGAGACAATCGACGACGTGGTGGGATTCCGATTCTGAGAACCACGGTAGTCTGTGGAGAGTTAAAAAACTATACCATCGAATGCGCTAACATTCGCTGAAGATTGGCAAATTCGAGAGGCAGCGTCCAACCGATTCACTTCTGTTTTAGTGGCAGTATTTCAAATACTAATCATCAAATCGCATGGGTCTGATGCAGAAGCATATCTCCAAAAGCCGGTCGAAGTAGACGAATTGGTTAATCCAGGCAATATGTTTAGGATTTTGACTCGCAATTATGGGTACTGATGGTGAGTGAACGTTACAATACTGTTTTTCTCAGCACTAGTCGCCAGTTCAATTATTCGCCGCTGGATAATTCTGGCAGTTGAACCATGGATAGCCAAAATTCTTCAATCAAGTTAATCATGCGTGTGAATTCTCCCGGATCTGTTGGCTTTGATATATGAGCATTCCCTCCATTTTCATAGGTAAGTTGAACGTCAGTTGACGACTCTGAACCAGTCAGAGTGATTATCGGAATAACCTTGAGAGTAATGTCTTCGTTCATCGCTGTAAGAACTTCACTGCCGTTACCACCGGGAAGATTGAGATCAAGGAGAACGAGAGCGGGTATAGGCGCGTCAACAAACTCGCCACGCTGGTTAAGGAAGTCCAGTGCTTCAGTACTGGTCGTAACCACATGGACTGTCGGATCATGATCTCCACCTGCAAAGCCCTCCTTTATTAGCCGCACATCCCCTGGAGTATCCTCAACGAGTAACACGTGCATAGGGTCAGAGGATTGACCGTCATTCATTTGGTTTCACCTACGGTAGGCAGCGTGAACGAGAATGTGGAGCCTTCACCCAGTTCAGACTCTGCCCAGATCTCACCGCCGTGTCGCTCAATGATCCGCTGACAAACCGCAAGTCCGATTCCGCTCCCATCATACTCTTCTGGGCTATGCAATCGGTCAAATACATCGAAGATTCGATCTGTATCTTCCGGGTTAATCCCAATCCCTTCATCTTGGACCGAGACGATCCACTCGGTCCCGTTCCGTTCAGTTGAGACGTGGATCGACGGTGATTCTTCCCCGCTGTATTGGATTGCATTAGTGAGTAAGTTCTGGAAGACTTGACGCAACTGATCATCATCGCCGTGAACACGAGGCAAAGGATCGGTAGTGATTTCTGCTTGACTCGCTGAAATCTGCATCTGGAGATCTTCTCGAACATTTTCAAGAATGGTTTCCAAATCTACTGGCTCAAACGGATCTCCGTGCATTTCAACCCGCGAGTACTGGAGCAGCCCGTTGATCATGCCCCGCATCCGCTCTGCTCCATCAACCGCGAACTCAAGAAATTCTTTGCCGTCTTCGTCAAGTTCGTCTCCGTAGCGGCTTTCGATGAGTTGCAGGTAACTCGACACCATTCGAAGTGGTTCTTGCAGGTCGTGTGAGGCAGCGTATGCGAATTGCTCTAACCGCTCGTTCGATGTTTCCAAATCGGCAATTGTCTGTTCAAGATCCGCCTGGTATTGGTGGCGCTCAATTGCGTCTGCGAGGATGGTAGCGATGCTTTTGACGAACGTGACATCTTCCTCGGAGTACTCTCGCTGGTCCGTATCGTGTACGCCTAAAATCCCCCAAGGATCATCGACCGGTCCGATGATAGTGCTGATACCGCTACACACACCGTGTTCTCTCAGCAAACCAGGCCCACTAAACCGCGTTTCCGTCTCAAGATCCTCCACGACGACCGGGTGTTCACTCGCTAGCGTGTATGCAGCCTGCGAGTCTGATTCGACAGCCGACACGGTTGCTTCCCCCACGAGCCCGTCCGTCCATCCGACACCTTGGCGGAGAACAAGCTCATCCGTGTTTTTGTATAGGTCAAGGACTTTGCAGTACTCGGCATCTAAGACATCAGCTACCTGGTCGATGGCCTCGTCTATGAGATCATCCAGATCAGTGGTTTCGAGTGCGGATTGACTCAGATCAGCGACGACTTGTTGCTGGCGGGCGCGCTTCGTGAGTTCCTGTTCGCGGTCCTTGCGTTCGGTGATATCCTGAGACATCGCCAAAACTGCATACACATTACCGTTTTCGGTGGTCAATGGATGGGTTCGAAACTCGAATATCCGTCCCTGCATCTCCACTTCGAACAACGTCGATTCACCATCGAGTGTCGTCCGATACTGTCGCTCGATAATTTTCAAATCTTCTGGATAGACGTCTTCGACTTTCTCTCCTCGAAGATCACTGGCACTGAAATCGACTTTTTCAAAGCCCTGACCGGCGATGAGTGTATGTCGGAGTTCCGTGTCTAGGAGTGCTACAGCTCCGTTTGGGAAGTTCTCTGTGAGGGTGCGGTATCGCTGCTCGGATTCCTTGAGACGGTCTACTGTCTCTTCGAGCTCGGTCTGTGTTTCTTGAAGTTCCTGGTTACGCTGTTCAAGATCGTGAGTCCGCGTTTTGGCTCGCGCATCGTGCTGGCCTGCACCGAATCCTGCAACAGCGGCAAGTGCTGGAAGGATGAGGAAGTTTGCCGCAGGATCATTTAACTCAGCGACGACACCAATGAATACGAGGATACCAACCATCACTGCAATGCCGCGGAAGCACCAGGTAGCGATCGTCGGATAGAACTTCGGGTTGATATCGGTCTGTGGCAGTCGGTAGCTTCCGTAGAAGAGGGCAAGACCAGCAGTGCCAACCAAGGTAGAAATAATGAGCGTTGCCTGGATTGACGTGTCTCTCCTAGCCCCGATGAATAGCCATGTAACAGCGATTACCATGTATACACCTCCTAGTGCAAGCGTCGCACGTCGTCCCCCGGAAGCGGAGAGAAGCCGAGTCATCATCTACTGGCAGGAGCGCCAGTCAATTAGCCGTTCGGAATCCCATCTCTAGAACGCACCACTCTCTCAAGTTGCGGCGAATGATACAGCGGGCTTTCCACAGATTTATACGATTTGTGACGTACTTTGATCTATCTCACCAGGAATGACTACTCCCCCACGTGACGGTCACCGGACGCTGGTCGATAACTTCCCAAACGGCGTCATCGTTCTGTTCGATAGCCAGTTCTGTTATCGGATTGTTGGGCCAGAGACGCTTCCGTTCTCAAAGCGGAAAGCAACTGAGATGGTCGGGAAAACAGTCTACGAACTGTTCCCCGAAGAAACCGCGACGGAGCTAGAACCGGTACTACAAGCCACTATAGACGGAGAGAACGGTTCACTCGATGTCGGATATGACGGACGTATCCATCATCTCGAAACGAAGCCGGTTCGAATCGACGATGACCCGTATGGGGTTCTCGTCACGCAAGCAGTGACCGAGGAACGCCAGATAGCTCGTGACCTTCAACGGCAGAACGAGCGACTTGATCAGTTCGCCAGCATGGTTTCCCACGACCTTCGAAACCCTCTTTCAGTCGCCTTCGGCGAACTATCGATGTATCGAGAAACTGGTGAGGAGGCTACCCTCGATGAAGTCGAACGAGCTCTGGATCGGATCGACGAACTCACTACTGACTTACTGACGCTTGTACAAGCAGATTCACCGGGTGATGAGCACGCACCTGTGTCACTCACTCAAATCGCGCAAGACGCGTGGTCGGTGATTGACACACGGTCAGCAACGCTTGAGATACAAGACTTCACTGTCGCCGGTGACGCGAGTCAGCTACAAGCCGTATTCGAGAATCTGTTCCGGAATGCTATCGGCCATGGTGGAGAAAATGTGACTATACGTGTTGGCCCCCTGGAAACGGGATTCTACGTGGAAGACACTGGTGACGGAATACCACCAGAGCTTCAAGAGAAAGTGTTCGAACACGGATTTTCCACAGGATACAGCGGGACTGGGGTTGGTCTTACAATCATTCAACGGATCGCTCAGGCCCACGGGTGGGACGTCGCACTCGAAGAAAGCGCCGAAGGTGGTGCACGATTCGAATTCCGCAAAACAGAAAATCGAGATAACTCTATTACCACCTGCCACAATCCTGTAGAACAGATACCGAATTCGTAGGGTGGTCACTATGCATTATACGAGTCCAGACCACCAACTCACCCACGCATTCGATTGTTGAAGTCGGCCCGACGGGGGAGTTGTTACGAGTCCGTCCGCACAATCAACAACTGAAATCCGTCGAATGACCGAATTACCTCGACAAATTCGTCAGGATCAATCGGCTTTTCGAGAACTGCATCTTCGTCCGTATCGTGATCGAGATCACGGGATTCAATCCACTCCCGATCCATTCCGGTTAGGATGATCACCGGCACGTCCTCCAATTCGGGATGGTGTTTGATTTCGTGCAGAACGTCTTCGCCATCTATCTTCGGCAGGTCCAGGTCAAGCAGTACGACATCTGGTAGAGGGACATCCTCATGTTCTCCATCCTGATTGATGAAGTTGAGCGCCGCTTCACCACTAGTGACGGGGTGGAGTGTGTTTGCTATTTCGCTATCCGAGAAAATCTCCTCAATGAGACGAATATCGCCGGGGTTGTCCTCTACTAATAGGATCTCTGCCTCAAATGACTCGCTACTCATAGCTACGCCCACCCCTTCAGCAAATATCCGCGATTCTCGTTGATGACTTCAAGGAATGGACTGATCTCATCGAATGCCGGTCCTTCCACAACTTCCTGCCCGTCCCCATCCACCCTCACGAATCCCTCCTTTTCGAGTTTCGGAAGATGGGTGTGGACCAGTTGCATTCGGAGAACGCGCTCATCTACATCTCCGAAATGGATGTCATCTGGCACAGTCACCGCCTCGTACGACGAGCAGTCAAGTAAATTAATCAATACCCGACGAGGGTGCACGTTGTTCACCGCGCCGAGTATCGAACGCCAGATATTCTCAGTCATACGTTCACTTGGTACTCCACACAGATACCCATTTCCACAAGGGTGAAAGAAAAACATCGCTTAGCTACCTATAACGGATTTCGGGAACAGTCCTATGCTCCTCAATTCCGTTTACAAGACATGGTCTCAGTCGCAGAATACACCATCAACGGCAACGGCTTCTCCTCCGATCAATCTTCGAGTGGCTACCGGACATCTCCGTTGAGCTTGACCGCTTCGTTCCGATAAATAAGTGAGATACCGAAATCACCATGGAGTCACTTATAATCGGCAGTCTTCTAAGGCTGATGTGACCCCCTCCACTGGTTCACCGTCCTCGCCAGAAGACTCGGCCATCGCCGACGATCTCCTCCCTCTAATGACGGAAGCGGACATCGGCCTTGTTCGTCTTACTCCAACTGGCGAAGTTGTTACGGTCAACGACGCATTCGTAAATCTCACCGGTTACGACAGGGAAACGCTCTCACAGAATACATTCACTTCGTTCCTGACTGCGGTCCCTCCTTCTTTAGATTCCCTCTTGACCACTGAACCGTCGAATCACCAAGCGGTAACAGTCACTCTATCCGTAGAGACTGCAACTACCGATACGGTCAGTTGTGAGGCGCATTTCAAGTCGGTTCCCACTGAAAGCGGTGATCAAGCTATTGTCGGGACGCTCTATGCACGGCCAGATTCAGCGACACAAAGCGAGCAGTCCCAGGATCTTGAGTCAATACAGGACGAGAAATCAATCTCTGCGAAAGCGTTCGTTTCACTGGCAGACTCGCTCTCTGACGGGATCATCGTACTCGATAAAGCGAGTCAAATCCAGTACGCGAATCCTGCTGTCGAACGGATCCTGGGATATTCCCCGGACGAACTTGTCGGCGGGAGCAAACTCAGTATCATCCCCGAACGACTTCGAGACGTTCACTTGAACGCGCTGAACCGCTATCTGGAGACTGGGGAGAAAAACATCGACTGGGAATACGTCGAACTACCCGGGAAGCACAAAGATGGTCACGAAATTCCGCTCGGGATCTCATTGAATGATTTCTTCTTCGACGGAGACCGGTACTTTGTCGGGTTATTCCGGGATATTTCCAAGCGGAAAGAGGCCGAGCAAGCTCTTCAAGACCGCGAAGAGCGACTCAATCAATACAAAGAATACACGGACGATATTCTCAATGCCATTGATGACATGTTCTACGTGCTCGATACGGACGGGAATTTACACCGATGGAACCAGTCCCTCCGTGAGGTGACTGGCTACACTGATTCGGAAATCGAATCAATGCATGCCTTAAAACTCTTAGATGAAGACGAACAAGGAATAATCGAAACGGCGATTACGGAGGGGTTTGAGGCGGGGAGCGTACGAGTAGAGGCAGACCTCTTGACGAAAACCGGTGAGACGATCCCGTATGAGTTCGTCGCCGCGACACTCAACACTCCTGACGGAGACCCGGTGTTAGCCGGGATCGGGCGAGACATTACTGAGCGACAGAAGCAACGGCGCAAAATCGAGGAAAGTGAACGGCGATATCGAACGCTCGCTGAGCATTTCCCGAATGGTGTTGTCGCATTATTCAATACCGATTTCCAGTATACAGCTGCTGGCGGTGAACTCCTTGAAGAACTCGGCGTAAGCGCAGAGGATGCGATTGGAGATACAATCTATGACCGGTATCCTGATGAAGTCCTCGCAGACATCGAACCGCATTTCCATGCAGCACTCGCCGGTGAATCCCGTTCGTTCGAAGTAGAATACTATAATCGCCACCTGTCCGCGTATACACTCCCAATCAAGGATGCTTCAGGGGAGATCATTGGGGGGATGCTGATGGTGCAGGATATCACCGAGCAGAAAGAGATCCAGCAACAATTAGAGGAGTCGAACGAGCGTCTTGAACAGTTCGCGTACGCCGCTTCACACGACTTGCAGGAGCCACTTCGCATGATAACGAGCTACCTGCAACTTCTCGACCGGCGGTACAGCGAGCGGCTCGACGAGGACGGCGAGGAGTTTCTTGAATTTGCAGTTGATGGCGCTGAACGGATGCGGGACATGATCGATGGGCTGCTCAAGTACTCCCGTGTCGATACGCAGGGTGATCCGTTCGAACCGGTCGATTTGAACGCAGTTCTTGATGACGTCCAGGAAGACCTTCAGTTGCAAATCGAAGAGGAACAGGCAGAGATTCTCACAGAGGATCTCCCGTGCGTTTCAGGTGATGCTGATCAGTTACGACAGGTTTTCCAAAATCTGGTCAGCAACGCAATCGAGTATAGCGGTGACGAGCCACCACGGATACGCATCACTGCCGAGGAAGCTGGGCGCAAGTGGCGTGTTGCCATCGAAGACAACGGGATCGGTATTGATCCGGGTGAGACCGATCGTGTGTTCGAAGTATTTCAGCGACTCCATGCTCAGGATGAACAGGAAGGAACAGGGATTGGTCTTGCGCTGTGCCGACGAATCGTTGAGCGGCATGGCGGCGAGATATGGGTTGAGTCGGAACCTGGTGAAGGATCGACATTCCTCTTCACGCTCCCTCGCACGGCGCGTTGTTGAAAAGTACACTTTTCAGGGAACGTGCATCAAGCAGGCGTCGGTGGAAGGCGTGCTTTGTCGAACCAGAAGTCTTCAACTGAGCGTATGAGCGAATCGAATTCACCTGGCCCAGTTGGCTTCGTCAGGTACGCGTTAGCGGCCAGTTTGTAGCTCTTGACGATATCCTCTTCAGCTTCTGAACTCGTGAGCACGAGAACCGGGAGAGCGGAGAGGTCTGACTGGTCTTTCAGTTCTGCGAGCACGTCAAACCCGCTTACTCGGGGTAAATTCAGATCCAAAAGCACAATGTCTGGATATTCCTTGGGTGAGGATTGATCTCTCAGCACGGTTAACGCCTCATCACCGTCGCTGACAGTACGAATCGTTGTTTCGATGTCCGCTTCTTTGAATGCCTCTTCGATAAGACGAGCATCGCCAGGATTGTCTTCAACGAGAAGTAAATCCAAGCGCTTTGGGAGAGACTGATTTCTCACGACTCGTATAGACGTGATTGGTACTTAACGTCTTCTCCGAAACGTGATGGGAACGGTTTCGAAAGGAATCGTGTCTCCATCAAAAGTCAATCATCCATACATAGTTGTATTCAAGTAATATACAAATGATATCTCACTTGCCGTGCGATGGAGATCAAGCGATCTAGTCACGGGGAGTACGGATGATACGTTCGCCCTTTTGTACTTCCTTTTGAGATGATCAGGTTGTAATGATCTAGCTTTGCGAAGTAGTTCCGCATCATACGTTGCGTTTTCGAGTTCTCGACCGTCTCATGGTATATTTCGAATAGCGTACTAGGAGTGATCTCACCGTAGTCCAGGATCGTATCGTACAGCACGCGCTGGTGTTTGGTAAGCTTGTCGAGCGACTGTTGTTCGATTTCTGCTTTCGCTTCTGGGACTCCATCCTGAATTATCTCCGACGAAACCTCATTCTGCTCGGCTTGATCGGCAGTCTGCACAGCTTTTCGAAGAATCCCGATTGCTGCACGAGCATCACCTGCTGCCTTATCAGCGATGAGCCGCTTTAGATAGATTTTCCAAATATCGCACCAAGAGCAGCCGAAACACCCGTTCTTATATTTCGTCCAAGTGTGTTATGAGTTCATTTGTAGGTTCTAAATGCCGAATCTCTGACTCTCCCCGCCCCGAAGTTGCTATAGCATTATACAGTTTATGGAGCTTTAGCCCACTATCGGCCATATACCGCTTAACCTGTTTGTCTGCACGTGACAACTTGGTAAGCAGTAGTATTATGTGACTGTCAATTCTACCGAGACGTACGAAAATGAGGGTCTTAGAATTCACCCAAACCGGAGGAAACGGGGTTCTCGAGCGGGTGAGTCGATGACCAGTGCACAGATAGAGCGGTCTGCCAATGAGATCGAAACGCGACTCGAGATGCTACGAAAGGAACGTGATACACTTCGAAAGCAGGGGAAGGATGGAGCGGCAGACCTCCGTGAGGCAAGCATAGTCGCTCTAAAGTGGGTTCTGGGCGATGAGATACAACTTAAGGAGCAAAGTCAATGAGCGAGACTGAACGAATCCGCTGGTCGCACAAATCGCTCGAGGACCTCCAGTCGTTTTGGAACGCTCATATCGAACCGGACCTCGCTCGTGAGGGCCTTGATCTCGAGACGCGACCGACCTACGAGGAGATCACTGAGGCGGGGTATTCGGGAATCGCACGTGCGCTGCGCGAACACCACGACCTCACGCTCTCGCAGTTCCTTGCGACGGTTGGCTATCCGGCCCCCGACGCCGGCGAAAAGCAAAGTTACGAGTGGGGGATCGACGCCGAGACGACGATCCGTGAGCTCGAGTTGTATCTGCACACCTACCTCGAGCGGTCGGGCCACTCCGAGACGACGATCACGTCGAAACGGTCCCGGCTCGCGCGGTACGTCCGGACCTATGCTGACCTCTACGACGCCGCAAACATCGTCGAGCGGGTTCGAACGGACGATATCCCCCGACGCGACGAGAAACAGCGCGTTCGGGCAGTTTACGATACCTTCGACACCGAACTTTCGAGCCCCGAATCGAAGTTCAAGCACGCGACTGACATCCGAGTCTTCTATGACTGGCTCGAGACTGACCGTGACGCGGCGTACAATCCGGCGCTCGGCGCGCCCCATGAGAACCGCTGGAAGGGGGAGACACCGGATGACGATGATCGTGACCCGCCTGCACTCGAGCCAACAGACGTCCGGGCGATGACCGAGGCCTGCGAGTCAGTCGAAGATCGCCTACTCGTTGTCGCGACGTGTGCATGGGGCCTTCGACGCGGGGAGGTCGCCGCGCTCTCCGCTGATCAGTTCGCACCGGTCGACGAGGACGGAAGCTTCGATTTCGACGCCGAGGACCCGCGGATCGTCTTCGGCGACGAACGGAAGAACGGTCCCGGGCGTGTCTCGGTCCAGTATGGTCTCGAGACGCTCGCCGATCGCTGGGAACAGCTTGCCGATCGCGACCAGTGGAACGGCTATCTCTTTCCAAGTACGGCCGCCGAGAGTGGACACCTCGTTCCGAATACGATCACGGCACGGTTCAAAACACTTGCAAAGCGGGCTGGCGTGGATGAAACGGCGACACCACAGTACGGGCGGCGGTTCTGGTACCGAACGTACGACGATGCTGTGAAACGGCTCGCCGACCGGATCGAAGTGATCGCCGAAGAACAAGGCAGCGACGACGCCCATGTCGTCGTCACGAACTATCTCGGCGAGGAGGAAGCCCGGAAACGGCGGCGAGAGTTCATGCACGAACAGTTAGCAGAGGCGTTCGAAGGGTGAGGAGTGAACCTCGGACCTGTTGAGACACCATGAAAGATTGAAAGATGTCAGTGCTCTCGGCATCAACTGTCCAACTCCGGAGAGAGTGGGCTTTCTCGAGCAGAACGATTCTGGTATTAATTGATACCTCATGAATCGTGATGTTTTATATTGGTTGTATTGTACTGGGCTTGCTGAGGATCTCATACATATTCCTGAAAGAGCGATATTCGCTCGAAATCACATCACGGATCTGGAGAAAAGATGTGGCCTACATGTTTTCAATCGACACATTCATCAGTAGGATGACGGAATTCTAAGATGTGGCGGACCTCCAACTCGACTTCGACGACGACCTGATCGCCGTCGACGACCACGACGATCAACAGCGACTCATAGCCGCCCACAACGGCGACGAGTGGACTGTCTTTGAGGGGCCGATCAACGACTCACAATCACTCTCGAAACGGTCCACAGTCGCGACAGCAAACGAGGTTCTCGTCGACGCGTTGCAGTGGCTCGCTGAGGCTGACGACTAGCTACTGTCCCGAACCCGCTCGAGTACTGCCGTCGCGGTCTCTACCTCTTCTCCATAGACACCTACCAACCGGTCGCAATTTGACCTTCACAACTCCTCAAGCAAGTCGAACTCCCGGACGATCCTCTTCGAGGTTGCCAGTCCGACGGCAATCGATCAAAGTAGATTCCTTTCACCGTTCTCACCACCCGCCGGGAAGGGAGAGCACAAGCCCGATAATCGCCAGCGGGATAGCAAACACGAGCACGTACCAAAACGCACTGACCGTCAGCAATGCCCAAGTTGAGGGGCCGTATCCGGTTGGATCCCAGTCGATACCCACTCGTGGCAGGCCAACCGTGCCGACAATCGGGACGGCGACAATGTAGCACATAGAAACGACTGTGGTGGCACTAAGAATCGGTGGCCCCCAGATCCCGTCCTCGCCAGCTAGGCCGATTGCCACGCTGACACTGATGATATAGGGTAGCGACCCGGCCAGTCCGACGAGGGTGTACGACAGCCCTACCGAATCGGTCGGCGGGAGCGCACGGAAGAGTGTTCGAATCCGACTCGAGGCAAGAATGGGGGCGGTCATGACAGTCGCGACAATTCCAGGGGCGAGGAGGAACGCCAGCAAAAATAGGAGATTCAAAAGGGACTCGAGGAGGGCCATGCAGGAAAACGAGTAAGCCAGTGGTAACTATTTTCTGGACTAGGTGATTTCGAACGGATCCTTGATCTGGTGTGTCACTGGAGTTTCGTCACTTGCACTGGTGGTGTCTGTGTCGGTGGCACAACCGTTCGTTGTCAATCTCCCTGAAGAGTTGCTACTTCTTGGCTACATAGTATGGCTGATATGAGAAAAACCGGAGTATGTTCTCGTGATTTCCGATAACGTCGAGGAAGCTGAATCCGCATTTCCGGAGTTGAGCCCTTTGATGAAGGGGACTCGATACGTAGATTTCTATCTCTCCTTCATCGATACTTTCGATCTTCCTGCGTGTGAACAGCCGATCAATGTTTTTCCGAGTGAAATAGAGGTCCTTCAAAGGCATCCAGTGACCCAGCAACGCAGCAGGGACTGTACTCCAGCTATTATGCGACGAGAACGTGAGGATGCCACCTGGTTTTAGCAGACGATACATCTCTCTGAAAGCTGTAATCCGTCGCTCTTTGGGTAGAACGTAATCAATACCAAAATAAGAAAATATAATATAGTCGAAATTATTTGTCGGTAAATCGGAATTGACAATATCTCCAACTCGAAAATCAATCTCCGGAAATTGACTTCGTGCTTCCTCTATCATTGGTTCGCTGATATCGATACCTGTGACATCAAACCCGAGCTCGTGGAGTAAGTTAGAGACCCTACCGACACCACAGCCAACGTCCAGAATTGAAGCATTCGATTTTGAAAAATACCGATCTATTACTTTTCGTTCCTGTGGAAAGAATTTACCAGCCCTTGTCCGCTCGGCATAGAGGTCTACGTTATCTTCATCCGTGTATATTTCATGTGCATTACCATTTCTTCGCTCTCCCCAATTGTTGTTGCCCCAATCTTCCATTCTGTACCAAGATAGTCTAATTATAAGCCATCACTTAGCGCTTGGTACAGAAGATTGTCTAAATGTTGTGATCCGAATGTTTTGACAAGAATTAAAGAAACTTACTACCCTTTCTGAAACCTCGATAGTTTCGGACGGTGTCAGTAGCGACGGCCGCGAGGATATCAAGGCCGAAGAGAGCCTCGAGCAGGGCTACACATCTGTTCGCTCGAGTGCCACGACGTAGCGATGGATCTCGCCCTCGTCGGTCACGATATCGGCGTAGACGTGCGTCGATTCAGTACGCTCCATTTCGACAAGGAATCCGCTATCGGTGTCGAGAGTACTGCCAGCCCAGATATTAGGCTGGATCGTATCGTTGTTGTGACTCTCGGCGTTGACCTCGCCGTAGGTATCGAGCCCAGTCATGTGCGCTGTCGACATATTCACGCCCTCGAAATCGAGGTGGTAGCGTGCCTTCGGAACGACCGTGCCATCGAATACCTCGGCCTCAACGTTCGAGATCGATACTGTCGTGTTGGTGTGCGTTTCGGCGACCGCGTAGTCGCGGAACGTCTCATTTTCTCTCGGTGGTTGCGGATCATCGACGGCAGTCACGGCGTCGGTCTCGTTTTCAAGTGCCGTCACGCTGAAAATAGCCGGTGAGAGATTGCCGTTATCGTAGGTCTCTGGATCCAGCGGATCATCGCGATCAATCGAGATATCGCTCTCGTCGTCGCGCTCGTCGATGGGATCCTCGCCAGCATCGGTCTCGAGGCCGCTACGATCGCCGTCGACGTGGCGATCCTGGTCATACCAGTCATCGGTCGTGGGTTCGTCGCTGATCACACCAACGCCGAGCGCCGCTGCGGGGACGAGGACGACGAACACAAGTGCGAACATGCCCGCACCCGTTGCGAACTGCCGTGGTTCGATGTTGGCTCTGGACGCAAAGAGCGTTTCAGAGACAGCAATAGCCGCAAGCATAGCTCCGCCGTAGGCGACCATTGTGACGATCTCGAGCGGGTTCGCAAGTAGACGTGGATCGATTCCCCCAATTGCGATTGCCGTACAGACAAGAGTGGTGACAGCGCCGAGAACCAGCCACGTGTGCGTCCATCGAAGCCACTTCCACTTCGAGAGGCCCCAGTAGACACACATCACAACCGGGACGATGAAGCCGAAGATAACAGCGAGGACAGCAATATCGATTCCCGCTCCAAAGTACATCTCGATCGGCGCTGTCGGAGACACTGTGTCGGTAAAGAGGCCACCGGAAAACAGCGCGACGATACCGGCGAAGACGCCTGCAAGGATGGTTGCGAAGACAATTCGACCGAGACGGTTCGCTATCTGCTGTGGGTTAAATCGTGACATTGGAATCTGAGTTGAAGGTGATCAGTCGTCCCGTTCGGGAGTCTCGAGACGACCGCTCATGCCCGCGCTGTCTCCGGCGTTCGCTGGTCGGTCTCGATCGATTCGATGTACTTGAAGCCCTGATTCGGGACTTCTGTGGGACACTCGAGGTCGACTTCCCAGAGCGGTGTGAACCAGAGCTTGCCCGTCTCGGTCCTTTGGACCTGCCCGCAAGCAACGAGACGACCGTCTTGTTCGAACCAGATTCGCTGGCCGAACTGCGTCTGTCTCGGTGTTCCATTGACCGTCCAGTAACAGAGGTGGTCGTCGGGGACGTTTTCCGCGAGCTTGTGATCGATCTGGTCGTCGGTCGCGTGGACGAGTACGTCTTTGTGGGTCATATCGGGATCGGGGAGTTTGTCCATCGTCGCGGAACCGTGGTCGCGTTGGTCCTCGTAGTCGTCGCCGTTGCGGGTGCCAAGTTTTACGACCGCGTAGCCGTCGTGGCGTTCGACCAGCGGGAGTTCCATCACTCGGACTGTCGTCGGGGCTGCCCCCGGTCGGGTGAGAACCTGGTCTTCGCCGTCGAAGGCGAGACCCGCAAGCTTCGGGTCGTTGACCGTATCCTCGAGTCGCTGGTAGGCACGCGCGAAAAAGCGGGCGTCAGCTTTCGATTGTGCGGCCACGCGGAAGTACGCCGCGTGGAAGGCACCATGCATTCCAGCCGAGATCGAGGCCACGAGGTAGACGCTGTAATCCTCTGCCGGCGTCTCATCGTAATGTACGTCGGGAAAGTCGAAGCAGTCCGGGCAGACGTCGTTCCGGGCGAGGTAGTTCTCTCGAGTCTCGAACGTCTCGTTGCAGTCGGTACAGGTACGCGCTGTTGTGATTGACATTGGTGGGGTGTGTGCAGTGGTTTTCTGTCGGTTCGTCACAGCAGTTCGACATCGCCGGCGTGGATGAACACGTTCTCGAGGTGGGTTTCCTCGACAGGAACGCGGATGTCATCGTCGACGCCGAACGGTGGATCGGAGATGATCACTGTTGGGGGCGGACGCGTTCGACCGAGTCCAGCAAGCGCCAGAAAGGATCGAAACACCGAGACCAGTCCCTCGGGACCGTGGTCATCATCGGCGACGATCGCGACGTGCTTCCCGTCGGCCATGGCCAGAATCGGCTTCCGGAGCCGGCTCTTGGGGTGTCGATTCAGTGGGAAGAGGTCTACAACGCTGCCCTCGAGTACGATACCGGCAGTCATTGATCTCCGAACCCCTCGAGTGTCATGTCATCAGGGTGCTCGCCGCGTTCGTGATCGCGGGTACTCGGGTCGCAGGCTTTGAACGCTCGCGAGTCGGGCAGTGAGAAGTGCGACCGACCAGCCGAAACGAGATCCCATACCTCGCTCGGCATCGAACGGCCGTCGGAGTCGGGCTTGCGGTTCATCATCGCCTCGTTTCGAAGTTCTCGAAGGTCATCGATACACTCCGACTCGTACCACGTCAGCGCGTCAAAGATCGGATCCAGCGTCCAGTCTCGGCCTGCTGGTCCGCGAAGAAACAGCGTCCCGACAGCGTCGAGAAAGTTCTCACTGACCGATTCTCGATCGCCATTGCCGTCCTCCCGATCGAGGCCGAACCAGAACGTCCGCTCGCGTGTGCGGATGGCCACGGGTCGTTCTTGGGTCTCAGTCTGTCGGTACAGCGCCCACGCACGGGCGTCCTCGTCGATTCGGAAAGCGAAATCTGGGTTTGCCATGTGAGTTCCTCTCAGTTGTCCTCCCACTCGCGGACATCCGCGAGTGCTCGCTGTAATCGTCGTGTGAGAAACGGATCCGTCTCGTCGTTGATCGCCGCCTCGAGAGCGCTGCTGTCCATCAACCGCGCACGTCTATCGAAGTGTTTCGCGCACACCCGCCGTCCCTCGAGCGTTCCGATCGGATTCCTCAGACACGGAGAGGTGCTGCAGTTCTGATCGCGAACAGTCCCAGCGAACGTCTCGAGGAACGCATCAGCCACGGCAGACCACCCCGAAGGAGGCCTGTTCGATCATGTGATTGGTGTATGTTAGCTGTCGCATAGGCATACGTGTCGCTGGTATATACTAGTTATTTGGACTGCCAACCGATTCGCGTGTCTCGAATTCGTAATTTGGTTGGCCTGCGGGTCCTTTTTGAGAGTTTCAGCCCTTGACTCGGGTATGGAAGAGGACAGTGGACAGTCGGACACCGAGCCGTCCGAGCCACCTCGGTCGTCGTTACGCGAACGGATCAAACAGCAGGCGAAGGAGTACGGCGTCGACGTCGACGACCTCCTCATTCAGAGCCGGCGTCGCGATCCGATGTTCAAGGGAACTGACGCTGATCATGCGAAAGCGGAGTGGTTCGCCAATCTCTGGGAACAGGCCGTTGCTGGTCGGGACGAACAGAGCATCCACGTCCGCGGTGTCCACTACTTCATCGTGATGTCGACCGACGAGGGGACGACGCTGAACGTCGATCAACTCCCGATCGACTACGATCCGGACGAACTCGAGGGCCTCCAAGGGCCGGTACGACCACCGACGAACTGTTCGTGGGACGAGTACGCGAACACCGACAAGTGCTATGACTATCTCGAGGGCGCAGCCGCGCTCGCACGTATCCTCGGCTACATTCCCCTCGATGGGATTCACGACAACAAGCACAGTCAGATGGTCGTCACGAATTACGGCGAGCACCGACAGCAGGCCGATGTGTCGGCAGTATCGACGCCCAGTGGTGTTTCCCTTCCCTCGCTGCCACGCGAGGGCGCACGTGCTGAACTCGAGTTCGACGAGCCCGAGGATTTTGCGGACTACCTCGCTGATCAACTCATCGACGAGCTCATCGAGCAGATCGAATTCGACACGACCTCGCAATCGCCGTTCCACCTCGAGATCTGGTGCGAGAAAGGGCTTCCCGACTACATACACGCGCTCGCACGCGATCTGGGTGTGAACGTGATCGTCGAGGGCGAGGGCGATCTCTCACTGACGATCGCGAGTGAGTTCGTCCAGCGCGTCGAAACGGTCGGCAAGCCCGCGGTGATTCTCTATCTTTCCGACTTTGATGTGATTGGTGACGGAATGGCGAGTGCCATGGCAGGCAAGATAGCATGGCTGGACGAACGCGGGGACCTCACCCAGCGTGTCTGTATTGAGCAGGTTGCGGTCACGAAAGAGCAAGTGGATACGTACGGTCTCCCGCGAAAGCCGATCAGCGAGAGCGAGTACACTGGAACGGGCGGGAAGGCCTACGATACGCTCGTCAGTGAGTGGGAACAGCGGAAGGGAGCCGGTGCGTGCGAACTCAATACGCTCGAGCAGATCCCGACACTGTACAAGCAGGTCGTTCGCGATGCCGTCACACCGTATCGTGACAATCGTCTCGAGGAAAAGAACGAGCACGCCCTGAACGAGTGGCGCGAAGAGTTACGGGCCGTGATCCGCGAGCACGTCGAAGAGGCTGGCTTTCCCGAGCATGTTGAGGACCTCGAAGCGTGGCTCGAGGACTGGAACAATCAACTCGCAGAGATCGAACCCGTGGTGTCAGACCTGAGAGAGCGGACAGAAGAGGGCTTCTACGACGAATGGGTCTCTGCAGTCGAGACGATGCTTGATCAGACCGAGTGGCCTGTCGTCACCATCCCCGAAGGTGAAGGGCTGTTCCCCGAGGATCCGCTCTTCGACAGCGACCGCTCGTATCCAGAGCACGTTGCCCGCGTTCAACAACACAAGGACGGAGAGTAGTTGGGCAGTCGCGGTCTCGAGTCCGCGTTCGGCCAGCGCCCAACGCGATATCATACATTCGTATCTGTATCTGTATTCGGGATCCGTATCTCCGTTCCTTGCTCTACCCTCTTCCCCAGTGGACACGTCCAGGGGGACCCACCGGACACCACGGCGTCGGTCTGGTTGATCGGATATCTTACTAGCCGCGGGGACATTACGTTGTACCCGCGTACATGGCGGGCAGGTGTGGACAAGTGGACAGCAGCTTTCTGAATGCATTCGAAACGGATCCAGAACGGTCCTCACGCCGATTTTGGTCTGTCTTCGACCTTTGGACAAGTGGACACGGGCGGGGACCCATTGCAGGACGCTGTCCAACTACCGGTGGACAACTCTGTTAGCTCACCTATGACTCCCTAGGGTTGCACGCAGACAAAGGTCGATTCCTGCGCACTCGGAATCGGAGCGGCGTTGATATAGGTCGGTCCGAACATATTCACTGTCGCGTTCCCCAACGCGCGACACGATCCAATCAGCACCTAACTCGACTTAGCCATGTCCCGTATCCGCCCGGCGGCCATCCCCTTGGCCCATCCGGGCGGCTTTGAGGTCTTCTCGAGGCCAATTCGATCAGACGCCAAGCGATAGCTATCCGATCTCGAGTGCCGTCGACGGGTTTCAGACGAACCCTCGTGGGGTTGAAGCTGGTCGAAAGAACAGGGACATCTGAGGCACCATTTAGTTTGTGAGGAGATAGACATTAACCATTAGTACAATTAGAACGTGTATTCTCGTATGGGATTGATATTCAACCGAAAGAAGCGAGAGTTCAAGTGTCTGAGCCCGAGTGACCCAGTTTCACGCACACCACACCACTGCGGAAAGCGATTCGGTGAGAAAGTTCCTGTCAGCGAACTTCCTGATAGAGGATACAAATACGGACGATGTGACGAATGTAGTGCAAGGAAACCCGATTCAAGTGGGTATAGTTTCAGCGGAACCGGTGTCTCTCCCAGCGGGAATTCGTGGTAACCGGATCCTTTCAGAGAACGCTTGTGGGAGTGAATGATGTCCGTCAAAGAATGTTATCCGATCTCGAGCGCGTCGACGGTCTCGTGTGGCTCGAGGTCGTGACCGACGAGGCGATCGGCGGCCAGCTGCCATGCCTGTTCAGCGAGCTCGGGATCGGCTTGTTCATAGTGGACTGAGAACTCGGTCAGTGCGACGGCGATCAGGAGATCTTCGCGACGATCGGTGAGCATTGCCGGCGTTGGCTGCGGCTTCGTATATAAATTAGAGCTTCGCGAGTAGAAACGGGAGGGCGAGGGTGATGTCAGACGGGTGTTTGGCAACAACCGACTTCCTCGCCAGATCAACGCAGCTACTACTTCTTTATCAATCTCGTGGTTACTGGTCCTTATCCAATTTGCACTTCAAGAAACGCCGGCCAGAGGCCAGCGTCAAGGCCCTTTCCCCTGGACGATGTATCGGTCTATGGATGGTGCTGAGGCCGAGTTCCGTTGTGGATAGACGACGGTGGAACGACCTCAGTGGCGAGGATCCGGATGTCTCGGGTCGGATGGATTCTGTCGGGGCCACGACCGAATCCTCTCCCTCGCCGTGAAACCCTCGAGTGTATTACGGGATAGTTCTATCGGCCGGGGATGGCGTCTAACAGGCTTGGAAACAGCGATTGGTTCTTTTATCCTGAACGGTGCCGTGGGGACTCAGCAACTGAAATAAGGCGAAACTTGAAATGGAGCCTACCCCAAGTGGTAGATGTCCGGGACGGTAGCTCATAACCATTTGAGGAAATCCCCCTTTCCCCATCCACCCGGACCACTTCTGCTTAGCCAGTTTCAAACTACAGCGACGGCCTCGAGCGGTTCGACATCATACCGATCAGAGTATCGTCAATCACGAAAACGGCCTGTCGGTCGACGAGTTCCTCAAGGAGGTCGACAGCTAGATGAAGCGCGACAGTAAACGGGTCAGACTATTCTGGCTGCCGAACCATCCGATACGACAGCGTGGCTCTGTTGAAATCCTCTTCTATAGAGAATTGTTCACATGAATCTACTGTACACTACACGTACGAATCTAACGCTGGTTCCTCTGTCAGCTATCGGTGACGTTGGCGGAGCCGTGCTGAATATAGAGCGTGTATCTTGCACAGAGGTGGCTCTGCTCAACGGTACCGGGTGGTACGGGTATATGTTGACACTCTGTGTGAGTATTCATATGGACGAGATCGTGACAGAAGTCGAAATCGACGCTTCACCAGAAGCTGTGTGGTCCGTCTTGACCGACTTCAAAGCGTATTCTGAATGGAACCCAGCACTAGACATCGATGGAAAAGCGGTAGAGGGCGAGCGTCTGGAGGTGACAATGGATTACGAAAATACGAGACCGATGACGTTCCGCCCGAAAGTTCTCGTCGCAGATAAGCCGACCGAATTTCGGTGGCAAGGTCGTCTGTTTGTCCCTGGGCTCTACGACGGCGAGCATCGGTTCATACTCACTGCGCTTGACGATGGTAAGCGGACACGACTGACACAGGCCGAAACCTTCCGTGGAGTATTAGTGGGATTTGTCAACCGCCGAATCGGCGACGATGTGGAGGCGGGCTTCCATCAGGTGAACGAGACGATGAAGCGACGAGTAGAGAACAGCTAGTTGGGTTCCTCAACAATGTGTATAACCTCTGTACTTACTGAATATGAGATTCTGATTCAGTTTTCCAACGACGATCATGTGACCATGAGTTTACCGCCGCTGACTTCGCTGATCTCTTTGTCCTCGAGTAGGTCCTCGAGTTGTGACTCTGCCTCTTGTCGACGCACGCCTTCGTCGACGAGTTTATCGAGGATCTCGTCTCGATCCGCACCGAATGACGATGGGTCCTTGTCTTGGAGGGCTTCGACTTCATCGAGAAGCATCTCCGCGAGTTCGTCCGGCGAGACTTGATCAGCAAGGATACCTTCTTGGTGCGATTCGATATCCCACGTCTCGAGGTAGGTCTGCACGACGGATTTTTTCTGAATCTGGCCGGTATCGTAGTAGCCGACAAGTGAGACGTAGTCGCCGGGACCGACGCGGTCGACGAGATCCTGCGTGAGATAGACGACAAGTGTCGGTGGGTCATCATCGAGGTTCGTATCTGCCCGCTGGAGAATGATCTTCCGTGAATCGATGAGATCGGAGTGCTCACGTTTGAACAGGAACGGCCCAGACGCTTTCTCACAGCCCATGCATTCCGCTGGCTCGATCATCTTCCCGTAGGACGATTGCGGGACGTAGTTGAGCGTTCCACACTTGTGACAGGCAAGTGCGGCCTCTCGAGCGAACGGTTTGACCCCTTCCATCTCGACGATTCGACCTTCGATCGTGAGTAGTCGACCGAGATGCGTCGTTCGCTGCTTCCCGACGCGGAAATGGTGTTCGTGCGGGATGTTATTCACTCGGACGATCGATTTTGGGATATCGACGGCCTCGAATCCCGAGATTGCGGCCTCGAGTTTTCCACGGACCGTCTTCGGGTTTCGGAGGAACTGCCGGCCGATCTGTTCATCGAAGTCGTTGACGCGCTCCCAGTCGAATCGGACGGAGAGGTCGGACGGATAGTGGCTGGCAGTCCCCCGGACGGTGCCCTCGAAAACGTCTCGAACGAGTGTGTGATACTCCTCTTCGATGTTCTCCTCGTCGAAAGTCACAGACATTCTATTTTACCTCTTCAAGTTGCTCGTTGATCTCTTCCCAATCGAGGGACGCTGCCTGCTTCCCGATCGGCGTCGTCGTGTACTCCTTGCCCTTCTGGGACCAACACTCGCCGAGGCCGTCGTCGGCCGACCAGTAGTTTCGAAGTGTCGAGGCACTGTAGGACAGTTTCTCGCCGACATCGCCGGTCGTGGTCATATTGTCGTACTCGTCGATCGCTTCGACAGCTTCGATCAATTTCTCGCGCTTGCCGGCGTCGGCCTCGAGCCACGAGTGGATCGGCTCAGGGACACCAAAGTCTTCGGCGATATCGGAGATTCCCGACTGGACATCGTCGACGGACAGCGAGACGCTCCGCTGTTTGTTCTCGTGGCCGCTGGGCCGGAGCAAGAGATCGTTCGGAATCTCGTACTCCCGGCGGGCCTCGAGCGCTGCATCGACCCACTTACGGCGCTCATCGGCCGGCGTCTCGGTGAACCGACCAGGAACAGGCGCACCCTCGGCAAGCGACACGTCGACATCCTCGAGATCCTCGGGGAGGAGGAACCACTGCCCGATATCGGGTGTCCCGTGGTCATCGAAGTCGTGAACCCGGCAGTCGACGACATTGACCCACCACTCGGGATCGTCCCCGTCGCCGCGCCACGCATCCGTTTCGTGTTCGCGAACGCGTGCGCCCCATGCAACTCCGTAGCGGTCGCGCCAATGCCGATCGCCGAGTCCGAGCCCACATGGAGCGCCCCGAAGTTCGATCGGCCAGTGGGCGCTGCCCTCTGTGATCGCCATCCCCTGCCCGATATTGAACTCGGAGAGTTGCTGCTGTTGCTCCCACGAGAAGTGGTGCGTTTTGTCCAGCGTATCGATTTCGTCCTCTCCGAGTTGGAGCAGGAACTTGATGGCGATATTCGATCTGACCGGCTTGTAGACGTCGTTCCATTTCTGGGTACTGCCAAGGAGGAGGATTCGCCTCGAGCCACCCTGCGTGGTGAGGAAGAAGATCGTCTGCCGTAGCGTCTTGATATCGGACTTGTACCGAACATCGGCCATTTTCGACGGCGCGATGTTCTTGAGCTCACGGATTTCGATACAAACGCGAGGCAACCGTGGGTTTTCGTCGCGGGCCTTGTAGATCAGCCGCAACCAGAGATCCATGATGACGTACTTGAGCGGCTCGAGCCCGCTGCCGAGGAAGTTACAGCAGAGAACGGCCGCCCGGTCCTGATCGGCAATGATCTCCTTGATATCGAGGTTCGTCGCCGCCGACGGAGACGTGATCAATCCCTCCGCTGCGAGTTGGGCAACCCGTTGGGCTGCCTTCTCGAGCGCGCTTTCGGCGTCCATCTGATAGGTGGCCTCATACGTCTGTGTCGAGGTTGAATCCGGGCTCTTCTCCTCGATTTCGGTCCACTCGATGGTCGCTTCCATTTCGCGGGCATAAACCTGTAGCCGCGATACTAACTCGGAGACTGACCCACTATTCGTGAGCGTCTCATCGAGTGCTTTCTTGATCCGGGCTTCGACGGTCTCGTCGGATTTGGTGACGCCGGCGAGCCGAAGGATCAGGTGGGGAGAGAGGGTATCAATTCCGATCGTAAAGAGGGTGAAGTTCGACGGCAACAGGTCTGGAACCTCACCCATCGACGGAACGAACACGTCGGCCGCCATCGGGTCTGGATCTTGCCCGAACCGCTCGAGGTTGTCGCGGATCACCTTCTCGTCGTTCGGAATCCCAATCATCGGCGTCTCCATCCGTCCGTCGTCCATGATCGAGATATAGGAGTAGCCGTGCTCACTCTGGAGGTTCTTGCCGAGCGAGACAAGCGTTGAGTCTTTCCCACGACGGGGGAGAGCAATTGCCCCGATATGGTCACACGATTGGTGGGGGATTTCGACGACGCGGTCCTCGAGATCGACCGCTGAGTCTTTCGCGATCCGAAGCCGGCCGACCGGCGTCGGCTCGTCGACGGTCGTCCGCGCTCCCGGTTCGTCGATCGACGCGAAGCGGACTGGGGCATACCTCGAGGTATCGACGATCGAATTGAGATAGCCGAGTTGCTTCGCGATCTTCGTCAGCGTCTGGAGTTCCTTTTCCGCGCTCGGTGGCGAGCGGCCGTTCGACCGTGCGCGGTCGTGACTGTGGAACCTCGATTTGGCCTGGTCCTCGAGATCCTCGTAGCCCGGACTGAGGACCTCCGAGAGATTGGGGTCCCGTTTGATAAGCCAATGGAGCGAGAGCAGGAGATCATCCGTGTGGTAGGCGCTCTCGCCAGCAAGGGACTGGCGAGCCTCTGTGAGGAGTTTGCGGATCAGCGCCTCGTGTTCGGCCTGCGATTTGCGCTTGCTCTTCTCGAGGCTCTTCTTCTGCAGGTTTCCGAGTGCTGTCTCGGTGTCTGTCGTATCGCGCGCCTGAATCGTGTCGTATCGGGTGAGTTCGGTTTGTGCGTCCTCGTCGTCGGAACTCGAATTGTGATCTGTAGACATCGATTAGCTACCTCCAGTGACAGCGCCGGGCGTTTCGCCATCGAAGAGTGCTGCAGCCTTCGGCGTCGGAACGAACCCAGACAGATCGTCTCGAGGGTCCACATCGGGGAGTTCATACACCGGGTCGCCCTTGCGGTCGGAAAATCGATCCGAGAACTGGGAGTGCCGTTCCGACATATCCGGGAGTCGGTCCTTGTCAGCCGGGAAAACGATCGTGATCGACTGGTCCTCGCCGGAGGCGTCCGTGAATCGGACTTCGCGCTCGTCGAGGACATGAGCGTCTTCGACCAAGAACCGATACTCTGCAGCGACGAGGTCGGGATCGTGACCGAGTCGTTTCTCGATTCTCGAGGTTGACGGCTGCTCGATCACCGACCACGCGAGCTCGGCTTTCGCGATGATATCGTCTTCGGACCCTTCGACGGTCTGTTTGAGCTCGCGCATGATCTCGACCTCGGTGATGTTCTCCTGGTAGCCCTGCAGATTCGGCTTCATCTGTTCGAGACAGCGTGCATTGTGCTCGAGATCCGACGGGGAGACACACTCATCGGAGACGTGCTCGTACATCGTCCGACTCGTCTTCTTGACGAATTCGGCGCGATTGTAGGAGGCGTAACGACGGCCAGCGATGAAGGCCATGTAGGCAGTCACGTCCGCCGTTTCGACCGTCTTGAACTGCCCAGCGCAATCGAGCCAGTAGTCGGAACTCGAGTCAGTACGGTAGCGTTTGAGACGACGCTGTCGGCGTCGTTTGATGGCCCAGAACGAGGCTAATCCGACTAGCGTACTCGTCGCGACGAACACTAGGTAGAGAACTGGATGGGTCCAGAGGCCGACCACGAACAACTGCAGGACGAAAGCGACGCCGGCCGGAATGCCGAATTTGACGATCGCGTCGCCGGTTCGAAAGCCACTCTGGAGGTCAAGCCAGAGGTGCTTCATCTCCTCGAAGAAGCGGACCCGCCACGGAATCTCTCGTTCGTCCGGTTCCGATGTGTCGGAATCGGCTGTGTCATCGTCCGCCTCGCCTCGAGAAACGCGTTGGCCGACAGCACGGACGGGACGACCCAAGGCAGAAAGGAGCCGACGAGGAACCGATTTGAGTCGGGTCCAACGCGACCGGTCATCCGTGTCCTCATCGCTCGAGTGCCATTCAGCGCGGTTATATCCCTGTTCGAAAAGAGCGTCATCGAGTGCATAGCCGTCCGCGATGCCGCCGACAACATCCTCAAAGGCTTCGTCAATGGTAGCCTCGAGTTCATCGAGTTCGTCTTGGACTGCATCGAGATCCTGTTGGATCTGTTCGCACTCCTCGATCAGTTGCTTGGCCTCGTCGACGGCCGCTTGGGATCCCTCGCCCATGAGGTCGTACGGCGATGCTCGAGCGTCGTCTCCAAACAGGACCTCCGGCGAAGGATCGATATCGGCCTCGATCGCCTCGTTCAGCAGTTCCTCGATGCGGTCTGTTTTCCGATTGTACTCGGTGACCAGGTCATGCTCGCGATCGATCAGTTGCTCTCGCCGAGACCGGTCGTCGGCCTCGCCATCGTCATCAGCATCAGCATCGGCGTCGGCGTTGGAGGCTGCCGAGTCGATGATCTCCTCGGGATCGGACAGCGAATCCGAACTCGAGGCAGCGTGCCAGAAGTCAACGGTATCATCGTCATACTCGTCGTCCAACGAGGCGTCGATTCGGGTGGCGATATCTGCTTGGGAGTCATCCGTCGACGCAATCACTCGCGTACAGCCGTCGGTCGTTCTGATTTCGTCGCGGAGGTGTTTGATCGTCTTCGTGGTCCAGCCCGTGATATCTGCGGCCGTATTCGCATATCGACCGCGCTTGAAGAACACCCAGCGGCGGGTGAGCCAGAGCGCAAGCACAGGGACTGTCCAGACGCTCGTGAGAACGGTCATTAGCGGCCCCATGATCGGGGCCGACGATCCGGACGTATCCATCTCCGCGTTTATAACGAGCCACACGCCGAGGCTGATCACGCCGAAGAGCGCGAAGACGAACAGTGTTGCAAGCCGGCGTGGTGCCTTTCGTGGGTCACCGAAGAGCCTGTTCGACCAGCGAGTCAGTCGCGACGTGTTGTCCGTCTCCGGATCTGCACTGTCGATAAGCGATAGTGATGGCACGATTAGTCACCTCCAGTCCCAGCGGCGTGGCCGGTACCGGCACCGCTCGGACGGTGATTCGGTCGGGCAGCGTTCGACGACGTTTCGGCGCGCTCGTGGTCGCGCTTGCCCGACAGTCTCGCGTTGAGTTCTTCGACTGTGCGGCGCGTTTCCCGTACCTCGTTCCCGCGGTTGTACTTCTTCTCAGCGATGCGAAGCGCACTCTCGATGTTCGAGAGTGCCGTCGTCGGCGCTAGCCGGCCTTCGAGGATCACCGGAGCCAGCCACGTGTCACTCCGGAGTTTCTCAACAGTGAGCGGGTCGATGTCTGTCAGATCGTCAATCCCGTGATGGGCGAAGACCTGATTTCCGTCCTCGTCGTAGACGATCTCTCCCTTTCGATTGACTTTGACGATGCCTTTGCAGGTGGCCTCGATCATGTCGTCGACAGTCTCGATATCCGATGATCGCCAGTAGCGTGCAGCGTTCGGCCCGATTTCGTCAACATCCTGTAGTGAGTGCTTTGCAGCAGCGTTGCGTCGGTCCTCGTACTCCTGTCGGATCGTCTCGCGGATGATCACCGCACGTGGCTCGACGCGTTGCATCAAGCGGAGGATCCAGCCGTGCTTGCGCTCGAAGTAGATCGCGAGACCGGCGATGATCGTAATGCCCAGAACCCATGTGATGAAGTTCTGTGCGGCGGCGAAGGCAATCGAGAGGAACATCATCACCTGTTCGGTGAACAGACTATCGAAGAAATCTGCTCTGTCCTCCGTGTTTTGGATGTAGTCCATCGCCCCGCCCGGCGTTGCCTCGTAGCCGGCGCTGTCGGCCTGGTCCGTGACGTAGTCGATCACGTCACCATATGCCTCGTACTCAGCCGCCTCAACAGAGACGTCTGTTTGGGTCGCATAGAGATCGATCGAGTGCGAGGACCCATCAGCGAAGAACAGCTCCGTCGTGTAGAGCGACGCGTTCTGGCCTGCTGCGTCGCTGCTATACTCGACTCGGACCACAGTACCGTCGCCCATCACTCGAGCGTCGGCATTGGACTGTTCGACTCGAACAGAATCGACCGGCTCGGAAACGGTAAACGTCGCGAAGGGGCCGCTGGTATTGTAGGCCTCGTCCGACGTTCGGGTCTCTGTGTTGAGATAGTCCTCGTCGTAGTTCTCCGGCGTGATCCGGACGCTCTCGGCTTGGGTCGGATCGTCTGTTTGCGTCGTCGTGTTCGTGTCGGCCGTGTTCGTATCAGTCGTGTTGTCGGCGTTGGATTGAATCGACGGTGCGATGTCGGCACTCGTCGACGGACCGTCCATCGAGACCGCGGCTGCCGTGGGTGCCGCTGCGCCGAGGATGGTCCCGACGAGTAGTAGGGCGATACATACTGTTGCCAGCCGGGTGGCTACCCGGTGTGAATGCTTAGTCATGGGTGAGAAGTGGGTTAGTCGCTCGAGGCAGGGTTTGGACGCCCGTTCTCGGACTCACGTTCGTCGTAGTGGTGATGATGCGCTGGATCGTCGTCTTTGAGTGATTCGCGCGATTCCTTGATCCGTTGTAGAGCCTCGTACTCCTCGTTCGTGAGGATCTCCTCTATCTTGGAGAGGTTCTCCGAGAGGATCGCATTCGTAATTCGCTCGCCGCGGAGTTCCTCCTCGAGCTCGGAGATATCGTCTTTGAGCTGTTGGATCTCGGATTGGGACTTCCGCTCGGAGGGGACGATTTCGTAATCGGCCGGCCGGGTCGCGCTATCGACTTCGGCGATCCGCTTTGCCCGAACTGTGACCTCTCCCGTTCGTTCGTCCCAGACGGCAGACTCGTCGTTTGGAACCTCGTACAGGACCGGATCGTCGGGGAGTCGGTGGTCGGCGTCGCGACGGTTTGGATCGTCAGCAACCAACCGTGGCCGCCAAAACAAGAAGAGGAACTGTGACTCCTTGAGTTCGGGAACGAGTGTCGTCCCATCGTCCGTTTCTCGAGTCTTCCGACGGTCGAATGTGATCGTTCGACGGGCGTTCCCCTCGTCTTGCTCTTTCATCACCTGCAGTTCGCCGGCTTTCGCGTCCTGCTTGGCTTTGAACCAGATCCCGCCTGAAACGCAGATGGTCCCGAACACGCCCTGTTCGATGTAGTTTGCGTAGGCAACCTCGCTCGGGGTGCCGGTTGCGGCGACCTGGTACAAGACAATTGCCAAGTAGATCACGAGGACGACGATTGCGCCGAAAAAGGCCTTGGTCATCGGCGTTTGTCGCGATACCCGATGGCGGAACCCAACGCGTCGATGGCGGTCTTTCTCGCCCATCGAGAGGCGTTCTTCGGTGGCGTCGGTATCGTTTTCGTCGTCGCCAAGCGAGGTCGTTTTCAGGATGAACCAGTAGCCGACCGCAAGCAAGACCAGGAAGGCCACACCGCCGATCGCTGCTGATTGGATGTCTACCACGCTCGGTCACCTCCACTAGGGGTTGCTCTCGTCTCTGTGTCTCTCATTCGTCTTCATCCTCCTCGTCGGTCATGAGCCCATCAATAGTCGCTTCCATCCGGGCCTCGTCTTCTGCGGTCGGGATATCGGATTCGGTGAATTCGGCCGTCATTTCGTCGTGATCGGTCTCGAGGGCGTCAGTATCGGCGAGGACGGCTGTGGCCCGCGCATCGAGTTCATAGCCCTTTTGCAGGAATTTGGCGTGTGAGCCCTGATAGTCCTCGAGTTCATCGAGCACGACGTGGCAGTTGTTTTCGATCGCGAGATCGGAGAGTGCCTTGATCACTGCTTCGTCGCTTTCGGCCGTCTCGAGGACGCGTTTGATCGTCTTCTTAGCCCGGTAGCCCTTGACCATCGGGCAGGCCACACCGTAGTGCTCGCAGCCCTCACAATCGTCTGGAAATGCGTCTGTTGGGTCGTCAACGCCATGATGATCGCGCATCTTATTCCCGCGTTTCAGTTCGCGGAGACGGGATTGAACAGCCTCGCCGACGCTCCCATCCGGGAGTGAAACCGACGCTCGAAGCCACCGGTTGATCTCCTGGTAGAGTTCGGGATCGTCATCGCGAACGTACTCGTAAATATCGAAGAGTCGCTGCCGAACCTTCGAGAGTTCCGTCCGTTGTTGCTCTTCGATCGCACTCTTTGCATCCGTACGATCGGCTGATCGGTCGCTCGGTTTTGTGTACATGCTCATGGGTCTGGTTTGATTTCGTCGAACTGGTGATCATCCGGTGGCGAGACCTCGAGTGGGAACTCAGGTAGCTCACCAGCCGGGAAGATCACAATCACGTCTCTGTCGCAGAATGCACCGTACTTGCCAGCGCCTCGAAGCGGATTCTTCGGTGAGCGACTGAACAGAACGTCGAAGTACAGTTGCAGCGACTCTTTGTTCGTCGTGACGGTGCCTGTTGTGCAGTGTCGTGGGCTCATATCACTGTATCGAGGGAAGTTATAACGGCTGAGGAAAGCGCAATGGTCAGCGAGAGCGATCGAAGGGTTGCCAATTGGCAGCTTTTCGACGCCACCCACCCGGACTCTTCGACACGTCGCTGTTCCGAACGCGGCGTGTGTTCGAGAACAGAAAGTAGAGGCCGGCAATGAAGACGACCACACCGGCCTTGTAGTAGCCGCCGAGGATCGTGAACAGGCCGATCAACACCCACGAGAGGTTGAATGGGATTCTGACTGCGCTCTCGAGTGTTCGAGACTCGCTATGGAAGCGAATGCTGAGGATCCATGCGAGAATCAGCCCGCCGATGACGACGATACCGACAGTTGCCATTTCACTCATGTTGATCACCGTCTGAGGACGACTTCGACTGCCGTCCGCTTCGATTCTCTCGCTTCGAGGTTCGGCGAAACGGGATCAGTCCGCTTGCTCGTCGGTCGCGTCGTTTGTCCTTTCGAGCGTTCTTCCCCTGATTCGTCGCGAGCATGTATTCGGGGAAGAACTGGATGAACCCGTAGGCGATGACGATAACAATAGCGAGAAACAGTGCAATCGCTCGTCCCCCCGGATTCATCAAGCTCACACCCAGAACGAGGAGGATTAGCGTTGCCGTGATTCCCTGTCCAAGATTCATCGTGCTACCTCCGCGATCGGGAGTGTCAGTGCCGGACTCGAGATGGAGATAATATCGAAATTGAAGTTGAACAGATCCGACCAACTCGCAGTGTAGGATCGGTAGCCGTGCTTTCGCTTATCCCACTGGTTCGGATTCGCTGTGAACTCAACCTCGATCTCACCGCTCTCGTAATCGTCGGTGTCGAAATGGAACTGCAGCGACTCGCCGTTGTCGGTCTCCTTGTAGAACGCTGGGTCGTCACTGTCGGTCGTGATCGGTCGCCAGCGGCCGTCTCCAACGCGGTAGACCGCTTGCCACTCGTCGATTGACTGTCCGTTGTTGTGCTCGAGCGGGACCGTGACGATCGACCCTTCGCTCGAGTTGAGCTCGTACGTGCGCTTGTCCAGATCGTCGTCCTCGAGTGGAGCTGTGAGACGATCGACGATGCCGCTCGGATCGGTCTGCTGGTCTTTCCACGCGATTCCGAGCACTCGGTATCGATTCGGTGCGAAGGTGACCTCTGAATCGGCGTCCATCGTGAACGTGATCTCCGTGTAGCTCTGGTCAGACTCGAAATCGTGGGTGTTACGCCACGTCGAGTCGACCTCGCCGTCGGTATCCGTGATCTCACCGACCTCTGCTGGCGGGATGATATCCGGATGGAACTTGACAACCATATCGACGCAATACGAGTTTGGGTTCTCGGCTTGCAGACGAACGAACGCATCCGTCTCCTCGAGCGATGTCCGGACGTTCCGGTCGGTCGATTCGATGGTCGACGTGTCGTTGAACTCGGTTACATAGGACTCGTCGGTCAGGTAGCCGTCATGGACAACCTCGGTGCATTGCCGTTCTTCGTCGGAGTCCTGTGTCGCGGCCGCCCCGATGCCCGTCGCGAACAGACTCGAGACGAGCAGGACGGTCACGCCGAGTACCAGCAATCGGGAGAGGTCGATCTGGCCGCGTCCACGTTTGTCATCCGGCGATCGACCGGGCATGATTCCCAGATAGCGGTTGTGCAGCCATTTGCCGGCCTTGCCGCTCGAGAACCACTTGAGATCAGAACGGATCTCGTCAAGTGGCAACAGGACCGCAGCGGTGACGAAGACGCCGACACCGGCCAGCGCAGCGATGAGATACGAGTCGCCAGCAACTGAGATGACGGCAAAAAGGAAGAAGAGGAATACAACGAATACCTTCGAAATCGTCACGAACAGTGTTCGCTCGCCGCTCCGGATCGCGTTCATCAAATCGATTCTGCTACCACGCCCTCTCGGGCCGTCGTTGCCGCGTTTGCGTGACATCTGGTACTCACCTCATTGTCTGGGACCCGAGGAGTCGCCCCCGGTGGGGTTGATACCCAGCAGGTACATGGCACCGATAACAAGAGCGAAGAGTACAATCGCATACGACGGCTTCACCGCGAAGACGATCAGGAACGCGATGACCGCCACGAGAACGATTGCAATCGTCGTGATCGCCTGGAACTTCGAATCGGCTGCCTCAGCAGTCGTATCTGCCAGCGCCTCGATCGAATCGAGGATGCTGTTGATGATCCCTGCGAGTCCCATTAGGCACGCACCTCGGGCGTTGTCGGTAGTCGATTGGTCGATACGGCCGTCTTGACGTGTGTAAGTTGCATCTCTGTTACCTCTACTTTTTTCGCGGCCCCGATTTCGTTCGACCGCGGCTGGGTATCAGCCGGCCGCAGTAGCTCCGAATTCGCCGGAGTTTCGTCTGAAGCCAGTTCTCGTGGGCCTGCTTGCCGCGATCGGCCTGCTTGGTACTATCGTACTTCGAGAATCGGCCGTTCTGGTCCCGCTTTTTGTCGTCGTCTCCTCGAATCATAGTGTCGTTGTGAGTGGGTCCGGAGTGGTTCAGATACCCTCCTCGTTGCCGACCAGTAGCTGGAGGATGTGTTTGGACTCCTCACCCCACAGCATCGACGGCGCGTAGAAGCCAGCAAGTTCGCTGACGTACGACTCGTCTGGGATCTGGTGATCGTTTCCCGTCTCGTCGATGAACTTCCGGCGGAACGACTGTAGGTCATCCGCGCCGTGTTTGGCAGCGGAATTCTTGAGTCCGACTTGATAATCCGGATTCTCGGGCTCTTCGACCCGCCACTCGAGGGTGACGTACTCACCGGCTTCATCGTCGTATTCGGCCACGAGCACGGTCGGGACTTTGTCGTCGTCCTCGAGTCGGTGGGTGACGATCACGTCGAGCCCGAGTGTGACCGTCCCCATCGGTTCGACACTGTCGTGCTCGGCGATCGCCCAGTTGCCATAGGACAGCCACGCGTCGGAATTCGCATTGAACTCGTTGGCGAGTCGATCGGCTAACGTCGCTGCAGACGGCGGCGAACTGAAATCGGTAAGATTCGCGAAGAGGCCGTCGAAATAGGCCCCATTGTCGCCACCTTCAACGCCAAGGCCGTTCGCAAGGATTCCCTGTGTCGGTTCGTTCTCGGCGTCTTCGCCGTCGCTCTCGTTTTGGGCGCTGGCCGTCGTCGCGAAGCCAGTCCCGGCTGTCGCGAGCGTCGTTCCCGACAGTGCGAGAACGCGGCGTCTCGAGACCGGAGTGGTGCTATCGCTGGTCTGGGCTGGGTCTTGTCCGTAGGTCATGGGTATCGAAAATCAATCGCTCGTCTACTGTGCTGCACGTCCGGTCCGGTGCTCCGGTCGAACGCCATCGAAGGTCGCGATCATCGATTCGACGATCTCGTAGGCGCGCTCGCGAGACACGCCTGCGGCCTTGGTAACCGCCGTGCCGTCTGGTCGCTGGTGAACCACCGTCCAGAGGCTCGTTGGGTACCTCGACTGCAGTTGGACCTGCTCCTCGATCGCGTCATCTCCCTCGCCGTGGACTCGAGTCCATGTCT
This sequence comes from Natrinema sp. CRL1, assembly GCF_059162405.1. Classification (NCBI taxonomy): domain Archaea; kingdom Methanobacteriati; phylum Methanobacteriota; class Halobacteria; order Halobacteriales; family Natrialbaceae; genus Natrinema; species Natrinema sp. CRL1. Next base: position 68,811 of record NZ_JBLVOY010000006.1, on the reverse strand, counting down.
TCCGGTCCGGACGGTTTTCGGTTCGGGGCCAGTTGCTGCCGTCGGGCTGACACTGACGGATCGGGTGGTCAGAGACGACGTCGATCAGCGTCTCTCCAGCATCGAGCAGTCGCGCTCGAAGCGCAAGCCCATGCTGATCAGTCTCGTCGTCAGTCTCGTAGTCGGCGTCGGTCGGCTCTGGGAAGCCGCTTCTATCATGGGTTGCCATGAAGCCCGCTCGAGGATTCGAACGCTCGGAGTGGCCGCCCAGTGGGGCGGCTGTCATAGCCATCGGAACTCGCGGGCACGTCGCGCTGGGTCGCTATCGCTAAAGAAATCGAAATCGGGGTCGGGTCGAAGGGGGGGAGGTGCCGCTCTATGCGCCGATCTTCGGTCGGCCGAAGAGAACCAGTGAACCGGCAAGTGCGCCGCTACCAGCGGTCAGCGGGATCAGGTCCGTCCACGTGTCGAGGCTGAACACGTTGCCGAACGTCAGGCCGTTCGCCTGCAGCCTCGAGTAGTCCAGATCGCTGGTCAGCGCATCCGAGCCGACATCTTCGCCGCTCGTGATGTCCATGGAGACCTCGCTCGTCGACGAATCGTAGCGATCTTCGCCGAGGTTGATCGTCATGTGGCCGTTGCCATGGTAGACAGCGTAGGTGTCCTCAGTCTCGGAGACGTTCTCGTCGCCGCCGGGGAACTTCGCTCCGGGTTCCTCGTTGTAGACACGGATGATCTGGTCGTCCAGCGTCGAGGTCATGAGCATTCCGACGCGGTCGCCTGCGTCAGCGTCTTCGACGGAATCGTCGATGTTACTCGTCAGATCAGCGTCCTCGGAGTAGACCTGAATATCAGTCTGGGTGCCGTTGACCCCGACCGTGTCCTCGACAGACCCGGTCGTACTGAGCGACGAGGACATGAAGTCGAAGCTGAACAGTCCGCCGTCATCCGAACTGGACATCGACGCGATTGAATCCGACGAGTTGCTGTCGTGAACGGTCCGAACAGCGTGAGTCTCGTCAAATTCGTAGTCAACCGCGAACTCAGTGGTCTCTTCGGTCGTAGTGCCAGCCTCGAGCTCGGTGATCGTCACGTCAGCAGTGGTCGCCGAGCCCGCGTCGCCGGGAAGCTGGTCGAGATCCGAGTCCTCGATTGTGAATTCGACTTCGAGGACGGTCGTGTCGTCACTACCTCCGGAGACGACCGTCGCATCGGCGATGCTGTAGGTCGTGTACGTCGTATTGTCGTGACTGACCTCCAGCGACAGTTCGTCGAAATCATCGAGTGTGTCGGTCGTCAGCGTCGTTTCGTAGGTGACAGTTCTGTTCTCGCCGTCAGCGGCCGCAAAGCCAGAGACGGTGTCAGAACCGTCGCCAGCCAGATCGCCGGTCGTTGTCACGGTGCCCGCCATCGCGCTGCCGGCGAACATGGAGCCGGTAGCGACGAAGGCGATGAGCAGCAGCGTTGCGAGTCGGGTGATGTATCTCATTGGAAGTGTCTCGTGTGGTATCGTGTACAGTTAGCGAATGGTGCTCGAGTCCCGGTCAAGGGGCAGAAAAGGCCGGAGGTGGGACTGTCGGCGGCGGGGGAACCCCTCCGGTCGTGTAACGTGTATGTGTTCGAGTCATGGTCTCAGATCAGTCCTCCTCGTACCGGAGCGTGTCTCGCGACGAGAGCGAGCGGAGTTTGATGTGCTTTGCAACCCACGCGTCTGTCGTCCCCTTGCGCCACCAGTGTGTGCGGCCGTCTGTCGACGAATAAAACGAAAACGGATCCATGACTGCCACGTCTGCTGTACTGCTGTAGCGGCCGTTTCGGAACCATGTCCGATATCGGTCGAGCCACGAGCCGAAATCGGAGTAGCCCTGTACGTAGCCGCCGTCCTCGAGCGACGAGGCCTCCATGAAGTGGTTGTGCGGCCGCATCTGTCTGAGGACGACGTGTGTCCGCCGATCGGCAACACGATCCTCGATAAGCCGACCCCACTCGCCGTCGATCTCGAGGGCGATGTGGTGCCCGCCCGAACAGACAATCTTATTTATAGTATTATCAGGATTGGAAAAGACTATGATCGGCTCGTGGTCGAGATGGTGTTTGTCAGGACCCCAATCAACACCAAGATATGAGAAGAGGGGTCGCTGGGTGTTCGATCGGACCCAGAAATAGTGGGCGGTGACATCGTGGTCCTCGCTTTCGGCCGTCCAGCCGTACATTCCCTGCATGTCTGTCCGCGCTTCCTGGTTTTGTGTGACAAGCCGTGGTTGGTAGTTCTCGAGTTCCTCGATATCGTCTCGTGTCTCGGTAATGTGATCGGGGAACTTCGGGATCCCTTCCTCGTCGTACTCGAGATCAGTGGTGTCGTCCTCGTTCGATCCGAACGGTCCCCAGCCGAAGCCGAGTAGGGCGGGGCTGGTGGCCGCGGCCGTCAAGAACTCTCGTCGGTGCATGGACATGCTCACCCACCTACAGGACCCTCGAGAGGGCGATGTTGAAATCGTCGCGCGATTCGGCTTCTGCGGTTCGAACGTCGTCCGGGTCGTTATCGGGGTCGGTCGCGTGGAGTGACGCCTCCACGTCGAGGAGGCCGTGTTTGGCCTCAGTCGCGCCTGCGTTCGGGAGTGGGTACGCGTACTCGAGGAGACGATCCCACGTCTCGTCGACGCTGTAGCCCGCAGCACGGAGTAGCGCTGCACCGCCGGTAACGTGGGGGGCAGCCATTGAAGTCCCTGAGAGGTTCTGTGGTCCGTCTGGAACCTCGATCGTGATGTTCATCCCCGGCGCAGCCAGCAGCGGAACCGCGCCCTCAGATTTTCCGCCGGAAAAATCGGTTGACCCGGGATCCTCGCCGGTATTACCGAAGTACGCGAGTTTCGTGTCACCTCGCTCGCCGCTCTCAGGGACATTACACGCCTGTACGCCGAAGGCGGCGTCAGCATCGGCTGGACTATTCACAAATATAGTCCCATATCTGTCATTTCCCACTGCTAGCGCGCAGAACACGCCTTCCTCACGTGCCTTCTCGAGTGCAGAGGCCATTGCTTCGGACCACTGCGGAGAACCAAGCGAGAGACAGGCGACATCCGCACCAACATCGATCGCTTTTTCGATTCCAGCAACGATATCGGCAGTCTGTCCGCTGCCGTCATCTCCTAAGACCTTGAGGCCCAGCACCGTCGCCGACGGCGCGAAGCCGTTTGCACCGGCGATACAGTGGGCGACCCATGTCCCGTGTCTCGAGTCCGCGCCGTCCGCGACCGCCGACGTGCCCTCGGACGCGACCGTCGGATCGCCGTCGTTCGCGAAGCCTGTCGACTCGCCGTGAAGTCGGCTCTCGGGAAGGTTCGCTCCAGTGTTGACGCCGGTATCGATCACCGCAACGGTGAGACCGGATGTGTTGACGCTATCGCGAACGGAGTTTGTCGCGCGGACGTGCTTGCGCGATTCGATCAGTTGAGCCTCCGGCGCGTCACCGTCGAATGCGAGCCCTGTTGGCTCTGGAACCGGATTTCGAGAGAGGGATGCCGCTTTGAGCGACTGTTTCTCCCAAAAGCCGAGATCGAACGACCACGCTGCCGTACTCGCGAATTCCTCGATCGGGCTCGGAATCGAGTGCGTTTGATTCGCATCGATGAACTCGAGATAGTTCAGCGACTGTGCGCCGCCATCGATCCGCTCGAATCCGATCTCGAACTGGTCGATGCTCAGGTTGTACTGTTTCTTCCCGATCTCTTCCCACGGCGCTGCGATCGCCATCATCCCCAGCGTCGGGTTGTCTCGTTTGATGTCAGCGCCGTCAGTCGTGTCGACCCACGACTGCAGCGTTTCTCGATCATCCGAGTCCGCATACGAGAACACGAACGAGGGGACTGCATCGCCACCGAACGTCTTGGGGTTGATATCCGAGCTCAGCGCCGCCGATGTGAGCGTGTCACTCGAGCCGATTTGATCAAACGGCCCGATGAAACCGGGTGTTGCGATTGCGCCTGCCGTTGCTCCTGTCTGTCCGAGGAAGTCTCGTCTGTGCATACTAGGTCACCTCAGCTTGCTCCGCGACGCCGGCGTGCAACCAGTCCGACCCCAAGCACGCCGGCCACTGCCGATCCGCCAGCGGCCGTTCCTGAGAGCCAGCCGACAAAGGGGATCGACGGCATTGTGAACCGAGGCAACGTCGACGCGAGCGAGTGTTGCTGGCTCGCCCACCAGCCGGGTTCTTCGTCGATCGTCAGTGAAACGGAGCCATCATCCTCAGTGAACGTTCTGATGATGTACTTCTCGGAGTCCTCCGTGCTCCGGTCGGTGATCGAGCCATAGCGAGACCCGCCGCCCCACTGGAGGGGCTGTCCGGTCCAGGTACTCGGTTCGCCACGCCACGCGATCGATTCATTCGGCAGCGAGTCGAGGTGGATCACCGTCTCGATGTTGCTCGAGAGTGTCGCCTCGTCGCTGCCCTCAAGAACCTGTACGTCGATATCGGTCGCCGACTGCTCCATCGCGGCCTGTGGCTTGATGTGAACCGAGCCCGGAATCTCACCGCCCGGAACGGTTGCGCTCACTTGGAGATCGCCGTTTTCGGAGGTGATCGCCGCGTTCTCGAGTCCGTCACCCGCGAGGGCGAATACGCGGTCGCCTGTTCCGGTTTCGGCTCGGACTGTCGGTGGGTCCGATCGGCCCTGCTCGAGTGCTCGAAGCGAAAAGGAGTGGACGAACGGCTCGCCGCTGGTCGTCGCGATCGTCATCCGAACGAAGTGTTTGCCTTCGCCGTTCGTGGTGAACGCGACTTCGTCGGTGCCCGTCATCGATGTGTTGAGTTTTGTTCCATCGGGGCCGAACACTTCGGCCGACTCGAGGCTCTCGAACCCAGTATCCGCTGCCGGTCGAACCGTCGCCGTGATCCGTTCGTTCGGACCGGGTGAGAGGGTTTTCACGTCAACGGCATTGATATCGGGGATCGTGCCCTCGAAGGCGGGGTTGAGCCCCGAAATGCGATCGTCGAGGAGTCCGCCATCGTCGCTGCCAAGAAGGCCGTCACCATTGCCGCTGTTGGCCGCGCGGACGCGAATGTCGAATGCCGCTGGATCGGATTCGTCGATCGGAAGCTCCTCGATGACTAAGACGTCGTTCTGATTTGCGACGCCACGTGATTCGACTGACCAGTATTCCTCGTCGATCGGTTCTGGGTCGCTATTGTCCGACCAGATCCGCTCCGGTGTGATCGTCTCCGGATCTACTGAATCAGGAAGCGGGTACTCGAGGTCGATTGTGCCGTTGGAAACATCGAGGTTCTCGTCATCGAAGTCGGGTGGTTCGACCTCGCCGATGCCGGCGAGCGCGGTCTGCATGTGCTGGGTCTCTCTGGGCAGTTCCTCGCTCGAGAGATCGCTTGCGTTCTGGATCTCCTCGAAACTGGACCGCTCGAGGTATCGGTCCTTGGCTCCGGGGACCGTTTCGGTGAGCGTGCGGTGATCGGAATAGACCCGCTCGAGTGACGATCGCTCCATCTCCTCGAAGCGCTTATCGTACTCACTCTGGAGGTCCTCAATTGTCTCGTTGAGCCGCTGCTCATCGAGGTACGACATGAGGTCCGCGAAACTCTCCATGTTGGAAAGTGGAACCTCCGGGCTTCGGTAGGTCGTTACCGTGATGTTTTCTGCGGGTGGTTCGACGGTGTTGGGTTCCGGGCTGGGAAGATAGAATGTGCCATTGTAGTCCTTCGACTGCAACTCTCGAAGGTCCTCCATCGACGGATTCTGGATGTCCTGTAACAGTTCTCCGTCGGCTTTCAGCGCCTTGATATCCGATTTGACCGCGTTCGACGGTACTTCGGCGGTGAAATGCCCGGTTTCGTTCGTCCGAACCGTGGTCTGCGTGATATGCTCTTGTGAGAGGAGATCACGGATTCGGTTGGCACGATCAGTGTATCGATTGGCTTCGTCCCGAAGGTCAGATTCCCACGAGCTCGCGATATCGCTCGGTTCGCCGGCCGTAATCGGGTAGCCCGCAGCCGGATTGCCCTCGGGGTAGACGCGATAGACGCCGGTCGGAAGCGACGTTCGGACAGCGTGGTATTCATCGCCGCCACGGCCGGCAACGACGTTCGTCTCGAACTCTACCTGTGTGTCGATCGTTCGTTTGTCGGTTACTTCGCTGGTCGGGGAGAGTTGCTCGATGACGACGGTCCCCGAGACGACCTCGCCGGTATGCGAGCCATCGACCGGGTCCTGTGTTCGTGACGAAATCGGGCCTGTCGGCTCTTCGGCGGCGTCCCACAGTGAGATGACGACAGTCTCACCAGAGTCAACCGTGACTCGCGGGTCGTCGACCTCTTCTTTGATATAGCCCGTGCGGCCGCTGCCCCAGTCATCCTCTTTATGGACTAACGGGTACGTGCCGTCGACGCCGTCAGTGTACTCACCGTCATCAAGCAATCCGTTTCCAGTCTCGAAATCGCTCGAGAAGTCGTCCCACTCGCTTGGAAGCGGATCAGTGAGTTCTTCGCGGAGGTCTTCTGCTTGGCGCTCGAGCGAGCGGGCATCGCTCTCGTCGAGTGCTGGCTCGGTAATCGAATGGATGGGGACCGTTGCGTTTGAGACTGGGTCGCCGTGTTGATCGGTTACTTGGCCGGTGATTGGGTCGGTTGGTGGTTCGAACGTCGGCACGTCACCGTACGTGCCAGCCCTAATACCATCATACCAGCTCTCACTATTAGTGATCCCAACGTAGAGTGATCCCTCGAACGTGGAAGACTGCGTGATGCTTGCCGTCGCAGAATTAGACGGATTATCGACCTCAGTTACAGTCGCTTCAATTGAGTTCCCATCCGACGATAGGTTGTATTGATACCATGTTCCAGCCTTATGTTCAATGCTCTTCTGTGCCGCCTCTAACGTCGTCGAACCGTCATGGGATCTGAGTATGAAATCGCCCTGTTCTTGCAGTCGAACGCTGTGGGATGGGCCACCACTACCATCCCTTATTTCGATTCTTGCGTCTGATGTTGATTCAGGTTTGAAATATCCCATAGTTTCGTAATCGTCATGGCTGAATTGGGATGCAGTATACTCGGCTGTAGCATCGTTGACGCGGAGAGAGTTATTGTTCCTATATGCATCTGTAGAGATTGTTCCACCACTCCAGTTTCCCGGTGCAGTCGTATCAAGAGCGAATTCTTCGAAGTCTTCAGTGAACTCAGTTGAGTTGCCAGTCGCTGCCGCCGTCGTCCCCCCATTGGTAGTGAGTCCGGTATATAACAGCGGCATCGAAACGGCACTCACGATAAGCAGAACCGACAGAGTGAGCGCACGCCATGCTTTGATCGATGGCATGGATGTGTTGATCAGTCCGCGTAGTCGTCTGCCGATACCTGTCGCTCTCGAGTCGTCGGGGTTGCTGTCGTGCATGAGTAGTGCTCCAGTTCGTCTTTGGGTCAGTCCTCGAGCTCGTTCGGATTGAACGTCCACCGGGCGACTTGTCGCATGATTTCGGTGTCGTGGTGGTCCCCTTCCGATTTCATCTCGAGAGCTTCCGATCGAATCGCATCTCTCGTCGACGGCGGAAGACGCGTTTCGACGAGCGCGAAAAAGAGGTTGATCGTCTGCCGTAACTGCGGTTTTGGTCGGTCGGGGATGATCCCGCCGAACGTGAGATGCCCGATCTCGGAGAACCGCCACGGTTCCGTCGACGGGGCCTTCTTTTGCATATTGGTCTGCTCGGTGTAGATGCTTCGCCGCGTCGGGGGAAAGACCTCGTCGTCAGTGAGCTCAATTCGCTGGCCCTCATGCTCGTGCATCCCCTCCTCTGGCGGTGCGTTCAGCGCGATCGGGTCGAGAATACTATCTGCGGTCTGTTTCAAAACAAGTCGGGACAGCGAGCCTTCCTTCGTCGTGCCACTTGTCTCGCTGTGGCCCGACTGCGTTTCGACCTCGGATTCGTTTTCGTCTTCCTCGAGCCAATTGTATGGACTGTACCGCGGTTCATCGTTCGACCGACGGTCTGTCGACTCGTCGGTCTGGCGAACGGGGGCTGACATGATAGGGGTGTTGTGCTTAGCGACGCCGGCATTGCTGCCGTTATTCTGCTGTAATCGTAGCTACTCCCGTTATAGTGCGAACGCGAGAAGCAACGCTATCGAATTAGCTCCACGGTCTGGTCACCTGAAACGAGGTGTAATCCCCAACGCACTCGACTGGGTCTTAGCCAGCGTCACGAAGGGGTCCCGTGCTTCCGTGGAACCTGATATACGCACATACACGGCCATGTGTTATGAAAGTAATGGATGCCAACCTATCTCTGGTGGATTATTCGAGTGGATTGCGACAGAGGACCGGTGGCCGAACAGGCGACGGTCCAGTTTGATACATAGTGCGAGCGCATACCCGCGTCTTCAGGCGCGGGTCAAGCGGACAATAGCGTACATTTCCACCGACGATGGCACGGCTGGATTCCCCACCGTGTACGATAGTTTTAAAACACCACAGAGACATAGTGTGTGGTACGGATGAAGACCACACGGCACGCAACGTACACCCTCAACTACCACATAGTGTGGATACCGAAGTGCCGCCAATCGGTACTCGTCGGTGACGTTGCAACCCGTGTACGAGACATCCTCCACGAAATAGCCGACGAGAAAGGGTTGGAGATTATGGACCTCACCGTCCAACCCGACCACATCCACCTGTTCGTCAGTAGCCCGCCGAAACACGCCCCGTCACTTCTCGCCAACTGGTTCAAAGGCATCAGTTCGCGGAAATACAACCACCGCTACGCCGATCACGACGGCGAGAAAATAAAATGGGCGCGCGGCTACTACGCAGGAACCGCAGGGCGCGTTTCGAGTAAGACTGTCGAGAAGTACATCCAGCGTCATGAGGAGGACGAACAGTGACCGAACTCACCGAGACGCTGGAACTGAAACTCGTGGAACCGAACGCCCACAAGCATCGGAAACTCTGTGAGACGAAACGGGCGTACCAAGACGCGCTCGAAGCCGCGTTCAACGCCAACTGTACTTCACAATCGGCGGCCAACGACGTGGTGGTCAACTACGACCTGAGCGGCTACGCGAAGAACGCTCTCAAGAAGTACGTCCCACAACTCTGTGGCGGAAGCTACGACGCGAAAGAGCTTCACGACGCCCACCCTATCCGATTCACGAACGAAGGCCCGAAGCTCGACCACAAGCCACAGAACGCCATCGAGTGGTACGTCAAAATCCCGCACCACGACGACTACAACCTCTGGTTGCCCGCGCAACCGAACCCCGAACAGCGGGAATGGTTGGAAGCGTTGCACGCGGGCGACGCGAAGATGGGTGAGTGTCGGCTGTTCGACCGTGACGGCGAGTGGTACTTCCACATCGTCGCTACGCGAGACGTGGAGGAACGAGAAACCAGTTCGGCGGAAACGCCGATTGGGGTAGACATCGGGGAAGCCTCTTTGTTAACGGTGTGTCACCGTGACGAGCGCGGCTCCCCGACTGCACCCAACCTCTGGAACGACGAAGGCAAGACAGTCCGCCAACTCCGTGAGACGTCCTTCACGGCGACCCGACGCCTTCAGAACCGTGGTAGTGAACGTATCGCTGCGTCCTACGGTGACGAGTTGTGGCGACACATCGACCACATTCTTCACACGGTCACGTCGGAGGTCGTCGCCTACGCCGAGCAATTCGAGAACCCCGTACTGGTTCTGGAAGACTTGACGCACATCCGTGAGAACATGGACTACGGTGCGTTCATGAACCGCCGTCTTCACGGATGGGGCTTTGCGAAGATGCACGCTCAGATTCGCTACAAGGCGGCTGAGAAAGGGATTCGTGTGGAGACAGTGAATCCCGCGTACACCTCGAAGACGTGCCACTGTTGCGGAGAACAGGGCTACCGTCCGAAGCAGGCGACGTTCAAGTGTTCCAACTCGGAGTGTTGGGTTTCGGAGTACCAAGCAGATGTTAACGCCGCGCTCAATATTGCAGACCGCTACCTCAGCGGAGAGAGCCATTCAAGAGAACACACGAGTGGCGATGACTCGGCTGAGGAAGGGGGACGTTTGACCGTCCCACAAGACAGCCAAGCCGATGCTGACACCCAGCAAGAGACGCTTGGAACGTATGCGTCTTGAAACCTTAGGGCCACGCTCGGCCTGAAATCCCATGGTGGGATTCCCGCGACTTTAGGCGCGGGAGGAGGTCAAACTGTGTGTAATGCTGGTGTCGGGCATGAGTTAAAACGGAAAGGGGGGAGTGGGAAGCCTCCGGGAGTGGGGATACGGAGGCGAATAGTTGTTTTCGGATATTGTTATTAACTGTTTGGGATGGTATCAATTGGCCAACAATCTTATTCCATTACAATCCTGAGTCGTAAGTGGCGAGGGACGGATACGGTTGTCTATCCAGAACCGATCCGCTCCGAGACATCCCCTCGCTACCTGAGATCGTCCCGACGTGATGTCAATAGCCAAATTGTCAAACCCGATCTCAGACCCACCCCGATTGACACACCACTTGGGGATGGGGGCTCTAACGCCGGTTTCCGACCGGCGTTTCTCGAGAAGATCGAATTATCTAGCAGGATGCTTACTCACACCAGCAGCCAGATTCAGTAGACACTCCACTCAGCCTCGGTGAAAATTTCAGTACTAACTTTTCACGTATGGACTAGACGTGGAAGGCAAAGTTCCACAACGCTCCCTTCTTCAGCAGTTGTTTCGATGGCTATTTTTCCGCCAAGAGATCTGGTACACCATTGAATGAGTGAGAGCCCCAGCCCTTGCCCATGTGATATGGGTTTCGCCGCATCTTCGAGAGCATCAATTTCCATCTTTGGTATCCCTGGACCGTCGTCAGCGATCTTGATCACTACCTCCTCATCAGTTGCATCAACCTGTATCATCACAGATGGGTAGTCTGAATCGTTATGCTTAATTGCATTTCCAATCGCATGTTTCAATACTAGTTCGAACCCTTCGTCGGCACTTACTGTGACTGAAGAATCACAGAGGATTTCGACATCGATCTCTGTATATGAATACTTGTTTTGTAATTCATTAACTACCTTTGTGAGTACATCCGCAACTACCGTAATTTCTCGTTCAGTTGCATCCTTCTCAACGAGACGCTCTAAGTCAGCTACAGACTCACTCAATTCACCAACAGCTTGGGCTGTTTCTTTAATTGTTTTGACTTGTGTCTTGAGATCATCTTGTTCAATAGCTTGCTCTAAATTCGATGCAAATCCCTGAATGACAGTCATATCGTTCCGGAGATTATGCCGGAGAACCCGATAGAGTAACTGGAGTCGGCGACCGCGAGCCTTGTATTCGGTCAGGTCCTGAAATTCGGCTAATACGTAGACTTCACCAGCAATTATAGTACTACTTACTGTTGCTTCGATCCATCGCGCTTCGCCATTTGCCCGTTTGATTTGCCACTCGAACGACTTCGGATCCTCCAATCCAGCTAGGAGTTGTTGTTTTACGTCTGTGTAAGAGCGATCATCGCGTTCAAGCACTAATTCTTGAAGCGATGTAGCGGTAAGCTCTTGGTCGTCGTACCCAAGTAAGTCCTCGGCTGCACCATTACAATCGAGTGGGGTTCCGTTTCGTGAGAACAGAACAATACTGTGCTCAAGTGTTTCAAATCTAGATGGTAATTTAGCATTCATATATAATAAATCATATTAATTTGATTTTCTCTGGGTTCAACTTGTACTCTAATATCTCACCATCGATCTGATTTGCTAATGGGATTCGCTTATATACGTCTCGTATGTCTTGGTGCAAGACAATTGAGACGGGTTTATGAATTGTCTCTATTATCTTCATTTCTGATTTCCACGTCAGTTATATTGAACCGAGCGCCGCCGTCAGTGCCTGAGGATACCGTAATCGTCCAGTCATGCATATCAACAATACCTTTTACGATGGACAACCCGTATCCAGGGCTCCCCTCAACCGTCGAAAATCCGGATTCGAACACGTCATCTCTGTGCGCAGACGGAATGCCACTCCCGTTATCCCCAACGTAGAAGCCCTCCTCTAGAGTACCAACCCGAATCGTTGAGGCGTCGCCATGATCAAGTGCGTTCCAGAACAAATTCTCGAATAACCGCCGTAACTGGCTCTCATACGCTTCAAATGTTGTGTTGTCCGCTACGACGAAGTCTGCGTTGTCTGAACTGACTGTTCCCCATGCTTTTCCAGCGATTCCGTCCAACGAAATCTCTGCAAGATCCAACTCATCGCCACGAGCGACGTGAAGCAGTTCATCAATGAGATTTCGCATCCGATTGTGCGCCTGAGCGACTTCTTCAAGATGTTCAAAATCGCCTGTTTCTTGTGCTAATTGGAGATTCCCCTCCGCGACATTGAGTGGGTTCCGGAGATCATGAGAGACAGTACTTGCAAAGGATTCCAAGATTTCGTTCCGATATTGAACCTCTTGTTCACGTTCCTTTTCTTCAGTAATGACACGAGAGTGGACAAAAAGCCCTGAATCAACAGGATACACTCGGAGTTCTGCCCAGTAACTATGTGGTTCATAGTTGACTTCGAACTCAACTTGGTCTCCCGTCTCCATCGCTTTCTGAAAGTAGTCAGAGAGACACGTCTCACCAGCCTCTGGGAAAACCTTCCAAAATTCTCGTCCAATAACCTCATTCGGAGAATGTCCAGTTCGGTCTGCAATCTGCTGATTCCAATACGTAATAGTCCAGTCTTCGTTGAGAATATAGAATCCGTCAGTTTGTTCGTATAACTCGATAAGGCGGTTTTGAGCGACTTTCGCTCGGCGTTCCGATCTCTGTTGGCTAACGATATTCTGAATCCGGTTCGCAAGGATTTCATACACTTCAGTGCCGTCTTTCTGCAGATAATCAGTAACTCCAGCATCGATAGCTTCAGAGGCCACTTTTTCGCTACCTTTTCCAGTAAACAGAATGAATGGAAGATTAGGATACTTCTCTCGGACGGCTTGAAGAAAATCAAGCCCATCCATTTGTGACATTTGATAATCACTGACAATACAGTCTATCGGTTCAGTGTCAATTATTCGTAACCCTTCTTGAGGGTCGGTTGTGGCGATTACTTCGAACCGGTCATCAATTTTCTCCAAGTACGCCTCAACGAGATCGCCAAATTGAGAATCATCATCGACATGAAGGACGTAAATTGGATTCTCATTGGACGTGCCAGCCATACCTATTCGAGTGGTAGACACACCTAGGAAAAATAAGTTTGGTACGAGGTTGGTACGGCCCGCCACTTACAATTCCGTACTACTCGTAGAGGGAGAAGTGACAGATACAGGTCCCTTAGAGGGCGTGGAGGCGTTCATCCTGAGGTCGAAGTATAGGTCTCACATTCTCGAATATCTCGCCGAAGTTGGGGAAGCAACGCCGAAAGAAATCGCCGAAGAGGCCGACGAACCCCGTCCACACATTTCACGAGCACTGACAGAACTTCAAGAAAAAGATGTTGTAGAACTCCGAGTCCCTGAAGCACAAAGTATTGGACGGTATTACGGGCTGACAGAGAAGGGGAAAAAGTCATGGCCGGAAATAAAGGAGCAAGTTCAAAGTGTTGAATGGTCCATCGAGGAACCCTCAACTGAGATCACACGGGAAGCTGTTAAGTTAGCGAAAGACGAGCTCGCCAAATGGTTACGAGGAGTTGTGTTATTCCAAGAGGGAAAGGCCACGATTTTGTACTGCGATACAGATGTTCTGGCGAGTTACTCTGATGATGAGATCGAACAAGCGTTTCGCACACTTATTTTTGACCACACAATAGACGAATTGGATATGCCCGGTGAGAGATGCTGGTCAGAAACAATTCACTTTTCCGACTTCTCACTACTCAGAGTCCGTGCTAACAAAGAATCTCAGATTGCAGTTACATTCGAGAGAACGGGCAGTGTTACAGTCTCGAATTTAGCGGAGTCTCTTGCGGCGATTTTCGACACAGATATTCAAATAAATAGGTAGGCGTGACCTCGTCGTTTTATACGAGGAATTAGATTGGCTATAGACCAGTAGCACACTGATCGGAACATCGTGAATGCCGTCAAATCATTCCGCAACTTCGACCGCTTCTCGAGGGGTTCGCTGGCGATCGTCACAACGTTCTCGAAGCTACTCAGCTTCAATAGAGAGACAATCGTGTCAATCCGCATCTATTAGGGACTTCCGTTCTCGTTGAACTCGAGGTCAGCTCCATTCTTTGCGAACCATTCCCAAAATGGAAAAAGCTCGGCTGTATGATCGGCCAGTCTGCTCAAAGACGATTCTACTACCGAATCGTTCCTAACGTCCGTGCTGCGTCAGCCGACACCACGATATCCCGTTCCGAGAATCGAACCCCACCACCGGCCACGTCATCGATCAACGCAGCCAGCGCCTCGAGATAGTCCCGGTTTCGATCTTCGCGCACGGTGAGCGTTGCTTTCCCTTCATGTTCGGTCGCCCGATTCTCGAGATACGCGTAGACAAACTGTTCGCGGACGCCCGGGGGCGCGTCCTTGAGATACGCCGGCAAGGACAGGTCTTGGTCAGCTTTCGGGCCGATCGGCGCACCGAACACCGAGAGCACGCGGCCGAGTACCGAGGCGTCGTCGGTCGGGCGGGCTTCGTTGGCCCGCCCGTCGCGATCGTCGACGATAGTATATTCGACGTCGGCCAGTTCGAGCGCGTCAAGTACGTGGCTGTTCTCGCCATGATGGTTGAGTGTGAACGACGGGGCGTAGGTCTCAGCGGCGATCGAGCCGCCCGAAAAGATATTTGCGACAAGCGTATTGAGCGCCGTAAACTCTGGGTCGTCGTAGGTCGCCTCGAGCCAGCCATGCTCGCGGGCTGTCTTGAGGCCGCGGACCACATCGGGTGCGCCGTCGCCGTCGATCCACGTGCGAATTCGCGAGCGTGGCGTGTCGGTCACCGTTGCGACAGCTTGGGACCCTTTGTTCGGGTGCTTTGAGGCGTACTCCATGACCTCCCGGTACTCTTTGACGGTGTCCCACGGGTCGGCGTAGGCTCCACCGTCATACGTGCGCGCGAACGCAGTCTCATCAAGGATCGGCAGGTCGTCGGTCGGTTCCGCGTCACGGTCGGTGGGGTCAAATCCAAGCGCCTGTGCCGCGGCGGGCGAGATCGTCACGCCCTTGGTAGTTGTCGTAACCGACTGGCCGGCCACCGATTCGATTAGTGCGGCGAGCTCGTCGTGATAGGATTGTGGGCGGTCTTCTGTGATCCGGAGGCCGCCACCCTGTGTCGGTTGCGCTCGGTTCTCGAGATAGATATCGACGAAGCGCTTACGGACCGATTCGGGTGCGTTCTCGAGATAGTTCGGCAGTCGGAGATCGTCAGCGTCGGTTTTACTGCCGACCGGAACGCCGAGGGTTGCGAGTACGCGACCAAGGATCGCCGCGTCGGTCTTTGGGACGATCGTAGGGCTACTGTCTGGCGATCCAGTCTCGGAGACCTGAGAGCCAAATCCCAGTAGCTCGAGAGCATTCGCAACTGTCGACTGGTCGGGTGACTCGACAGTAAACGTCGGCCGGTAAGTTCGGGCGGCGATCGTCCCCGACGTAAGCGCGTGGGCTGCCAGTATATTCAGCGGCGTGACATCTGCATACGTGAGTCCGAGTAGCTGGTGCTCATGGGCCGAGTACAATCCCTTGACGACTGGCGGCGTGGCTCCCTCGTTGATCCACGAGACAACATGATTTCGAGTCGCGCCGGAGACTCGCACGAAGTCACCGATCGACGCCTCGGGGTTGTCGGCGTGGTAAGTTCGCGCGCGCCGGTACTGGGTGACGATCGCCCACGCATCCGCGTGGTCGCCGCCATCGTAGGTGCGCGCGAGTTGTTTTTCGTTCGTGATCGGTTCGCCGCTTGGCATATAGAGTGAGTTGACTCGAGCCGTCAAATTCCTACTGTTTTGCGGTGTTGATGACTAATCGCCGGACGGCGTCGTTTCAAGGCCCCGCTGTACGGTGGATAGGGGTCGCTGATTATCATAACTGAAACCGTTTGATCGATTGGATTACTTGACTATCAGGAAGCTATATATGGTCCCGGTAACCTCGGTGCTATTAGCATCGGTGACGACGGTGATCGCGAGAAAGCGGGGACATGAGGTTGGCTCCTTTCCCCTGCATGTCTCGGTCCCACGCGGGGCCGCATAAGCGTTCTCACCGTTCACAGTTCGGTGCGTGGTAAACATGGATTTGAAACAATACAGATCGAAGCTGGTTGGAAGCGAAGACGAACGCGCAGTGTCACCTGTCATTGGAGTTATACTGATGGTGGCAATAACTGTGATCCTCGCGGCCGTGATCGCGGCGTTCGTGCTCGATATGGGTAGCGGACAGAGCCAGAGTGCGCAGGCAGGGGTTGACTTTAGTGAAACTGACACTGATGGGGACGTTCAAGTGACCGTAAACTCACTGGATCGAGCCGATAATGTCCGTATTTCCCCCGACGGAGGTTGCAGTATCAGTAGTGGTAGTGACACTACCCTTGATACTGTCGGAGCTACCTCAACAGTAGAGGGCTGTAATGACGGTGACACTGTTCAAGTGATTGGTACCTACGACGGTAGCGAGAACGTTATTAACTCCTACGAATACGGCGGATAAGCGTCGCTGACGTTCTATTTTTTGAGTTGGAGCCGAGTCGTTGGACTCTCCAAAACAGCCGAGGAAACCAATGTATGAACTCTGAAAGTGACGACGACAGAAAGTTGGTGTCCGGTACAGAAGATGACGTGGATTGCAGTCCGGTTGTGTGGTCGTATTACCGCACGTGACCGGTTCGGTGTTGGAAAGATAAATCTAGTCCCCCAAGCCTATCACTGAGTCACATCACCCACATCGGACACTCGCTCAGAGTCTCTATTATACTGGAACATCACAGGCCACACAATGGAGTACACCACCAGCTATGAGGCCCTGCAAACGACGAGCCTGCCCGCAGAGATGAACGTGCGGAAAAACGATTGACCGAACTCCGGCAGAGCCTCGAGCCGATCACGACCGGTTACCACACCACCGTGCGGTTCTCTACGACCCATCGGGCACGGGCAAGACCCACGCCACGGAACACATTATCTCGCAGCTGATCACAAACGGCGCGGGACCGGCCGGGATCGCGACGACGCATATCGACCGCTGGGATTATAGCTCCGAGACGAATGTAATCCGCGACAAGAGTCGTCTTATTATGGTCCCGTTCGCTCGCTCAGTGTGAAATACGGCCGTTCGACCTCTACTGCTTGTTGGCTATTGCCTCGTGGATTCGCGTTGGCGGCTCTAGCGGAGACAATATAATTCCCCGGAGAAAGATCATGTTCAATCATACCTCTAAATCCGGGATCTAACCTTATCTCCATTGAGTCCGGGCTGTCAAGGCGGTCAATACTGACTATGATTGGCGGGCCCCAAGGGTAGGACCCCACTAATGTCATCCATTTCGCGTGGCCTATACTCACCGTAGGCTTGTTATGTGCTGCTGCACTGGTTGTCAAGCCAGTGATCGCACTCAGTGCAATTCCTGCTCGTTTGAGTACATCACGATGATCATTACCCATGTCTTGTGTTAGCACCACTAGTATTATATAGCTAATATAATAGCAGGAGCATTGAAGACGAAAACTCGAAAGAATACGAACTGACCAACGCAGTACGGGCAGTTTTGGAGTAGTTAGTCTTCGTCATCTGAATCGTCTTCTGACTCGTCCGGGCCGGAGTCATCGTTCTCGCGAGCACGACTGCGCTGGGCCAACGCTTCAAACGGGCCTGAAACTTTGTCCATATTGCTTATGACTCCGACAGCAACTTGTCGACGTACTGGTCTTCCCACTCTCGACGTGCTTCGATTTCCCGGCGGCCCCGTGCTGTGAGTGTATAGAAGTTTGTCCGCTGGTCGACTTCTCCTTTCTCGACAAGACCCTTGTCGACGACCGTATCGAGATTTGGATACAGTCGCCCGTGGTGGATCTCTTTTTCATAATACTTCTCGAGTTCCTTCTTAATCTCCAGTCCGTGAGGCTCGTCCTGATCGGCAATCGTGTACAACAGATCGAGCTGGAATTCAGTTAAATCATATATGTTTCTTTTATAATTTATTAAAATCTAATGATGTTTGAGACAGTCTTTTCGTGTGGTTTCGGGGGCGAGTCTTCGCCCTCGAGCGAAATCCGAACATCGGCAGTCTCGCCGAAGTGGGCGTCAGAACAGATCGATAATCGTACGTGTCCCAGCGGGCGTACCCAAGAAGTGTCGTGCCTCTACCCTTCAGCCAAATATCCACAAAATCCTAGGTGTTTATCCGATACCGCTGATACGTTACGTTCAATCAATGCGACGTGTCACCGCGATTGGACTCGTAGCGGTCGTTCTTGTTTCAGTTCTGACCGTTGGGGCTGGGGGAGCAACCAGTACAGCGACACAGTATCGAGACACGACAACCGGTATTTCGACTGGCCCCGCCACAGAGAACAATATCGACAATCTCGAGTCAATCACATCGACACTTGAGAGAGTGGGTATTTCGCCGCCAAGTGAAACCACTCTACTCACCGACTCGGACGGGGCACAACATATCATATTCAGTTCCGAGCCGATCCCTGCAGGAAAAGCAACCGTTGAAGGGCGTACGTTTTCGACCGGCGATATCTCCGGTACTATCATTGTCGCAGATGATTTTGAAGTCAAAACTACCGGTGATCAGATCACCTTCGATGAGCTACAGAACAATCCACAGCAGTTCGATCATGAGCTCGTCCGGTTCGATGCTGCAACAGCAGTCGCATCGACCGCCTTCAAACCGACATCGGGCGTTGCGAGTCAGCAAACGGCCGCGTATTTCACCGAAGCCGGAACACTCTCAAGCGATCTGTTTCAGGGACAGCCGGGAGAGGTCGCCAGTTCGACCGCATTAATAGATTCTAATAGTTCCGTTGAACGGAGTGGTGAGATACGGCCAGAGTTCCCCGACTCGAGTATTCAGGGCGTTTCGTTCAGTCAGCAGTTCTGGGGCGAGGGCGATGCAACAGTCGATGCAGCGGTCGTCCCGATCTATCGCGACGGAGGAGGTGACGGAACTGTGACCGGCCGCCAGCTAGTGATTGTCGATGTCAACTACGAGGGACAGGTCCTCGATTCACCGGCCGAGATTCGGAGCGGTGAGCACGAGGGAGATGTGGTCACGGTCGAATCCAATATCATTGGTACTACAACATCGACACAGGAATACCTTACATCGGTCGCGCCATGTGGCGACAAATCCGTTTCTGTCCCGATGTCGCCACCGATCTGTGTTCCAGTTACGAACGACATTGTGACTCACTCCGGCGTCTTGGTCGATGGCACAAGTCCAGGTGAGACACCGATCCCCTACGCCGGGATCTCGAATACAGTCCAGAGTTCCCCGACGGAACGTGAAAGCGGCCGGTACCAGATCACCGGAGAGGTTGTGAGTACGAGCGAAATTGATAGTTCGCTCGAGGGAGGGTATGCCCTTCGGGTGTACGATATGGATCGCGTCGGAGATGCAAGTATCACGAGTAGTTTTGAGGCAGACGCCAATCAGGTTGAACAACGAATCAAGTCTCAACTCGAGTTGGACGATTCCGAATGGGGACAAGAAGACGATAATAGTAAGAGTACGGGCGGCACCGATGAGTCCGTCGAAGAACAAACCAGCGACGGTGATGGTAATGCAACGAATCCAAGTAGCGGCACTGACGGATCGGGCGGCAGCGGTGACAGCGTAAGCGATGATGGCAATCAAGGACAGACGAATGACGGGCAGGCAGCCGATAGTAGCGCGAAGAGTTTCGTTGACTCATGGACAGCATCCGATATTGGGGCTCTCCTTGGTATTGTATCTGTGACACTATTCTTGCTCGGGATCGTGTTAGAGGGTGCAAGACTGTTTAAGAGTCGATACGGAGACGAGGAGCCGAACCTGAGTGAGCAAGTAACAACCGCAGTCATTTCCAGTGCGTCAGTCGGGTTGCTACTGAGTGGTGTTCTTCTTGACACAGAGTGGGCGTTCTTACTGATTGTCTTCGGCGGGACCGGCATTCTAGCGTTCGTCGGTGAATATCTTGGTCGGACAGTCCTGCTTCCAGGCCTGAAACGAAGTTTGGACTTAGGAAGTGAACAGAGAAAGTCCGCGAAGATAATCGGAACAATCGGGCTATTTCTCGTCGGGGTCGCGCTTATGGCAATTATCGGGACTGCACTGCTTTCCGGCCCTGCCTTGCCATTTGTGCTGCAAGGTACATTCGCAATCGTGGCTACGCTCGTGGTTCTTTTCGGTTCGGTCATTGGTACAATCCGGTTCTGGAAGAAACACCTGACAGATGATGAGTTGAATACGACCGGGAATATGGGGCTTGCAATTGCATTTATCGGTGCAATCGGAATGGCGACAGCAGGGATGCTCGGCGGGAGTACGTTTGGAGAGCTATTCCTTCTCGGTGGTTGGAGTGCATTCTTTGCGTGTTTCTTCGTCGCGATCGGCAAAACGATCTACCAAGTCGTGTAGACGGCAAACCGGGTACTGTGGAATACCCGGGACATGTAAACCCTTCAGAAAGGTTTATGTATACAGGCATCCACCAATCTAGTAGTTCCCGACGGAGGGAACCGGTAGAGGAAGCCTCTGATCGTCACGCCAATCTGCCGGTCCTTTTCATCGGCTTTCGACTCCATAGCTGCTGCTCAGTATTTGCTCGAGATTTTCGGCCAGGACAGCGCTCGTTAACCCCCAATGCGGGGGACCCCTCGCGGGGTACTTGTGTGTGGCGCTCTCCGAGACTACAGCGCTGTTAACGCTGCGATTGTCGCAAGAGAGGCGAGTTCTTTCGTCAGCCGTACCAGTTGCGTTGCAACCCGGAGTCGCTTCTCAGCGAGTTCCAGACGCTCGGCTTCCGGCGTGGCCGGTTTGTCCTGTGTTGACATCGGCTATCCACTGGGGAAATCGCCACACCGTAGTTCCCGACGGAGGGTTATTCCCCAGTGCTTGCCAGTAGACACTGGCCGGTTATAAATGATCGGAGGGGTGACAGTCCCAGGTGGTCAGACTGTCTGTGCGGATTACCCTGAGAACAGTTCCCCGACGTACTGATCTTCCCACTCTCGACGTGCTTCGATCTCCCGGCGACCACGCCGCGTCAGCGTGTAGAAGTTCGTCCGCCGATTGGCGCTGCCTTTCTCGACAAGTCCCTTGTCGACGATCGTGTCGAGGTTCGGGTACAGACGCCCATAGTGGATCTCTTTCTCGTAGTACTCCTCGAGTTCGTCTTTGATCGCGAGCCCGTGCGGGTCGTCTTGCCCGGTAATCGCGGACAGTAGGTCGCGCTGGAAGCCTGTTAAATCATACAGATCTGTGCCGTATTATATCAAGACATAAGCATATAAAGGTCCAAATCAAGAGCTGGATCTCTGATTAAATCGGGTCGTTCGGCCTCAATTGGAAGTATCGGAACTATCGGAATCAGCCCCGTAGAATCTATATTGAGACAGACCAACAGGTCAGACATGCTGATCGACGAACGGGTGCTTACCGCAGATTTTCTCCCCTCAGAGATCCTCCACCGGCATGATGAGATCAATACGCTCTCACGGACGTTGCAGCCGATTTCAGAGGGTGAGATCGATAGTGGGTCTGGTGCCTTTCTCTGGGGGCCAACCGGAACTGGGAAGACCTGTACAACCCAGCACCTCCTCGAGAAATTATCGGAAACAGCCGATATCGGAAGTACAGCTATCGATTGCTGGCAGCAGAACACGAGTTCGGCGATCTATCATACGCTCCTCCACGCAATCGATCCGGGGCATACGCTCAAACATGGGACGACGGCACGAACGGTTCTTTGGCAGCGAGTGTGTGACCATCTCGATCGACAGTTTGTCGTCGTCCTCGACGAGGTCGATCAACTACAGGACGAACAGGCGCTCTACCAGTTCTACGAACACGAGTTGATCACACCGATTCTAATCGCGAATCGGAAACTCGATTTCTTCGCTGGGCTCGACGATCGGGTCAACTCGCGCCTGCGCGGGTACAGTTCCATCCACTTCCAGACGTACAGCGATGCTGAACTCGTCGCGATTCTCGAGAACCGCGTTCAAGCAGCGCTGCGACCAGGTGCAGTTTCGAGTTCGGATCTCGAGACGATTGCGGCCGCGTCGGAGGGCGACGCGCGCCTCGCGATCGGAATTTTACGGAACGCAGTGCGACAGGCTGGCGACGAACTCCGAAACGAAGATATCAATACGGCTGTGAGAGATGCACAGACCGAACTGCGACAGAACACGCTCGAGAAACTTTCTGACGTCCAGCAGATTCTCTTTCACGAGCTCACCACGCACGGCGAGCAGTCACTATCGGAACTCTACGAGCGATACGCTGAGCGCGTCGACGAACCGATGGTCAAGCGGACGATCCGAAAACACCTCGGGAAGATGGCCGACTACGACCTGATAGACCGGCATGGAAAGAAACGCGGGCGCACGTACGGGTCGGCGCTCGAGGACGAGATCATCGAGTAACGGAACGCTGGATTCGGATGGGGTTGCTGTCTCTGAGACGCTGTGTATCGGGTGTCTGGAAACAGTGTACGGGATATCTGCAAACACTGTATCGCTGATCTGCAAACAGTGATCGTCGCTTTTGGAACGGCTGTGAATACGCACAGCAGACATGAAAATCGGCTCAGTGACTGCTATGACGCCGGTCTCGGCTTCGATAGGAATCGGTAAGCGTGGACAGCTATCGGATTACGGAATCCGCTATCCATCCTTTATGGTATCGACAGCAGTTGATGAAGATGGGGTCGGTCGGCATCGGAAACGGTGTGAGAGACGCCCCAAGCCCACTGACACACCAGACCACGGCGGGCGACCTTTCGAGGCCCCCAGCAGAACTGCACAACACCCCTTAAGTGTGTACGTCGCTCGATACTGGGGGCTGACTCGGGTCGAGGCGCACCTGTACGAATGAGACGGACTGTGTTAAGTGTGTCTGATTTTGGTGAGATAATCTAAGTAAACGGTTAGAATATCGTCTCTAGATCGATATTTTCCTAAGTTCTATAGTCGAAGATCCGTCGCACCGTCTAGTTCTGAACCGCTTCGACTGATACATTTCGATCGAGAGTCTGATGCTATCTCTATTGACTATAGTAATATGCAGACCGAAGAGAGCGATATCGGACCTCATGCCGATTTCCGATACTGACGCCTACTTAATTTTTGAGAGATAATAGCCGTCTATTCTATGATCTGCAAGTATGGCGCAATCACGTCCGTATTAACCGCTAACGTCAACAGTTCGCTTTCCGTTTCATAGTGAACGAGTCCGATATCCTGAAGGTGTGGCAGGTGGGTATGGTGGAGGTCGACTAAAATGCGCTGATACCAGTCGTATGACGGGTTCTCTTCCTTGATTGCGATGTATTCGGCAAGGTCGCTGAGATGGATTGCTGCTGGCCGCTGGGCAAGATATGTAAGCGTATGTTGTCGCCGGACCGCTGCAAAGGCGTTGAACAGTTCGGTTGGGGAAATTTCCGTGCTAGCTATCTCTGTGTCTTGAGGGGTTTGCGTGTGCGGCTTCATGATGTCTGCGTACTTCACCTACAGGCGGTCTACCAGCCAGTCTCACGTTGCGACTTCAGCAGAGTACATCTGTCTATCTACTGCGTATCCACATAACCTTTGTTGTACAGGAATATAGCTAGAAAACAAATAGTGCAGGACATCTACTGATCAATCGTCGAGGAACGTCGGTTCATAGGAAGACACCTCATCCGTTTCGTGTCGCTCGATCGTAACCGACCACTGGGGAGCGTCAGCAACGGGGAGTGAGATATCCCACACACCTTCGACGACCGTACCTTGCCCAAAAGCCGTCGCAATGAGGTCCGTAAGATCACTTTCGAATGTGTCTGTTGTATCGGGGGAGGGAGGGGGGTTCATCATTGAGTACGGAATTGCTGCCCCAATTCCTATTCAGTTCAAGTGCGGAGAAGAGATAACCCTGTCTCTGCTGAAATCCT
Source organism: Natrinema sp. CRL1 (assembly GCF_059162405.1). NCBI lineage: Archaea > Methanobacteriati > Methanobacteriota > Halobacteria > Halobacteriales > Natrialbaceae > Natrinema > Natrinema sp. CRL1. The sequence continues at coordinate 44,778 of NZ_JBLVOY010000006.1, read as the reverse complement.
TGGGCGGTTACAAACGGGATCAAGAGCGGAAGTGGATGCAGGTCATTCCAAAGTCGAAATTCATCCGATTTCTATGAAGTTGTCTGATTCTCGATATTGGTCATTGAGAATCCGGTATACTCTTTTTCTTGAGGAATGCCGCCTCGAGCCTGCAAGCAGGTATCGTGAGGAGTCAATCGTTTAGAGAGATTAGAGATTGGCGAAAGCAGCCGGTATAGGACGTAAGAAAACGATTCCGCGTGGATAGAGAAGAGCGTTTCCAGTGAGAAGATGCCAGCCTCTCCACGATATGTCAGACAGAGATTGGTTGAGTTTCTGCCGAAACTCTTAAATACTGTTCTATTCTACTAGACCGTAGTAGGCCTTTTGAGGCAAGGAGAAGAGGAACGTAGCCGTAGCCGGGGGTTTCAGACGGCTTCTTGCTTGATTCTGCCGACCACTCTATTCGCGTCCTCTGAACACTGTCCCGTCGATCTACTCGCTTTCGGTACCGTTCTAGTCCTTCGGAAGCCATCGGTCGCAAAAGAAAAGATTCGGCCTTTGTTGAGTGCCTCCATTTCTTGAGTCTACATAATCGCAAGACTGCATCGGGGTATCCGCACTATCACTACCGTTAATCCCGGCAAGTATTGCACTTCTCGAATAGGAACTTCTCAGGCGGAAGCTAATATCTCACAAATCAGAGAGGGATAGAGAGGATTTCGGCCGCACTCCGTGACAATCGTGAGCTCGAGAGGCCGGTCACCGACGATCGACCCGGTGATCACATGCTCGAGTCGCTACGAACATGTCAATACCACTCGGTCAGCGTGAAAACAGGAGTCAAAACGACGCGAAACACAGAGCTATCGCTATCCGCCGAGGCGTACACACGGGCCGGTTACCGGCTACAGTTTGTCGCTGACGGCGTCGATCTGAGCCTGCGGACTGAGTGGGTCATCACGATGGACGATCCACTCGGTCACGGGTTGGGCTGGCCGATCGGCGTTGACCTCTTTCCAGTCATCGCCGGTCGAGACTTCGTCGGTAAGCACGTCCTCGTCGTCGACATCGAGGATCGCGTAACCGACGGCAAAGCGCGCCCACTGATTGACACGGACGTACTGTTGCAACAGTTTGTTGTACGTCTTCCCGGCGGCGATCTTGGCGTTCGGGAGTTCACCAGTCGGGTCGTCGATCTCCTCGAGCCGGTCACTCCAGGTATCGTCGCTGGTCACAGCCGCAAGGAATCCAAGCCCCTGTCGGAACTCAGCGAGGTCTTCGAGCCACTGCGTTGCGTCCTCTTTCACGGCGATCCCGCTTTGCTGGACGTGTTCTTTCGGATCGAGTGCCCACGTCGTATCGACAAGTTCCGTAATCGTCTCTTCGACTTCCGTCGCGAACAGTTCCGTTGCAGCTTTCTCCGAGGTGTAGTAGCTATCCTCGAGCGGATCGGGGTGGGGAATCAGGTATCCGAGCTCGTCGACGAGGAGTTCTTTGTACGTCTCTTTCTTGTATCGCTTGCCGGCGTCGGTGTTCGCTCGCGAAATCTGGTGGTCGGTGTATTGGAGGATCGTGGCTTCGACTTGCGTCTCCGTAACCACATCACCCTTCGATCGGAGGATTCCGGTGAGAATCTTCGCGACCGGCATTTGCTTCGCGCGCAGCGCGTACTCGTCATGATCGTATGAACCGTCCTCGGCAACGTCGACATCGCCGCCTGTACGGACACGGTCTTCATGAATCTCGAGTGGCTCACTCTCTGGGCCATCCTCCCAGTGGCGCTTGACTGCCGCTTTCAAGTCGTCGTAGGGGAGTTCAGGACCACTTTGGGCGAGATCCTGTGGCGTGTAGGTCGGCGAGTAACTCGAGGGAGTCGGCCGGGCAGCAACACCGCCGTCAGAGATGGGGATTTGGGCCGGTCCGTCACCGTCCATCTTGTATTTGTCGTCGACCTCCTCGGGATCGAGATCACCGCGGACCAAGGCGTCTATATCGATCTCTGGGTTCTCAAGCGCATCCGGGTGGATATCCCCGAATAGGTCTCGGTATTGGCGCTCCATAGTCATCCGGCTGACCGAGGCCTGTGAGGTATCATACGCTTCCGCGACTTGTTTGAAAAACCCCTTCTCGAGGCTATTGACGGCAGTTGTGACGTTCGTATCTCGCGTCTCTCCGTCAGTCATGCGCGATCACCTCCAGTGATCGCACTAAAAGCGGCTCTCAGATCGAGGGCGGCTGTTTCTGCGGGGTGGTTGGGTGAGCTATCCGTCGGGGCTGCGGTCGTGGGCTGCGTGTTCGTTGGGTGCGACATCGGAAGGGGTGTGTGCAGTTCGTTTTGCGATCGAGCAACGCGATCCGGTCAATTCAATCGAGAATCAGGTGGCGGTGGCGGGCTCGCGCGACCGACAACTGGTGACGTGTCTCCGAACCCGTCAACTCCACGTCGGAATCCAGTCCGAATCGCAGGATTGCTCGCTTCTTGGAACCTGTCTAGAGGGGAAAACTTATGTTGGCCGAGGACGTAACTGTAATCGTCGTCGCAAGGCACACTTGGTGTCGGGCCATCGAGGTCTGTCATCGGTAAGGGGTGTTGTCTTGCAACCGATCGACCGCACACGGGATCGGCCCCGCCGCGTGGTCGGCCTTTCACTTCCCCTCTCGGAAGACCACGCAGCGACGCCCATCTCGAGTCCGGAGTCAATCGATCGCGCGACGTACGTTCGTGGACTAGGCAAGTGGGCCACTGGTATTTAATTCTGTCGTCGCACTGAATAGTACTGTGTAGACGAATATTTCGAAAGGTAATCAGTCCGAAACCGGCGTCTCGGTTGGTCAGCACAACGTTTTTGGGCATCAAACCACTAGAATGAACCGAGCACGCGACACTCTCGATGGGCATTCCGTCCGTCGGATTCAGGGTGTGGCGTGCGTGCATCTTCAGTCAACGCGGTCTCGGACTGGGCCTAAGCAGTCCGAGTTTTTGGAGGGGAACTCGTTGATCAGTCGTTAGGGTAGCCATACAATCATGGTTACTTATATCTTTCTCAGTAGACGCTTAGATAATATTCAGATAAATAATATATGGGCTACATCCAAACACCCTTTCTTTAGGTCGGTTCTGGATAGGATGCAAAAACGACTATAAGCATTCAGTGAGAGAGTCGAGTTGAAATGGATCCTGCGGATATCGAGCGTGCCGATTGGATGTCGGCTGTCGATTTGAAAATTCTCGCGTATCTCTATTCCCATGCAGGCGAGGTGTACGGACCAGCGACGATCGCGAAGAATATCCGTCGGACAGACGGCGAACGGTACAACTCAGATTATATCAACGGGCGTCTCGCAACGCTCGTCGACGCAGGTCTACTTGAGAAGCCGATCCGTGGCGAGTATCGGATCAGCGAGAACGGACGCATGTACGCCGACGGCACGATCGAGCCAGACGAGCTCGAGTTTGGGAATCCGGATGACTAACTGGACACTGTCTAGTGTTGCTTCCAGATTCAATCGATAAGTACAGGACTGCTCTCGTCTGCTGGTTTTGATGCATCTATTCACGGCTGAAGCAACACTAGTTGAGCCAGTTTGAGAAGTGAGCAGGTCGTACTATTGAGTTGGTTGATGCTCGCAGACCTGCTCAGCGAGAGCTATGAGGCGGAATTCGATTATCGGACTTCCCCTCTCTCGATTAGGATTAAGCGGTCGGGTCAACTATACCGAGCGAAACCTGATCGAAAAGTGGTTTCACACCCTCAAAATGCAGATCGACCGCTTCCATAATTTATGGGTGGGCAATCGATCGAGAGTCCGAGAGTGTCTTGAATAATTCGTGCATTACTACAACCGCCAGAGACCACATCAATCTCTCGGTGGAAAAACGTCGGTTAAGAAGGTGCAGAACTAGACAGTGACTACCTACGCCGCACCTCGTATTTACAGGGCGAAAGCGCATATGTTCCCTGAGGAGATGTAGAACTAGCTCACCAGTAATTGGAGCAGCTATAGCGTCAATGGAGATACAATGGATGACCATACACAGGACTCGGACGACAAGCAAACCGAGCACACGAGTGATAGACATACCGACCACGTCGAGAGGCAGGAAGAACCGCAGATGGAGCAGTCGGTACTTGAAGACGAAGTTGAACCACACCATGCCCGACAAGAAGTAGAGGATAAACATGACCAGCACGGCGATCATTCCCACGGAGACGGCCACGGTGACCATGGGGGGATGCACGCCGGCCATGAGGAGATGTTCCGGCGACGATTCTTCATCTCACTCATACTCTCGATTCCCGTCCTCCTGTACAGCGAGACACTTCAGGAGTGGCTCGGATTCTCAGTACCGACGTTCACGGGTAGTGAGTGGATCGGCCCGGTCTTTGCGGTGATCGTCTTCGCCTACGGTGGTGTGCCCTTCTTGCGGATGGCCGTCCCCGAGGTACGCGCACGCGAACCTGGGATGATGACGCTGATTTCGATGGCGATCACCGTCGCATTCGTCTACAGCTTGGCGACCATCCTCTTCCCCGGAAGAATGGCGTTCTTCTGGGAGTTGGTCACGCTGATCGACATCATGCTTCTCGGTCACTGGATCGAGATGCGCAGCGTCCGCCGGGCCTCAAGTGCACTCGACGAACTGGCTAAGCTCATGCCCGATACAGCCGAACGGATCACCAATGGGGAGACTGAGGAGGTACCCGTATCCGACCTAGCCAGCGGGGATCTCGTCCTTGTCCGTCCCGGTGCGAGTGTGCCCGCAGACGGTGTCGTCGAGGACGGCGAGTCCGACGTCAACGAGTCGATGATCACTGGAGAGTCGCGCCCAGTTTCTAAAGAGCCCGGGGACGATGTCATCGGAGGCACAATCAACGGTGACGGCAGTCTCCGAATCCGTATTACTGCCACAGGCGATGAAACAGCTCTCGCTGGTATAATGCGCCTTGTTGAAGAAGCCCAGCAGAGCAAGTCTCAGACCCAGATGCTTGCAGACCGTGCAGCAGGCTGGTTGTTCTACGTTGCAGTGGGGTCTGCCATTGTCACTGCCATTGTGTGGACGATTGCCGCCTCGTCCGGTGCAACTGTCGTCGAACGAGCCGTCACTGTGTTGGTGATTTCCTGCCCGCATGCACTCGGACTCGCGATTCCACTGGTCGTGGCCATTAACACCTCTCTGGCGGCTAGGAACGGGATGCTCGTCCGTGACCGCATTGCGATGGAGCAGGCCCGGCAACTCGATACGATAATTTTTGACAAAACTGGAACTCTTACTAAGGGTGAACAGGGCGTCGTCGATGTCGCGACCGTGAATGATCTCACGGAAGAGGAAGCGTTCTCCCTCGCCGCCGCCGTCGAGGGCGACTCAGAGCATATGATCGCGAACGCCATCCGCGACGCGGCAACCGAGCGCGATGTCGAAGCACGGAACGTGACGGACTTTGAGGCACTAAAGGGTCGCGGCGTTCGTGCGACGCTTGACGGAGAGACAGTTTACGTTGGCGGCCCTAACCTCCTCTCTCAGCTCGACAGCGATGTTCCACCGACTCTCGCCGACTTTTCTGAACAAGCAGGTGAAAACGCACAATCAGTTATCTACCTCGTTCGCGACAACGAACCCGTCGCCGCGTTTGCGCTCGCGGACGTCATTCGTGAAGAGAGCTACCAGGTTGTGGATGCACTCCACGAACTGAATATCGAGGTGGCGATGTTGACCGGTGACTCCGAAGACGTCGCGCATGCTGTCGCCGCTGAACTTGGCATTGATACTGTCTTCGCGGAGGTGCTTCCCGAGGACAAGGACAAGAAGGTCAGCGAACTTCAGGAGCAGGGCAAGCGCGTTGCAATGGTTGGCGACGGAGTCAACGATGCCCCTGCGCTCAGCCGGTCAGACATTGGAATCGCTATCGGGAGTGGGACTGACGTCGCAGTCCAATCAGCAGATATTATCCTCGTGCAGAACAACCCACTTGACGTCGTCCGCCTTGTGAAACTTAGTAAGGCGAGCTATCGCAAGATGCAAGAGAACCTCGTCTGGGCTGCGGGATACAATGTTTTTGCTATTCCGCTTGCGGCAGGCGTGCTTGCGCCAATTGGAATCCTCCTGTCTCCTGCCGTCGGTGCGCTCTTGATGTCGCTAAGTACAGTCATCGTCGCCATTAACGCCCAGTTCCTCCGCCGGGTTGACCTCAATGTCCCCTCGCTCCCGGGTGTTTCCCTCCCTGAAACATCGGCTCCAACAAAATGACGGCTAGTGATCACTCTACCCTGGGTATAACCCGCCAGAATGTATGGGTAGAAGAAGCCCGGTTATGTCCTCTCTCATCGGGGGCAGTGACGAGATGAATCTTGCCTATTTTACCTTAACACTATCTCCTCAGTTCAGGCGGTTTACGGACCGACTAGTCTTTTTCGCGTGAAGTATCGAACACGAGGCAATCAGCACCACTTACACTCCGTATATTTATAACGAACGTTTATTATATTTCTCGTCGTAGGCGAAGCCAATCCACAGCCGAATGTCTTCCGGGAGTCAGCTAGTCAAAAATGGAGGTATTTTGCCGTGGATTGGAGAGGAGGACCAATGGCAACGACAGAACCGACAGAAACAGTAACACAAGGAGTCGACCTCGAGAAGTTCCACGAATTCCTCGAGCACGCGACGGCGAACCCCGAGGATGTCCAAATGGAACTCGGTGCCCGTGCACCCTACGAAGGGCGGCTCTTTCACAGCCTCGCAAAGGTCGATAAATACACGCTTGGTGGAGAATCGATCCAGCGAGAGACACGAGAGTACACCCTGCCGTTAGGGGCATGGAGAGAGGTCGAGGAAGCCGGTGGCTTCATTGATCCCACCGATCGTATGGAGCCGATCGAAGTGGCACTCGCCGCACTCACCGGCTGCCTGAACGTCGCCGTCGGCATCACCGCAGTGGCCAATGGCATCGACATAGACGATCTCGAAACGACCGTTCGGCTAGACTTCGATCCGCGCGTGGTACTCATGATCCACGACATCGACCATTCCGAGGAGACCTTCGACAACATCCGCGTCGAAATCGAGGTAAGCGGCGACCTCTCGGAAGAGGAGGCCGACATTCTGGCCGCCGGCGCAAAGCGCTCCCCCGTTTGGAGTCTGATGCACTTCGCCCACGAAATGGAGCCGGTCGTCAACATTGGCCGAACGCCCCAGCCTGCTGACTGATCGTATAGTCGGGGCGAGCGGTCAGAATTTATTTTTGGCCGGCTCTGGCGTGAACCCCAATGACCGAAAGCACTAGATGGGCGTTGTTTAGACGCCATTGTTCAGCGGTCTATCCCCTCGATTACGCGTTCGATGTTTCGCACCGCTGATTTCATGACAAGTTCGCGGAATTGACCGAACCACGTTCTCGCCCACAGCGTCTCACCGTATCGCTGTCGTAAGCCGAAGAACACGGACTCAGCATTCGAACGCTGGTTATACGCTCGATCGTGGATGAGCAAGTTTCTCGCCCATCCTCGGAAACCCGGGCCACGTTGCGGAATCAGCGGTGTGATACTTTCAGCGCGTAACCTCGTTCGAAGTGCTTCCCAGTCGTATCCTTTATCGGCCGCTACAGCCGTCAAATTCTCAAGATTCCGCACCAGCACCTTCCAGCCGACCTGTGTATCGTGCGGTTGTTTCATCGAACAGTGTATATCTAGAATCGCACTCGTTTCGCAATCGACGAGCAGCGTGGTCTTCACCGCCTCGAACGTGTAATCTGTCCGTTTCGCGTAGTGCTGGCTCGCTTGGACACGATCCACGCCGGTTGCATCGATCGCTTGAATATCACCAAGATCGTACATTTCAACCGACGCATCGAGCATCGCTCGCCACCGCTTCATCGGAATCTCTTGCTTGCGCGCACAGATCGTAGAGAAGTGAGGAAGCGTCTCAACCGTTAAATCGAGTGATTCTGCAACTCTCGGCATTTCTCGCAGAACATCCATCAGCTTCCTGTAGTTGTGACTGAGGTACTCTTTGAATCCCTGAACGGCGAGAATTACCCAGTCGGCATACCCGTCTTTTCCGGGTCGGTATGCCGGAGCTGGCTCGCCAGCGACGGCTTTTTTGGCGAGCGATACAATTGTCTCTGCGAAGCGGGAGGTCTTGGTTTGCACACCCAACCCGTCCCGATTCAGTTCCTAGTAAATTTGGTACTTCTCTGGAGCTACTAGTATTACGATGCTAGTGGAACACTCCTCAGACTAACCGAGTCTAACCGTCTAAACAAGGCCCACTAGATGTGTGAGCAGAGTAGGATCTGTCGGTAAATTCTAATATTGCATCTGAATTTGCAATGATATCATCTTCTGTGATCTTCGCTATTGTCGTCCTGGTCGCGCGGATCCGAAACGAATTCGTACAGTCCTTTTCCGCCGATATTCCGGACGTGATCAGCGTGCTCGAGGTCCTTGAGACGACTGTTCACTGTTTGCCGAACCGGTAGGGGCTCGAAGCCAATCTCCTCGAGATGCCACAAGATCACGGCCGGCGTCGCACGTCCCCATGGCTCTCCGTTTTCCTGTCCCGCCTGCAGATAATCGAGAATTGCCGCATAGAGATCATCAATAGCGTCTGGATCGAGACTCACGGGTAGGAGATCGTCACCACGTTACTGGTTTCTACCGCCACCAATTGTAAATAGATTTTGATAGCAACGCTATCAGCATGGACAATAGCAAGCATTAAAGATGCTGGAGATATAAGGTGTGGATAACTCGCGGCCGAGCCGCGATGGTGACCATGACCGAGTCTAACCCACTACCGGAAACGGTGCAACGGGCGAATCGGGCCGACAATCAACACACGGGATCGAACGACGCCTTCCCAGAGCGGCCGACACTCACGGCGATCCAAATTGACGACCCCAACGCGAACGCCCTCTGTATCGCAGAGGACAGCAACGATGGGGACGCGTGGATCGAGGCCGACGCGAACGCAGTCGTCAATCTGGACGAGGAGGCCTGAGATGTCGTCCGTGCAAGCGGAGATCGGGGCCTTTCAGTCAGAGCCCGAGACTGACGACGACACTCCCGATCTTCCCGAGACTGACACCGACACCGATCCTGATCTCGAGTTCGATCCCGAGTCGCTGTCGGCTGCCGATGGGGACTACCAGCGAGCGGCCGTCCTCAATCACTACCACAACGAGCGTGGGTACGCGGCCACAACGATCGCCCGCGAAGTCTTTGACGACGAAATTTCGGATGAGACGATTCGGAATTGGCTCGAGAAACATGGTCTGAAAGCCGCCGCTGGATCCCTCATGAGCCGCTCCGAGAACACTGATGTCGAACCGCTGGTGAAACTCGGAGTGCTCGCTCGCAAAAATGGGGACTCGATGATCGAGACCAGCCTCGACGAACTCCTCGAGAAATACGGCGATCAAGTCCGGAAAGAGACAACACTCGAGTAGCAGGAAACTTGATAGGATCGGAGTCGCAATATCGAACAACATGCGCGACGGCCTCACGTACCACGATGCGTTCGTGGGCGCGTGACCGCGGTTCGACTCCGCGGGCGTACGTGTGCTTTAGAACGGCACAACACCCCTGATGAACGCAACGCAGGATACAGTCGACCGAGCGATCGGCGACTGCACGACACAGCGAGACGAATCGCAGTCTGACCAGCACATCGTCCACGAGGGCAACCGGCTCACCGTCGACGACGACCACGACGAAATTGAAGTGCTCGAGCTCCCCGACGACTGGAAAGAAACCGATCTCAACGCAGCTGAAATCGAAATCGAGGGGGCCGATTTCGAATGAGCGCCGAGAGTGACGCCGACAATAGCTCGGAGACCGACGTGCCCGTCGACGCGGAGACTGAAACGGAATCCGAGCCCGAACCCGAGTCCGAACCCGAAGACGAAGCCACAGCAGAGGACGAACAGATCCCGGATCTGACCACCGAGGCTGGCGGGTTCGCGTGCCGGGCCGATGTTGACACGGTCCTCAACTTTTTCGAGCAGTTCACGCCGATCCTCGACGAGATGACGGTTCATCTCAACCCGGACGGGCTCGAGGGCTGTGGTGTGGACCCGGCGAACGTTGGGATGGTCAACGAGGAACTCCCCGAAGCAGCGTTCGACCACTACTCGAGCACCGGCGGCGTGATCGGCCTCGATCTCGGCCGGATCACCGACATTCTGGGCCTCGGCGATTCGGGCGACCTCGTCTCGATGGAACTCGACCAGGAGACGCGCAAACTCGAAATCATCATTGATGGTCTCGAGTACACCTTGACATTAATTGACCCCGACTCGATCCGACAGGAGCCGGACATTCCGGATCTCGATCTCCCTGCAGCGGTCACGCTCGAGGGCCGGGATATCACGCGAGCGGTCACGGCCGCCGATATGGTCTCGGATCACATCCGATTCGAGGTTGGCCAAACTGACGACGGTGAGGACGCGTTCATCGTCAGCGCCGAGGGCGACACCGACGATGTCGATCTCGAGCTCACCCGAGAGAAGCTTATCGATCTCGAGATGGGGCCAGCCGACTCGCTGTTCTCACTGGATTATCTCAAGGACTTCGCGAAGGTGATCCCGGACGATGCCGAGGTGCGTCTCGAAATCGGAGAGGAATTCCCGGTATTCATCCAGTTCGAGCATATCGAAGCCGAGGACGACGAGTACCACGGCGAGGTCACGCAGATGCTCGCGCCGCGTATTAGCTCGGAGGACTGATCATGGCTGAAAATAGTTCAGCCGAAACTATCGACGAGATCCAGTCCGAAACGTGGATTGCAGACCTCTTTCTCTCGCTCCGTGAGGGCGACGAGGTGTACCTCAACGGCCGAGACAAGCCGTTCACCGTCGAATCACGAGAGTGGGACGACCGGGAGAGTGGGTACTGGCGATACACGCTGTCGGGATACGGAACCGAGTACAGCGGTGTCGTCTCGCCGAAGAAGAAACACAGCGATCAGTCGGTGTCGTCGTTCAAAACGGAGGCCGGAACGGAACTCTACCCAACACGGGCTGAACGTGACCCAGAGGGCGACCACATCGTCTCGGATACACGCGCAGGCGAGTGGCTCGAGGAGGCTGGTATCGATGTCCGATGAGGAGAGCCTCGTCGACCGCTGGTTCGTCAAGGAGCACGCCTATAGCACAGATGTCGTTGCAGTCCGCGGCGAGATGGCGATCAAGGCGGCGAACAAACTCGAGGACTCGGATCTCGAGGTGCCGATCGGCGTCAACCGTAGCGAGTTAGACGAGTACGAAGAGGTCGATCGCGACGAGGTTCCGGAGTGGGGTCTCGAGTTCCTCGAAGAGCAGCACGAAATCCGATCACAGAACATCCGAATGGCTTCGAAGGCCGGTGGTTCCAGTGAGTAAGTCCACTGCAGACGCCGAACAGCGGGTCGACGGCCCGGGATGGGCACAGATCGTACAGGCCCTCGAAGCCGGCGACCGCGTCCACGTCCAGTTCCCCTCTCTCGAAGGCGATGTCCAGTGGGCGAGTTTCTGGGTTGACGACGCCGGCGATGACTACGCCGAGTTCAATCGCTACCGTGTTGAGCTCACGGACGACGAAGAGCACCAGCGACGCACGTTCGGTGACGGCGGCGTGCGCCTTCTCGAGAAAATCGGCGACGAGTGGGTCGACGAGGACTGGACGAAATCGCTGAATTCGATCGAGCGTGTCCCTGCGGCGGAATTCGAGGACAACTGGTATCAGTGGGAAATCTCGGTCACGGAAACACCGATGGGCGGTGTTTCGACGGATCAGACGGTATTCCCCGAAGCGCCGTCGCGAGCGATTGCGGAAGCCAAGGCCAAACGCTGGGCCGAACAGTCCAACGGCTACACGCCGGTCGTTTATCGCGAGGATCCTGTCCCCGACTACGATGGAGGTGATGGCAGTGTCGATCACTGAGGACATCGACGATGATCAAGTCGAATTCTACGCAGACGGGCACCCAGAAGAAGTCCAAGCGCGTGCAGAGGAGTGCGCCCACCGAGTCTTCAACTGGTGGCTTAATCAAGAGGAGGACGAGTGGCGGAAGGAGTGTATCTTCTGTCCGGCCGTCCTCGAGACCAAGCCGGCCAAAGAAGCGCGGGAAGAGAGCGACGACGAACACAACCACGGAGACGGTGAAAACCATGCAGAGTGACCACGACGAGCCAGAACGAGACATCGACGCCGACGGGATCGTATTCGCCGCACAGATCGACGACGGTTCGATAACGTCGTTCGCCTACGGCGAGGAAACGACACGAACCCTTCGACGATCACTGCAACTGGGGCTTGCGGCCGACGAGATACTCGAACACTCAACCAGTGACCGACGGGACAAGGTGCGGGCGATCGCGAACGCGCTCGGATTTAGCCTCGGTGAGATCGAACTCGAGGCCGCGACCGGGACCGGAAACGGGATCGAGACGACCGCCGGGTTAGAAACAAGCCCGCTTGACGAAGAGTGGCCCTACGAGCACGTCGAACGGGGCGAGGTCACGCGGGACCTCTCCGCTCACGAAGCCAAACTGATCCGGCAAGAACTCGAGGACCTCCGCTCGAAAGTCGATGAGTGGGGGTGTGACAACTGCGGCGAGCGAAAAGCCGTCAGTTACAATCCTGCAAGCGACCAGCATCGCTGCCGTGTCTGTGCCGGCTTCGAAGATGGAGACGGACAATGAGTTCGGAATCAGTCGATCAGCGACTCTCGAAGGGCGTCGGGATCGAGTACTACTCGATGGCGACGGAGTCTCACGAACACGGCCGAATCATCGCTGTTGGAGACTCACAGGTGACCGTCCTCGCGAACAGCGCCGACTCGCCCGAAGAGATCGACCAGGAACAGATCACGTCGATCACCGACCCCTCGAGCGACCGGCTGTCCAGAGAGGAGGTGCCCGAAAAGCCGGGCTACGAACGCGAGATTGACGAGAACGTCGACGCCTCACTCGCAGACGCGCTCAAGACAGTCTCGGTCGCCGACGAAGACTATCTCGAGTCGCTGCTGGCCGCCGAGTTAGGATCGTTCCGACTCGAACGAGGTGTCTACGGCGATGAGTGACGAGACGACGTCCGCTGACGCGTCCCGTCCAGACGAGGATCCGTACCGAGATATCTGCCGAGCGATGCAGCCGGGGCTATTGATCACGGTCAACGATTCCGACCCGACAGCGACCGGCGTCGACGAGATGAGAGTTGACTACGTCGACGAAGATGGAACAGTCCATCTCGAGGCCCACAGCGGCGGTCGCTACGTGCTCAAACACAACGATCGAGAGTACGGGATGGCGATCAAGGAAACCAGTGAGCCGGATATCCTCCAGACGCACGAGCCCGTGACGACAATCGAGGTGATCGGTGTTGACGGGTGAGATAGAGGCGGGTACCTCGAGCAGCGAATATCGCTTCGAACGAACGCGAATCGTGCTTGCGAAGGCGGTCGGGATGACAATCTGTGTCCCGAAGATGAAACTCGGCCGTCATCGTCACGACGGCACCTGTGATTGGTGTGACGAGTCGTTAGGGCAGTATGCAGGCGAGAAGCTGGATTTTCCACTGGATGATCTCAGTCCAGAGGCAAGCTCAAGTACCGAGAAACTGCGTGCGATGTTGAACGCCGAGTATGTCCGTATCTGCTTGGAGTGTTCAGCAGACGAAAGTAGCGAACTTCCGGAGGCTGATTCTAATGGGTGATAGCGCTCAGTCTATAAACGGTACTAAACAGGTCTGCTATGAGTCATCATCATTTAATTTCTCAAGTGATCCGCATCCACATCGGCAATATGGTCGATTCCCTAGTCGCCTTAGTTCTCCGTCAGGCAACCGAATGGCGGGATATACAGAGCCACAATTAGTACAGGTGGCAACGATTTCCTCGTCCGTCCCCTCCTCTCCCATTCTGACTACAGGAAACAACCACTACCGGACACATATTCTTAGTGGTCAACTCACGGTCTCAAACCGACCACGAGACACGAAAACCGAACAGTCCGACGGTGGTCACGATGCCGAGTAGTGGCCGTAATCCATCTCGAGACGACAGAAGCGTCTTCGACGATCCGATGATGACGCCACCTACGACCGACGCTGAGACCGGAACGTGGGACGGTGAGGGATCGATTCGAGGGTGGACAGTCCGCCCGAACCGACCGGGATCGTCACTGCTCGATCTCGTCATCGAAGACCAGTGGGAGGAAAACGGACTGACGTGTCTCCTCCTCCGGGTCACGGAGTACTTCGAACGAGGCCGTCACACTCGAGGCCCAACGAACTACGGCGAGGGAGAGACGTACTATCGCGGCTACGTCCACGCCCCAGAAGTCGACTCGTTCGTCAAAGGGTACCGGAACACGTACATCTCCGACTGCTATCCCGACGATGGCTGGTTCTGTTGGGACGAACGCAGTTGGTCGAATCGGCCCGGCCGCTTCCAGTCCATGCGCGAGTCTGCCCGTGGAAAGACCGAGCGACTCGCAGAGGGCCTGTCGAGACGGAAGCGGGGTGAGATATGAACTCCGACAAAGCCGCCGACATCCGCGACTCGATCAACGCGCTGCCCTGCGTGGCTCACGATATCGAGCCGAGTCAGAACTACGGCGAGGGGAAGACGACGACAACCTTGAGCGGTGGCATCGAACGAACACACACGGGCGAGTGCGTCCGCTTAGACGACTACACGTTCCGACCGGCGGCGATCAACGAGGCTGGACAGGTGGCCTTCGACGGTGGCGACCCGCGACCGTGCTATGAGGTCCTCCTCGAGCCGCTGGGACTCCCGACGCGACCGTCACCGACGATCTCGATTCCGCCGGCCGTCGTTCACGAAATCGCAAAACACGGGTGCCGGCTCCGGGTGAGTGCCGGTCACCGTGGCCGACACACGCCGGGAACGATCCGCGTTCGCGATGACTTCGCCCACGACCGAACATCGAACACTGACGGCGAACAATGCAGTTGTGGGTGCAACCGATTTCAGATCAAAGACGGCGTCCCCCACTGCGAGCGCTGCGGCAAGCCCCACGAGAAAACTGAACCGAAGCCGACCAAACCGACGATCGAGGACTTCGCATGAGCTCGAGTCAAGACCTTGGCTGGGAGTACGTTGCCCACCGACCCGACACCCTCGGAGAACAGACCTTCGACACTCGCCACGAGGCGATCGGCCACGCAGCGATTCTCTCACGGTTCCTCGATGACGGCAACGAGTTCGAGGTGTTCGCCCGACAGCAGACTCGAGAACCGATGGTCAACGACGCGCTGTGGCGAGCGAAGATCACCGACAAGACGGGCGACGAGTGGGAGCACGTCGGCTGGACGCTCCTATACGAAACGCGCTCGTTCGCGACCGAGGCCGCGTACCGGTACATGCTGATGAACCATCGCGACGAGGTCGCTGTCTCGTCGACGCCCTGGTATGGCGAAGACTACCGACAGGTCGGTGCGCTCGAGACTGGATCAGACGACCGGTGCCCGATCTATGTCGGATTCGACGAGGATGGCGAGGTGCTCGAACACGACGCGAACCAACTGCAGTACGCCGAGCACGTCACGAATCTCTCGCTGCACCGATCCGATCAGAACAGCACTGGATCAGAACCAGACCCAGAACCAGAGCGTGAGGCGATCAAACATGACCCGTGAACAGGCCCACGACCGAGAACGAACGCTTGAGGACGTACTCGAGAACCCAGCCGACGACCTAGAGTCGACGGTCTTCCTCTGGGTCGAACCGGAAGACATGGAGGAATCGATTATCGCCATGCGCCGATCGTCACTGGTCTGGCTCGTCGCTCGCGAGGAGGACCGACTTCTCGTTGAAGCCCGCGAAGGCGAAGACGTCGAGTCGATCGTCGACTTCGAGGGTCGGGAAAACGTCGCACTCGCGTACGGAAGCCGATTCGATACCCGAGATACTGGCGTTTTCGAACGGATGGAAATCGTGGAGCGTGATCTCGAGCGACTCCCATAACAGTAGATAGTAGCACGGTTTCTTTATTCAGAACGATGTCTGAAAATGAATTAGGGTGGTTCGGTAACTACATCTGCGTATGGAATACACATCCCTGCCGCAAGGAGAACTGTCCGGTCCGGACCGTATTCGGGCTCCGGCATGCTCCAAGAATTTTAAAAGAGGAGTCGCTAGGTGAGTTAGGCACGAGTGCGGACGTGGTCCGGTGCGTCGGCTTTTCTATTCGCGTATGCGTTGTAGGCCGAGAGGACAGCGACAGTTAGACCGGAGAGTGCGGTCCCGGTTGCGAGTTCGCTGCTCCCCATCTCGATGATGGATGGTGAGATCGCCGTCCAAAGGCCGAGCAAGATAGTCAGCGATGCAACGCCGACACTCGCCAATCGATCCTTCGACAGTCGGTAGAAGTTGTACCCGGCGAGCAGAAAGATACCTGTTCCGACGAGCGTATCGTTCCACGTCGCTGCTTCTGTCGCCTCGAAGATAAACGGCGAGGCGACGAGGTACAATCCGATCAGGGTGACAAGGGCGCTCAGCCACTGCATCGCGTCCGTGTTCAAGATATCACGACTGGTCCCGGTTTCGGTACCCTCGGTGAATTCGGGGTCCCTTTGACTGTTGGTTGGTGTATCACTCATAATGAACTCCAAGTAGTATATCCCGTATGAAGTGATAACGAGGATACTTGCGTTTGCCTGGTAACTTATTGAGCCGGACTCCCGTATTTATAAATAACAGTAGATGGTAATACGGTTTCTTTATTCAGAATTTAGTTCGAAACTCACGGTAAGTACAGGGCAAGGACATACCGATATGTGTAGCTCTCTCTCTCTCTCAAATTAGGTATCTGAGTTATTGTTCACTACTTAATCGCTTCCCTCCCTAGTTGTAGTTCGCAACTGGCGCAATATTGTTGTTCATTATTTTGGACAACCACGTGTGTGGGAATTGAGCTTATTAGTAGAAAACCACTACCAGTAGCTGCGATGAACGCCTGTTGCCCAGAATGTGACAGTGGACTAGGTGAATTAGTCGAAAAGTACGTTGTAGAAGGGGTTGCAAACGCGAGCTTCCAGTGCCGAAACTGCGAACACGAGTGGTCGATTATATTGTAGACCCTTCTCAAATCCATTTTGTTTTTATTCCTCGTGCATGATTTCGGTGACCGCATCAATATCGAGGTTTTGAAGAGGCATATCTCTACCAATTGTGTATTCTGACATTTGCCCACAGTCGTAGCACTCAAGAACGAAATCTGTCTTATGAGCCATCATCCGTGCACTTTCCTGTCTTTCACAGCTAGGGCATGAAAGCCAATCCCGGAACGTGTATCCCATAGCTCCCAAACGTGTTGATCTATTATGGTTTTAAGGGTCCATTCGATATGCATGTGTAGTGAGTGGGGGAGTTCACCGGTTTCGACGTGAAACAACCGGAGTCGTCGTGCCAAACTTATCCTCTGGATTCAGCACGTCGTTTGTATCAACTGCTAAGGGTTTCAACAGAGCCGATTATTCCTAATGCAATTTCCCTGCTCATAGCCCCTTACGTTCTTCTTGTCCTATTATCCTCCTCTATACTAACTGTCGACCCAGAGCGCGTCGACGGCCTCGAGCGGTTTGACATCGTGATCGACAAGCCAATCGGCGGCCAGCTGCCACGTTTGTTCGGCGAGTTCGGGACCGACCCGTTCATAGTGGACTGAGAACTCGGTCAGTGAACGGCGACGAAGAGGTCTTCCTGTCGATCAGTGAGCATCGCTGATGTTGGCCGCGGCTTCACTGATAAAGGTCTGGTTCTGGTACGTGTGAAACAGGAGGGGAGTAGTGGGGGTGAACGGCAGAGTCGGGATGGGGAAGCCCGCCTGCCGTGTTCGTTAGTATACGATCATTACAGATATATTCCTCTCCAAATTGATTTGGCGTCTTGAGAAACGCCAGCCAGAGGCCGGCGTCAAGCACCCCTCTTTCCCCAGAATGGTGTGACAATGGGGGTGGACCCTGAGATCGGGTGTTTGACAATATGGCTATTGACATCACGGGACGATCTCAGTGACGACGAGGATCCGAATGTCTCGGGTCGGATGGATTCTGTCGAAGCCACGACCGAATCCTCTCCCTCGTCATGAGTACCTCAAGTCCGTTACTGAATAGTGTCGAAATTCTGGTTGATACGTGATGATTCTGTCCAAGCTGTCTAACGCGCCTTCGTATAACTATTTGATCATGAACTCCTCGTCAGCACCATACTCATTACCAATCCCGTAGTCGCTCGCCCGTTCAAAGCCGAAGCGAGAATAGTACTCTGGATCGCCCAGAACGGCCACAGCGCCAACACCGGCGTCACGACACTCCTCGAAACCACGCTCTATCAGCGACGACCCGACTCCCTCGTTTTGATTGTCAGGTAGTACGCCAACTGGTGCTAACCCGACCAGTTCGACATCCGCTCCCTGATTCTCTACACGCGTTGGAGAAAACAAGACGTGGCCCACAATTCGTTCGTCTTCGACTGCCACAAGCGAGACGACAGCCTTGTCAGCGTCGTGTAGTCGCTGTACGATGCGTGACTCGTCCGTCCGCCCGTCGAATGCCTGTCGATGACCTCGTAGACAGCATCAGCATCACCAGCAGTAAACGATCGTATCTGCATGAACTGTCCTCTCTTATTGACGCATGGCTCCGCACAGCAAGAACCCCTCGAATTTGCACGGTGCTGATTCCCGTCCCCGGTTGGCAATTCTGCTAGTCGCTCAGTAATCAGTAGCGACCGACTCGCGCTCTGTATTCAGCACGACCACCGAAATATATCATCTACTGAGGGTTTCAACAGGGCCGCTACTTTCAAAATACAGCGACAGTCTCGAGCAGCGTGATATCGTACTTTTCAATACCAACCCTTCCAACTACTGTTCGGGGATAAGTTTACTCTCTGAGAATATGAGGCTCGCTTTGGCGACAAAGAGCGTAATCGAGATGTAGTTAAGAAGTTGAGGATAGAGCAAGGCTAGTAACAGAGCGACGTTACTCCCCGATCTCATCCCACGCGATCTTCCAGCCTGCATCGTATTGGACTGGAACCCATCCGATCTTGTGACCCGACGCGTTAACCTGCGACTCAATCAGGTTGTTCAGCTGTTCTATTTTTCTATTCGACGTTATTTCCATGAATCGTTTTGGAAGATGATTCGGCTCTTTGACGGTAAGTATGATCACTTTCCGGCCATTCAGTGATTGGACCTCATCTACGACTGCTCTATAGAGATCAGTCAAGACACCTTCTTATTGACAGAGGAGGATTGTCTCTTTTTCGTACTGACGATTTGATCATCTCTTCTGAAACTGGAGAGTATGGCGATCTATATTACGGGCTATCTGGTTGTTCTAACACCTTTGCAGCTGTGAAGAGCAAGTCAAATTCGGCCGGTTCGTCAGTGAGCTTGATTCTCTGTTCATCCTCATTAAATATGATGAATTTAAGCGGCTGCATTTTTGGTAGGTCTTGGTGGTGTAACGTTATTTTAATTTCTTTGACATCCCTTTCAGACAGTTCTCCTGATGCCGTTTCCGCTTCCATTTCTGCGATCGCTTTCGCGACATCGTCTATGTGAACTGCCTCATTCTGTTCCTTGAGGTAGTACAGTATGTACCGCCGCCGTTTATTATGTAATATATCTAGTGTGTCATCTACAGAAACCATGTGTGTGATAACCTAACGCAGATGCATAAACCATAATGGTCTAAGAACAGATAGGCACATTGACTATCGCCACTAGAAATAAACGTCCCATCATTTTTTAATCGTTCTGTGAAAACAACCCACTATGGAAGACAATATAGACACAAAGGAATCACCTTCAGCAATAGTTATTGACCATATATCTGAAAAGGGCAATGTGGATCCCTTGGATCTCCCTCCATTATTTGAGGCCATCAATCCTGACGCCTTAGACGATCTATTTGCAACGACCCCAAATGGGATTGAGCGGTCCGGTCAAGTTACATTCCATTATGCTGGGTATGAAGTTCTCGTCGAATTCGATGATGAGCCAGTGGTTAGCAGTAGATAGTAACACGATTTCTTTATTCAGATATAGACTTGAAACTGAATCGGACGATTCAGTAACTACAGATGCGTACTAATCAGTCACCGTCAGTAGCTTCCTCAAAATCTTCTTTATCTACGTGGGAGAACGATGTCCCGCCGCATCTGCAACCATTTCGAGCCCCAATCGGGAGTATTTCTCCATCGTCAGTGGTCATAGCCGCATATGCGTTTCCGCATCGGTCACAGATAACGAGAAGATTTTGGTCTCCACCCATACGTTAAGAACTCCCGACTCCACCAGACTACTTAAATTTGATAGGGAGTTAAAACAGGTCCCGATTGATCACACCAGCACCTGTACTTACCGCTGTTTTCACTCTCAGTTCTAAAGAAAGGAACCATATTACCAACTACTGGCGTTTCACGAATCGGACCGATACAAGGAATTGTGCTGGGAACTGCCACCAGCGACTATAGATGACCGGAAAACGTTCTACTGCTGCTTCCGAATCGTGACGAGATCTCGAGCAAGCCGCGCTGCATCGGCCCCCGCTGAGGTCCCATCGTCTCTCGAGATAGCGATTACGCCCGGCGCAGGATGACACGGTGCCCGATCGCCCCTCGAAAATCCGGCGTCCTCGGCCGGCGGAAGCTGTACTTGATACCCGTTTCCGGCGATCTGTATCGTCGCATCCATCGCCCGATGCACACTCTTCGTATCGTTCGCGGCTGCAACCACCAGTTCCGCCGTATGTGCCTTCGACACTGCATCGAGGCCGATCACGAGCAAGAAGTGGCCGAACGCGTACACGCGAACATCAGCCAGCGACGTTGCCTCTCCTTCGGAGTTTTCTTCGACGAGCCCCGACGCCCGGGCTGGCTTCGTGACTTGCAGCGCGAACCCCGCAGCGCCGGAGGACTTGATCTGATTCGCCATGTCGTTAGTACTTAGTACTAACCAAAGAACCTTCGGGTCCGATACCCACCGAATCCGCCGGTTCGAAGCGCCAGTCGGCTTGGAGTGGCGAATCTCTTTGAAGGGTGAGTGGCTCTCTAACAGTATGGAAGCCGGCACACACCCCTCAGAGAACAGCGCGGATACCGATTCTGATTCCGACACCGAGTCGGAGTCTGGATCCGGTGACCGAGATAGACAGATCACCGTCGGCGTCGACGGCGACTCGTTCCCGGTCGTCGACGTGCTCACCGGACGCGGATTCATCACTGGGAAGTCGGGATCTGGGAAGAGTAATTCGGCGAGTGTCGTTATCGAGGAACTCCTCGAGAACGGCTACCCGTGCCTGATCGTCGACACCGACGGGGAGTACTACGGGCTCAAGGAGCGCTACGAAATGCTCCATGTCGGCGCTGACGACCAGTGTGACCTGCAGGTCGGACCAGAGCACGCTGCGAAACTCGCCGAGCTCGCCCTCGAGCAAAATGTCCCGATCATCCTCGACGTCTCTGGCTTTCTCAATGCGGATGATGCCAACGATCTGATCCGAGAAACGGCCCGCCATCTCTTCGCGATGGAAAAGCAGCAGAAGAAGCCGTTCTTGCTCGTCGTTGAGGAGATCCACGAGTACATCCCCGAAGGTGGCGGGCTCAACGAGACGGGCAAGATGCTGATCAAGATCTCCAAACGTGGCCGGAAACGCGGCCTCGGCATCGTGGGGATCAGCCAGCGCCCAGCAGACGTAAAAAAAGACTTCATCACGCAGGCAAACTGGCTCGTCTGGCATCGACTCACCTGGGACAACGATACGAAAGTCCTCGGCCGAGTGACCGACCGGGAGTACGCCGACACAGTCGCCGATCTCGAGGATGGGGAAGCGTTCGTCCAGACCGACTGGACGGATACCATCGACCGAATCCAATTCAAGCGCAAGCGCACGTTCGACGCCGGCGCGACGCCCGGACTCGAGGAGATCGAACAACCAGAACTGAAATCGATCGGCGACGATCTCGCCGAGGAACTTGAGGCGATTAGTGATCGCGAACAGCGCCGCCAAGACCGGGTGGCCCAACTCGAGCAGCGACTCGAAGCAAAAGACGAGCGGATCGCTGAGTTAGTGTCCGAACTCGATCGAGCGAACGATATGACGGAGATGGCCCAGCAGTTTACGGAGGCACTCACGTCGACGACCGATAGCGAGAGTGGCGAGGCAATCCAACAGCAGGTCGACAAGATCCGCGAGCAGAAAAACGAGGAAATCCACCGGCTCCGATCGGAGCGTGATGGCCTGCAGGAACGCGCGGAGGAACTCGAAGCGACGGTCTCCGAACAGGCCGACCGGATCGCCGACCTCGAGCAGTACGAACAGGCAGTCGAGAATCTGGATGAACTGCACGAAGGCGTCGAACGAATGGCCGACGCCCTCTCGATGGATATCGGTGACGACGGCTCCGAGCGGGTCCAACAGAAACTCGAGCGCAAAACCGAACGGATCGACGAACTCGAGGCGACGATCGCGGACCTTGAGCAACAGGCCGGTCCGACCGTCCCAGAGGACTACGAGGCCTTCGTCGATGACGAAGTCGTACAGGGAGCAATCGAGGAGGCCAAAGAAGAGGGCTCACCGACCTACGTACGCGCGGTCGTCGCTGGGGTTCTCCAACGTGGTGGGCCGGCGACGCGAGCGGAAATTGCCCGCGACATCGACATTCAGGTGGACTCAAACCTCGAGAAAGGGATCAAGCCGCTGGCCAAGCGCGGAATCGTCTCCGTAGAGGGCACCGGCTCGGAGAAAGAGATCGATTTTGACCTCGAGAACACCCGCGAGATTCACGAACGACAGGCCCGCAAAGAGCGGACTGAAAAATTGATGGACCAGTTCTGACCGATCAGACCAAGATCCAGAGGTCGTTGAAATTCTTAGAGGGTGATAGGTTCAGGAACCCCTGCGGTCAGTATTGGTGAATACGATAGGTTTTCGTCTCAATTGACTGTATATAGAGTCCTTGATGTTGTTGGCATCGCCAAATCTAAACTTCAATTTCACGGGTAAGGTTCAATTGATATACTGAGCTTTCCACTCACTTCTTTCTTTGATGAGTTCCTCACCTCCGTCCGTAATAGCGTAGTAGTTCGTCCTCCTGTCCAGTTGTCCTTTCTCGACCAACTCTTTGTTTACGAGGGTATCGAGGTTCGGATACAGCCTTCCATGGTTGATTTCAGAACTGTAGTAGATTTCCACCTCATCCTTGATATCCTGTCCTGATGGTTCTTGCTCGGAGCCAGCTATCACATATAGCAGGTCACGTTGGAATCCCGTGAGGTCGTCCATGCAATGCTATTGCACTGAGTGAGTGGTTGTTATAAACAAAATACGGATAGGTATGGTGATGATACGCTTCGCTCGTTTATCCATTAGTAGATAGTAGCACAATTTGTTCCCTCATACCATCTCTTGAAATTGAATCAGGCAGTTTGGTAAGTGTGCAGGTGTAGTAAATACGTATTTCACACAAACCACATCCAAATAATAGTGTTTCAACAGAGCCAGATCGATCAATTCACCTATTAGACACGATTCGCACCGAAGCTTAGACGTTCGATATTTTAATCACCACTGGCTGTTACTGTTCGAATACCTGTCCTTTCGACGCGGGCAGCGATCGCCGGGACCGCACTGTCCCGCGGTGTATCGTACGTCGCCAAGTACACACCCCATACACCGCACCAATTCAATGCTCATGTCACCAGAGCGGCGGACAGCGTCGCGAGCACTCGCGCTCGAGGTCATGCTCGCCGTCTCACTCGTCGCGCTTGCAGTCGTACCGACTGGCCTTGCAGCGACGGCCGACCAACCACAGCCGAATCTCGAGTCCAACGGCCCCGTCTCCCCGTCACTCGCGAGCACAACAGCCGTCCAGACCGACAACGAGACGACCGATTTCGAAGGCAGCGGAGACCCCGTAACACTCGAGACAGACCAGACCGAGTATTTCCACCACGACGGTCACGAACGTCGGTATCACGGTCCATTTCGAGAACTACGATCCCAAGAGCGCCGTCCACTGGCGAAACAGCGATGCGGTTACAGTCGGCGGCGAAACCCGCTATGGCGACGTGATCACTCGCAACGGTGGTGAGAAACACATCTTGCGAACCTACACTGACGCAAACGGCGACTTGGAATCGCTCGAGATCACCGAGAGCGCAGGGTGGGGCGATCGAGCGCGCCACCGAATCGATCGCTGGGTCCCGAACGTGACTGTTCTCTCAGGATTCACTGACGAAGTGGTGTTACTCGTCGAGGCAGTGGTTTCGGCTGCTGCAGAACCGCGACCGTGGTCACTCCTCTGGACGTGCCGGGTCTCGAGGCAGTGAATAGTAACAAATACAGTACATATTCTTTATTCTTGGTCCTAGAACCTACGTTCAATACAGGGTATATAGATTGCATGTATGCAATCTTGTAGATATATCCCACATTCACATACCAATATTATTTGGTACAAGAATAAAAGAGATAGAGATCGGTAATAGATACGACGAAACGAAACTAGCAACGAAAAGACAAAAGAGGTGATGGGAGATCAACAATCAGAGTACCAGGATAATCAGCTAAAATTCCTACACAAGAAATGACTGAAAGCGAATTAGCTTCACATGAGATTAGACAGGAACTCTATGAATCAATCCGAAGAGATGCTTCGTTTGAAGAAAAAGCAAATGATGCGCTTACTCTTGGTAAGCGATATCTAGGTGTAGATAATGGGCATCTCACCCGAATTAACCAAGAGGTTGGTGATTGGAAAATAATAGCCAGTACTGACTCAGCAGACGGACAATTCTATCCTGGTCTGGAACTCGATCTTGAGACAACATACTGTCGTCGAACGATTACAGCTGACTCCCAAATCGTTCTCCATAATGCCCCAGAGCAAGGATGGGCGGATGACCCAGCTTTCGAAACGCATGGCCTCCACTGCTATCACGGAACAAAACTTGTAGTAGACGGAGAGCCCTTTGGAACGGTCTGTTTTGTCGCTGAAGGGCCACGAAATAAAGCCTTCAGTGATGGTGAGATACTGTTTACAGAACTCATTACCCGATTGCTCGAGCGCGAACTCGAACGAAGGCAACATGAAATTAGACTTACTAGACAAGCCGACCTCGCTACCGTGCTCAACCGAGTGCTTCGACACAACCTTCGGAACGACATGTCTATCATACGAGGACATACAGAACGGATGGCTGACAAACTAGAGGATGATCCCTCTGGTGATATTGCACTCCGGCAAATCGATGACCTCCTTGAATTGAGTCGAAAGGCACGCGACCTGAATCGGATTGTCACCGCCGATTATGACCGCGAGCCTACGGACATTGTGGCACTCGTTGAGAATGTTGTCGAAGCAGTCACACAAGAAGGATCGTCAACTCCAATATATATCAATTATAGTGGAGAAATCACGGCAAACGTATTGCCAAGTTTTGCACAGGCTGTCGAGGAACTAATCGAGAATGCAGTGAAACACGGCAGCGAGACTTCGACTGTCACCGTGACCATTGAAACTGCCCGAAATACTGTCGAAATCCGGATTTCAGATGACGGGCCAGGACTAGCCGATCACGAAGCCGATGTTTTGAAGACAGGGACAGAAACGCCGCTAACTCATGGAAGTGGGTTAGGGCTGTGGATTTCTCGGTGGATTGTTACTAATCACAATGGTTCCGTTGAGGCGACTGACACGGAAGGGGGAACAACGATGAAGATCACAGTTCCACGAAGGCCCACAACGAAATTCATTAACTAAACGTGCCCAAGTCATCACAGACACTACTGGATAGATATTTTCGGCGCAGGTAGAACAGTACCGGTCAGTTCGATTCCACGATCGGCACTCGACCGGCAAGATCGAACAGCGGGCGAACATCCATCGTCACGTAGTGCTCGAGCGCCTCGTGCATCGCCTGAAACTCCGACTTGTCCGTCGCACCGATCTTCGCGAAGTTTAGATACCGCTCGCCGACGACTAAGACATCGTAGCCCTTGAACATCGGCTCGAGTCCCTTGTAAGTCGGCCGGTGAGAAATCGGATCGACGCCCATATCATACTCCTCGAGCGGCGTCTCCGGCACATCGACCTCGAAGTGTTCGCACGCCTCTTCGAACTTCGGCGTATCGTCCAGTGCATCGCACACTTGAGAGTAGAGATCGATGCTGGTGGCGTCCTCAAAGAACGACTCAACGCGATCACAGACATCGAATCGCTCTCCGAGGGCATCGGCTGCAATCTTCGCCTGCCCCACCATGTGCGGGATATCGAACGAGTCACCGTTGTACGTGATCACCGTCTCTCCGGGTTTCGACGAAAGCCACTCGATCGTGTCTTCGATCACGTCCAGTTCAGCGCCCGGCGTCGGGGCCTCCCGGAAGAACACTTCGTGCTCGATCGGCTTCATCGGCTCCGGTTGGTAGGCCGCACAGACACAGAACAGTTCGACGTGCTCGCTGTTTCCGATATCCCGTTCGACACCGTTGGGGATCTCAGCATTGATCGTCTCGATGTCAAAGGCGAGTCGCGGCTGCGGTGCCGTGGACATAGACAATTCATTTTCCTTGAACTATAAAAATATAGTATATTACAAAGCCCCTGCAATGCCCCGAATTTCCCAGTTGTCCCCACCTGACCAACATTCGGTTTCACCTTGGTCCTCCGTAGCTTTTTCATCATGGAGTGTCACTCACCTATAGCGACAGATCAAAATGGCGAACTGCACACACCCCTTGACAGCGAGTCGTACAGCAGCAGAACCGATCCCACTCTTTGAGCGGAGGTCGGAAGCATGACCGACGCCGTGAGCACGGCCGACGATCGGCTGCGGATCGCCCTCATTCTGGCCGAGAACGATCTCACATCGGTCACCGGTGGGATCCAAGACGACGACGGGACATCATACCGGCTTCGGGCGCGATCGCTCGAGGCCGACGAGACAACCCAGCAGTCGGTCGTCCACATCGAGGAATCCATCGCGAGCGACGGCGAGACCTTCCTCGATATCGCCCGCTACGATCGCGACGCAATCGACGAACTCGT
Organism: Natrinema sp. CRL1; assembly: GCF_059162405.1. Taxonomy (NCBI): domain Archaea; kingdom Methanobacteriati; phylum Methanobacteriota; class Halobacteria; order Halobacteriales; family Natrialbaceae; genus Natrinema; species Natrinema sp. CRL1. The sequence goes on along the minus strand of NZ_JBLVOY010000006.1, from coordinate 17,738 downwards.
GGTCATGCACCGAAAGCAGGTCCGAGAACTCCACGTCCGACGGAACCATCCGCAGAGCCATCTGGAACGCCGGCGGAACGGCCGGGCACGACAGAAGGTCCGAAATCGGAAGGCACTGCAAGAGGGCTTCGACGACGCCCGACTCGAGTCATGGTCTCGGCGTAAGCAGGTGACCGCCGATGCCTGATCAGGGGCAGACCTCGGCAGAGATGGACACCGACGAGAAAACATATCTCGAGCCAGTGAATGGGATCGCAGAGGCGATCTCCTTTCCCGAAGCGGGCGAAGAAGTGACGCTTCGAACCGACGAAACGGCCACTGTCGAGAGAGTTGACCGACGCCGTCACCACCCGGTTATCCTCAAAGACCACCCATTCAAGACAGTCCAAAAGCGCACGATCATCGAATACAGCCGGAGAGTCGGACCGGAGGCTGATCAGTGATGCCTGGGGAGATCGACTCTGGCGATAACTCCTCGAGCGGAACTGTACAGTCCGGAACGTATGCTGTCAGAACGAACCGCCGACAGCGATGTACGCGAAAATACCGACTACAGTCGCAATCACATCAAGCACGAACAGAATCGCGTAGTCCTTTGCTTCCATGCCTATGTGACGCTGGTCTAACGACTTATTCTCTCCGGGACAGGTATCGCTTAGTAGACACGGGAAAGGAGCGTGAGGCGCGATGACCACGGACAGTTCTGAACAGTCCGGCACACTCGGCGCTCGAAAACTTGGAGAGTATGCCACGGTGAAACTGTGTCGCGTAGAAGAATACTACGTAGATGTTTACACCCCGACTCAGGCACTCGCTGAGGAGCGTGCTGGTGAACTGGTCGGTCCAGAAATGCCGAGCGACGACTGGGATGTCGTCCATTCAGAAATCCTCGAGTCACGGCCAGTCTACGAGGACGACCCAGACGCCCACCGTGTCGCATCGTGGCTGGATGCACCGACCGCGCCAAGCGAGGAGACGTTCTGGGACGACTCGAGGCACTTCGACGATCACTCTGGGGCTACGGGGGCTGATCAGTAATGGCGGAATCCACAGCAGATGAAGTCGCGATCGAACAAGACCGACCGGACCTCGAGCGGACCGATATCACTGACTCGGTCAAGTCGGTGACGATCCATATCATCGAGGGCGACCGGGAGCGAACGTTCGACGCCGAGGCGATCATACAAGCGGACGAAGCCTTTGACGGCGACGAGTTCGTCGCGACCGAGATCAGCCTCGAGTCAGATCCCGACCTCATGCGTGGCCTGTCGGGTGCAACACTCGAATATCAGAACGGCGAGACTGCTTTTGGCCCAGTTCCACTCGCAACCATGGAGGGCGACCAGACGATGCTCGTCGTTGAGGCCAGACAGACGATCGAAACAGATCGCGACCCGTCCGAAAGCAACTCCTCGAGTGAAGTCTACAGTGACCTCTCCGTTGACGATCGCGTCCAGTACGAGAGTTGGTGGCCAGAACGCGGCCGGGAAACGTTCGAGGGCGATATCGTAGCGGTTGACGAGGATAGCCCACTCTCCGCGTTCACCCGGTACAGAGTTGAACATGAGACTGGATGGGCCTGGGTGCCCGCGAACGAAATCGCGGACGTCGTCGATCGAAAGGATCCAGAGCCAAGCCGAGAAGCCGAGTTTGGCGATCGGCTCGCAGGTGCCGTCGCAACGATGGACGGCGAAGCTGGTGAGCTCGCAGCGCGCCGGCCCCATCTCGATGCCCATCTCTACCATATCGAAGCGGGCCTTCGACAGCGGGCCGACGATCTCGATGGCTGGCTACAGGAGGAATACTACCGATGAGTGACTCGAGCGGTACTGAACGCGAACCTGCAGGCTCGTGCGATTTCTGCGGTGAAAGAGAGCGCGCAGGTGGCGTGACGCTTCCGTACAGAGTCAAGACCAACTCTGAGATCAAGAACAACCGAATGCTGTGTCCCGTCGCTGTTTCGGAGTTGGAGCGGTTGGGGCTTCTTGTCACGGAGTCACTCGGTGGTAATGGCACTTCCATCGGTACAGGTGGTGAGAACGGTGAGTGACGACTCGTGCGGGACTGAACGACCCGAGGATTGGCCCGAGACGTTCACAGATCCACAACTCGACTGCAACCATGCGTTCACATGGGATTCGGCAGACGGCCACTACCTCTGCATGTACTGTGGTGAGTTTCGAGACGAACCGCCAGAGAGTTCGATCGAAGCTCAACGGAAGAAGAACCAACAGTCACGCGACACGGAAACGGAGCGTGATACCGATGAGTAGTTCCGAGACGACGGTCGCCCCGTGCCCTCGGCACGTTCACTATGCGGGTATCGAAGAGGTGATCGTCACCGACACGTCGATGGACGATCCCGAAGCACTCCGTCTCTCGTGTGGTTGTGAAGTTCGGTTCGTGTTTTTCACTGGAGAGGGACCTTTCGCGGACTGCGGCCACTTCCCTGAAGATGAGGGGCTAATCGAAGAGGCGATGTACGATGCCCAGTGACGAGATTGACCGAACGGATATCTACAACTGGAACAATCCAACCCGAAATCTGGGCCAATATAGCTGGTACAACCCGCTCCTCTGGCTGTTCCTGCTGATCGATCTGCTGGTACTGCTGCGCTGGTATCTGTGGCACAAGCGGCAGTCGTGGACGGCCGACCGCCGGACGATCCACTCGAATATCGTCTATGGTCTCCAACAATGCGACTTCGTGCTCGAGGACGACGATATCAGCGACCATCGGAAAGAATCCGTCCGAGAGACGAGGCAGCATTTAGAGCGGGTCGGAGACGAACTGAATCTCCATTCCGATCACTTGGAGCAGTATACAGACACCGAGGATGATCAAGATGGCGAGTAACACTACTACAGAGTACGATCCGGATGCATCGGATACCGGCGTAACAGCGTGTCCGGGATGCCAGCAGGAGGTTATCGTCTTTCAAAGCGGCGAGATCGCCGAGCGAAGAGACGAACCACCGGAACCGGGGATGATACCGGGGTCCCTGCTTGATATGGCATTCACGCCTCACTACTGCCCTGCTCGAGATGGACAGTACGAGTGCAAAGGCTGTAACGATCGGTTCGACGATGACACCGAAGCTGACCGCTGTTGTACTGGGCCGTACAACGAGTACGGATATATCGAGGTAGCAGGTGCCGACCCGATCGGGGATCAACCAGTAGGAACGGAGGAGAAAATCAATGCAGACGACTAACATCGCGTGGGCAGATTATAGCTGGAACCCTACCCACGGTTGCTCGAAAGTCTCGAGTGGCTGCGGACTCGGTGAAGACGGCGAGGATGTTGGCGCTGGCTGCTACGCTGAGCGGATCTCCCGACAGTACGGACACACCGAGGAAGAGTGGACAACCGAGCACGCCGAGGCAAACGTCTCGATGCATCCGGAGAAACTCGAGGAGCCATACACCCTCAGTGATCCGAGTCGGATCTTCGTCAACTCGATGTCCGACCTGTTCCACTCCCAGATCACCGACGAGTTCATCCGGGATGTGTTCGCCATTATGCGGAACTGTCCCCACCACATCTTCCAGATTCTCACGAAGCGTCCGGGACGGGCTGCTCACATGACCCTCGAGTGGCCCGAAAACGTCTGGATGGGGACCTCGATCGAAGACAATCAAGTAACGGAGCGGATCGATCTTCTCCGTGACTGTGACGCCCAGACGCTCTTTCTGAGTTTCGAGCCGTTGGTCGGCCCCGTCGGAGAGATCGATCTCACGGGGTACGAGTGGGCAATCGTCGGTGGGGAGTCTGGACCCGGCTATCGGGATATGGAACACGAGTGGGCACGAGAGATTTACCACCAGTGTCTCGAGCAAGAGGTGGACTTTTTCTTCAAGCAGTCCAGCGGTCCGCGACCGGAGATGGGAACGCGTCTCTCTGTGGAAAACGAAGAGACTGGCCTCTACGAACAGCGCCGAATTCGAGAGATCCCCGATCTCCCCGCTGTGACAAAGCGCGCTCGCGACGCGCTTGAGCGAGAGCACAACCGGGACCGAGATAACGGGGTGTCGGCATGACCCTCGAGTTCGAGGACGAACTCTACGACATGACCGAGACAGCAGAGGAACAACTGCTGTCCGACGATCTCCCCTATCAACTCGAGGGCGACGTGATCTTCGACGAGGTGCCCTACGCTGCCTTCCAGACGGATCTCGTCACGGCTCGCTTCGATCCGTGGGACTGTGCGCGACGACAGCGGGCACTCGGCCATCTCACACCGCTGCCCGACGAGCGGAAGTACCGTCGGTCCTACCGAACACTGCAGACGCTCGAGCCGATCTCGAAGTACCGCTGGGTCCACGAGGATACCACGTACTCGTCCGAGTCGACCTGTCGCGAGGTCTGGGATTGGCTCGTCGAACACAACTATCTCGAGGCGGTTCGCGAGGAATCGCTGGGCCAACAAGCCCAACTCCCGATCGACACCCCGGCTGATCCGGATCTCACTGGCCGGTCGAATATCGCGGCCGTAACAGTCCGATATCCAGACATCCTTTCGATTCACGCCTTCGAGCTCAAGCAGCGAGATTGGGAACAGGCACTTCGACAGGCGATTCGGTCGGACAGTTACGCGGATACGCGCTGGGTCGTCATGGACGCCGGCGCGATCGATGACGCCCTCGAGCACACAAAACAGTTCCATGACTCGGGCGTCGGGCTCATCTCTCTCGATCGGGACGACCTCGAGATCCACGTCTGGGCAGATACCGTCTACCCGGCGTCGTCGACGACACGCCAACTGATCAACGAGCGGGCGATCGCGAAGCTTCCCGACGCTGTTCGCGAGGAGATCGACAAAAAGATCGCTGACTTGGAGGAAAAGTGATGTCGGGGAATCACAATCGACAGCAGAAATTAAACAAGACGATGGATACGCTCTTCCCGCAGACACAACCTGATCTCTGCCGGGTCTGTGACGAACCCGTCGTCGACGGCCGCTGGAACTACTGTTCGGAGCGTTGCCGGAAGATCGCCAACGCAGTCCAGCAGATGTTCCTCTGGGATCCCGTCCGGAAGAAAATCCTCGAGCGAGACGATTACACCTGCCAAAACTGTGGACTCACGAAAGCAATGCAGGAACGGGCGTACTGGCAGACTCGAGAACTCGTCGACGAACAGAGCGACGAGAGCGACGATGACTGGATCGATCTCTGGGAACAGTACGGTGATCTCGACCACCGAGTGATGGAGGTTGATCACATCGAACGGATCGCAGACGGCGGCCACCCACTCGATGAGTCGAACCTCCAGACACTGTGTGCGGACTGCCACGAAGCAAAGACGATCGACGAGAACAGCAAGATGACTCGAGACACTGCACCGGACGTGACGCTCCAAGATTACATAGAACAGTAACACGTTCGGACGACACAGACACACCCCTCGTTTTCAGTGAAAGGCAGAACGTGTGCGAAAGCAATCTCAACTCCAAAGAGGAGCACATATAAAGACATGGCGGTGAGAAAGACAGTTTCACTCTACTACTAGCTAGAGCACTTCACTACCTACTACTACACTACTACTTTACCTATACCATAAATAATATAATAATGCGATCAAGGGATCCGGCCTCGAGTCGAACTGCAGGTTCATCCTTTCGGAGCCTTTCACTGAAAATCAGGGGTGGGTGTGTCTGCTCACTCTTTCTGATGGCGTCCCTCAAAAATCCTTCAAACACCCAATTTCCCATCTTTCACTGAAAATGAGGTGCGGTGGATTTATTATGGTTGTCTGTAATGAGATAGCCAATGGGTAACGATCCAATCCCGACTCCCTCAGTCGAGGATCTTCAGGATGACCCGATGGCAGACGAAGCGACGTCTATTTTTCGCCGTCGTGAGCTCCTCCGTCCACAGCACGTCCCGCAGAAAGACCGGATTGTCGGGCGAGATCGCGAGATCGAAACCGTCGAAGCACTCCTGAAACCAGCGGCCTTCGGTGACCCTCCGGAGAGTGGCTTCCTATTCGGGAAGACGGGGACCGGAAAGTCACTCGTCGCGAAACACGTCACTGGTCGTGCTCGAGGTATCGCTCAAATGCAAGGAACCAATCTGACGGCGGCCTATGTCGACTGTGACCAGTATAATACAGAGACACGGGCGGCCCGAACGATGGCGTTTGAGGTTCGTGATGCGATCGATCCTGATCGCTACATTCCAAAAGAGGGCGTCGGGGCCAGTCGCTATTATGATGCTCTTTGGGATTCCGAAGGCCTCCTCCATGAGAGCGATTCACTGATCGTCATCCTCGATGAGATCGACAAACTCGGCGACGATACCGCAGAAATCCTCTCGAAACTCTCTCGGTCGGAAGAAGCAGGAAAAACAGGCTGTTACATCTCCGTGGTCGCGATTAGCAACAAGACGGATTACTCCGATGCGCCCGACGAGCGCGTCGCCTCGAGCTTCCAGGACGATCCGATCATCTTCCCGCCCTACGACGCAAACCAGTTGCAGGCGATCCTCGAACGGCGGAGTGACGCATTTAAAGAGGACGTGCTCGAGGGGGGCGTGATCCAATTAGCCTCTGCGCTTGCTGCCCGCGATCACGGTGACGCCCGCCGCGCGCTCGATATTCTTCGCTCTGCAGGCAAACTCGCAGAGAAAGATGACAGCGACCGAGTGACCGAAGAGCATGTCCGACAGGCCGACGAATACAGTGATCTCAACCGATCAATTCAGGTCATCAAAAACGGTACGCCGCACTCTCGATACGCGCTGTATGCACTTGCGTATCTCACCAAATCCAAACTCAAGGATTCTTTCTCGACGGGAGAACTGTACGATGCCTACTGTATCGTCGCCAAAGTAACAGCCGGTGAATCGCTCACTCACCAGCGAGTGCTGGATTTAATGAAAAAGTGGACGCTCCCAGAGATAACGGAAAGCCGGCATACGGGCGGCGGCAAGGGTGAGGGAAGCTACCGGACGCACCGTCTATTGCACGATCCTGATGTAGTCATGACCGCCTGTCTCGAGTCGTCGGAGGCCCAACGGGACGTGTTGGATGCACTTTCGGAATCTTCTGTATAGTTGCCTTGCGGTTCACTGAAAACGAGGGGTGTCCCTCTCGTATTGACTGCTCTTTCACTGAAAATCAGGGGTGTCCAGTGTATTGTTTTCACTGAAAACGAGGGGTGTCCCCCTGAGTATCGGAACCGATCGGATCCGTTATATTCGACCGATAGTAGCTGTCTCGCGCCACCTTGGCGACCCGTAGATTTATAGTCAAATCGTGTGACTGTCTTGATAGACGGTCGCAAACCGTCGCTGAACGATGCGAAACTGCACACACCCCTTCGATAGCAGAGCCGGACAGAGTCACAACTACCGACCGGTCTCCGAGGTGCGATCGGCATGACGACCACCAACGCGATCACGCTGTTCGACCACGAGAGTGGTCGCCGATCGATGAAGCTCGGTCGCTACGATGCCACTTCCTCAGACGAAATCGAGATCGTCGAACTCGAGCACCCGGTTCCAAAAGCAACCATGCTGGCGAACTGGGACCTATCGGACTTTCCCGAGCGCGTCCTCGAGTTCTTCAATCTCAACGGCAACGGGAGCGGCGGTGAGACCGATGAGTGAGTCCGAATCATCGTCCGTTGCAGATCCGGACGAGATCAAGAAAAACTGGCCGGGTGCCATCCGAAAAATCTGGGTCGATGAAATGCCCGATGACGATGCGTTCCAGGTAGTCGGCGATCAGGACGATCCCCACTACCACGGCCCCTATACCGAAGCCGAACGCCGGCAACTCGAGACACACGGCAAGTCGGCTCGGAAGGTAGACGATTCGGAATACGAGACCGTGCTTCGCGTGATCTACGTTCGAAGCGAGCTCGCAGAGAGTATCGAAGACGAGATTCAGGTCTTCGTCTCGGTCTTCGACGATGGTCGGAAGAAAGACCGTCTTCACTTCGCCCGTGGCGTCAGCGTCGACGACGTCCTCGAGCGCGAAGCTGACTCAGATCGTATCACGACGCCGATCACCAGAGCACGCGAACGGGACGGTGTCGAACTAACCCATATCGGAAGCTTCGCAGAGTATCGCGAGACTGCCGATCAGTACGAATTCGACTTTACCGGCGGAACGACGATTCCGAACGAACTGATGGAAGCGCTGAGTCCGCATACCCTCTCCGAAATCAAGGAGCGTGCGTCGGCATGACCAAAGCCGAACCGAAACAGGCTGCACTCCCCGGCCTTGATCCTGGTGAACCCGAGGCGTGGCTTCTCACGGTCACCGATGCTGGACTCGAGTACACGGTCCTGATCGAAGCGATGACGTGGCGAGACGCCCGTGAGACCTTCAAAACGGAGTTCGATATGTTCGAACTGGGCGTCGAAGACGACGAATTCGAACGGGACCATGTGACGGTCTTCGCACCGTCGGAGGACGATGCCGAGGCGATCGCGCTCTCACGTGAACGGGAGTACATGCGTGTGTACGATTGCTCACCGCTCGGCAACACTGCAGATGTTGAATCGGTCGATCGTGCAGCCGAGGTCGACGGCTGGCACGAGCGTCGTGCAAAGCGAGATGCCGAGGTGATCACCAGTGAGTGAAACCGATGCAGAGGAGCAACTCGGCACGCCTGGACTCGGAACGCCGGATACGATCAACGCAGTCGTGATCGTCGATCGGGAGACCGGTGCAGCGTTCGAGCACCGAGGCCCGTACTCGTTCCGTCGCGAGGGCGGTGAGTGGGAAACGGATATCTCGGTCGGTCTCGAGGAACGCGGCGGAATCGAACCTGCGACAGCCGAGTCACTCACTGACAGTGTCGGCGATATCGCGCTCGCGTACGTCGATACGCGGGTCGAAGGCTCCGGCGTGATCGAGGCCGCCGACGTATTCGATGGCACACTCACGATTCGCGTCGACGATCCGGCCCATGCAAGTCCCAGTGATGTCGATGCCAATGTCGATCTCTCGGAGGTCGATTCCGAATGAGTACCAACGAACAGACTCGACAGAGTTTGACGTTCCCGAGTGACGCCCTCGAGACGGCGCTTGACCAACTGCCGGTGGGTACGATCTCCGAGGATCAAGAGGCGTACGCCCGCGACTGCTGTTCGATTCTCGACACCCACCAGTACGCCTCTGGCCGATCTCCATCGGGGCTTGCAGCAGCCTCGATCTATCTCGCAGCGCTCATCGAGCAGGAGTCGGGCTACTACAGCGGCAACGGCACGGAACCGCTCTCCCAAGACGAGGTCGCCGAGTACTGCGGTGTCTCGCCGATCACGATCCGAAGCCACTACCGGAAGATCCTCGAGATCAAAGACGACTTCGAGGAAACCGATACCGAAACGCAGGATCAAACGACGGTCGGTGATCTGCTGTGAGCACCGGTTACTCGCGTCCGAACGCCCGGGCGGGGACGACGCCCGCCCACACACCTGCGTACGCCGACCTTCGAAATCGGCTTGAGGCAAACCGACTCTCGATCGCCGATCTCGATGAGGTGGCAGCAGATCCCTATATCCGGATCGAGGACTCGGCAGCGCCGCGTGCCGTTACGCTTCTCACAACCGCAATCGTACTTCGGTCGTTCCCCGAACTCCTCTCAGATACCGGGCAGATCCAGATCACCAGCGGTGGCAATCGCGTCGGCTACGCGTACGTCTCGCTGGACTGGATCCGAGCCTGCCGAGAGGGCGAGATCACGACCGACGAGTACGCACGTTGTGTCCTCGAGACGTGGCAATCCAGCGACCGTCGCGGTGATCCCGATGGGTGACGATCGTCGCGACGATCCGTTTCGGAATCCCGCCTACGGGCCGTCGACGCCGCCTGCGCCACTCGAGGCCGAACGGATTGACTATCGAGTGACCTACGAGGAACAGTGTGCGAAAAATCGAGCACACTACCACTTCCAGACGCAGGCTCAAAACACGCCACTTGCGAAACTGCTCGCTGGGTATCCGATCGAAGAATCTTGTCCGGTGTGCGAGGGGCACGTGATCGGGATGCCGAATCGGACGGTGATCGAGTGATGTACGATCGTGATACCTGGTACGAGTACTCGGTCGAACTCGACGTCGATCCCGAGACTGCCCGCTCGGCCGGCAAATATCAGGTCATCGCGAAAGCCGAGGAGATACTCGAAGACGAGCTCGGCGACGCCGCAGCGTGGTTCGAGGTCGCCGCGACTGACGACAACCGAGTCACGTTTGAACTCCGGATCGGGACCGCTCACACCCACGATGTTGGCGAAGCCGATACTCGAGAGACAGCCGACGAGTGGGCGTCGGAGATGTTCGACCGCGTCGACGCGCCGGTCGCGATCGACGACCTCGAGTATCGCGGCGTGACCGTCCCGACCGACGAGGGCGACGTATCGATCGACGAGCATCGCTCGACTGACGAGAACGCCGACACTGACGACAGTGACGCGGCGACGATCGGCACCGATAGCCCAACCGATGGCTCCGAGGGATCGGCGGCCGCCGAGCCGGCTGACCAAGAGCGCGACGAGGCAGTCACGCTCGAGCACGCGATGGGTGGCTAACCGTGGTGATCCGATCGTTTTTCCGAAAGGTTGCCGCACTGCTGCTGGTCGTCGTGCTCATTATCGAGCGTTGTATGCGGACGCTGCTGTCCCGGGTACGGCCGAAGCTGTTGTCCCGGAACCGACCGAAAGAGCCAGTTACGGAGTTCGAAGTCCCAGCACCCGAGGCGGTGACTGTCGAGTGGGTAACTGTCGACCCTGACACTGACCCGGAGAAGCTAACAGTCGCCGACGTGCTTGAGCAGTCCACATCGGAGCCGGTCGACGCGAGCCGACCACTTCCGACGATCGAGATTCACCGACCGACAGGCGATCGCGGGGCCGTCGACGTTCGCGAGCACTTGGATGGAACACACTGTCTCTTCTGTGGCGTGCCTGTTGGTGACGACGAGGAGTTCGTCGAGACGGACAAGTTCGGTACGCTGGTTACGAGATCGATTTGTAAGGGCCATTCGGAGCATTCGGACAGTTGGCACCGAGCGCGGACGCACAATCCCGAGGCAATGGGCTACTGTCCGTCGTGTGGCGACGTGACCCGGCAAGACAGGTACCGCAAGGAGTGTGCGACGTGTGCCTCGGTCGATCTCGAGATGCCGAGCGAGCGCCGTCTGTGACGGTCGATTTGTACGTGATGTGAGAGGGGGACCGAAATCAATCTCGGTGATCTTTCGGCGCTGCTTAAGCGTAAGCTCGTCGCGTTCGAGGACCTGGTGGGCTGCCTGGACAAACTTCGGTACGTCGGCGGAGGCACCCACCACTACTTTCGTCTTGTTACAATCGCAGAAGCCGATTGCGCGTCCGATCGCATCTCGTCGGTATGATAGTCACCGTCGGTTCTGATCTGCGTACTCGTACACACGACCCCCGAAATCCTAGTTTTTTGGCTCACTGGATGCCCATCTTGGGCCAAAGTGGACATAACGTATCGCTTACCTAGAGAAGAACATAGCCTTGAGTGATCGAGTGACCCGAGATCTGCACACAAGATTTTGCGTTTCGTGTGCATATTCGAGGAACAGTATTTGTCGATGTGAGGCCCCAGGGTGGTCTTCGGAAAGTACTAGATTGGCCGCTTGGCTTGTGCTTGGTATCTACTATCCGTCAATTCAGAATATAGATGATCGTCATTCAACAGCCTGATAATATCCCGCTTGTCACTTCGACTCTCCATCACAAGCCCCCATTCACCCGACCGTTCCTCTAAATCCACATCGAGATTGAACTCGTCAATGACTTTCTGGACTGTACCTCTATTCAATTGGTGATACAACTCTCTTTCCTCGACAGTGACCATTTTTCTCAAGGCTGAACGATCACTTAGGACTGCCTCCTGGAACAAGTCAGAAGTGTGGATCGTAAATTCGCTTTCTTCAATCGCTTCGAATACAGCTTCAGCACTATTCTTATAGGCTGTGAAGTAGTCAAACATGTCTTCAAATTTCCTCTGATTTATGACAAACATAAGGCCATCATATACGAATGCGTCGACTTTCTCTGGCAGAGCTACAAGATCATCCTTGAATATGTCGTATTCGCTATTCTTGTGGGTCAATTTCACCTTCCAAGAACTGCCGACGATTTGTCGAGTAGAAAATTTTCGAAAAGCAACGAACATCTCGTCTGCTAATCGACTGCGAATGCGTAGCGCTTGGATTTCTGGGGATTCAAAACCGTCATATGAGGTTTCCTCAAATCCAGATTTTCGCGTGAATGGTTCAAATATACTGTAATTCGGTATTTCCTCAACAGGGAGGTATTGAATTGGAACAACTTCATCCTCAATATTTCCCGCCTGATATTCACTAAGCGGTTTATCACTGTTCCTTATTACGTCTCTGACAACCTTAAATAATTCCTCAACATAGAGGGCGTTTAATTCTGTATGTATGTCTTTGTGAAAAGGAACTTTCCCTATATCCAAATATTCTCCGTCTCTATCAGAGTCCTCCCCAGGAACTTTTTCCGCAGCTAAGAAAAAATCTTGAATGCGATCTTCGGGGTCCCCATTAGCAAAATCATAGGCATCATTTAGGATTTCCTTGGCTTTGTCAGCCGATACCATTGGTACTAGACTGTTAGGTAAACGCCATTACTTAATTCTACTGTCTTAACGGGTTGGCAGGAGGGGTCCAAGTCCTCTTTTGTGACAATAGTCAATATTTCATCACCAGTATCGATTTCATATATGTCGTAGTTGAAAATCGCAAGAACGGGGTTCACATATAGGTGGTTTGACCGGACGTGAATAATTCCGATGACCAAGAAAAACACAGTGAATGCTAACCAATTAGTGACTTGCGTGTAATCAAGCACGACAAATGGGAAAACATACACTAAAATATAATTAGTAACCAAATCGTTCCGACTTCTACACGTGTCTATATTCGCAAACCGTTCTCCTCCTTTTGATTGGCGTAACCTTAGTACAAGATATAAGAACGATCCAGATATAGTTATAAGCAATAGCCAAAATATAGACACATATGGGACTTCTTGGCCAACTAACGGAGACAGTATAGCTATGCCGAGATCGGGAAAATTAAATATAATATTCCTATGTTTAATCGACAATATAAAGTACAGGGGGATGTAGGAGCTCAAGAAGAGGAGCCACTTGACACCACTCCTGAGTTCCGCCATGTCTGTGAGTTGTATCTTCTGTGACTAAACATTTGGCCATTAGCTAAGAACGGCCTGAGTGGATATTAGAGTGCATTTTAAGGAATACACGCCTTTCTTCCCAGATATACTGTGACGGTGTAAGGACGATGCAGTTGAGTTCTAATCTCGGTCCTAGCCACTACTCGAGCTGGCGGATCGCATCGGAGACCGTGAGGCCATGTTGATTTGCTATTTCGGTTGCGAGATCAAGCGCCTCATCTTCTCTTGCAGCTCCTTCATACTCGTGAGTGAGTAGAGAGATAGCATAGACGATCAACAGGTCTTCTTGTGGGTGATGCATGTCACTCACGTCTGGTTTCGGCTTTATTGATAAACCCTCGTAGGTGTATCTGTTAATCACCGTTATCAAGGTCTTAGTATCCGTTACCAGTAGATCTACTCGCGCATAAGGTCTGTATCGGCCAGACAGTCTTTTCGCTATAGTAGCTCTTGAAACGATTTACACACCGATCGCAACGCTATCCTGCGATCGGGTGTGCATTGACTTTCAAGAGCTACTATAGTGCGGTGCGCAGAGCGCGCGCTACGCAATTGTCCTTCCCCCTTAGGGACATCAAGGAGGGTACTGTTCGGTGTATTTGTCAAGAACTGACCAGAGGTGTTTGTCGTTATATATGTGGTGAGTGTCTTCAGCTAATACTACGCCAGTAGTCGTATTCGTTACTTCTATCGTCCAATCCATCTGTGTATCTCGTTCTAACACTTTCTCTGCAAAGAGGAGGAACCCATCCTCATGCACCAAGGCGATCGAATCACCATCGTCAAAATCCAGGTTCCAGGACATGTAACGAGATATATGTTCGAGTACTGAATTGTTTTCCACTATACCTTCATTTCATCTGGTTCGAGTGGAACGAGGTTTCAACTGGAACTCAGCGGAGGTGGAGGTGGGGCGCTGTAATTTTTTGGCGCAGTCCCCTTGGGGACACCCGTGGGCGTTGCAGTGCGGTCGCGGTGCCGACCCCGCCCCGATAGCCCGAGACGTTTTGTCCGAACTGACCTGATTCTCGCCCCATCCCCTTCACGTTATCGTCTTTTCATCAGCCCGAACTGCTCTCAGTGGTGCTCCTTGAATATCATTGTAACAGCCTCGTTTGAAACTGATAGTTCATCGAACCACCTTGTTCCAGTCGACCTCGTAGTCCCCGTGGACAGCATCCTGCAACACGGCCAGTCGATCGAACCATTCCTTGTCCTCGCCGTCGGGCGTCGTCGGCAGCGTGTACACACTCCGCGGGACGCCCATCTGCTCGAGCAACACGTCGAAATCCACGTCGTCCTCGTCGGCGTCGGCCACGGGATCGGCCAGCCAGTCGGGAACAGCCGGCGAAACGATCTCCTCGATCTGACCCGGGTGGTAGACATTTTCGGGCCAATTGTTTTCGTCGTTACACCAGGACATCCCTTCGCCGACGCCACCAACGTCGTCACAGGTCTGCCACGGCGTCAGAATATCGGCGTCGACCGATTCAAAATGCGCCTCGAGCGGGTTGACGTAGTCTTCGCCTGCGATAATCACCACGGCATCGTAGCCCTCGCGATCGACGATTCGCTGCAGATCCCCGGCCACGTCGTCGGCCCACTTCCGAACCGCTTCGTCACCCATCTTCGAGAGTGTCTGATCGTAGTATGGAAGGTCCTCATCGTGGTGAACGAGTCCAAACTTCGCCGACGCGATAGAGTAGCCATGTGAGTGGCGTCCGTAGCGGTCCTTACAGGTGTGGACACTCGAGTTGTATAGCTCTCGTGCTGGTACGGTCTCGCCGTCGTCAAGATCCTGCTTGCTCTGGCCGCAGGAAACGACCGAGAGGACCTTCGGGTCCGGTTCTGAAAGATCGGCCGTCTCACCCTCGAGTGTGGTCTGTTCGGTTGCCATCGTCACACCGCCGCGTCGATCTCGTCGGCAACGAACCCGACGAGCTCGTCTCCTTGGACGACCCAGCGCATCGGGACCGACTCGCCGCGCTCGAGGATCTCACTGACGCCGAGGCCGACAGTGATCTCGCCGGCGGCGATCCGCGGCTGGCTGTTCGAGGGACCGGCGAAGACGACCGACCGACTCGTCGGGCTCTTCTCATCGACTCGGGAGAGCACGACCACAGTTCGCCCGTCGAAACAGGCAAACGAGGGCTCGACAAGTGTCGATCCGCCGCGTTCGATGCCGATCTTCCGGACTCCCTCCATCGGGAGCATGGAAATCGTGTTCTGTGTCTCCTCGCCGGCGCGTTGGATCGTCGATTGATACGGCTCGCTCTGTGCAAGGGCGAAAAGATCGAGGTTGACAGGAGACTCCCACCCTTCGATCGGCGCAGTGACCGTTCTGGTTCCGGTTGCCTCGTCGATCGTGACCGATCCGTCGTCCCATGCAGCGGCACAATCGACGAGCCGCCATGCGCGGGCCATAAACGTCGGGAACTCGAGTTGGACCTGCCCCGTCGAGGCAAAGACAAGTGGAGATGTGGTTGCTGACCCGCCGCCGACACCAGGACCGAAGCGAACCGTGAGTTCGGGCGTCTCTCCACCACACCCGATTCGGAACTGTGTCTTTTGGTGTTGATCCTCGAGATCGTGGAACGCAGTCTTATCGACAACTGCTTTCGGAAGTGTCGTTCGGACACGCCCGTTCGTCTGTTCAGATATTATCGTGCTCATCGCTTGCTGTAGTGCTATTGCCATCGTTCGTGGTCACCGATTTGCTTTCGCGAGTATGGCTACACTTGCCCACCCTAAAAATATTACTATCACTAACGCATTTCTAGGGTAGTA
Organism: Natrinema sp. CRL1; assembly: GCF_059162405.1. Lineage (NCBI taxonomy): Archaea > Methanobacteriati > Methanobacteriota > Halobacteria > Halobacteriales > Natrialbaceae > Natrinema > Natrinema sp. CRL1. The sequence continues at coordinate 1,749 of NZ_JBLVOY010000006.1, read as the reverse complement.
GATAGAGATTATACTGTCTGAATACGATGTATCAATTAGACGAACAGAGGTGGCAGAGAAAATTAGCATGGCATTCTTTTCTCTCTATTGGGGTCGTATACTTGTTCACTATCGTCTGTCTAACCTGAACAGACAAGTTTAGCAGTGATGCGAGAACGGAAGAGAGACCCTCGTTCGACAGTGAACTGAGGGTTTAGAAGCCCCAGCGAAGGCCAGACATGGTGGCGACGATGGCGACCATAAGGAGGAGTTCGACCAGACTCAGCATGCCGTACTTCTTATTTAAGGAGGAGAGTCGCTCGTGATCGGTCTCTTCGGCAGCAATTTCGTCAAACATACCGGCTGTGAATTTGTGGAGTGGACCAAACCCAAGGATGAGCAGCGCGACAGCGAGGACAAGTGCCGCCCACAAGGACGGTGTCGGGGATGACAAGAGCCCCATCATGCTGGCAAGGCCAATTCCAGAACCAATAACGCCGATCGAGACTGGTTCCATGAGAAGGTTCATCTTCGGGACGAACCCTTCGGCGAACTCGGCATTTGCTTCCTCAGAGAGACTCCCCATTACAGGGCCGAGGACGACCGCGCCGAGCACCGCAGTACCGAACCAGAATGCACCAAGAAAGAGGTGAACGGTAAACATAACTCGGACATCAGCGGATAAATAGCCCAAAACGGGGAGTACCAGAGGAATAGTGACGGCACCGACCGCAAACGGTCGAGTAGCGGCATCAGCCATTAAGCGGTACCGTTCGCGTCGATTTGCTGGTCTTTGTGCCCCGGTCAGTGACATACAGTATCACTCCCCATGACGGGACAATCACAATTATCGCACAAAAAGTGGTTGGATTGACAGAGAGTTGAGAAGGTGTTACCAAAAGAGAGGCATCTCCCCAGCGTTTCTAAGCTGACAGGGATGAGCGACCTTGACCGCGATCGTACGTTAGAAAATCGATCAACAGAACGGTCGTACGGTATTTCGATTGAACTACCTTACAAGAGGCGAAACTCTGAACTGCCACATGTACACCCGCCTCGCGTTCCAATCGGCATCATGGTCCCATCTTCCGATTGGAACACTGCAACTGTCTTCCCACAGTGTTCGCAGACGCCGGCTGCTTTCTGCTGTGTCGTCCCCATAGTAGGTGTGAGCAGAGTGAAGCATATAAGTAAAATCGGAGTTCAGGTAAGGCACTGGTCCTATTGTTACCGTTGTAGTATCCGGGTCTGTTATAGTAGCCACTGAAAGTCAGTGCACACCTGACCGCATGACTACGTCGAGGTCAGTGTGTAAATCGTTTCAGTGGCTACTATAGTAATCATTCGGGTTTCAAAACTATTACAGTTTTCAGATACAACGCTCGCGGTAACTACGTCTGCGAATTGAACAGCCGTACTTCAGAAAACATTTACAGGTAGTTTTCAATGAAAAGCCATGAGACGGCGAACAGTTCTTGGAGCAATCACGGCAACTATGGCTACAGTTTCTGGATGTATAACTCGTGTATCCTCTGAAAGAAAGAAGACTTTCACTGTAGAGAGTGGACTGAGTGAGACGGTATATATAACAATATCTATAAAAAGACCTAGATTTCTCCGGGGTGAAACTACTGTTGAAGAAACGGCTCTGGTGAATCGCTGTACGGCGTCGGCTTCAACCGTCAGAACTAGAAAGATGAAGCGGGAAACCGTCGATGTCCATGTCGAAAATTTCCCGCTTCACGAGCAAAGTCGTTCAGTTAGCTAAAA
>NZ_JBLVOY010000005.1:0-334311 GCF_059162405.1 Natrinema sp. CRL1 | reverse complement strand
GCGACGCCGTGCGTGCGCGAACCTGGTACGGAGAATTTCGTGAACTCGTCCTGATGTGTGCGGTTCACAATATCAAGCAGTCGCTGAACCCGTGAAATCAAGCTACGTCTGGCGATTCACCACGGCCCTTCGATCCGATCCGCGAGCCGTTTCACGGCGTCGTCGTACGTGCGGTACCAGAACCGTCGCCCGTACTGTGGCGTCGCCTTTTCACCCACGCCAGCCCGCTCTGCGAGTGCGTTGAACCGGGCCGTGATCGTATTCGGAACGAGATGGCCACTCTCGGCAATCGCGCTCGGAAAGAGATAGCCGTTCCACCCGTCGCGGTCGACGAGTTGGCCCCACCGATCGGCGAGCGTCTCGAGGCCGTACTGGACCGAGACGCGTCCGGGACCGTTCTTTCGGCTGTCGCCGAAGATGATTCGCGGGTCTGCAGCCTCGAAATCGAAACTTCCGTCCTCGTCGATCGGTTTAAACTGGTCGGCCGAGAGCGCGGCGACCTCCCCGCGTCGAAGCCCCCATGCACACGTCGCGACGACGAGCAAACGCTCTTCGACCGACTCGCACGCATCAGCCATCGCCCGGACGTCTGCGGCCTCGAGCGCAGGCGGATTGCGATCGTCGTCATCCGGCGTTGCTCCCTTCCAGCGGTTCTCGTGGGGCGCGCCGAGCGCCGGGTTGTACGCCGCGTCGCGATCTGTCTCGAGCCAGTCGTAGAAGACGCGGACGTCAGTCGCATGCTTGAACTTCGATTCGGGGCTCGAGAGTTCGTTCTCGAAGGTATCGTAGACCGCCCGAACGCGCTGTTTCTCGTCGCGTCGGGGGATATCGTCTTCGCGAACGCGATCGACGATGTTTGCGGCGTCGTGGAGGGCAGCATAGGTCCGGACGTACCGCGCGAGCCGAGACCGTTTCGACGTGATCGTCGTCTCGGAGTGGCCCGACCGCTCGAGGTAGGTGTGCAGATACAACTCGAGCTCGTGGATCGTCGTCTCGTCGTCGATCCCCCACTCATAACCCTGGTCTTCGCCGGGGTCGGGGCCCGGATAGCCGACCGTCGCGAGAAACTGCGAGAGCGTGAGGTCGTGGTGTTCGCGCAGCGCACGCGCGATTCCCGAATATCCCGCGTCGGTGATCTCCTCGTAGGTCGGCCGCGTCTCGAGGTCGAGGCCCTCACGAGCGAGGGCCGGTTCGATATGAGCGTTCCAAAATGACTGGAGCTCCTCGAGTGACTTTCGAGACCAGTTGATCTGTTCTCGCTGGCTCATGCTCTCACCGGCTCGAGAAGCCTGTTTTCTCCGTCATGGACCGATTCTAAGAGCCGCATTTTCGTACGTTTCGATGATGCTGACAGACACATAATACTACCGCTTAGTTACTTGTCTCGTGTAGACAAACAAGATAAGCGATATCGCGGGGCTGTCGCCAGCAAACTTCATAAACCAATTAATGCTATATCAAATCCGAGATGCGGATGATTACACAATTTCAGAGAATGGGGCCATTTTCGCATGGTTACACGGCTAATTGTGGCATGAATGGCTTATATTGACGGTGCATGAACCACCTCTCTCGGTGAGCTGTCATCGAATACACGAAAACAGCGTGAACTACCCCACCCCAGAACGTCTCAACTTCATTGGGTCGACTGAGAGGTTCGTCGCAAAGACCGCTGTTCCCTCTCGTCTTGTCCTGCTGCCAAATATCATATATGAAGACAAATTGGCCTATTCTGGAGAATGGTCTTCGGGATACGTATCACGGAACTCCTGAATAAGTTGTCCAGTTTCAGCGTACCACTGGTTGAGCATTCGTTGGAGTTCGTCCGCTATCTCGTCCGGGTCAGCGGCTCGATACACGTGGTGATAGCCTCCTTTTGGACAACTTTCCTGTTCTTGCACGACAACTCCGGTCTCTTCGAGCCGTTTGACCGAACGGTACGCGGTCGTCCGCTCTTTCTCGATGAACTCTGCAATGTGATCCACAGTAAGCGGTTCAGAAGATTCCGCTAACAGTCTAAAGACTCCTCTGTCGAGTTTGTTCAATCCGAGCATACTGTCAAGAAGGTCCTCCCACTCCCGCTCATTCTGGAGTTGCTTTTGTACGGCGTCTGGCATTGTTGTCGAGGATTGGTACTACCCCAACATAAAGTTTGCACTAATAGTGCAGTCTTTTACAGACATCGATTCCATCTGAGCAATTGTATAGACTCACCGAAATCGAATACACCATTGAATTCTTCCGCCATAGGCGATGTAATCACGATTCAATTCATTTGACGACTTTCATCGCCGATGGCGACAACCTTATTGCTGCCGTCCTCATTGCACTAGACATGCAAATAACTGATGGCGCGGATTTGGAATGCGACGCTCTCATCATCGGAGGCGGGCCTGCGGGCTTGAGTGCAGCCCTCCAGTTAGGACGCTCACTCCGCAGTGTCTTGGTCTGTGATAACGGCGAACCGCGTAATGGCCCTGCAACTGAAGCCCATGGGTATCTGACGAGAGATGGTATTCCCCCGGAGGAACTCCGTCGGCTCGGTCGTGAGGAAGTTGTGAAATACGGAGGCGAATTCAGAGAGACGAAAGTAACGGATGTCAGTAGAGACACCAACGGATTCACCAGTACCTTAGATTCCGGTGAGACCGTCACGAGCCGGAAGGTCGTACTAGCAACTGGTGTCAGGGACAATCTTCCAGATATCGACGGATTCGAGGAGTTCTGGGGGAGTGGCGTGCATCACTGTCCCTACTGCCACGGCTACGAAGTTCGTGGTGAACCCCTCGGCGTGATGGTCACGGACGAGCACATGGTCCACTATGCGAAGCTCATCTACAACCTAAGCGATGATCTCGTTGTGTTCACTGATGGGCATGACGTCTTCGATGAAGAATCACGGTCGGAGTTCGTCGAGCGAGGAATCGAAATCGAAGACGAACCGATTACCGCACTTAACGGCTCTGATGGCGATCTCGAAAGCATCGCCCTCGCGGATGGCCGCGATGTAGCCCGCCACGCGCTATTCTACCCTCCGCCAATGGAGCAACACAGCGAGCTCCCAGAACAGCTCGGTCTCGAAGTGAATCAGGCCGGGCTCGTCGATGCAACGCAGTCTCAACGTGGAATGGGGTTCACATCGGTCGAGGGGCTGTTCATCGCTGGCGACGCCTCTAGCGGGGGTCCTCCGTCTATCCCGTCCGCCGTCGCTGATGGATACGCAGTCGGCACGACCGTGAATATGGAACTGTCCACGGAAGACTTCGAACAGGGGTGGCAATAATGGACGAATCCCTCGAGGACCTCGCCGATCGCTTCTCACAGGTCGCTGAGCACTACGACGACAAGCACGGCAGCGAAGAGAAGCCGATCTACAATGCATGCGCCTCACTCGTCATTGAACTCGCTGACCCTCGCCCCGACGATGTCGTCCTCGATCTCGGAACGGGGACGGGCCTAATTGCGCTCGCGTTGGCTGAGGAAGCTGGTCACGTCGTCGGTCGAGATATCAGCGACGGGATGATTGAACAGGCCCGGTCGAAGGCCGCCGACAGCGGTCTCGAGAACGTGGAGTTCGGCTACGGTGAGTTCCGTGACCCGCACTACGACGGTGAGGTAGACACCGGGTCGTCGGAGACGCCCCGAGCCGACGCTCGCGATGCTCGCGTCGACATCGTGGTCTCGAATTTCGCTCTACACCACCTCTCCGATGAGGAAAAATGCGAGGCGATCGAGGCCATCGCCGATCTGGGCGCGCGTAGATTCGTCCTCGGTGATGCGATGTTCTTCGGATCGCCCGACCCTGAAGAACCACTATTTGACCATGGGGTCGATGGGGCTACCGTCGGGATGCTCGTGGACAGACTCACTGCTGTCGGATTCGTGGTCACGGCAGTCGAGCGTGTGCATGACCAGGTGGGCGTCTTGGTCGCCGAACGAAGTGATGAAGAGTCGGCTTACGACTCTCAAGAGGATCAATAACCCCGATGTGTCGAATGTTCGTGTTGCGGGGCACCGTTAGCTGTCCGGTATAGGAATCGTTGACGAATGCCGACCAATCGCTTCAACGGCTGAGCGGGGTTATTCCATCCTCCGAGGTTGTGGATGATCGGACGAGACACCCGATAGACGGACAGAGGACGCAGATTCCGGCAGATCAGGGGACTGAAGACCGAGCGAACCGACAGTCGGGCGTTCGAATGCAACCGCGATGAGGCCTCACCGCCGCTGTCACGAGTCCGCGTTGTCGACGATTTCGACCCCCGCTGCAGCGAGTTCGTCGCGGATCGGTTGCGAGACGTCCGCGTCGGTGATGAGCGAATCGATCGAGGAGTGGGACGCGAACTGAAATGCGTGTTTGTCACCAAATTTTGAGTGATCAGCGACGAGGACGATACGTTTCGCGTTGGCAATTAGCGTACGCTTGCTCTGTGCTTGCTGGACGTCTCGAGCGGTCACTCCCTCCTCGTCGATTCCGTCGGTGCCCAAGAAAAGCAGATCCGCGTTCAGTTGTCGAACGCGTTCTTCCGCCCACGGCCCGACACACGAGTGGCTCTCGGTCTGGTACGTTCCGCCGGTGAGGTGCACCTCGTGGCCCCGTTCGGAGAGTTCGGACGCGATCGCGGGCATTCGAGTGACCGGCGTAATCGACAGCTCCGACGGGACACGCTTCGCTACCTCGATGAGCGTCGAGCCGCTGTCGAAAGAGACGACCTGTTTCTCGTGGATTTCCTCGATGGCTCGCTCGGCGATAGCACGCTTCTGGTCGATGTTGTACACTTTCCGTTTCTCGTAGGGCTTCCCGTGGCTGACGACCGGCGTCGCGCCCCCGTGGGTCCGTTCGATAAGACTCCGTTCCTCGAGATCGCGGAGATCGCGACGGATCGTCGCCGCCGAGACGCCGATCTCGTCGGCTAACTCGTCGACGGAACAGCCGTTCCGGTCGTTGACTAGATCGACGATCGTCTGTTGTCGTTGTTTCGGGAGCATACGGGACCAATCGGGTCCGGCGGGATATACTTTTACGGTGTGTTTCGCTGGAGACATCGGTATCGCGATCGAACCGGATATTTTGTGTATCAGTGGGTTGGATTAATATATAGAAATCAGATCTATTCCGCGGAGTTGTTTACTACCCTATTTTTGTAAATCTCCAATCGAAGGCTAGCAAACAGCTGGGTAAAACGAGACAATACTGCGACTCGAGGCAACCACCGATTCGATCGCTTTCGAACAGCTGTGTTCATTTCCCCCATACAGGGAATGGTATCTCTTGTTCTAATCAGAAATAAAAATTCGGCTCTAACGTACAAATGGCATTGCCAGGCCCATTCAGTGGCCAGACGAGATGGCAAGACGAGACGACACGGCCTCGAGAGCGTCGTTCGAACGGTAACGATAAGGGATCCCGCCGGTATGTACCCGGTATGTCACGCGAGTCCGCACCGACGCTACGCGAGTGTTACGCACAGGCCAGAGACGGGAGCTACGGGTTCTTCGCGAGCAACGTCACGCACTTCGATATCCTCGTCGGACTCCTGCGGGGGAGCGCAAGCGTCGACTCGGATCTCGTCGTCCAGCTCGGCGAAGAAGAAGCGGCCTTCTTCGGCGACGGCGATCCGGCGCTCGGCGTTCGCGTCTTCGGGGCGTGTCTCGACACGTTCGCCGAACGCTACGACATCGAAGTGTTCTGTAACATCGATCATATCCACCTGCCGGACAGCTTCGATTTCCTCGAGGCGGCGGTCGACTCCGGGGTTCCCGACTCGGTGATGGTCGACGCCTCCGCGGAATCGTTCGAGCGGAACGTCGAGTTGACGGCCGAAGCCGTCGACCGAGTCGACGGGGACGTACTCGTCGAGGCCGAACTCGGACGGATCGCCGGCGTCGAGGGCAGTACCGATACGCCCGCCGACGAGGCGTTCTATACCGACCCCGAGGCCGCCGTCGAGTTCGTCGACCGAACCGGGTGTGACCTCCTCGCGGTGTCGATCGGCACCCAACACGGCGTTGCCGCGGGCCGCGACCTCGATGTCCGCCCGGATCTGGCCGCCGACATCAACGACGCGCTCGTCGACGCCGGTCACGACACCGCACTCGTCGTCCACGGCGCGTCCGGGCTCTCGGACGAACGGATCGAGGAACTGCTCGAGGCCGGCGTCTGTAAGTTCAACAAGAATACGCGATACCAGTACGAGTTCGCGCGGACGGCCGCGGACTTCTACCACGAACACGCGGAGGCGATTCGGCCGCCCGAGGGCGTCGACGACGACCGGGAGGGGTTCTTCGCGGACAGCGACTGGGAGCCCGAAAAGGCGTCGTTCCATCCCCACGTCGTCTCGGAGGAAGCCCGGGATCGCATCGCGTCGGTCATGCGCGACCTCTGTGAACTGACCCGAAGCGCCGGGAAGACGATGCACGCCGACACATGAGTGACGCGCGCCCCGTCCTCGTCGGTGTCGACGCCGGCCTCACCAACATCACGGCGACGGCGTTCGACGACGCGGGCGGCGAACTCGCGAGCGCGTCGCGGGCGACGCCGACGGTCGAGGCGGCTCGCGGTCGCGACGAGCAGCGCCACGACCGACTCTGGGACGCCGTCTGTGAAACGATCGCTTCGGTCCTCGAGCACGAGGCCGTCCTGACGGACGCCATCGCGGGCGTCGGCGTCGCCGGCCACGGGCACGGACTCTACGGGCTCGACGCCGACGGAGAGCCGGTCTGTGGCATCAAATCGACCGACAACCGCGCTCTCGATACCTTCGAGGAGCAGCCCCCGGCGGTCCGCGACTCGGTCGTCGACCGACTCGGCTGGACGCCGTTCGGTGCCGATCCGCTGAGCCTCCTCGTGTGGCTCCGCGAGCACGAACCGAGCACGTACGACCGCCTCGAGACGGTGTTGTTCTCGAAAGACGTGCTCACCTACCGGCTTACGGGCGAGCGGTCGACGGACCCGTCGGAGGGGAGCGTGTTCTACGGACCGAGCCCCGAGTACGACGAGCGGGTGTTCGCCGACCTCGGCATCGAGGCTGCGTTCGACGCGCTCCCGCCGATCGACTCGAGTACCGGCGTCTGCGGGACGGTCACGGAGACGGCGGCAGCCCGGACCGGCCTCCCGGCGGGCACCCCGGTCGCCACGGGACTCCACGATGTCGCCGCCTGTACGTTGGGCGCGGGCGTGGTCGAGCCCGGAAACGGGCTACAGATCCTCGGCACGTGGGGACAGAGCGTCGCCGTCTTGGAGTCGTCTGACGACGGCGACGACGGCCTCCCACGGCGGTACTTGGACGGATGGCTTCGCTACAAGGGCATCAGATCCGGGGCAGCCTGCGTCGAATGGTTCGTCGAGAACTGCGGTAGCGACTGGCGTCGGGAAGCCGACGAGCGCGGCGTCTCGCCGTACGTCGTCTACGAGGAAGCAGTGACGGACGTGCCACCCGGGGCGGACGGGTTACTCTTTCACCCGTTCCTCAAGGGATCGACCGACAACCCGAACAGCACCGGCGGGTTCTACGGGCTCCAGCTGGAGCACACGAGCGCACACATGCTTCGGGCAATTTACGAGGGCATCGCCGTCACGCAGACGAGCGCACTCGAGTCGATAACGACCGGCCTCGAGTCCGTTCGGTTGACCGGCGGCGGCGCACAGAGCGAGGCGTGGGCGCAGATGTTCGCCGACATCTCGACGCTCCCTGTGACGATTCCGACCGAGCGCGAGACCGGCGCGCTCGGCGCAGCGCTCTGTGGCGGCATCGCCGCGGGCGTCTATCCCGACGCCGAGACGGCGGTCGAGCGGACGATCGGGACCGCAGCACAATACGATCCGAATCCGGAGACCGAACCGCGATACCGAACGCTTACCGACACGTTCTCACAGGTGAGCGACGCGATGGAGCAGCCGTGGGAAACACTCAAGACGGTTGGTGAAAAATCATAGCTCGATGCAGGTACTACTCTGTGGGGACCCACAGCAGCCAAGCGAGTACATGTACGAAGCCCTCGGCGGGTTAGAAGAACACGGCGTGACGTTCGACCGCATGGACTGGCTCGGCGACGCGTCGCCGACCGAGTTCCGCAATGTCACGATGGACATGGAGTCGCTCGGACCGGGCAGCTACGATACCGACGAGATCGCCGCGAACCTCGATGGCGTCGACGCCCTCGTCGTACACAAAGCGCCGGTATCGCGTGAACTCATCGAGGGTGCCGACCTCTCGCTCGTTGCCGCGGCTCGCGGCGGGACCGAAAACATCGACCTCGAGGCGGCGGCCGACAACGACGTGACGGCCCTACACGCGCCGGGCCGCAACCGAGACGCCGTCGCGGATTATGCGGTTTCGATGCTGCTCTCGCGGCTCCGCGAGATTCCGTTCACCCACGCCGACCTCTCGGACGGCGAGTGGAACCAGGTCTTCGATCCCGACCAGCTGCCGCCGGACGTCAGAACGACGACCGTCGGGATCGTCGGTTTCGGCCACATCGGCCGCGGCGTGGCTCGCCGACTCGCCGGGTTCGACCCCGAACTGCTCGTCTACGACCCCTTCGTCGACGACGACGACATCCGCGAAGCCGGCGCGGAGCCGGCCGCCCTCGAGACACTTCTGAGCGACTCGGACGCCGTCACGCTGCACGTCCGCCTCTCGGAGGACACCGAGGGGATGATCGGACGCGAAGAGTTCGAGCAGATGAACACCGACGGCTACCTCGTCAACACCGCCCGCGGCGGCCTCGTCGACACCGACGCCCTCGTCGACGCCGTCTCGAGCGGGAGCATCGCCGGCGCGGCCCTCGACGTATTCGAGGAGGAGCCGATTCCGGAGGGACACCCGCTGTTCGACCTCGACGGCGTCGTCCTGACGCCACACGTGGCCGGCTCGACCCGCGACGCGGTCCTCGGCGGCCCCCGCATCATCGCCGCGCAACTCGAGGACTACCTCGACGACGAAACGCCGGCACACGTCGTCCAAGCCGACCGGTAAGCGCCGAATTTCGTCGCCACACTCGCCGCTGTGACTCGAGGCTAGGCCGGTGGCGCACTGAACGACTTCGAGTTTCGTATTACTTATATGTATATCATTTTCGAGAGGTGAAAATTCAGGCAGAGCGAGGTATCTGAGTATCGAAAAAGTATTCGAACAGCTATTGTTCTGGTAAATAGTCTGCAGACCGAGATATCTTCAGTAACGGCGCATCCGCACAAAGATGACTGGTTCGAGCTATCGAACGATGGATTCTCCATCGCGGTGCTGAACAGTTTGAGAGCGAAGAGCGACAGTACGAGGTTGTGCAAAAACGACCTAAAAGCAGCCAGAATTGCTAATTAGTTGTCTCTCTCGTTGAGGACGGACCGAGAACGATATCCCCTCACCGCTGACGATCCAGTTGACGATCGGATTTTCGACCCCGTTGTCGGTGGATAGCTGAGCACTTTTTAGGCGGACACCTAGAGTACTCGAACAGCATTCAAAGGAGACACATTTTAGCATAATAGCGGATTTCGATCGTCACTGTCGACACGATTTTGATATATAAAATTCTGGACTGGATCAGTCAGTCTTCAGTCCACGCTGTCGAACGCGGAACTGACGCATAGTGTGGAGTCGAGTCTGACTCGACTGAGAGGAGCAGAACCGGCTCCGAACCGAGACTCGAGCGGTTCGGTATCGCCGGCACCGATCCTGCGGTCGGGTATCCGGGTCCAATCGCCCGGAGAATACGGTAGTGAATTTAAGAAAGAAGAAAATATCTTGGTATTCGGACTCATCACAGTTGCCTCGGGAAAAGAAGAGTTAACTCGACGGAAGCCATCGAACACAGTGATGTCTGAAACGACGGACGATAGCACGCCGTCTCGGCTCGGCCGACTCCTCTTTGCAGGTGGGCTTGCACTACTTGCAGTTCGAAATCTGATGAATCTTGACGGGCGCATCGCCTATGCCGACGCCAAGGGTGTTCCGTTCGCAGAGACGCTCGTTCCGGCCTCGAGCGGACTCCTCCTCGGCGGCAGCCTCGGAATCGGCTTCTGGAAATCCCCGAAGCTCTCCGCGGGAAGCATCGCGACGTTCTTCGCGGGAGTCACGCCCGTCATGCACGACTTCTGGGCCGTCGATTCGGAATCGCGCGACGAGGAATTCACCTCGTTCCTGCAGAACCTAACACTTCTCGGTGCTGCGATCGCCTTCTTCCGGCGAGCAAGCAAAACGTAACGGCGGCCGCGTACCGGCGATGATAGCTGATACGATTCGATCGATTCGGACCTAACTCTTTTGGGTCTGTCTCCCGCCGAAACCCGCAAGGGAATCTGGTTGGGAAAGGGCTATTGCGCCATCGGCGCTACTAACACGCGATGAGCGAGTCCATGGACGTCTTGCTGTTGGGCGCGAGCGGACGCATCGGCAACCGAATCGCGGACGAGTTACTCGACCGGGGACACCGAGTGACCGGCGTCTCGCGCAGCGGGACGATCGAGGGCCTCGAGGACCCCGAACTGGTCACGATCGCCGGCGATGCGACCGACGCCGACGATATCGCGAAACTCGCGACCGGTCACGACGCGGTGGCGTCCGCGCTCGGACCGAGCGACGACGAGTCCCCCGAAATCCTCACAACAATGATGAAGTCCGCCATCGAGGGGCTGCGACGCGCCTCGGTCGACCGGCTCGTTTGGACCGGCGGCGCCGGCGGGCTCAGGATCGGCCCCGAGACGCGACTCATCGAGAGCGATGACTTCCCCGACGAGTGGGAACCGGTCGCGCGAGCGGCGATCGACGCCTTCGATATTCTCACCGACGCCGACGACCTCGAGTGGACCTACCTCGCGCCGGCCGCGATGATCGAACCCGGCGAGCGAACCGGAGAGTATCGCACCGCTGCGGGCGAACTCGTCGCCGACGAGGAGGGAGACAGCTACATCACGATGGAAGACTTCGCGATCGCCTTCGCCGACGAACTCGAGGAGGCGAACGCGGTGCATACCTACCTCGGAACCGGGTACTGATCGGCCGGAATCACGCTCGGTTGTCCGAAGCGGACTGCGGGCGAAGCGCGGGGAAGACGAACTCGTCGACCGCACGCAGCGCCTGTTCGGGGGCATCGTCGTGCCCGAGCGAGATTTTCCTGGCCCGTGCGGCGTGGATGACATCGGTGATGAGTTGTGCCATGTCTGCGACATCAACATCACGAAAGTCGCCCTGCTCGATGCCGATGCGAAGCACTCGAGCGATGTTCTCCCGGAGTTCGTCGTAATGTTCGTTGAACGCCTCGCGGTGGCGGTCGTTGTGCTGGGCCTGCGAGAAGAGTTCGTGGTAGACTTTCATGCGCTCCCAGTGGTCGAACTCCGCGCCGAGGTCGGGCCCGAAGAGACATTGTTCGATACGGACGTGTAACGCCGCCCATGGATCCGCCGTTTCGTCCACGTCGGGTTGGTCCTCGTACTGCTCGACGAGGTACTCGAGAAACGAGGAGATGAGATCGTGTTTCCCGTCGAAGTGGTAGTGGATGAGCGTTCGGCTCTTGTCGAACTCCGCACCGATATCCCGCACGCGCAGGTCCGTCGAGCCGTGCTTGCTAAGCGCTCGGAACGTCGCCTCCATGATCGCCTCTCGCGTCTCGAGAGACGCATCCGGGTCGCGTGACGAGGTCATACCGACGGATACGAGCGAGTGCCTTATCAGTCTCGTGGGACGCCGCTCGGAGACGGCGTTCCGGATGGCTGACCACTACCGACCCCGGAGCAGGTTTCGGTATCCTTTACCGATCGGTCAACGAATTCGTCTCTATGAGCCAGTTCGATCGAACCGCCGACGCCGGGACGGGAACAGAGGGGGACATCGACCGCGACGGCGGCGGCAAACCGGTCGCCCGGACGGAGTCACAAATGGTCCCCGCGGACGTATTTGCCGTCCTCGGGAACGACACGCGCGTCGAAATCCTCCGTGCACTCCTCGAGCTCGGTGCCGACGACGCTCCCGTCCGCTTTACGGAACTATTCGAACGGGTGGACATCACGGACAGTGCGAACTTCAACTACCACCTCCAGAAGCTCACCGGCCACTTCATCAAGCAGAGCGACGACGGCTACGCGTTCCGCTACCCTGGACGGAAAGTCGTCAGTTCCATCTTTACCGGGACGCTCACCGAGCGCGCCCAACTCGGTTTCTTTCCCGCCACCGGCTCCTGTTACGCCTGCGACGGTCCCCTCCACGGCTGGTACGTCGACGACACTCTCACCATCGGCTGTACCGACTGCGGCACCATCCAAGTGAGCTATCCGTTCCCCTCGGGCGGCCTCGACGATCGCACGACGGACGACCTCCTCCAAGCGTTCCATCATTACGTCCGCCACCACTACTGTCTCGCCGCCGACGGCGTCTGCCCGGAGTGTACCGGCCCGGTCGAAACCGACCTCGTTCGCGATCCCGACGATGAAGACCTCGAGGTTGCCGTCGAGCACGTCTGTCAGCGCTGTAGTTACCGGCTCCAGTCGACGGTCGGCGTCACCCTTCTCGACAACGCCGAGGTTCTCGTCTTCCACTCCGAACGCGATGTCGATCTGAACACCGAACCCTTCTGGCACTTCGACTGGTGCGTGAGCGATAGCCGGACGACAGTCACCGAAACGGACCCGTTGCGCGTCCGAGTGACCATCCCCTGTGGGGACGACGAACTGCAGGTTCTCCTCGACGACTCCGTCTCGGTCATCGACACCGCTGTCGTCGAGCAACTCCCCGAATAGGGCGCTCGGTAGAGGGAGGCCTCGAGCGAGCGTGTGACGTGTCGTTGTACAGGCGGTCTCTCGACTCAACTGTACTCGAGTACAGAAAACGTCCGCAACGCGGCCAGCGGACGAAAGCCCACGGGACCCATCGATTTCTCGATGGGGTGGCCTCGATAGGCCGGGAACCGCGCGATCGTCGCGTGTAGCCGCTTATTCGAAGCGTTCGACGGCCGCTTCGTAGCGGCTCGAAGGTTCGTCCCAGTCGACGACGTCGAAGAAGCTCTCGACGAAGTCGCCGCGGGCCGGCCCGTAATCGTGGTAGTAGGAGTGCTCCCAGACGTCCAGTGCGAGAATCGGGTGGCTCCCCCAGAGCGCACCTTGGTCGTGCTTGTCTACGACGACGTTTCGCAGCTGTTCGCTGTGACTGTCGTAGACGAGCAGCGCCCAGCCGCCCGCGGCGGACGCGGCGGCCTCGAATTCGCCCTTCCAAGCCTCGTAGGAACCGAAGTCCTCGGCGATGCGGTCAGCGAGGTCGCCCTCGGGCTCGTCGCCGCCCTCGGGGCTCATGGACTCCCAGAAGAGCGTGTGCAGTACGTGTCCGGACCCGTTGTGGGTGACGTTGCGGAGCGCGCCCGCAGAGGAAGAGAAGTCGCCCGCCTCGCGGTTCTCCGCGAGCGTTTCCTCGGCTGCGTTCCAGCCGTTGACGTAGCCCTGATGGTGCGTGTCGTGATGCCAGGTCAGTACCTGTTCGGACAGGGCCGGCTCGAGTGCGTCGTAGTCGTACGGCAGCGGCGGTAGTTCGTAGTCGCTCATGTTTCCGATCATGGCTACACACGCCGTAACTATGAACGTTCTCTGTATCGTGTTCAAGTAATCGAACTGGTATTCCGTATTGTCCGTTACAGGCCACAAATACTCCGCATGAGACAAAACGAAGGAAACGGTATATTTTCACTGACCGGATTTCGATTCCGCATACGGGATGCTTATCAGGAGTGAGAGCGTCGGGTCGTATATGACAACAGATGAGGCCGAGCAGCGTGTCGACGAACCGCTCCCGGGCCAACGCGTCCAGCACGGAACGGGCGTCAACTCGAACCGCGCGTTCCCGACGAACGAGTACCAGGCGAACCTCGACCCGTTCGTGCTCTTCGAGCGCTTCTATATCGACCCGGACAAGGGCTTCCCGATGCACGCCCACAAGGGCTTCGAGATCGTCTCCTACATGATCGAGGGCGGGATGGACCACGAGGATTCGCTGGGCGTCGAGCACACCGCCTACGAGAACGACGCCATGCGCATTACGACCGGTAGCGGGATTCAACACTCCGAGTTTCCCGCAGACGGCGCGGCCTGTAACGGCCTCCAACTCTGGGTGAACCTACCGCGCAATGAGAAAGAAGCGGACCCGGACTACATCGACGCATCGGCGGAGGAACTCCCCACCACAGCGGTCGACGGCGCGACCGTAACCACCGTCGTCGGCGACGGCTCGCCGATCGACCTCCACACGGAGATGGAGTACTTGGACGTCCGCGTCGACGACACGTGGACGTGGACGCTGCCCGACGGCTGGTCCGGCTTTCTCTACGGCGTCACCGGAGCAGGTACCGTCGACGGAGACAACTTCGAGGAAGGCGATGTCCTCCCCGTCACGGACACTCGAGAGATCGTCATCGAGAACGACAGCGACGATCCGTTCCGTCTCGTCGCCGTCTCCGGGCTGCCACACGAAGAGCCGATTCGCCAGCAAGGGCCGTTCGTCTTCTGATCACTCGGTGAATCGGGTTTGCGGTGGGTGTTTTCCGTTTCGTTCGTGGACTGATCCCTTCCGCGAGAGCGATTTGCCTCGCGCCCGATCGACTCCCCGAGATGGGAGAGCATCGAGTTTCCGAACGTTACAGGAGAGCATCAGCAGTCTCGTATTGAACCGAACCCGCTTCGTTCCGTAGTCACCTGGCCCACAGCAGCGTTTCGAGGACTTCGATTGCCTGGACCCCGGACGATTTCGACTCGGTTTTGACCAAATGGTACATCTCGGATTTACAACTGTAGGGGTGTACAGCGAGAACTCGTCAACGGAAGAGGATGAAATACCCATCTCCCATCTCGATTATCCCTGTAATAGAATTATACCGATGGGGAAGACGATAGTACTGCCCTCGAGAGAACGACGAGATGTGATACTCGAGTGCCATACCGAAACACCACTATCTGTTGAAACAGTCTGTTTCATATATTACTCTGAATTTTTATGAATTGGGTAGTAGTCGGAATCGGAACGGCAGTCGTCTTGGGTCCGTGAGATCAGCAACGGTTGGTGGTGGCGGGTCGCTGACTAACGGGTTGATCAATCAAATACTATTTAGCTTCCGTCATAGCAGCAGACACGGCACCTTCAACAAAAATGTGATTTTCTACCGGAGACGACTCAATTCGGCAACTCTGGGTATGTTTATAGAACGTGTTCTGTACAGATATCTCGACCGAGGACATCTCGAGGAGCCGTACCCACCGACGAAACGGTGCGGGAGTATGCTCTCGAGCGCAACCGATACGGATTCCGACAGCGGTCGTGAACGGGGAAGATCCAATTCGCTCTTGGTCTATATTCTATCCGAGAAGATATCGATAGTATATTTTCCCATATGTATTTTTTCGTACGAAGGCGATGGCTGCTCGATAGGAATATGAAACTCCGCTGCCAGGGAATGAGACGAGATCGCGATAGTCACACTACCCAGTCGAGCTAGCAGACGCGTTCAAGAAACGCCGAGCAAGCGATTGTGACGAAGCGGTGGTGAAATCCTTGAGGAGTAAAGCGACAGGTCGACGGTGGGAGGGGGACCCACCGTCGGGGCCACAGTAGGGTGATGGTAGGTGGCTGATTGGATCGCGGTCTGTCGCGCACAGCGGGTTGCGCGACGAATAACATGTTCGGGGATGCCCTTATCAACTTCTATCCGATTCCCAGTTACTCGAAATCGTCCTCGCCGACGACTGACTCGTTTCTGATGAGGGCTGCAGGGCGAGAACTGCGCTCGAGTAGACGGCTCCTCGAATCGGACTCAAGGGCCACCAGCGGAATCGGGAGATACCAGCGGAAGACAGTCCGGATTCGGAACGCTTGAGACCACCTGTCGGAAAGAGCGACTGTGACCCGCGCTCGACTCTTCGGTTCCCTCTGTGGATTCGTCTTCTTCATCAATCTCGCGAGGATCATCTTCGCGCCGTTGCTGGACGTGTTCATCGCCGAGTTCCCGATTGGCGAGGCAACCGCGGGGCTGATCGTGACGCTCGCGTGGGTCGGGAGCGCGTCCCTTCGACTGCCCACCGGTTGGCTACTCACGAAAGCCCCGCGACACCACGTCGTCGTCGCGTCCGGAATCGTGCTCTCCGTTTCCGCCGGCATCGCCGCGACCGCGACGACGGTCCGCTCTCTCATGATCGGTGCCTTCCTGATGGGGATCGCCTCGGGGATCTATTTCGTCTCGGCGAACCCGCTTTTGAGCGAACTGTATCCCGCGCGGGTCGGGCGCGTCATGGGAATCCACGGCGCTGCCAATCAGCTCGGCGCGGTGGCCGCCGCCCCGTTCGTCGCGGTTACGCTCCTCGTCGATTGGCGACTCGCCTTCTGGATACTCGCCGGTGGCGCGGCGCTGGTGACCGGGTACACGTGGATCGTCGCTCGCCGGACCGAGATCCCGAGGGCGGGCCGCGACGATCGCGACTTCGTCGCCGGCGCGCTCTCGGAGTGGCGACTCATCGTGACGGCGTTGGCACTGGTCGGACTCGCCTCGTTCGTCTGGCAGGGCGTGTTCAACTTCTACGAACTGTACATGCGATCGAAGGGGCTCTCGGATCGGGCGGCAGGGACGATGCTGACGATCGTCTTCGCGGCCGGTGTTCCCGCATTTTACGTCGGTGGCGATCTCGGCGACAGGCTCCCGCACGTCCCGTACCTCCTCGGAATCGTCAGTCTGTTCGCCGTCACCCTATTCGTCGGCACGCTCGTCGACGGCCTACTCGCGCTGATCGTCCTCTCTGCCGCTCTGGGCTTCGTCACCCACGCCTTGTTTCCAGCCACCGACACCTATCTCCTGGACACACTCCCGGATTCGACGCGCGGCAGCGCCTACGCCACGTTCAGTTCGATGTGGATGCTCACACAAGCGCTCGGCTCCTCCGCCCTGGGCATCGTTCTCGAGCGCGGCCACTCGTACGGCTCGGTGTTTCGCACTGCGGCCCTCGTCCTCGGAGCGGTAGTCGCTCTCCTGTTCTTCCTCGAGCGATCCGGGCGATTGCCGAGTTGAAACGGCGACGGACAGTTCCCGGGGTGGGGGTGACGCCGAACAGCAGCAGTCGCCGTGTCACCACATTCTTCAGCGGAAACGGCAACGATAGCTGTAATGAGGGATTGGCTCGAGGGACGGTCAGGAGGAAAGACGAGACTGCCATCCCGGCAAGCAGTGGGACTTCTCGTCGCGGTTTGTGTTCTCACCGGCGGCGCGACGCTTTCCCCGCCGCCAGCGCTGACCGTGGACGGACAGCGCACGCTGGCAGTTTTCGTGGCCGCGCTCGTCCTGTGGCTGACCCGACCCGTCCCGTACGTCGTCTCGAGCGTTCTCAGTGTCGCGTTGCTGTTCGCGTTGGGGACCGTCGATTCGTTTTCCGCGGCGGCGACGGGATTCACGTCGACGCTCGTCTTCTTCCTACTGTTGCTGCTCTTGTTGGGAGATGCGACGGCGAGCGTCGATCTCGACCAGCAGGTGGCGCGGCGACTGCTAACCGCGGACAGTACGCCGCGTGGAACGCTGCACTCGGTCGCCGGGAGTCTGCTCGCCCTGGCGCTGGTGATGCCATCTGCGATGGCCCGCGCGGTAACGTTCATTCCGATCGTGAACCGACTCGGCGGTGCGTTCGAAGTCGAAACAGACGAGCGGTTCAAGCGTGGGGCGTTTCTCGTTCTCGGCCACGTCAACCCGATCGCGTCGATGGCGCTCATGACCGGCGGCGGAATGGCGTTGGTCACCTCCGAAATCGTTGGGACGACGGTTCGACCGATAACGTGGGTCGAGTGGGCCGTGTTGATGGTGCCGCCGACGATCCTCCTCTACGCGTTGACGACCCTCTGTGCGGGCCTGTTCGCGTCAGTCGACGGCGAGGCGACGATCGGCACGGACAGCGAGATGCGACTGGAGACCGACGGCAACGGAACGTCTTCGCTGACTCGTGAGCAGCGACTCGTCGGGATCGTCCTCATCGGTGCTGTCGTAAGCTGGATCGTCGGATCGTTCGTCGGGATTCCAACGGTACTCCCGGCTGTCGCCGCGGTTACGGTGCTCTCCGTGCCGTCCGTCGGCGTCATTACGGCGGAAGATATCGCGGGGGTGAACTGGGGGATCATCTTCCTCATCGGCGCGATGTTGTCGATCCTCGACGTACTGGACACGACCGGCGCGATCGAGGCTGTTATCGACGCCCTCACGCGGTGGGTTCCGTTCGAACTGCTCGTTCACTGGCAGATCATTGCGGTGCTAGTCGCCATTGCCGTCGGGATCAGGGTCATGTTCTCGACGGGGTCGGCGGCGATCGTCGTCGCGCTCCCGATCGTCCTCGAGTTCGCGGACGCGTTCGGCATCGACCAACTGCCGCTCGCGCTGACCGTGTTGCTGGTCGTCGGTTCGACGACGATCCTGCCGTTCAACACGACGGCGGTGCTGGTCTCGATGGATCGAGGGCCGCTATCACACCGCGATGTCGCTTCGTTCGGCATCGTCACGATGGTACTATCAGCGGGGGTCGCCGCCCTGTCGTGGCTCGTTTACTGGCCGCTGATAACCTGATCCGGACAAGCGTGAGCTATATATGGCCGGACCGGACTCTTCCCAATAGGTTGGTCGCCAATTCTACGCGTTGAGTTCACTACTGTCCCGACGGGCGTGATGGCGAAGCTCCAGCGGGAGCTAGACGACGTCCGAAGCATCGAGCTCGACAACGCGTTCTACGTCGAGGACGGCACGTGGATCGAGTCGCTAACCGTCGCGTCGAACGCCGGGTTCGACCCCGAAGCGGTCATCGAAGACATCCCCGGCGCGACCCTGTTCTACAGCAGCGAGATTCCGACCGGATCCGACGAACTCGAGATTCGCCGGCTCACGATCCTATCCAACGAGTCGTATCCGTTTATCCTGAGTCTCGTTCTGCGCCAAGAGGCGATTCCGAACCGCATCGTTCTCCAGAACGGCGTCTTCGAAGTCGTGACGACGACGCGCGACTGGGACCAGTTCCGGTCGATGGCCGACGAAATCCAAGAGACACTCGGCGAGTTCGAACTCCTGTCGGTGACCCAAAACGAGGAGCCGGGCGAACCGCTCGATAGCGGACGATTGACCGAGGTCCTCGTCTCGAAACTCACCGACGAACAGTTGGCGGTGCTCGAAACGGCGTACAACAGCGGCTATTTCGATGTCCCTCGAGAGGCGTCGGCGACGGATCTCGCCGACGAACTCGACGTCGCTCAGTCGACGGTGAGCGAACGACTTCGGACCGCCGAACGAACGTTGCTCGAACTAATCTACGGTCCCCGAGAGTAATCGGATAGCCGCGTTCGCTTCGAGAGCGCTATTTGTCCGCCCCGATATAAAGTATGATAGCTATCGAGGGCGATAGGGAGTAAACCGAACCTAGTGAGCCCGTAACGTGGGGCTGGATGACGACGCAAGAAAATCATGAGGGTTCGGCCACAGGGGTTGGCAGCGGACTCACGCGACGTGGCTATCTCGTCACGGCTGCCGGGGCGCTCGGAACGAGCGTACTGGCCGGCTGTAACGCCAGTCGCGGTGAGAGTCTCGAGCCGGAGGTTCCCGAGGGCGTCCCGGAAACCGTCGGAACGAAGTACTGGCGCGAGTGGGAGACCATCGACGCGGACTCGCCGCCGCTGGACTACAGCGCGACGGCCGGCGCGGTGCTCGACCGGTTCCCCGTCGAGTTCTCGAGCGAAGACGACCCGTGGATGCGCGAACACGCGCTGATGGTCCAACGCGGTCTCAACGATCTCGGGATCGCCGTCTCGCTCAACGACCGCCCGTTGAACCAGCTGTACGCACAGAGTTGGACGGTAGCGGGTCTCGAGGCGGTTATCTCGATGAGCACGCACGGGCCCGACCCGCAGCGGGGGCTCGATCCGAACCCGCTGTTGATGCGCGCAACCGAGGGATCGCTTTCGAACTACGACAATTACTACAATCCCGAGTTACAGGAAGTCCTCACGGAACAGGCCCAGACGACCGATCGTGAGGAGCGCGAAGAACTCGTCGACCGCGCACAGGAACTGTTCGCCGAAGACGTCGGGGCGCTCATCACGCTGTACCCGAACATCATCACGGCGGTGAACACGGAGCGCTGGAGCGGCTACGTCGAGACACCGGGCAACGGCCCGACGATGGACTCGTTCGTCTGGACCGAAGTGAACCTGCAACCCGAGACGGACAGTCGAACGTACGTCAAGGGCGTCACCACGTCGATGAACTCGCTGAACCTGCCGTGGGCTGCCGGCGGCGCGGAGGCGAAGCGACTCACGTTCATTTACGACGGCCTGTTCGACGCGACGCCGGATCTCGACGTGGTCCCCGCGCTGGCGACCGGCGGCGGGTTCGTCGACGATACGACCGTCGAACTCGAGCTCCGCGAGGGCGTCGAGTGGCACGACGGCGAGGCGTTCACCGCCGAAGACGTGAAGTTCACCGTCGAACTGTACGACGAATACGCCTCGACGAGTCAGGTGCCGTTCTACGAGCCGATCGAATCCGTTGAGGTGCTCGGCGATCACGAAGTGCGGTTCAACCTGTCGAACCCCGACGCCTCGTTCATGACCCAGCGGGTCGTCCGGAGCGTGATCCTCCCGAAACATCGGTGGGAAGACGTCGATAACCCGTCCCAACACAACCCGGACGCTCCCGTCGGAACCGGCCCCTTCCAGTTCGAAGACTGGGAACAGGGAACTCGGTTCGAGGCCTCGCGCAACGACGACCACTGGATGTTCGACGACGACTGGCGGGCCGACGCGCTCGGCGAGCAGGCCGAGCGCGGCCCCGGCGTCGAGAGCGTCATCTGGATCAACGTGAGCAACGTCGACGCGCTGATCGGCTCGCTCGAGAGCGGATCGATCGACGCCATCGGGACGAACCTCTCGGACCTGCAGGCCGACCGCGCGGCCAACACGGACGGGATCGAGAAGATGTCCGTCGGGAGTTACGCGCCGCTGAACGCGAAGCTCATGTTCTCCTGTCCGCCGATCCGGGACAAGGAGTTCCGCGTCGCGCTGGCGAAAGCGATCGACTCGGAGGGGTTCGTCGAGGACTTCCTCCAAGGGCAGGCGACCGTACCGAACGGCGAGAACCTGATCTCGTCGCTCACCCAGTGGCACAACCCCGACACGACCGACTACAGCTACGACGTCGAGGAGGCGCGAACCATCCTTGAGCGAGCGGGCTACACGTGGGACGGCGACGGTAATTTGCGGTTCCCCAACGGCGACGCGTGGGGCGCGTTCGTCGAGCGACTCCAGCCCGAAAACACCAACGAGCGCCGCTCGGACCTCGACCAGCCAAATTTCTCATGAACGGCCAGACACCAATGGACCACACCACCGACCGCGTCCCGCGACCGCCGCGGGGGCGGACCCGATTCGAGGCGAACCGACACCCCGACCGCACCGCCGCTCGAGCCCCGTCAGAGCGCACACCGCTCAAGCGCGACGGCGCGGCCGGTGCAAAGACGCGGCCGGCGACCGGTATCGGAGGAGGTGCGAACCGATGAGCAAATTCCAGCGGTTCCTGCTCAAGCGGCTCGCGATCTCGGTCCTCCTGACGCTGGTCGCCGTCTCGGTCATCTTCGTCGTTCTCCGGCTCCTGCCGGGGAGCCCCTTCGAGGCGCTCGTCACCTCGGGGAACCTCAATCAGGAGCAGATCGACGAGATCCGGGCGATGTACGGGCTCGATCAGTCGATCTGGAAACAGTATATCAACTACCTCGGGAGCCTGCTGACCTTCCAGTTCGGCTACTCCATCCTGCGGAGCCAGCCGGTCTGGGAGGTCCTCGAGCCGCGGCTGATCAACTCGCTGATCCTGCTCGTGCCGGCGCTGGTGACCACGGCGATCCTGAGTTCCGTGTTGGGGATGTACGCCGGCTGGAACCGGGGCAGCCGCCTCGAGAAGGCGAGCATCGTCTCGACGACGCTGCTGCGCTCGACGCCGGTGTTCATTACGGCGATCTTCTTCATCATCGTCTTCGCGTACAATCTGGAGATCGTCCCCGCGCTCGGAATGCGGTCGATCCGGGCGACGCCGGACGGCTACCTCGAGACGTTCGTCTCGCTCGACTTCCTCCATCACTACCTCTTGCCGTTTACCGTCGCCGTCCTCTACTACAGCGGCGACTTCCTGCTGTTGGCCCGCAACGGCGTCGTCGAAAAACGCGGCTCGGAGTTCCTCAAACTCCATCGGGCGAAGGGACTCACCGAGATGGAGCAACTGGCCCGCGCGGGTCGCAATTCGATGCTGCCCATCCTGACCTACTTCACGCTCCGACTGGGCATGATCTTCCAGGGGTTGATCCTGCTCGAGGTGGTCTTCAGCTGGCCCGGTATCGGTCGCGAACTCGTTTTGGCCATCCAGCAACAGGACTACCCGCTGGTCCAAGCAGCGGTCTTCATCATGGCGCTGGCGGTCATCATCGCGAACCTCGCCGCCGACGTCCTCTACGCGTACTTCGATCCGACGGTGTCGACTAGCGGAGGTGGCTCAGCATGAGTACCGAAACGAAACCCAAGGCGGAGCTGTACAAGCGCGTCGACGCATTGTGGACGACGGTTCGGGATCAGTTCGCGTTCCTGCGGCAGGATCCGATGGCCTTCGGCGGCATGCTCGTCGTCGGAGCGTTCGTGTTCCTCGGGCTGTTCGGGCCGTTCCTCGCCCCTCACGATCCGATCGAGCACACCGTTCGCGGCGACGGCGGCTCCGTGCTCCGACTCGCCGCTCCGAGCGCTGACGCGTTCTTCGGGACGACGGCCTACGGCAAGGACGTGCTGAGCCAGTTCCTCGCCGGTGCGCGGCCGACGCTCATCGTCGGCCTGTTCGGCGGGCTGGGCACGGGCGCGCTCGGCTTCACCGTCGGCGTCGTCAGCGGCTACTACGGCGGCTGGGTCGACGAACTCCTGATGCGACTGACCGACCTGACGTTCTCCCTGCCGTTCATGCCGATGGCACTGTTGCTGCTAACCTTTATGACGCCGAATATCTGGCTGATCACGGCGATCATCGCCGCGTTCCTCTGGAAGATGCCGGCGCGAGTCGTCCGCTCGGAGGTGCTGTCGGTCCGCGAGCGAACGTTCGTCAGGTCCGCCCGAGCCAGCGGCGCGAGTAATCTGCGGACGATGCTGTACCACGTCGCGCCGAACGTGTTGCCGATCGGGTTCCTCTACACCGCCTACGGCGTCGCGTGGGCGATCGCCGCGCAGGCGAGTCTCGCCTTCCTCGGCTTCGGCGATCCGACGATGACCAGCTGGGGTCGGATGCTCCGGCAGGTGTTCGCATCGGGCAACATGCGCGTCGCGTGGTGGTGGGTCCTGCCGCCCGCGATCGGTATCGCCGCGATAACGACCTCGGTGTTCCTCATCGGCCGCGCCTACGAGGAAGTCATCAACCCCGAAATCCAGACCGACCAATGACGCTACTCAACGTCGAAAACCTGAAAGTCACGTACGCGACCGACGACGAACCAGTCCATGCCGTCAACGACGTCTCGTTCAGTATCGACGAGGGCGTCAACTACGGCCTCGCCGGGGAGTCCGGCTCCGGGAAGTCCACCGTCGCGGAGGCGCTGCTGGGACTGCTGCCCGGCAACGGCACCGTCGAGAGTGGGACGATCGAGTTCAACGGAACCGACCTCACCTCGCTCTCGGCGGCCGAACGACGTGATATCCTCTGGGAGGATATCGCCTACATCCCCCAGAGCGCAATGGACTCGCTCGATCCCGTGATGTCGACTGGCGACCAGATCGCACAGGCGATCCATACCCACCGCAACGTCAGCGATACGAAGGCTCGCGACCGCGTCCGCGAACTGTTCGAGATGGTCGGTCTCGATCCCGATCGGATCGACGACTACCCCCACGAGTTCTCCGGCGGGATGCGCCAGCGGGTCACCATCGCGATGGCGCTGGCCCTCGAGCCGGATCTCATCATCGCCGACGAGCCGACGACCGGGCTGGACGTCATCGTCCAGGACAAGATCATCGACAAGATCCTCGAGATCCAAGAGCGGATGGACAGTTCGCTGTTGCTTATCACCCACGAGATCGGCGTCATCGCCGAGACCTGCGACGAGCTGTCGATCCTCTACGGCGGGAAGGTCATGGAGCAGGGCAGCGTCGACAACGTGCTCGTCAATCCGACCAACCCCTACACGATGGGGCTGAAAAACTCCTTCCCGGAGATCGAAGAAAACGAAGACCCCGTGGCGATTCCCGGCTCCCCGCCGAACCTGAACGGGGAGCCGACGGCGTGTGTCTTCGAGGATCGCTGTCCGTTCGCCACCGAGGAGTGCGGACAGTCCCATCCCGAACTGGTCGATCTCCCCAACCGGAACCACCGCTCGGCCTGCCACCGGGTCAAGGAGGCGGCCCAACTCCGGCGGGACGCCGACGAACCGGAGACGTGGAACATTCCCGACGAAGGCGAGGCCGACTCCGACCGCGGCGAGGTCATCCTCGAGACCGACGACCTCGAGAAACACTACGAGCAGAGCCAGCCGCTGCTCGACAAGGTCCGCGGCGAGGATCCCGACTACGTCAAAGCCGTCGACGGCGTCTCGCTGTCGGTCCGCCGGTCGGAGGTGCTCGGGGTCGCCGGCGAGTCCGGCTGTGGGAAGTCGACCCTCGGCGAAACGATGGCCCTGCTTGAGGAGCCGACCGGGGGCGAGTTCACGTTCGACGGGGAACCCTACGAGTACTATCAGGGCGGCAACCTTCAGGAGTTCCGACGGAAGGTCCAGATCATCTTTCAGGACCCGTTCGATTCGCTGAATCCACGCCAAACCGTTCGGAAACTCGTCGGCGAACCGCTGACGATCCACGACTACCGCACCGACGAGAAAGAGCAAGCCATCGTCGAGACCCTCGAGAAAGTGGGACTGACCCCGGCCGAGACGTTCCTCGATAAGTACCCCCACGAACTCTCCGGTGGACAGCGCCAGCGCGTGGCGGTCGCAAAGGCGCTGGTACTGGACCCGGACTTCCTGATCTGTGACGAACCGGCGTCGATGCTCGACGTCTCGCTGAAGGTCAACCTGCTGAACCTGCTGCGAGGATTGGCCGACGCGGAGGACATCGGGATCGTCTACATCTCCCACGACCTCGCGAGCCTGACGCAGGTATCCGATCGACTGGCGATCATGTACCTCGGCCGCGTCATCGAGGAAGGCGAGGTCGACCGCATCGCGACCCAGCCAGAGCATCCCTACACGGCGTCGCTGCTCTCGGCCGCACCGGAGAAGGACCCGACGGCCGATCGAACGCGTGTCTTGCTCGAGGGGGAGCCGCCGGACCCGGTCGACCTGCCCTCGGGTTGTGCGTTCGCCCCGCGCTGCCCGAAGGCTGAGGAGTCCTGTTGGGAGACCGAGCCGGCCATCGACGAAACCGGCGACGAGGGCCACCGAGCGGCGTGTTACTTCCCGGAGAGCGAGGACGGTCCCGTCCCGACGGAGGCGTCGGCAGGAGAGGAAACAGAGTTCCCGGGGTCGGCGAACACCGACTCAGTGGGTGACTGACTGCCATGTCCGGCCTCGAGACCGCGGTGGGGACTGCTCTCGTCGACGGCGATAGCGCGGCGCTCGTCTCGGGAGCCGTCGGCGTCGACCCGTCAACGAACCTCGTGGCCGGTGTCGGCATCGGAACGCTGCTGGTGTTACTCGTGCTGTCGGGGTTTTTCTCGTCGGCGGAGATCGCAATGTTCTCGCTGGCCCATCACCGAATCGAGGCGCTCGTCGAGGAGGGGAGACCGGGTGCAGGGACCGTGCAGGCGCTCAAAAGCGACCCCCACCGGCTGCTGGTGACGATCCTCGTTGGGAACAACCTCGTCAACATCGCGATGTCGTCGATCGCGACCGGGCTGTTCGCGATGTACGTCGGACAGGGGCAGGCGATGGCGGCGGCAACCTTCGGCGTGACCGCCGTTGTCCTCCTCTTCGGCGAAAGCGCGCCGAAATCCTACGCGATCGAGAATACGGAGTCGTGGGCCCTCTCGGTCGCTCGACCGCTACAGGTCTCGAAGTACGTGCTGTACCCGCTGGTGGTCACGTTCGATACGTTGACCCGGCTGGTCAACCGCCTGAGCGGCGGCGGAACCGCCGTCGAGTCGTCGTACGTGAGCCGCGAGGAAATCCGGGAGTTGATCCGGACTGGCGAGAACGAGGGAATCATCGAAGCCGACGAACGCGAGATGCTCCAACGGGTGTTTCGGTTCAACGACACCATCGCAAAGGAAGTGATGACGCCGCGGCTGGACGTGGCCGCCGTCGCCCGCACGTCGACGGTCGACGCCGCCGTCACGAAGTGCGTCGAGAACCGCCACACCCGCCTGCCGGTCTACGAGGGCGACCTCGAGACGATCGTCGGCGTTGTCGAACTCGGCGACCTCGTTCGCGACGATCGGTACGGCGAGTCGGACGACGACGCCTCGCTCGAGGCCCACATCGAGGAGACGTTACACGTGCCGGAGAGCAAATACATTGACGAACTGTTCCGCGAGATGCGCACCGAGCGGGTCGAACAGGTCGTCGTGATCGACGAGTTCGGGACGACCGAAGGGATCGTCACGACCGAAGACATCGTCGAGGCGGTCGTCGGCGAGATACTCGATACGCAGGAAAGCGAGCCCATCGAAGTCGTCGACGAACGGACGGTGCGAGTCAACGGCGAGGTAAACATCGAAGCCGTCAACGACGTCCTCGAGATCGAGTTCCCGGAAGGCGAAGAGTTCGAGACGATCGCCGGCTTCGTGTTCAACCGTGCCGGGCGACTCGTCGACCCCGGCGAGACGTTCGTGTACGACGGTGTCGAACTGACCGTCGAACGCGTCGACGAGACGCGGATCAAACGCGTCCGAATCGAGGAACCCGATCCGTCGATGGCCGACGATTCGAGTGTCGCTGCCTCGAGTTAGCGAACCGGTTCCCCGTCACTCGTTTTCGAGGGAGACAGACTCGAGTCCGTACTGCAATTCCGTCGGGTGAGGGGTGTAGCCGGTGACTTCGGCCGCGGTCGCGATGACGGTAGTGTAATCGGTGATGACCGCGATCGGGACTTCTTCGGCGATGATAGCCTGGATCTCGCGGTAGCGCTCGCGCCGGGCCGCGTTATCGTCGAGCGCCCGCGCCTCCTCGAGAAGCGTATCGACGCGATCGTTCTCGTAGCCGTGGTGTAGCGTCGCCGCCGTCGAGTGGACCATCTGGGTGAGGCGGTCGGGATCGGGGTACCAGAGGGTACCCCACGACGTGAAGTAGGCGTCGAACGAACGCTGGTCGACTCGATCGGCCATCGCGCTGTACTCGAGGACCGTCACGTCGACGTCGATCCCGACGTCGGCGAGGTGGTCTTGCATCACTTCGGTGATGATCGGGAGGTTTCTGGCGTCGAACGTGAGGAACTCGACGGAAAGCGACGTTCCGTCGCGGGTTCGGACGCCGCTGGAGCCGTCGATCCACCCGGCGTCCGAGAGCAACGTCCGGGCCCGCTCCGGATCGTACGGATTCCGGTCGAGATCCGGATTCGCCCACTCCGTGATCGACGGGGAAAACGGGGACGCGGCGGGGTCAGAGATGCCGCCGAGGATCGACGCCGTGATCGCCTCCCGGTCGATCGCGAGCGAGACGGCCCGCCGAACCCGCTCGTCGTCGAACGGCTCCGAGTCGGTGTCGAACGTGAGAAAGCGAATCCGGGGAATCTCCGGCGTGTAGACATCGATTCCGTCGGTCGACTCGAGCGAGTCGACCATCTCGTGGGGAAGAATCCGCGCCATCTCGAGTTCGCCGTTCTCGAGTTTCAGCCGACGGGTCTGCTCGTCCGCGACGACCTCGTAGCGGACGGACTCGAGGGTGGGCGACTCCCCGTAGTAGTCGTGGGGGACGGCCCGAATCTCGGTTTCGGGTTGGAACGAATCGACGGCGAACGGGCCGGTAGAAAGCAGGTCGGTGACCGATCCGTCCGCGTCGACGGCGTCGGGGCTGACGATTACTGCTTCGTTTCGCGAGAGGTGTGCCGGCAGGGGAGCGAACGGCGTCGCCGTCGTCACGGCGACGGTCGTTTCGTCGACCGCCTCGACGGTCTCGATCGGGATGTCCGCGAACGCGGCGGCGTTGGCGGTTCGACGGAGCGAGGCGACGGCAGCCGTCGCGTCGACGGCGGTCCCGTCGTGAAACGTGACCCCCTCCCGAAGCGTAAACTCCCACCGCCGGTCGTCGAGTCGCTCCCACTCGGTCGCCAGTTCGGGAGCCGGAGCGGCGTCGCCGTCGACGCCGACGAGTGCCTCGGTGATGCCGAGTCGGCGAAGCATGCTGCCGCCGTCGAGGGGGTCCCGGGTCGGCTTCCACGGACCGCCGATCCGGAAGTCGGCCGCGGCGGATTCGCTCGAGAGACAGCCGGCGATGGCGATCGTCGCGGTCCCGAGCGTCGTTTGCAGTGCGGTTCGGCGGTCCATCGAGAGTCGTGCGTTACGTGTCATTGCGTGGGAAGTCGTCAGTAGCCGGAATCGCGTCCAGCAGCGTTTGCGTGTAGGGGTGTGACGGCGTCGAGAGCACCGAGCGAGCGCGACCGGTCTCGACGAACCGGCCGCGATCCATCACCGCGACCCGATCCGCGACGTGGTGAACGACCGCGAGGTCGTGGGAAACGAACAGATACGCGAGGTCGAGGTCGGCCTGCAGATCGGCGAGCAGGTTCAGGATCGTCGCCTGAACCGAGACGTCGAGAGCGGCCGTCGGCTCGTCCAACACGAGCACGGACGGCTCGAGTGCGAGCGCGCGGGCGATCGCGACGCGCTGGCGCTGCCCGCCGGAGAGTTGCTTCGGATACCGGTCGCCACAGTCGGGCGAGAGGCCGACCAGCGAGAGCACCTCCGCGACGCGGTCGGTGCGCCGTTGCTTCGACCAGCCCGCCTCGAACAGCGGGTCCGCGATCGACTGGGCCACCGTCCGCTTCGGATCGAGACTCCCACTGGGATGTTGGAAGACGACACCGAGTTCGGCGAGTTGGGCGCTCGTCCGCGCGTCGACGCCGACGACCCGCTGGCCGCGGAGTCTGACAGCTCCGTCGTCGGGTTCCTCGAGTCCTGCGATGAGTTTCGCGAGCGTCGTCTTGCCGCAGCCGCTTTCGCCGACGAGACCGACGGTCTCGCCGGGAGAAAGCGCGAGCGACACGCCCTCGACGGCCGGAATACGCTCGTCCGAACCGAGGAGGCGGTCGAGGAGCGCGTCGGACTGTCGGAACGACTTCGTGACACCCTCGAGTTCGATAATCGGCTCGCTCGAGCGAGCGGACTCTGCAGCGGGCTCTCGGCCGTCGGACTCGGTCATCGGCGAGTCGGCGGTCGCGCGGCCAGTTGCCGGCGAATCGACCGCTGGGTCATCGACGGGCGTGTTCACTGCGGAGGCGGCCGTGCCGCCGTCGACGGCCAGCGCCGACGGATCGGACGGTCCGCTCGACGGCTGCGTCGTCTCCGTCGCCCGTCGCCGGTCGTGAGCCGACTCGAGCGAGGCGTTCCGCGCCGCGGGCACGTCACACCGAACCGTCCGCTCCGGACCGGCCGAGACGACGGGCGGGTCCCGCTCGCGACAGTCTTCGGTCGCGAACGGACAGCGTTCGGCGAACGTACACCCCGCTGTGGGAGCGGTGGCGTCCGGCGGCGTTCCCTCGACCGTCGGAAGCCGTGAGCCGGGATCTGCACGGCCCGGCAGACACTCGAGCAGCGCTTTCGTGTAGGGGTGGGCGGGATTCGATCGGATCTCCTCGGTCGGCCCGCGCTCGACTACGACGCCGTCGTACATGACGACGACCCGGTCACACAGCGCCGAGACGACGTCGAAATCGTGGCTGATCACCAGCATCCCCATCCCGCGGTCCTCGTTGAGCGCGGCCAGTCGCTCGAGGATGGCTGCTTGCGTCGTCGTATCCAGCGCCGTCGTCGGCTCGTCGGCGATCAGCAGGGACGGTCGTCGGGCGAGCGCGATCGCGAGCATCGCCCGCTGGCGCATGCCGCCGCTGAACTGGTGGGGGTAGGCGTCGATCCGCTCGTCGGGACGCGGGATGCCGACGGTCTCCATGAGCTCGAGAACCTCCGACCGGAGGTGCGTCGATCGGAGGCGAGAGCTCATCCCGAGGGCCAACTCCTCGAGGAGCGGCTGGCGATCCGGCTCGCGGTGGATCCGCAGCGCCTCGGCGATCTGCTCGCCGATCGGGTACACCGGGTTCAGCGTCGCCGACGGGTCCTGAAAGACCATCGCGAGCTCCCGACCGCGAAGCCGCCGGAGCGTCCGGTCGTCGGCCGTCGTCAGCTCTCGGTCGCCGTAGCGAACGCTGCCGTCGACGATCTCGCCCGGCGACTCGAGTCGAACGATCGAGCGCGCGGTAACCGACTTTCCGCAGCCGCTCTCGCCAACGAGACCGACTGTTTCGCCGGGTGCGATGTCGAACGATACGCCGTTTACCGCGTGGACGGTGTCGGATCGGGTCCGAAACCGGACGTGGAGGTCGTCGATTCGAAGCGTGTCTGCCATCGTTACGTTCGCCTCCGTTGGCGGTCGTCGAGGTGATCGGGATCTAATACGTCTCGCAGGCCGTCGCCGAGCAGGTTGAAGGCGATGACGGTCAGCATGATCGCAACGCCGGGCGCGGTGACGAGCCACGGTGCCGATCGCAGGTAGGTACGGCTGTCGGCGATCATCGACCCCCACTCGGGCGTCGGGGGCTGGGCACCGAGCCCGAGATACGAGAGGCCGGCGGCCGCGAGTACGACCGTTCCGAGGTTGAGCGTCGCGAGGATCATCACCGGACTCGCGACGTGGGGGAGCAGGTGCCGGCGGACGAGCCGGTGCCACGGCGTCCCGTAGAGTTTCGCCGAGCGGACGAACGGCCGCTCCTTAATCGAGAGGACACAACTGCGAACGACCCGCGCGTACGACGCCCAGCCGACGATCGA
The DNA here is from genome assembly GCF_059162405.1 of Natrinema sp. CRL1. Lineage (NCBI taxonomy): Archaea > Methanobacteriati > Methanobacteriota > Halobacteria > Halobacteriales > Natrialbaceae > Natrinema > Natrinema sp. CRL1. Next base: position 303,345 of record NZ_JBLVOY010000005.1, on the reverse strand, counting down.
AAGCGCGATGACGACGTTTCGCAAGCTCGGCCCGAGGACGCCGGCGATCACGAGCGCGAGCACGAGTCCGGGGAAGGCGAGTTGAATATCGACGAGTCGCATCAGGAGGGTGTCGACGACGCGGCTGCCGGTCGCGGCGAGCAAGCCGACTGTCGTCCCGATCACGAGGCGCACGACCGTCGCCCCGAGCGCCAGCGCAAGCGAGAGGCGGGCCCCGTAGGCGAGTCTGGTGGCCACGTCGCGGCCGAGGGCGTCGGTCCCGAGCGGATGGGCGAGCGACGGCCCCCGTAATCGGGCCTCGAGGACCTGCGCCGTCGGATCGTATGGTGACACCGCCGGACCGACGAGGGCGAGAGCCACGAGCAGGAAGACGAGCCCGCCGCCGACTCGGATCGAGGTGTTCGTCCGCGGGACGAGTCGGCGAGCCCGCTCGAGGAGGGCGGCCAATCGAGTTCGGTCGAGGACGCGCTCGGCGTTCGCGTCGCTCACGGTCGCTCACCTCCGCGTCCGCGTTCGATGCGGGGATCGAGCGCGATGTACGCGAGATCGACGAGCTGGTTGGTTACGGCGAACGCGGCCGCCGTCACGACGACGACGCCCTGAACGATCGGGTAGTCTCTGGCGAAGACGGCGTCGACGAGTAGCGTTCCCAGCCCGGGACGCTGGAAGACCGCTTCGACGATGACCGCGCCGTTGATCACCGTGCCGAACTGGAGGCCGACGATCGTCACGACGGGGACGAGCGCGTTCCGGAGCGCATGTTTGTACACGACGAGCCGCTCGCGGACGCCTTTCGATCGCGCGGTATCGACGTACTCGGCATCAAGGACCTCGAGCATCGACGTTCGAACGAGCCGCGTCACGATCGCGGCCATGCCGGTGCCGAGCGTGAGCGCTGGCAACACGAGGTGACCGAGGGTCCCCGCGCCGCCGACGGGCGTCAGGCCGAGCCACAGCGAACACACGAGGATCAGCAGGTAGCCGAGCCAGAAGTTCGGCATCGAGACGCCGATCAGCGCGGTGATCTGGCTGGTCCGGTCGATCCAACTGCCGTGGTGGACGGCGCTTACCACGCCCATCGGAACGGCGACCGCCACCGAGACGGCCGTCGCCGCCAGCGCGAGCTCGAGCGTGTTCGGCAGCTGTGCGAGCACCAGCGAGGTGACGGGCTCGGACTGATAGTAGGAGGTGCCGAGATCGCCTTGGAGCGCGTCGGTGAGCCACGATGCGTACTGGACGAGGAACGGATCGTCCAGTCCGTGCTCGGCGCGGAAAGCCGCAACTTCGGAGGCCGACGGGGAGCTCTGACGCTGCTCTCTGAGGATCGTGTGCGCCGGGTCGCCCGGCGTGAGAAACACGAACCCGTACGTGATCATCGAGACGCCGACCATCACGGCCGACAGGGATCCGAGTCGGGCAGCGAGGGCGCGCAACATCTCAGTGGGAGGCGTCGACGGACAATCGCGCTCGAGCGCCGCGAGGGGTGACGCGACGGTGGGATCGCGCGGACGCGGTCGTCCGTCGGGCGCGGTCGATTCCGGGCGACCGACGACGGGACCCGTCGCCCGCCGCCGGAGCAGTAGTGAACGGGGAATTCATACAAGTTTGGTTGAAGTACTGAAGGTTTAGTTGTAATGGTTCGGATTTCGTCGCGGCCGGGCCGTCCGATTCGATGATGCGGGTCGGCCCGCATTCGAAACCGGAGGACAGCAGTACGACTCGAGCGGGCTCGTCACACCCGACCGTTCGAGACCGACTGCGGTTGGTACCGGCACAAACCGAGTCGAGCGCTAGTCTGCTCGGGTCCGCGCTCTCGACACGCTCGGCGAGCAACTCGATCGGAGTTGCTATCGTTAGTCCCATTGTTACTAACACTACATTCTTAGAATGGAATTATAAATAACATTTGTATTGAAGTTAATAACTTTCAGTCCAACGGTCGCCGCGGTTCGCCTACGAGAGTACCGGCGGGGAACGCGGTACAAGCCGAGTGTTCGCGAGGCGCGCGCTAACGTCCGAAAGGCGGACGCCGACCGAAATCCGAACCGACGGCCGAACTCATTCGGTGGGTCACTCCCTCCGAAACGGCTCCGTATCCGCAACCTACTCGACGGTCCGCACGGCGAACGTGACTGATACCGATTGCTGTACCGATTTACCGGCGCAACCGCGACCCGGGCGGCGGTTGCGCCGAAAATGGCTTACAGTAAACCGTATGAGAGAATGATTGCGGCCGCTCGCGGAGCTCTATCGAAGGAGAGAGTGGTCGTTTCCTATCGCACCCGCATCGTGCGCGTTTTCGCCGAGCGGTCGGCGCGGCCGGTCATCGAGGCGTAGCGAACTGACGGGTCAAACGAGGATTTGAACGTCCGATTCGGCCATGTGTTGCAGGGCGGTCGCAGCACCGACGCCGACGGTGACATCGTCGTAGAGGTCGTCCTCGTCGTACCCCAGCAGATCGACAGTCATCTGACAGGCCTGGAGATCGACGCCCTGCTCGAGGGAGAGGTCGATGAGTTCCTCGATCGTCGCGGTGCCGTTCTCGTCGATTTTCTTTGCCATCATCCGCGTCGCCAGCCGGTCCATTCCGGGAAGGGCGGCGATCGAGTTCGGCAGCGGCATGTTCGGGTTTCCGACCGCCGACAGCTGCAGTTCCCTCGACTTCTCCTCGTGAAGGATGTCGAGCCCCCAGAACGTGTGGAAGACGACGACATCCCAGCCGAAAGCGGCCGCCGTGCTCGCGAGGATCAGCGGTGGATAGGCCATATCGAGGCTTCCCTTGGTCGCAACGATGGTCATCTTCTTGTGATCGTCACCCGCGTCCGCGCCGGCGAGCGACGCCTCGAGTTCCTCGACGCGCTCGCGCAATGCCTGCAACTCGGCGGCGTCGAATTCGGGGTCGGGCTCCGTGTCCGCCCCGTCGGCCGATGTCGTCGGGTTGTCCGTGCTCATTATTCGGTTTTCTTCACGTAGTGGGTGTAGCGACCATCCGCCTCGACCTGCTCGAGGAGTTCGACGCCGCCGGTGCCGTCGGCCCACCCCTGAATGTCGCTCACGCTGCCCGAGTCCGTCGCGACGACCTCGAGCACGTCACCGGCCTCGAGATCGTCGATCGCCTGCTTGGTCTTGACGACGGGCATCGGGCACGACTGTCCTATCACGTCTAGCGTCTCCGCGGTCTGGTAGTCCGAACTCATTGTTTTGTGCCCCGTATTGGAGCTACCACACAATATTGTTTGCGGCGTTATAAGGACACCGGTTATTGTACAATACACGAACAACACTTCCAATGCCGAAACAAGAATATGCCGCCATAGAGCCCCCTGTTCCGAGCCAAATTAGGTAGGCTAGCATCGATATATGCCCTTAGCGAGCAGATTGTATTGCACATATTGTGAAATACCATGGGAATCCTTAAGTGCCCGTAACCGGTACTGGACTCCGACGACATGGACGACATGGATCTACCGATGCCGGATGCCGAAGTCGAATCGGTCAGCCCGGGCAAGTTGAAAGAGCGTATCGACACAGGAGAGACAATCACGCTCCTCGACGCACGCATGGAATCGGAGTACGACGAGTGGCATATCGACGGCGAGACCGTCGAGTCGATCAACGTCCCGTACTTCGAATTCCTGGACGAGGAGATCGACGCCGACGTTCTTGAACGGATTCCCGACGATCGCGAAATCACAGTGCTCTGTGCGAAGGGGGGCTCGAGCGAGTTCGTCGCCGCGACGCTGCAAGAACGGGGGTACAACGTCGATCACCTCGAGGATGGGATGAACGGCTGGGCGCGCATCTACGAGCGCGTCGAAGTCGAGCGCTACGACGGTGCTGGAACGCTCTACCAGTACCAGCGCCCCTCGAGTGGCTGTCTCGGATACCTCGTTGTCGACGGGACAGAGGCGGCCGTGATCGATCCGCTGCGCGCGTTCACGAGTCGGTATCTCGAGGACGCCGACAACTTCGACGCGGAGCTAACGTACGCGATCGATACGCACATTCACGCGGACCACATCTCAGGGATCCGCGCGCTCGACGCCGTCGGTGTCGAAGGCGTTATCCCCGAGGCGTCGGTCGACCGGGGTGTTACCTACGCCGACGAGCTGACGCTGGCCGCGGACGGCGACGAGTTCGCGGTCGGCGACGCGACGATCGAAACGGTCTACACACCCGGCCACACCTCCGGGATGACCTCGTACCTGATCGACGATTCGCTGCTCGCCACCGGCGACGGTCTCTTCATCGAGAGCGTCGCACGCCCCGACTTGGAGGAGGGTGACGACGGCGCACCCGAGGCCGCCAGTCAACTCTACGAGTCGCTACAAGAGCGCGTGCTGACCCTGCCCGACGACACGCTCGTCGGCGGCGCACACGTCAGCGACGCGGCCGAGCCCGCCGATGACGGCACCTACACGGCACCGATCGGCCAACTCGTCGAGCGGATGGACGCCCTGACGATGGACGAAGCCGAGTTCGTCGAGTTGCTCCTCTCGGACATGCCACCCCGCCCGGCCAACTACGCGGACATCATCCCGACGAACCTCGGCCAGCAGGAAGTCGACGACGAGGCGGCGTTCGAACTCGAGCTCGGGCCGAACAACTGCGCCGCGAGCCAGGAATCGCTCGCCGGTGACTAACGTCCGATGGTAGCTGACCTAGTCACGCTCGAACTGGTCGCCGCGCTGTTCCCCGAGGGAATCAGCCGCTACGCCGTTGGCGGGGTACTCGTGGGCCTCGGCGCGGTCGTAATTTATATCGGGACCGGGATCCCGGCCGGGGCGAGTACGTTCCTCGAGTCGACGCTGTCGTACGCCTCCGAGCAGTCACGTTTCCAGCAATACGTCTCGTCCCGGGACTGGCGCGTCGTGTTCACGCTCGGCATCGTCTTGGGCGGACTGGCGTTCGCAGCGACGGTCCAATCCGGGATGATTGCGACCTCGCTCTACCAGCCCGGAACGACGGGCGAACTGTACGAGGTCGGCGGCGTGACGCTTTGGTCGACCGACGTGCAGGCCTGGCGGCTGTTGATCGGCGGCGTGCTCGTCGGGATCGGCACCCGAATCGGAAAAGGGTGTACGTCCGGCCACGGCGTCTGCGGCGTCGGCTCGGCGTCGAAGACCTCGATCATCGGCGTCGTGACGTTTCTAACGGTCGCGATCGTGACCGCACAGTTCGTCGCGATGCTGGGGGTGAGTCCGTAATGTGCGAGACAATCACATCTCGAGATGGCGAACGGCGAGGTGAGGAGCCGTGAGTCGGAATCGACATCCCCTGTTCATGCCGTTGGTCCTCGTTGGCGGCCTGCTCTTCGGGTTCGGACTCGGGTTCAGCCAGATGGCGCGTCCGGAAGTCGTGCTGAACTTCCTGCAATTCGAGGACTTCGGACTGCTGTTCGTCATGTTCGGCGCGGCAATCGTCTCCGGAATCGCGTTCGCCGTAATGCCCCGGCTCCGAGACAACGCGCCGCTGACGGGCGACCCGTACGAACGCCGACTGAAGCCGTTCGACCGGAACGTCCTGATCGGCGGCGGGATCTTCGGCGTCGGCTGGGGGCTCTCGGGAATCTGTCCGGGCGCTGCCTACGCCAGCCTCGGCGTCGGCAACGTTTCCATCCTGTGGGCGCTTGCCGGCATGTTCACCGGCGCGTACCTACAGGGAGTCTGGCGCAGCAAGCGCGCCGGAGCAGACGCGGCTCCGGCGAGTGCCGACTAACGTCTCTCGTCGCGAGCGCTCGCGGTGTGCCGAAACGATTCGGTTCGTCGCTGGTGTCAGGCCGTTCGCTCCGGCGGGACGAGCAGTACGTTCCCGTGTGCCCGCGCCACGATGTCTTCGGAGACGCTGCCGAGCAACAGCCGGCGGAGCCGGCTGTGACCGCGTGAGCCGACGAGGACCGTCGTCGGATCGTACTCGGCCTCCGCGGCGAGAATCTCGTCGGCGGGATCGCCCCGCCGGACCTCGGTTCGCGTCTCGATGCCCCACTCCTCGAGTCGCGTTGCCAGTTCCGCCAGTCGGGCTTCGGGATCGACAGCCTCCGGAAGCGCCGGATCTTTCGGCGTTTCGACGTGAACGAGCGTCGCCTCCCGCGTCGCGTGACGAAGATACGAGAACGCCTCGAACGCCCGCTCGGCGTTCTCCGAGAAGTCCGTCGCGTACAGCAGCCGTCGGAACAGGTGTTCGCGGAGGATATCCGGCTCGTCCGTCCCGCGTTCGACGCGGTTGACGAGCAGCGGAACGACCGTCGTTCGCGCGAGATTTCGCGCGGTCGAGCCGATCACGCGGTTCTCGAGCGGGCTCTCTCCTCGTGAACCGACGATCGTAAGGCTAGCGCCGATCGCCTCCGCGACCCCGTTGAGACGACGGTGGGGTGTGCCACGGACGACGTGTGCCTCCACGTCGAAGCCCGCGTCTTCGATGACACGACGGTAACGCCCGAGTGACTGCTCGCGTCGCTCTTCGAAGTCGATTCCGGGCATTCCAGCGTGAACGTTCGACGGAATCACGGTCACGAGATGGAGTTCCTCGACGCCGATTCGGCCGAGACACTCGAGGCAGGTCTCGCTCTCGATCGTCGCCTCGCTGGCGGCGGAGAGGTCGGTCGCACAGATCGCTTTCATACGGATCGTAAGAATCAGCGCCATAATATTGTTTGGGTTAGCCAATATTAATTCCGACTCACGATCGGTTCCGATTCGTCGGCTCGCGGTGACGTTCGTCACGACAATCTGTAAGACGCAATAATATTTGGGCCGAGTCGCGTCATCCGCGCCCCAGTAACGGCGACGGTCGACCGTCCGGTACCAGTATTTCCGTAACGTATCCGAATATTCTCGTTGGATAGTCGTGAGATAGACTGCAGTAATATTGTATAGTATTCCCAAAAGCGTTATACCCGTCCTCCGGGTAGACGATACCGAGCAGAAAACCATGCTACGCACACAACCGAACCGTGGTGGTCGATCCCGATGATCGACCTCGCCGCGTCTTCGTCGACAGTACAGGCAAGCGCACTCGTCGGCATCGTCCTCCTCGAAGCGTTCGTCCTCTACATTGGGTACGGCGCACTCGAGTCCGTCGTCGCAGCCACTCTCATCCAAGCGATCGAAGACAAATAGATGGAACTCCTCGGAATCGCACTCACGACGCTCGTGCTATTCGTGGGCTTTGGCTTTATGGTCGGCATTCTGTTCGGGTTCTTCGGAATGGGCGGGTCGTTCCTCGTCACGCCTGCGCTGCTCGTGATGGGGTATCCCGCCAGAGTCGCCGTCGGGAGTGGTATGGCGTTCGTCTTCGGAACCGCCGTCATCGCGACGCTGAAACACCGCGACCTCGGACAGGTCGACTACAAGCTCGGCGCGCTGATGATCGCCGGAACGACGACCGGCATCGAAGTTGGCAGCCGACTGGTCTATCACCTCGAAAAACTGGGGCTCGCCAGCGGCGCGATCGGTGTCACGTACGTCATCCTGCTGGGTGTCGTCGGGCTATTCGTCACCCGGAACGCGATCAAAAACGACGGTGAAGACGACTCGAGCGACGGTACCCACGAGCGGTCGGACGAAGCGTTCGATCCGGACGCAATACCGGATATCGCGAAGACGATTCAGTCCTACCGCGTGCCGCCCATGATGACGGTCGCAGGCGGGATCGAGGTGTCGCTGTGGGTGATTCTGGTCGTCGCGTTCGCGACGGGCCTGCTGTCGGGCTTTCTCGGCGTCGGCGGCGGGTTCATCAAGATGCCCGCGATGGTCTATCTCATCGGCGTCCCGGTTCCCGTCGCAGTCGGAACCGATCTGTTCGAGATCGTCTTCTCGGGCGGGTTCGGGGCGTTCACCTACGGACTCAACGGCGGCGTCGACCTCTCGATCGTCGCGCCGCTGCTCGCCGGGAGCGCGCTGGGTGCCCGGATCGGCTCCGCCGCGACGACCATCGTCGACGAAGACGACATCGAGATCTACTTCGGGCTGATGCTGCTGGGCGGATCGGTCGCCGTGGCGTTCCAGCAGGCCGGCGACTACTTGGCGATCGAGGCGTTCAACACGGTCGGTTTCGCCCTGATCCTGCTCTCGGCGTTTGCGGTCAGCGGGGCCGTAATCTACAGCACCGTCACCGCGGTCCGAAAGCGGTCGAAATCGTCCGCGGCGTCCACAGATTGACGTCACAGCGGACCGCTCGTTGCCGTCCCATGTCGGCTCATTGAGATTGCACAATATTCACACAACCCTTATGCCGGCACGGGCCCTACCACGCGGTAGTAAAATGGCAAACTCGATGGCAGAGCAACTACAACAGGACATGGAGTGTGAGGGGCTGCTGGAGTGTATCCACGGGCTCAAACAACTCGACAAGGACTGCTTTCGCGTGCTGGTCGAGAGCGAGGAAGCGCTGACGATCGACGAGGTCGCCGACCGGGTCGACCGCGAGCGTTCGACCGCGTACCGCTCGATCCAGCGACTGCTCCAGAGCGGGTTCATCCAGAAAGAGCAGATCAACTACGAAAAGGGCGGCTACTACCACGTCTACTACCCGACGGATCCGACCCAGATCGCCAACGATATGCAGCGGATGTTAAACGACTGGTACGCGAAGATGGGGCAACTCATCCAGGAGTTCGAGGACAAGTACGAACACGCCGAGGCCAACACCGAAGTCCCCGCCGAGAGCTGACCGGATCGGCCGCTGAGAAACCGAGCGAGCCACGAAAATACAACCGGTCCGTTTCGATCGGCGCTTATCGGTGCCGATCCGCGACGAAATCCACCGTGTCGAGCGGATCGTCGAACGCGCCGACCAGTTCCTCGAGGGCGTCCGTCGCCGTGAGTAGGCCGACGATCTCGCCGTCGGATTCGACGAGCGCGAGTTCCTGATGGGGCGCTTGGAAGTCGTCGATGGCGTCACTAACGGGCGTCTCGGCGACGAGCGTGTTCGGCGGCGTCGCGAGGGCCGGTTCGGCGACGATGCCGACGGCGATACTCGTCGCACTGATTCCGACTTGACAGCTCGTGAGGTAGATCTCGAGGTCGCCGGAGCCCCGGTTCATCGAACGTCGATTCCGGGTACTGTCTGACCCGAGTGAGGGCGAACTCGATCGCGACGAAGAAGGCGTTCGCGAGTATCAACCCCATTCCGGCGAACAGCCTGAGACCGATTTCGAGGGGGTTCACTCCGGCGGGGCCTCGCCCCAGTGTCGCAAAGAACACCGTCAGTCCCTGCGCTCTGAGAACGCCGTCGCCGGTGGCACCGATCGATCCAACGCGTACACCATGAGTTGCCCGGCATGGACAGCAGTGATGTCCCCACCTGCCTGACGGCAGCGGACTCGAGTTCACCGATCACCGCAGAACGCAGGAGAGTACTGTGTACGATTTGATGCGTAGTTGCTAATTAAACGCACAACAATAGTCGAATTTCGCAAAAAGATGGACCCCGTATTTCACGTTATTGTCCGATAGTACCGCCGTAGTCGTCTCAGTTGCGAACGAAGACAGTGCGCACACGTCAGCTCCCGACGCCACTGTATTGTGCAATACGCACAAACTTTAAGCGCCTTGGGTCCGTACGTGGAAGTGATGACAACTGATACACGCGGCGGTTCTGACCAGTCGATGAACGATCCACTCCCCATCGAGGGCGAAGACCACCTCGAGGCGGTCACGGCGGAACACGACGTGGTTCTCGTCGACTTCTACGCCGATTGGTGTGGTCCCTGTCAGATGCTCGAGCCCGTCCTCGAGGGACTGGCCGACGAGACCGAGGCCGTGGTCGCGAAAGTCGACGTCGACAGCCACCAGCAACTCGCGGGATCGTACGGCGTCAGAGGCGTGCCGACGCTCGCGCTCTTCGCAGACGGCGAACAGGTCGAACAACAGACTGGCGCGCTCCCGGCGGATCGGCTCCGCGGGCTGATCGAGCGCTACACCGAATAAACAGAGTCATCGATCCGAGAGACGAATCCGTCGGTCGGCCAGTACCCGATGCCCGCTCTTATTCTCTGGCACACCTCGACCGTCGTCTCCGTCTCGAACGCTCGTCCGAAAGAATGGGGACCGTGGGGATCAGCCAAATTGAACCAGTTCGTAGAACACTGCTTAGTCGTCATCCCGCGGGTCGTATCTCCAGGCTCGCTCGTCATCGTACGAAACGGCATCCGCCGTCGACGGCGTCGCCGACCCGTGGTGGACAATCGCATAGAAGAGCGCGCCGAGCCCGGCCGCGAACAGGATATCCTCGCTGAACTGAAGGAGTAACAGTTCAGCGAGCGTCAAGTGGCGGTCAACCGATATTCGGAAGAGAAAGACCGGGTCGATGAGCGTTCCCAGCAGAATCAGGGCGAAACCGATGGCCGCAAACCGGTATGACGGCTGCTCACTATTTCGTCGATACGCGAGAACACTCAGCCCGGTCAAGAGACCGCCGGCTACGATCGCCCCCATATTGCTGAGCAGATACGCCCACAGCTCCAGCGAGTTATCCATTATGCGGCTCACTCCAGAAGTGTGGCCAGTCGACCCGATCGTTCGTTCCTCGACTCACGTCTCGATAGGAGTTCGCCAATCCGCCAAGGAATCCATCCAATCGATCGACGGGCGAATCGTCCCAGTCGAAAATGATTGCAAAGACTTGCTCGAGGACGGGATGGTCGACCGGAGCGACCTGCCCGGTGGACGGATCGAAGTCGAGGAGAGACAGTTCCTCGAGTTTCGGGAGATGGACGTGATGGAGCGAACGGGAAATCGCCTCGCTCGAGGGCACCGCAGACCGGACCGAGTCCGGGAACCGGCGGCGAATCGCTCGTGTGAGGTCGGCTCGTGATTGCGTCCGGTCGGCACCGAGTTCCGTCAGGACGATCCGCCGATAGTCGTGAGCCAGCGCCGAAAGGACGGCGTCTAGTTCGTCGGCTTCGAGCTCGAGCAACTGTTCGAACCGCGGGTCATCGAGCGCCGGGTGTGCGGTCGTTCGAACGACGTCGGCGTCTCGGTCCCACGAAACGAAGTTTGCAGCGGCCAAAGCCGGCAGATGAACGTGAGTGAGTCGGGTGTACAGCACCTCGGCCGCTGCGTCGCTGGGCGATGCGGTCCCCTGCGTCGTGGTGGTAAGGTGGGCTGTAAGTTGCTCCGTGGAAACCGCTGATTCCCACCCGTTGAGGGCGCGGAGGCTCTCTCGGCGGGTTCGGGGTGCGATACACTTGAACGTCGGATTTTCCGGATAGACCCCCGTTGTCATTGCACTACGAAGCGATTACATCGGCTAAAACCTTGTCACAGCATACTCATACCGTCGGGATATCGTGTTTATCGGTTCCACTGACAGTACCATCGTAAGGGTCCGAATCGAAACCGAGACACCCGATTACTCGACCATCGTGGTTAAGTCGGGTCGATGGCACGGCCTGTGAGGTGCAAGCGGATACCCAAGCACACCACGCCTCCTTGCGAGGCCCGACGCACTACTCACAAACCACAGCCGAGACCCCGATGGTCTCGGTCAGGGTGCCTTCGGGGACGCACGACCGACGTGCTGTCCCACGAGGGAATCCTCACCCTTCAGGGCAGGGAGGATGTCAATCACGGCGGAAAACAGAGCTGTCAGAACCGGCACCGAGCCGCCGTTTTCGCGGCCGCTACAGCTGGAATTCGAAGCGGGCACCGCCGCTCTCGCTGTCTCGAAGCACGGCGTTGTTGAGCAGGTTTTCCAGCAACGAACTGAGGCGGCTTTCGTCCGCCTCCACCGCGATCGGCTCGTCCTCGAGCACCAGGGTCGCTTGACCCGACTTCGTTTCTGTGCGTTTCGTGTTTCAGTCGGTCAGGTGGTCTCGCGGTAGCCGACGCGGTCAGAACGGGAGGAATCCGAGTCTCGAGAGTTGCCAACTGAACGCGAGTCCCAACAGCGCCAGTATCGTCTGGTGGACGCGTGCGGACAGCGACCAGTACCGATACCGCCACGCGAGTACTGCACCGGCGGTCGTGACGAGCGTGAGGACGCCGATGAGAAACGGGAGAACAAGGGCGATCCGCAACGGGAGCGGGCGCGTGAAAAGCGTGAGTTCGCCGCCGGTTTCCAAGACGACCACGAAGAGCGCGACGAACGCGATCGAAACGCCGCTCAGCCCGACGCCCGCCGCACGGGCGAGCCATGGGAGACTGGTCAGGCGACGGTCGAGGCCGCGCGGAATCCCACTTCGGCCGTCGTTCTCACGCGCACAGCCGAACGACTGCTGTGTGGAGTTCTCGTCGCTCATTGGGGATCCCCCGTGTCCGACTCGTCCTCGCTTCGGGACCCGTTCCAGCGCCGCCGGACGCTCGAGCCGGCCCGCCCGGTCAGGGAGAGCGCGAAGCCGGCCAGCGCCGTTCCGAGGACGCCACCAGTGACGAATCGCCGGTCGTGTAGCGGGACGGGTTCGTAGACGCCGGTGGGGTCGCTGTTCAGGTGTGCCGCTTCCACGTCGCCGTCCGAGACGTCGAAGGCGAGGATGTCGCGGCCGTCGACCTCCCGATAGACGTACGGTTCGGTCTCGACCCACCGCCGAGAGGTCCCGCCGAGCGAATCGGTGACGAGTCGGCCGTCGTCGGCGGGGTCGACGAGCAAGCGCTCGAGCACGTCGACGACTTGGAGCGGGCCACTCTGGGGGAGAGACGTGAGGCTGTACTCGCCGGCGACGGTTGTAGCGCGCTCTCGCCCGCCCGCTCTTGCCGTGGGGCGGGGCGATTCCGGCTCCGGTTGGAGATCGTACTCCGCGACGATCTCGTCGACGACGGCCGCGGGCGGCTCGCTCGAGTTGCTGTTATAGGCCACGAAGATACCGGCGTCGCGGTCGGGAGCGAGCAGCAGGTGGCTCGCGAAATGTACCGTGGCCCCCGAGTGGGCGATCAGATCGGCGTTCGGTTCACCGTACTCGTGGAACCCGTATCGCCAGTTGGTGACTGCCGGGTGACGAACGTGGTGGCGGTCGTGCATTGTATCCGCCGTCGCCGCGTCGAGAATCCGCGCGTTGCCGACCGTGCCGTCGCCGAGGTGTGCGCTCATGAACGCCGCCATGTCCGTGGCCGTCGTGCTCAGCGACCCCGCGGGCCGCATGTCGATGTACACGCCGTCGGCCGGGACGAACGATCGGCCCTCGCGGACGTGTGGTGTGGCACGGTCACCGGGCCGTCCCGATGGAACGGGCTGGGCAAACGTGCTGTGAGTCATGTCGAGCGGATCGAAGAGTTCCGACTGGACGAACGCCTCGAAGGGGGTCCCGTGGGCTTCGGCGACGACGTGTCCCGCGAGCGCCGCGCCGTAGTTGGAGTAGCCGACGCGGTCGCCGGGCGGCCGAACGCGCGAGCGCTGCTGATCGGTAAGAACCGCCTCCAGCGGTGCCAGCTCGTCCGGATCGTCGACAATGCCCGGATCGAGCGTCGATTCGAACCCGGCGGTGTGCGTGCCGAGGTGCCGGAGCGTCACGGGGTCGTCGTACGTATCCGGGACCGTGACGGCGGAGTCCTCGAGGTACGCGTTGACGTCCGTATCGAGGTCGAGCACGTCCCGTTGGACGCCTCGCATGACCGCGGTGAAGGTGACGAGTTTGCCGACCGAGCCGACCCGGAACACCGTCTCGTCGGCCCGGACTGGAACGTCGGCGTCGACGTCGGCGGACCCGTACCCGCGGGTGAGGACCGGCGTCTCTCCGCTGACGATCGCGACGGTCGCACCGGGCGTCACCGTTCCGATGCGTTCGGCCATCGCCTCGTCGACGAACGCCTCGAGTTCGTCCGGGCTCGCGAACGGCTCGTCGTCCGACCGCGAGTCGCCGGCTCTCGGGCTGGTAGTTTCGCTCGGTTGGCCGGCTGCAGTATCGAGACCGACAACTTCGAGGCCACCGAGGCCGCCGAAACCGGCGAGAAACGACCGTCTCGAGGTGCTAGTGATGTCGCCGTTCATCGTGGGATGGGTCGGAAGCATGTGGAGTTGACCGGGTGTCGAGGTTGCGGGGGCGTGTGCATGACATTGGTCGCTCACCTCGGCGTCGCGTCGATAGCGGTGACGAGACCGAAGAACGCGGTTGAGACGTTCTCGACCTCGAGTCCAGCTCGATCGACCGTCGCGAGCGGGTCGTGGTTCAACCGGCAGCCGTTGTGCTCGTACTGTGATTCGGCACGTCGCTCTTGGAGTCGGGCGAGCAGGGAGCGGTCGCTGGGACTGTGCTCGAGCAGTCGGATCTCGCCGTCGGCGGCACAAACTCGCTCCATCTCCCGCAGCGCCGCGATCGGATCGGGGAACGTACACGTCGAAAACGACGAGATGACTGTGTCGAAGCGATCACTGGGGACGGCAAGTGACTGAGCGTCCATCCGGTGGACGGTGCCGTCCAGCCCGAGTCGCTCGAGTTCGTCGCGAGCATGGACGAGCAGTTCGTCGCAGATGTCGATGCCGACGACCTCGCTCGCCGACGAGAGATACCGGAAGTTGCGTCCGATGCCACAGGCGACGTCGAGAACGCGACCGGTCGCGTGCTCGAACTGCCGGCGGCGATAGCGACCGGCGAAGAGCCGGTCGAGGTACCGCCACCGAGCGAGGTCGTCGGCGACCGCCGCGTACGCGTCGGCGATCTCTTCGGCCGACAGCGAATCGCTCCCGCTCGATCGCTGTCGGTCTGGCTGTGGTCTGGCCGTTCGATTCGGCCGGTCCGTCGATTCAGGGGAGTTCCTCGAGTGCATGGTGTGTCTCGTCTCCGTTGACTGCGAGTACGGGTCGGGCCAGCGATACCGATAAAAGTATCGGACATTTGATAATTTGTCGGATTCGATTCAAAAGCAGTATTGAGCGGAAACTCGAGCAACGACGCGCTGCAGATCAGGATGCAGCGGAGCTCCCGCTCAGTGCTGCCAGCCGCTCAACGATGATTTCGTAAGACTTCTGTCACGAACGTCAAAACGCGTCGGTTTCGCGTCGCACGCGCTCGGTCTGCACCACCGTCGCACTCGAGTCGAGGGAGAGCCGAATCGCGTCAGTTCCGTGGCGTAACACGACCTCGTACTCGTCGGGATCAAAGCCGACCCGGTCGGACGTCCAGCGACCCTCGCGGACGTATTCGTGAAACTCCCAGAGACCCTGTGCCGTCAAATCGATCCCGCGATCCCAGTGGAACGCGATCGACGCCGGATGAGAGGCGACGCTGTAGGTCAACGGGCTCGTGTACTCTCGCAGACACGCCTCGCAGGTGCTCGTCACGACAAACGAGTCGGCATCCGGCAGCGGACTCTCCGGCACCGGAACGACGTCGGCCGAAAGGGCTGCCCGACATTCCGGACACATCCCCCGTCGGATCTGCCTGAAATCCACCGTACTCCGGAATTGCACGCTTCGAATCAGTTCGTCACCGTCGCGCGTCTCGACCTGTGCAGGCGTTATCGGCTGCCCCGTTACCTGCTGGTCACAGGCCGTACAGTCGATACGGAAGAACTGGTGGGACAGCCTCGCCTCGAGCGCGTTCGCCCCGCAAAAAATACACGTGCCGGCGACCGGTTCGGGACCGAACGACGCCGGCCGCTCGTAGTTCCGCGAGAGAATGAACCGAACGATCCGTTCTCCGGCGTGGGAAAGCGAATACCCGTCGTCGCGTTTCCGCAGGTAGGTTCCCGCGAGTTCGCCGAGGTGGTACGAGAGTTTCGACGTGTTCTCGACCGCAACCCGCTCGTAGATTTCGGAAAACGCGAGTTCAGCGGCCCCCGAGCCGACCCGCTCCCGTTCGGACTGTGCGACGGCGACGGCGCAAAGAATATCGATCCGGGTCTCGTCGGCGAGCAGGCGAAAGATATCCGCGGCGGAACGATCCTCCGTCATGGGTCTGGTAGTCGCTTCCACTTCCGCGTCGGTATTGAAACCACCTGCCGGTCCCCGATAGACAGCGGCCGCTCGTACAGCGGAGCGACCAGCGAGCGCATCGTTAGGGGCTAACGGTCGGTCTCGGCGTCGTACTCGCGGACGAGTTCGCCGACGTACCAGAATTTGAGCAGCATCGACCCAGCTCCGGCGAGTGCGGTTCGAAGCGGTTGCCGGCGATAGGCTGCGATAATCGCGTAGAGAGTGACCGGGATGTTGACCGCGTTGAGAACGTTCGGATACGTGATTCCGATGACACCGCGGTCTCGGTCCTTCCACCATCGCTCGGCGAGGACCACGCGAGTCATCCACGAGTCGTCGGTTTCCGGCGGCGAAAACAAAAGCGGGTTGAGAATCGTAAAGACCACCGCGGCTGCCGCTATCTTCCACTCCCGGTGGTAGATCGCGTAGAGTATCGCCGGGAGCACTACCGTGCGACTCCACCCGCTCTTCGGATTCGAATGTCGCCGCCAGAACGTCTCCTCGAGTCGGTGTCGATCGGATACCACAGCACTAGTCGGATACCGGCCGGCCGAGCATATATCCCCCTGTCGCCACTGACGACCTGCGCTGTTGGCGAACGGACCTCGAGCACCCAGTTTCACGAATCGATCGGTCGCCGATGACACGCGATCGAACGCACGTTTTTAAACGGTTGAGTCCGTAGCTCAGACAGAGCCGATCGAACGGAGAACATACCGTGCAAGAAAAGCTATCTACCGCGGTCGAGGGCGTATCGCGACGAGCAGTACTGACCGGCGGGGCCGCCGTCGGCGTCGGAACGATTGCAGGGTGTCTCGGTGAGACGGACGAAAGCGGGGAAGGAACCGACCCTGAAACTGATGACGGCGACCAGCGGGGCGATGTCGGAAGCGACGTTAGCGACGAAACGAGCGCGCTCGCGGCGGAGATGGTCGACGCGATCGACGACGATCTCTCGGTAGCCCAATGGCAGCTACACGATATGTTTGTCCCCCAGTACACCGACAGCACCGGCGTCGACGGAGACATCCGGATTCTCGGCGACGCATACACCGACATCGTCGATCAGGGGTTCGACCGGCGGTCGATGCCGACCGCTCTCGATGAAGACGGGATAACGGATTTCATGTTCTATCTCGAGCCCGAATGGGCGACCGCGTATCTCGACGGCGACCTGACGAAAGAAGAGTACTACGCGGAAATCGAAGCATCAAAGCACTGATCGAAACCCGGACCGTGCACCCGGTCGGCGTCGATCCGGGATCACCTCGAGAAGGAAGGTACGGCAGTGAGAGACATGGTCGCGGTCGTCAGTTCTCGTTCCCATCCGAAACGACGAGATTCCCCAACCCGTCTCGGCCGAACCGGACGACGATCGCCGCCCCGAACAGATCGAAGACGAGATCGACGACAGTGTCGAACCGCCCGTAGTGGACGAGCAAGGGTTCGAATCCGACCCGGTCGCCGACTGCGTGGACGACGTACTCGAGTCCCTCCCAGATGATGCCGAGTCCGAGCGTGGTTCCGGCGACGAACGCGGGTCGGGATCGGCTCGAGAGTCGACGCTCCGCGCTGACAGTGGATCGATACAGCACGTCAGCAGCGCCGGCGATGACGACGCCTGAGAGCGTGTGCGCGAGGTGGTCCCACCACCAGATGCGGTCGTACGGGCCGAGCATGCCGAGCGTGTGGACCAGCGCCGCCGTCGAGATCCAGCCCCGCTGCCACGGGCGAAAGCGAACGTCGTACCGGCGCTCGACGTATTTTGGAAGTGAAACGAACAGCAGCGAGAGGACGCCGTTGACGATCACGCTCGGGTCGCGCCGCCGGAGTCCCGCCGCGAGTCCGGCGACGACCCCGCCCTGCAGGAGGCGGTTCGCGACCGTCCAAACGCCGGTGTCGACCGGCAAGCACACCCGCACAGAGGGCAGTGTCATCGATAATTCGGTACCGTTCCGTGGCAGCACCGCGGGCAGCATAATCGTTGGCCGTGTTCCTGCAGTCTCCGGTGAGATCGCGTCGTAGAACGATCCGTCGGCACGCCCTTCGGATGTCGACTCTCCTCCGAGAGGTCAAGGTGTATACCGGACCGGAACGTAGACACCGACCGTCATGTACGACCGCATTCTTGTTCCCGTCGACGGGAGCGATTCGGCGACAGTGGCGCTGGACCATGCACTCGAGGTCGCAGACGACCACGAGTCGACCGTTACCCTCCTCTACGTCGCGGACACGAACGAGCCGAGTCAGACCCGGATCGGGACCAACGTCGTCGACGTCCTCGTGCGCGAGGGCGAGGAAATCGTTTCTGACGCCCGCGAACGGGTAGCGGACCGCGACGTTCCCGTGACCACGGACGTCGTACAAGGCGGGCCCGCTGACGCGATCGTCGACTACGCCGAACGGAAGGATGTCGATCTCGTAGCGATGGGAACCCACGGCCGGGACGGCCTCGAGGGCTACATCATCGGAAGCGTTGCGGAGCGCGTCGTCAACGCAGCGCCGATGCCAGTACTGACGGTTCGTGCGACTGACACCGTCCCAACGTACCCGTACGAATCCGTCCTAGTCCCGACCGACGGAAGCGACCACGCAGGGGTTGCACTGGAGTTGGGCGCGGACATAGCAACCCGAAACGACGCGACCGTACATCTGCTTACGGTTCTCGAGGAGCAACTGGTCGGCTCGCTCACCGATCAAACCGACCGTGAAGATCACGCAGCGGATCTCCTCGCGGACGCCGAATCGACGGCGGCCGATCTGGGCGTCGCCGACGTCGTGACCGCCGTCGAAACGGGATCAGTCCCGGAACAGATCACGTCCTACGCCGATAGAGAGGGAATCGATCTCGTCGTCATGGGGACACACGGCCGGACCGGGCTCGACGAACATTTTCTCGGGAGCATCACCGAACGAGTGCTTCGCAGCGTCTCGAGTCCCGTTCTGACGACGAACCGAGACCCGGACGCCTAGCAGTAGTCGGTAATTCGGTTTCGGTATTCAGGGGAGAGGATGTGAAAATCACGTTCAGTATAGGCTGTGCAGTGGGCACACTACCATCCACTGAACAAAGCGAAGGGGTTCACTGCTGGCGAGACCGGAGAGCGAGCCAGCAGCCTTTTAGCGTAGATTTTTGCGATGAGTGGATCCCGCAGCGAACGCAGTCAGCGAGGAAACCCCTGTGAGAAACAGTAGAGGGAAGTCGTAGCGTGCACTCATTTCACGAAAATCGCTACATGATACAGAGAGTTTCAACAGGGACGATGCTATGCCGCTACAGGTAAATTCAAGCGGATTTCTTCGAGATCCAATGACCAGCAAAGTCTCCGATACCACCGAACAATAAACTCATACCGATCATAAATGGGTAGACTAGGAGGAAACCGAATGCATATTGGAGAACAGTAGACTCCAGCGTGAACGCAGTCGGTCGAGTACCGATACGAAGGACGAGTGCTGCTGGTCCGAAAACGAGAATCGGTAGCCCACCGGCGTATCCACCGACTTTCAACGCGTCTCGCCGCGTACCAGTATGAAGATAGCCAGCAACGACTCACCCAATGATCTGGCCGGACCCAGCCGATGGGCCGGACGGATTAAATAATGCAGCTAGATTGTATTCCAACTCTACGATATTTATTAGCGTACAAAGTACTACGGCCCAAAACATAGTCGCAGGAAACTTCCTATCAAGGACGTAATATTTTATTAAAACCGTGACCGTATCAGCCATGTCTTACCTATTACTGGTAATTAAATAAATCCTGTCGGTGGAAATGAGCCGTACTCGGAGCGGTTGGAGCACCCGCGCTCGCAAGAGTGCGTCGGGTCGCAGTCACTCGAGTTGCCCGTTGTCGAGCGGGTCCTCGAGGTCGCCCATAATCGCTTCGAGGAGGTCCGTCACGGTCACCAGTCCGACGACATCGCCGTCGTCGGACTGCGTCCGACTGCTCGAGGAACGTCGTTCCTCGCTGTCTTCGATCACGAACGCGAGTTCTTGGCGTTCGGTTTGGAACTGATCGATGGCATCGCTAACGTCCGTATCTGGGGAGAGCGTCATCGGCGGTGCGGCCAATTCGGTGAA
Organism: Natrinema sp. CRL1; assembly: GCF_059162405.1. Lineage (NCBI taxonomy): Archaea > Methanobacteriati > Methanobacteriota > Halobacteria > Halobacteriales > Natrialbaceae > Natrinema > Natrinema sp. CRL1. The sequence continues at coordinate 283,415 of NZ_JBLVOY010000005.1, read as the reverse complement.
GTCGATATCGCCGTCGGCCAACTCCTGACGGTGTCTGACGAGGATCGGAGTATAGACGATACCGCGAAAGTCGGTCGGCTCCTCGCCGATCAACGGATAGCGCGTATGCGGCCGCTGTTCCATCTTTCGGAAGTTCGCTTCGGCGCTTTCGTCAGTTGACAGCGCGACGATCTCCTCGGGCGGCACCATCAGTTCGCTGACCGGTTGATCGCCGATCTGGAATGCGTTCAGTACCTCTTCGCGACGCTCGTCGGGGAGATCGCCCTCGTCGAGAACGGAGCCGAGTCGGTTCCGCATATCGGCTCGAGATTCGATCACGTCCCGTTCGGTATCACGCCACGCGCCCGTCATTTCGATACCGAACAGGCCGAGCGTTCCCTTTGCGACTATATCGCCGAATTTGATCGCCGGGGCGAGCACCTTCGCGAACCAGTACAGCGGCCGTGCGCCGTATCGACAGACCTGCTTCGAGCGTTCGACGCCGAGGTACGTCGGCGTCTGTTCGCCGTGCGTGAGATGGATCAGATTGATGAGGGCGAAGCCGAGCAGCGAGCCGGCACCGACTGACGCCAGCGCCGTGTTCGCAAACAGCGGTTCGAACAGGGCCGCCAATCCGGGTTCAGCGACGATCCCGAGGGCGATACTCGTCCCTGAAATCCAGATCTGACACGTCGTCAAGTAGAACTCGAGGTCGTCGGTCATCTCCCACGCGAGTTGCAGGCTCGGGGTATCGAACTCCGATTCGGGGTACTGTCTGGCGCGGGTGAGTCCGAACTCGATCGCGACGAAGTACGCGTTCAATCCGATGAGGATGATACCGGCCAGTATCCGAGCGCCGATCTCGAGTGGTTCCATCACCGACGTATCGAACCTTACGTTACAAAGTAATGTCTGATCAGTTCTGCTGTCTTTTCGACCTGTTAACAAACCGGAAATCGAGAGTCAAGAGAGGGGAGTGTGTTCGGCACGAGATACCGTACTGCATTCTCGTGAGAGTGAGCGAGCGATTCGTATATCTGATGGAGAAACACAGAAGAATTGATATATGCCGAGGGGCACAAGATCGGGTATGGCGTTCGCCGAATTAGGGATCATCGGCGGCTTTGCGACCATCGTTTTGCTGTTCTGGTCCCCGCTCTTAGCGATCAGACAACTTCGGAATTTGTTTCGGTGGCCAACCCGGTGGTTCGTTGCGAACTATCTGCTTCTCGGAAGCGGCCTGATCGTGGCACAGTGTCTTTCGTATCTCGCTGTCGCGCTCCTCGTTGCCGGAACCGGGCCGATCACGGGCGGCAACGCAGCGAGTATCGTCGTCGGCGTCCTCGCCGCCAATGTATTCCTCCCCGCAATCGGAGTATTCGCCGCCGTGCGTTTCTCGTCCGCAAACAGCGATCGAACGACCGAGACGGCGGGACGAAGCGGTCGGATCGCGCTCGCGATCGGGGTTATTTGGTATGCGATCGTCGCGTCCGGAACTTTCGTTCTCGGGAGCTTGGCCATCATGTTTGCGAACCTGCCGACGTGACAGGTTCCGCTGATCGCTCCGTACTTCTAGAGCCGTGCGACCGAGACGAATAGGATAGCTAGCACCGCCATCCAGTGTGACGGGTGGTGTTCTCAGTAGTATGGCTGCTCCCCTCGGAACGTCACAGTCGAAACGCCGAAACGATCGACCGGAAAGAGATGGCCCCACGACGGCTGAACTGCTCGATCTCTTTGGGGATGAATACACCCGCCGCGTGTACGAAGTCATCGTGGAGCAACCACGAGGCGGCCGTGCCGTCGCCGACGCCGCGGAGATATCGCGACCGACCGCCTACCGTCGCCTCAACGAACTTCACGATGCTGGTCTCGCACGACGGGAAACGACGATCTGTGACGACGGACACCACCGGGAGAAATTCGAGGCCGTCGCCGTGTCGCTCTCCGTCTCATTCGACGACGAAGTAGCGGTCGCAGTCGACGTCACAGAATGAAGGGGCGAGGGTCGATTCGTTGCCCAGTGCCGCGAGGATAGCGGTCCTCTGTTTCTCCCTTGTGTTGCGAGGAAGTCGTCGGTACGGCTCGTTCTCGCCGTGCTATTCGAGCAATTTCCAGGCGTACGACCGGATTGCAGCCCTACTCGGTATTAGAATCATGAAAGGGATTGTACAGTTCGGACGGCCCTGTCGTCACTCGCTCCGAATTAGTTACCCAACCGACACATACTCTTAACGGTACACCGTTGAGTCGTTATCGCATCTGCGGTCACCTCGAGCGCTACCCTCGATCGTGAGTCCGTCGCTGTCGAAACCGAGGCGTACTCGATCGACCGCGATACGGTATCGCTGTCGGTGGTGACCGTTTGCCTGCACGCTGATCGAACTCCGGACGATCCCAGCGGACTCGAGACTGTCCAGACGCCGGTACACGGTGGCGCGGGAACTATCCAGACGTTCGACTAATTCGCTCGCCGAACGCGGGGCCTCGCAGAGTTCGTCTACCACGCTCCGGGCATGATCGTCGCTCAGGAGTTCGAGCACCGCCTCCGCATCGATCGTCGGTTCGTCGTTCTCGAACGGGGTTCCGCGTCGCCCGTTCGGTCGTACCCCACTGTGAGACGGCCGTGATCTCGACATCGGTGGTTGTTGGTTGGACGGGACGGTCCCTGTACGATGACGCTACTAGTCCCAACGATGTCACGGAGCCACTCTAGCTATTGGCAGGCGTCCAACCGACTCGATACGCCGTGTCGTGCTCACCGTTCGGTTCGGGGACAGACGACTGTGCGTCGGCGCGTGGTCACCACGTCCCGCTCGTGCCGGGATATTAGTACGGTGACAGTCTACCGACCGGTAGGATGGGAAACGTGATGCGCGTATCGGAGCCCCGGATCCTGATGGTCGACGACGAGAAGAAAGTGGCCGACGCGTACGCGCTCCGCCTCGAGGACGTCGCCGACGTGACCGTCGCGTACGGCGGCGAGGAAGCGCTCGCGGTCATCGACGACGGACCGGTACCCGATGTCGTCTTGCTCGATCGGCACATGCCCGACCTCTCGGGGGACGAGGTACTCGATCGGCTCCGGGAACGGGATCTCAAAACGCGAGTCGTGATGGTGACGGCGATCGATCCCGGGCTGGATATCGTCGATATGCCGTTCGACGACTACCTCTCGAAGCCGGTCGAACGCGAGGATCTCCGCGCGGCCGTCGACCAGCAGTGTCAGGTCCTCGCGTACGAACTCCTCGGCGAGTACTTCCGTCTGGAGTCGACGCGAGCGGTCGTCGACGCCGAACTGCCCGCCGCCGAGATCGAGAGCGACGATCGGTTCGCTGACCTCGAGGCGCGCCGCAACGCCATCGAGGAGCGAGTGCTGGGGCTGCTCCCGGAAAGCGAGGAGTTACTGGCCGAGTTCTCCGGCATCGACCGCGGACGGTATTGACGCCGACCTACCGGTCATCAGTCACGTCCGCGTCCAGATCGGAGGGTCCCGCCCTCGAGTCGGCATCGAAAAAGGCCTCGACGAGTGTTTGCTCCGCCCGCCGGAGGTGATAGAGCATTGTCGACCCAGCGATGTCGAGCGTCTCCGCTACCTCCGCCGAGGTGCTCCCGCGCGGCGAGGTAAAGTAGTCCGACAGGTGGGCGGTCCGCAGCACCGTCCGCTGTCTGTCGGTCAGTTGCTCCTCGAGGGCGTCCCGAAACGCCTCGGCCGACGCTGGCGTTCGAGCGGTCTGCTCCTTGGCGACGAGTCGGGTCTCCGCGACGACGGCGTCGACGGCTTCGATCAGCCGCCGAACGTCCCCGTCGGACGGGAGTTCGGCGACGAATCGGGCCGATCCAGCTCCGTACTCGCCGCCTTTGATCGTCGCACCCCACGCCGCGAGTGCGGTCACGGGCGTGTCGTCGACGACGGTCGCTTGGAGGAGTGGATCCGTCTCCGACCGTATCCGTCGTGCGTCGACAACGCCTTTACGACCGGAAAGCGATTCGGCAACGCCCTCGAGCGACCCGTCGGCGGTAAGATAGCAGACGACGGTACCGTCGCCGCGAGGGATCGCGCCGTCCAACGACAGGGTTCGATCGGCTGCGGTCGCAGCGCCGACGAACGGGACCGTCTCGTCGCGAACCTCGACGGTCACCTCGGTACCTGTGTCAGCGACCAACAGGTCCTCCTGGTGGCCGGCCTTGATCGCGAACCCCGCAACGCTTCCCAGCGTCTCGAGGCCGACCCGTTCCTGTTCGCTGAACCCGTCTTCCTGTCCGGAGTACACCGTTACGACGCCGTAAACAGTACCCTGGTAGGCAAGCGGGACCGCAAGACACGACCGAAGCCCGTGGCCAAACGCCGCTCGACGGATGCCGTGGGGGACGGCGTCGTCCTCGGCAATCGCCTCGACGTGTCTGGTCTCGCCCGATGCGACGGCTGCTTGGCCGGGAAGGGGGTACTCGTCGTCTAGACTCTCGTCGATTCGCTCGCGAAGGTCGGCCGCGTCGCCCGCCGCGGCGAGAACCCGCAGGTGCTCCTCGGAAAACGCCCGGTCGCCGACCCACGCGAACCGGTAGAGGTCGGTCCCGCCCAGTCGCTCGCAGACCGTTCGAGCGATGTCTGAGCGGTCCGACGCGCCGATGACCTGCTGCAACACCGTCGCGACCAGCGAGTTGATCCGCTGGACCCGCTCGAGGTGTCGGTCCAATCGATCGACGGTCTGCTCGAGTTCCTTGCGCGGCGTGTGGTTCCGGACGTAGACGAGCACCCCCTCGTCGACGCGGACGTCGACCGCGAGCCATCGGTCGATCGGCGGGTAGTACTCTTCGAACGACGCGGGGGTCGGCGACGTGCCGTCAAAGGCCTCCCGCAGCGTCCCGGCGGCCGACCGTGGAAACTGCTCCTCGATCGCCGCCCCACACAGTGCGGCCGGGTCGGCTTCTAACAGCCTCGCTGCAGCGTCGTTCGCGTTGACGACGACCCCGTCGCTCGTCGTTTCGATGACCCCGATCGGGGCCTGTCGTAGTCGCTCGTCCATCGCGTCTGTATCGCCGCCGTTGCCCTCCGTATTGATGTCGTTGTGCCGTTCAGTCATCGTTCGCGGATCGGTTGAAACTCGAACTTTGCGCCGCCACGTGACCCCTCCGAGACCGAGACGGTCCAGTCGTGTGCGCGAGCGATCCGTTCGACGATGGTCAACCCGAGCCCGGTTCCATCCCCTGACTCGGTCGACGAATAGCCGGGCTCGAACGCTCGTTCGCGTTCGTCGGCCGGAATTCCGGGGCCATCGTCGGCGACGGAGAATCCGCTGCCGGCGCTTTCGACACGGACTCGGACCGGGTCGGTCGCGCCCTGACTCGCATCCTCATCAGGGCTCGTCGAGCCATGCTCGACGGCATTCCGAAACAGGTTCTCGAGCAGCCGTTGGAGCCGATCGGGATCGGCGTCGACCCGCGGCAGATCATCGGCGACAGAAAGCGACGCTGCTCCCGTATCAACGGTCGTCCACGCGTCCGACGCCACGGCGTCGATTGTGACGCCTTCGGTCACCTCGAGCACGTGCTTGCCGCGGGCCAGTGCGAGCGCGTCCCGAATGATCCGTTCCATCCGATTGTGGGCGGCTGCGACCTGCTCGAAGTGGTCCGCGTCGCCAGTCTCTTCGGCCGCCCGGAGGTGAGCCTTCGCGATGTCGAGCGGGTTCCGGAGGTCGTGAGTAATGACGCTCGCGACGCGGTCGAGTTCGACGGTACCGGCGCTCGTCGGCACTAATTCCGTCACGAAGACGTAGCCATCGACCGTATCGCCGCCATCCGCTCCGTCGGCGGTGCCACCGGTGCTCGAGCCGTCGATGCTGTGAAGTCGCACCGGTCGTCGTTGGGCGTCAGTCTCGGTGGCTGAATGGATGCCGATTTCGACATCGATCGCGTTCCCGTCGGCGAGCCGAGAGCAGGCGTCCGCGACCGTCGCCTCGTCGACCGCGCGGTTCCGAAGCAGCCACTCACGGACGCTGACACCGGTCGATGTCGCGTCGAACGTCGCATCGAACGCCTCGTTCATCGCTGCGATCCGCGGCGTACCGTCCACGGTTTCGTAACCGACAACCGGCTCCGGAACGGCATCGATCGCGACGACATCGGCCTCGAGCGCTCGAGCGTCCTCCCGGTGGTCCGTCACGACGATCACCGGCTCCCGGCCCCGAGAACGACGCACTCGAGACCATCTATACGGAAAATCACGCCTGCCGCCCGAACCGCAGTCCGGCGTACTGCTATCGAGGTCATATGCTCATCGTTGGGCTCTGTACGCATAGACGCACACTCTAGTAATAGCGAAACTCGATCTGAAACGTGTTTCGGGTGTCCGACACGACGCCGCAGCGATCGGAGCCGAACCGGCTGTAGGGGACGGTCTGCAATTCTCCGTCCTCGAGTCTCGTCGATCGCAGTCGTTGGGAATACTGTTTGGCATCCAGAGAGCCGGAAAATCGCAGTCAGTATCGGTAACTGATCAAATCCTGCAGCGCCCATTACGCTTCGTCATGGTTCGAATCCACGAGCGGGTGGCAGCGCTGCATGCCCGGAATTGTAAGGGCGAAAATTCTGCAGGTTAGAATCGACGCAACCGCTATCGAGAGTGCCGTACTGAGGACAGGGAGAAAATCCGACTTGTTTGAGAATCTGCCCGACCGTCCACCGATTGCGGAGGGCATATTTACTGGGTAATCAACACGACACCGATAGCCGCGAACGCGATCCCCGCAAGCCGTGCTATCGTCACTTCGTCTCCGAGGACGACCATACCGATGATAGCCGCGATGACGAAGTACATCGCACCGAGCGTAGAGACGGTTGTCGTTGACCCGCCGGAAAGGCCGATGTACATCGAAATCAGGCCGATCCCGGTGAACAATCCGGCCGTGCCAGCGAGCAGTCCTCCCTTCGCAGTAATGACGAGCGAGGCGTCTGAAACGAGGATGAATCCGAGTGCGAGGGGTCCCGCAACGAGATAGGAGATCGCGGCGGCCGTCCGCGGATCGATAGACTCCGACGCAGCGTTGCCCAGGACGACCCAGATTCCCCACGTCACCATCGTGATCGTTCCAAAGAAAACAGCCGAATCGATCTCAGGGAATCCCATCAGTATGTGCTCTCCATTGCCACTGCAAAACAATTCTCCCTATACTATCTGTGATTGTTAAATAGCCTCTAGTCGAGAGACGCTCGATCACAATTACGTCACTGGACGGTCTCGGCTCCAAACCGTACTACTGGTTGGATCGATTCGGTCTACGCGACGGCGATTCCTGCACCGACGAAGAACGCGACGGCCGCGAGCCCAAGCACCGCCAGAGATCGGTTACTCTCTGTCGGTTCTCGCTCGAACGTCTCCCACTCGAGCAGAGTTCCGAGACCGATGGCGATGGCAGCACAGCCGCCAACGAAACCGGCCATTGGCCATACCGACGCGCCGCTTTGGACGATCGTACCTGCGGATTCGAACGCGAGCAAAATCCCCGTGATCAACGGTGCGGTACCAACTGACTTGCTGGAGGGCATACGAGAAGAATTGTGTTCCAATGACATATAATACCTGTCATTGGATACGTCTCGTTGTCTGGGTTGCGTGCTGTGTATACTCATTTAGCTCTTTGAAATCCTATTCCTCGTATGTATTTTAGCGTAAGATGAATATTCACTACACGTCCGCATATAACGAAATCATAAGGAGACATGATATTGTTGTAATGGTATGGATCGTACCGAATTGTTTCTCGCCCTGATCGTGTACTATTGGCTGCGCTTGTTTACTGTCTGTACCGCTGGAGTACAATCCAGCCGAGAGACACGATTCCAACCAGTAGGAAAGCTACAGCAAAGAATATAAACTGATTACCAAGAAGACTTGAAAGACCGAGTAAATCTGTTCGGTTGATATATCCGAGACCAAAGAATATACCTAAAACTACGGCTGCAGCCCCAATTCGCATTCCCAAGTCCTTCAGGAAATTTCCGAAGTTCAGGTTACGAGCCATCAATTCTGGCGTCTAATTCCGTACACTTGGCCTTGTTGAAATTCTACTTCTCAGATGCGACGCTCGGTGAAATAGCCAATAGATTAGCTCTGCTGTACTTACCGCAGGGGAGGGGAGCCAAACCTATCCTATTTTAAGGATTTCAACAGACTCCGAGCGATAGCTATCCGATTTCGAGTGCATCGACGGCCTCGAGCGGTTCGACGTCGTGATCGATGAGGCGATCGGACCTCGAGGAACGCCGAGCGAGTATGATCTCACAGGGATGGTGGGACGATTCTTGCTCACTCGGAATCGGGGCGGCGTTGATATAGGTCAAGGCGAACATATTCACTGTCGCGTTCCCCACAGGCGCGACACGAAATCAGCACCCAACCCCACCCCAACCATGTCCCGTATCCGCCCGGCGGCCATCCCCCTGTGCCCATCCGGGCGGCCTTCTGAGGTCTTTCTCGAGATAATCAAACAGTGAGCGATGTCTCTATTAAAATCTCATTTTTCATACACACTATGTCGTGAAACGATCACTCACTACACCTGCGAATGGAACGTTGCGGACGGACCCAGAATCCGCGAGCGAAGCGAGCGGTTCACCGCCGGAGCGGGGTGAAACCCCGCGACGGCGGCCTTTTGCCATCAACGGGTTTTGCCGGGGGTTGAGGCTGGCGTCTGCGACGCCAGCCGATTCCTCCGGTAAAAGGTTGCTGTACTTACCGCAAAGGGTGCCAAACCTATCCTGTTCTAAGGATTTCAACAGACCCACTCATTTCCAAATCGAGAACGGCTTTCGTGATTTGAGTTGAAGAAACAAGGCACGGTGTTACTACTGTTACCGCTGGTGTGCAACGGACGGTGTTTCTCAGCGTGACACGCAGCGGCGATCGTTTTTCCCCCGGTGTTCGAAGCCGTGGCTATGACGGCGATCGCTGCCGACGGACTGTCGAAGCGGTACGCAACGGTGACGGCGCTAGATTGGGGTACCGACGCTCCTCGGGTTGTCGATCGCCGGACTCTACGCGGCGCTGCGGTACGGGACCGAGGGCGCGACCGCATATCCGTGGTTTCTGTTTGCGACCGCCCTCTACGGCGCGTCGTTCGTCGCGGTCGCCGTCGCACTCTCGGCATCGACTGCGAACGACCGCCGAATCACCCACGGTGCGGTCGTCGGCTACCTGTTGCTGGTGGTCCTCTGGCGCAATCTCGCTGCGTTCGCCGTGGCGTTTCTCCACCGGTTCGACCCCGGAATAGGGATGCCCGACTGGGCGCTGTTGGTCCAGTTAGCCCAACCCAGCGAAGCGTACGCCCGCCTCTTAGACGTGCGGTTCGATATCGACCGAGCGAGTCGGTACGTCGGAGACAGTGCACCGGCGTTCGTCGACTGGTGGGCCGCACTGGCGATACTCGTAGTCTGGATCGCGGCGTCGCTTGCCGTCGGCTACCGGCGGTTCGAATCCGGAGATCTGTAACCGGATCCGGAACTGTGGATCACTGGGTTCATTACAGTTGGCTGTCAAAACACGGGCGAAAGATCGATGTCGCTCGCCGGGACGGTCGCGGCCGTTGCCCTCGACGCGGTAGCGGTGGCGATACTGGGCTGGACGACGTGGCTCGCCGTCCAGTCGCGAGACCGGCCCAGCGCTCCACCAGTCATCGCCATATTGGGCCTCCTGACGATCATGGGGGTCCTCTCGGTGCTGGCGGAACTGCCCGGCACGTCGGCAGTCCCGTTGCTCTCAGCGATTATCGACCTCGGTCAGTTCGGCGTCGGAATCGTCCTGCCGGGCGCCTGGGTCGTGTATGCGCTCAGTTACACTGGTCGGGGAACGGGACTGACTCGGTGGCGCGTCGCCATGTTCGTGGGCATCGCGATACCGATCGTCCTGAGCGCCGTCGTCATCGCTGTGAGACCGCCGACCGCCGTCCTCGAGCGACTGATCGCGTCGTTCATCGGGACGGAGATCCTATTGCTGCTGGGACTGTTCACGTACGGAACGTATCTCCTGCTCGGGCACGGGTGGAACCACGCCCGCATCTCGAGGGCACAGATCGCGATCGTGATCTCGGCGGGCGCTGCACCGTATCTCGCGGGCGGGATGGGAAGTAGCGAGCCCGTCGCAGACGGCGTGACCGTGGGCCTCCTCGTCGCCGGCGGACTGTTCGCGGTCGCGGTACAGCGCTATCCGGTGATGACTGGCTTCCCCAAGGCCGATTACGTCGCCCGAACGCGAGTCGTCGAGGCGCTCCGAGAGGCAGTCATCGTCCTCGACTGGGAGGGCCACGTACTCGACGCCAACGCGACGACCGCGGAGTTGTTCGACCGGGCCCCTGCGTCGATGATCGGCGAGCCGATACACTCGATCGTCGACGGCCTCGAGGAGAGCGACCTCTCGGCTGGTGCAACGGGGACGGTCACCCTCCAGACGACGAAGGGGCGCCGGCGGTTCCAGTTCAGCGTCTCAGCGGTCGACGATGCCGAAGCCGACGCTGACAGCGGGGCCGATCCGGTTGCGAGGACCGTCCTGTTGCGGGACATCACCGACCGCCGGACCCGCGAACAGCGGCTCTCGGTACTCAACCGCGTCCTCCGACACAACGTCCGGAACGAGCTCGACGTCGTCCTCGCGTACGCCGACCGCATCGACGACGAGGACGTGCGGGACGGCATCCGCGACAGTGCGACAGATCTCGTCGAACTCAGTACCAAGGCCCGGGAGGCCGAGGACGTAATGACCGCGAGCGCGGGTTCGCCGGACCCGGTCGACCTCGCAGCCGTCGCACGGGAGGTCGTCAAAGAGTATCGAACGTCGGACCGTCCGTGCGAGGTCTCGCTTTCCTGCCCGGACGAACTGGTCGTCTCGTCGCACCGATCCGTCATCCGGCAGGTGCTTTCGGAACTCGTGGCCAACGCGATCGAACACGGGGACGCTCCCCACGTCGATGTTACCGTTCGGGCGGATCCAAGCGGAGCCATAGAACTCGTCGTCGCGGACGACGGGCCGGGGATTCCGGACCGAGAACGGACGGTTCTAGGGGACGGGACGGAGACGCAACTCGAGCACGGCAGCGGCATCGGACTCTGGTTCGTCAACTGGGCCGTCACCCAGTTAGGCGGCGAGCTGTCGTTCCGCGAGAACGGTCCGACGGGAAGCGTCGTGACCGTCCGTCTCTACGACGCCGAGTTCGAACCGTGATCCGTCACGGAAAAGCAGTAGGGGTCGGTGACGACTGTGGCAGTCGGGACGGTTCCGGTCCGCCCTCGAGGAGACCGACGATTCGCGTGAACCGTCGGTCGAGCACGTTCCGTAATCGTCCTCGAGTTAGACGCCTCGTTCGTTTCGGGCACCGGTAATGATCGTGTACACGTGGATCGGGACGATCACGATGCCAAACAACAGGTAGTTGAGCGTGAGGAGATTGATCACTGCCAGCTTCGTCCGGCCGACGTAGTAGTACGCGGCCGGCGACAGCACGAGTGCCAGCAGGAGTGCGACGGGCATTGACTTGTCCGCGATTGCCTGTTCGTGGCGTCCGGTGTCATCAGCAGGGGAACTATTCGTCACCATGGATGTCAGAGGTTGCTCGAGCGGCGTCGAGAGAGCGCATAACCGGCTGCGGTCGTCACTGCGACGATGCTCGCAATCCTCGTCTTGGTCACCTCCATGGTGGGTCGGTGGGTCGGCACCCAAATAGGACCCGAGGCAGTATCTCCGACTCGGAAACACGTCTCGAGGATTTCGTACGGGACGCCGACTCTCCGCGATCCTGAGAGGCCGGACAGACTAGTGGCCAAACGGTACAGACACCGATCGCACTCGAAACGCGACTGGTGGTTACTGCTGTGTGTTCGATAGTGGGGGAAGTCACAGAACGGTTCTCAGGGAATCATTTACCCATATGTCATTGAACCGGCCGAGACGTAGGTGTGCAAATTGACCAGTGAGATTATTCCCAGTTTCAGATATTGTCCGGCGAGTCGTGCTGAATACAGAGGGTTTATCAGTCATAGTATTGGTTCGGTCAGCACCACCGCTTCCTCCCAGTCGGAAGACCGGCGCTGCGTCGTGAGCCACGTATGTGCATCCTCAGTCACAGAGGACTGATTACTGCGGCGAGAAGCAGGTCTATCGCCCAATTAGTAGTTACGTGGACGACTGGGTATTGGCAGTCGTTTTTCCTGCCCTACTCTCATACCGCTCCGTGAGCCACTCTTTCCAGGAGACTGTTCCGACAGTATGTTCGGGACAGGTTGCATAACCGGCGCGAAAACTCGCCGCGGTTTCTCCCGGTAGCGGGAACCTGATAATAGGACGTCGGAGGCCACGCACATCGCGGTAGGTCTGTGCGAGTTCCCCCACTGAGTGGACCTTCGGACCACCAACTGGGTCAATTCGACCATTCGATACCAGCGTAGCGTGATCAACAATGACATCAGCAAAGTCGCCGACATCGATGGGCTGAACCTGCATCCTCGTTGGCAGAGGCCATACGGGAAGCTTCGCCACATAACCGAGTAGTTCCGCAACGAACGAATGGAACTGTGTTGCACGAATGATGGTTGTCGGTACACCACTGGCTTCGATTGCCTTCTCAGCGGCGCGTTTGTGTTCGTAGTAGGGGAAGTCAATATTGTCAATTCCAACGATAGAAGGATAGAGGAAGTTCGTCACATCAGCTGCCTCAGCTGCCGCTATAAGTTGTTTCGTCCCTCGGACATCAACCCCTTCCGTGTCTCCTCGTGGGGCCGTCGCAGCGTGAACAACGACATCGATATCTGCGAGCGCTGAATTGACACCTCCGCCGTCAATAAGATCGAGTTCGACCCATTCGATATCTTCGCCGCTCTCTTCCGGAGGTTCACGGCTCGCCGCTCGAACGATGTGATCTGTCGCTGCGAGCCGTGATCGGAGGGCTGTCCCTAGCGTTCCTGTTGCGCCGGTCACCAGTGTTCGAATCACAATTCTTGATTCGTTTCCGAGGCAGAATGGATACTGCCGAAATTGCTCGGCGTATTTAAGTGCAAGTCATCATACTCCCCTCTATGAAACACGTCCGGGTTCGTATCACGGCTCACGGGCGAGAGGGAGACATTCACCCGATGTATGGCGTGATGACTAAGGCTCTGTTCATTGAGCGGGCGACGGCACTGCAGTGGAACTACACCGGTGACGCTTTAGGAATCCTCCACTACGTTGTGGGAGACACCGATGCGCTTGAGGCGGCGATACAAGAGATACCAGAGGTCGTCGGCTACGATATAGAACGTATCAATGAGCAGTCTTGCTACGTGTACGTTCGAGATTCTACAACCGATCGTCTTCAGGAGATGTTTCGCCCCATTTCCACCGGTGGGCTTGTCGTTGTTCCGCCCGTAGAGTATAAAACCGACGGGACGGTTGCGTTCTCGATCTTCGGTCCAGATGAGGAAATCCAGGATGCGGTAACGAATATTTCCGTTCCAGTTGATGTGACTATCGACGCAGTGGGTGGTCTCGCCAGAACGAGGGCTGCCGTTCAGGCACGTCTCACGGAACGCCAGCGAGCCACTGTCAAAACGGCACTAGAACTGGGTTACTATGATATTCCTAAGAAGGCCACTCAGGAGGATATCGCCGCCAAACTCAACTGTGCGCCGAGTACCGCCGCAGAACATCTGCAGAAAGCAGAGTCGCGGGTACTTCGTGCACAGTTCGCCAGAGAGATATAGTCTTCAAATCAGTTTTCCGGAGAAGGAATTGTTGCGAAGATGATGACGGCACCACAACGCCTTTGACTGCACTGAACGATCAGTATAGATGCGAATTGAACTCTATGTTTCTTGCTAGTTTCAGAAGAAGTACGGCAAGTAAGCTGGATACAGGGCGTATAGTTACTATACTGGCAACTACAAGACTATCGAGTTAGTGGTACAAACTGTTCATCGATGAATGAGTGTCCCCGTTGAATCAATACCAAACACCAAGCTCTCATTGTCGTCGTTGTTGGGCGGGTAGTAGTGGATGTGGTCGTCGTCGGTTAGTTTGTCGTTGTTCTCGTACACGCTATACCGGACAAGATACGGACGGGCCTCAGCAATATTCTCCCGTCGTGCCTGCCCCTGTGATTCTACATCAATGCTCGTGTCGTATACCGTTGCCTCACTACGAGACAAGTCATTACCCCCTCTAAAGAGGCTCATTTCAATCGTGTATGGACTGTCAGCGTGACTGAATACAGTTATAGTAAGCATTGAGGAGGAGGACAATGTCGAACAGCCGGCCAGTCCGGTTATTCCAGCCATAGCTCCAAGGAGGACGGTTCGACGTTTCATAGACACGTCATTTTTTACCCTCAATAAGTATCTTTCCGATTTACTAGCTCCCGCTTCTATACCTACCGATCGTTTGGGAGTCACACAGTGTATGTAAATCGGTCTATGACGCCCTCTATCTAATAATATCAATTCCCACAACGGAGACGATGGCGTTTCACGACGAGAGATACCGCGGTCTCTTTCTTGTCGACGCAGCCGTACCGGCGTTTATGGGCACATCGAAATACGATATCGCGGGGCTCGATCTCTCGGACGACCACTACATCGTTGAACAGAATCTCGTTCGAAACAAGTACAAGGCACTGGACAACTGCGGAAACACGGTCCTCGAGGGGAAACAGGAGACATTCAAGCTCAAAGAGAAATTCACGTTTGTCGATGAGAACGGCGAGGACGTATTTATGGTACATGCCCAACAGATCAGGGACTACGAGGGACAGTACGTTCTCACGGACACCCGCAGCGGCGACGATATCGTCGTGCTCGATCACGAGTACTCGCTGCTCGAGCAGATAACAGGAGCGACGTGGCGGATCCGTGACCCCGAGACCGACGCCGAACTGGCTGCAATCATGTCCCGGAAGTTCGTCGGATTGGTTCGACGGGGGCTGCTGGGTAACCTGATTCCTCACTACTACGAGATCACGGACGCCGACGGCGGTCACGTGGGGTCGATCTCGGGTCAGCTGTCGATGAAAGACCGGTACGACATCCGAATCGACGACGCCAGCACCGTCCCGCGGGAACCCGTCGTGGCTGCCGCGATGGTCATCGACGCGATCGAAGGGCACTGACTCCCCAGAGCTACGGGTGCTGACTCCCGCGAAGGTGTTTCTCGTCGAGAGAACCGTCGTCTCCGTTTACTGTACTCCGATCGATTGTTCAGGCCAGGAACGCCAATATGACTGCGCAGATACCCGACGGCGGCGGTTCGCTCTCCAGACGCACAGTACTTACAGCGGGCGCCACAGCGGCACTGGCGGCAACAGCTGGCTGTACGGCCGTGATGGATTTCATCGGGAACCAGCTGCTCGAGCAGGTCAACGTGTTCAACGAAACCAACCAGCGAGTCAGCGGCTCCATCGTCGTCGTCGATCCCGACGGCGACACCGCGCTCGACGAGACGTTCGATATCGCACCATCGGACTCCGAGGACAACGAAAGTAACGGAGACGACGAACAGTCGGTCGCGGTATACGACGACGTGTGGGACGGGGCGGGAGACTACGAGGTAACCGTCGAACTGGACGACACCGAAATCGACGGGGAATCGGGTGCGAGCGAGACGGTGACGATCGACGATCCCGAAGAGGAGATGCTCGCCGTCGCGCTCGGCTCCGAGGAAGTCGACGAACCGATCGGCTTCCGCGTCGGTGAGAGCCTCTCGGACTTCGGACAGTGAGAGGACTGCTCGTGACCGATTCGTCCGTCCCGAGTGCCATCCGGTCTGCGATCGAACGGTACCGCCGACTGTACGCGGCCATCCGCGTTGAGTCGCCGTGGCGGCGAGCAGTCGGCGGCGGGGTCGCGGGACTGTCGGGAGCGATCGCTGCGGAGACGCTTGTCGATGGTCTTCCGCTCCGACTGGTCGTCGTATTCGTCACCACGGCCGCCGTCGCGCTCGTGGTTTCGGCCCTCTGTACCTCTCTATCGCGTCTGCTTGCGGACTGCGTCGGTTTCCTCACCGACCGTCGACGATAATAGTGGTCCCTTCCAGTCGCCGACAGTGGCGATTTCCCGCGAGTGTTTCTGGCGCTGAAATTGTGCGTACGGGTTAATCATCGAACAGTTGCAATCCCGAATCGGAATGGTTCCCCCCACGACGAGACGACGGTACCTCAGCGGACTCGCTATCGCGGCCAGCGCCTCTCTCGGCGGCTGTCTCAGCAATGCTGTGACGAACGACGACGATCCCGACGCGGACGCGGATGACGCGCCGACCGACGAGTCCGAACCCGACAGCGAGACACAACCCTCGTCCGACGACATCTCCGGAACGCCCGAAACGCTGCTCCGACAGTACGTCGAGACCAGCGCCGAGGCGACCGACCCGGCCGAGGTCGGTGCGTACTTCCACCCCATCCACCCGTTCCATCCGGACACCCTCGAGGCCGAAACCGCCGAAGCGTGGCTGCTGAAAGACGATCCCGTGTCCGAGATCGAGACCGAGACCACCGACCGGGACGTGACACCCAGCGCCGTCCTCTCGGCTCCGGTCTTACAGGCCTCGAGCATCGAACGTGACGCGGTCGCCGACGCGCTCGAAGGAGAGCGGACCGCAGTCGTCGATGTCTCGGTGACCGACGAGAGCGGTGAGACGACCGAGTTCAGCGCCGTAACCGTCACGGCAGACGGCGAGTGGACGATTCTCGCACAGGGAATCGAAGCCACCGACGGGTCGAAGACGCCGTCGTCGTTCGATGCGCGCGTCGTCGAGGACATCGAATTCGACCCCGAGGCCGACCGCGCTCGCGTTCAGTTAGTCGACTCACCGGTGGCCGACAGCGTTACCGCCAAAGCGGAGACTGCCTACTCGTCCAGATCGTCGAGTACGCCGACGGTGATCGACTACTTCGATCTCTCGCTCGATCCCGACGGCGACGAAGTCGTTGTCACCGCCACGGTCGACGGCGAAACGCGACCCGTCCACCGCGAGCAGTACCCGGTTGCCGATCGGGCCGTGGACAAGGTTTCGTTCGACGAACGACCCGATACCGAACTGTTCGACGCGACCGCTCGAGTCGAGTTTACGGGCGAGCAGACCGGCGACCGGATCGTCGTCGCATCGACGGTTCAGGGCGACGAAGCGTCGATCGAACCCGCGGACACTGCGACGCACCTCACGGTCGGTATCGACGCGGAAGGCGACGAGATCGTCGTGACGCTGACGGACAGCGAGGAGCGCGGAGAGATCCACCGCGAGCGCTATTACCCGTAGCATGTTCGAGCGGCCCGATCCGTCGACCGATCGACCGCCGAAGTATAAACCCACAAATGTTATACAGACAACTATTGAACACGTGACTATGATTGGATTCCGTTCGAACGAAACGTGGCAGTACGCCCTCCTCGGGGGCCTCGCTTCGATTCCGTTTACTGCAGCCAGTTATTGGCAAACGGGGTCGGAACTGTCGCTCGCACCAGTGTTCTTCGGCGCTCTTCTCGCCGGCTTCCTGGCCGAGCGCGCGACCGGATCGAATAGCGGTGTCGGCGTCCGTGCCGGCCTCATCGGTGGGCTACCGGCAGCCTGGCTCCTCGTCGACCTCCTCGCCGCCTCGAGCGGCTTGGGCGGTCCCGCGTGGTTCGTCGCGCTCGGACTTGCCCTCTTGCTCGGGTTCGCGGCTGTCGTCGGCATACTCGCGTTCGGACTCGCCGCGCTCGTCGGTATCGCTGGCGCACGAGTCGGTGGCTGGCTCGCCGACCGCGGTAGTCGCCGTCGCCCGCCCGCTGCCGGCGGTTGAGACGACATCCTGCCACCGACGCGTCGTTTTGTCACCGGGAAGGTATCCGAACATTCATAGTTACTATACTGTCTGAAGAGTAACTGTTCCTCGTCTCCAATGACGCTGAAGCTCGGCCCCCTCGCTCGAGAGTTGTCCGTCCCGTACTACGAAGATGCCCTCCCGGCACACGATCGATTCCACGCCAAGCGAGTCCGTGATCTGGCGATTCGGTTAGCAAACGAGTGCGAGGAAGACGTGGATCGAGACGTACTGTCGGCAGCGGCCTGGGTACACGACATCGGCCGGCCGCGGGAACGAACTGGAGAGATCGAAAACCACGGGCAGTGGGCCGCAGCTGAAGCGACGGAACTGCTTGCGGCCGAATCAGTCCCGGCCGACGAAATCGAGGCGATCGAACACTGCCTGCGATCGCACAGCATTCGAGCCACCTCCCCGGAGCCGGAGTCGATTGAAGCGAAGTTACTCTTCGACGCGGACAAATTAGACGCGATCGGAGCGCGCGGACTCGTTCGACTGGCCTGTATCGTCGGAGAGCGGTCGGGTCGCGCGGGCGGGGCATACGCCGTCATTGACGATCCGTCGCAACTCGGTATGGAGCCCGCCGACAGACCTGACGTTTCGCTCCTCCGAGAGTGGGCCAAAGAGCGACTCGAGGCCCTGTACACGGAACCCGGTTGCGAACTCGGAGCGTCCCGGTGGGAGTTCGTGACGGAGTTTTTCACACGGTTTAATGCGGAAATCGGTGTCGACGGGGAGCGATAATCCGACGGGTTTCACCGATAGCACGCCGTTGTATACGCCAGCCAAGTCGGTGGCGAAGGCAACGAAAGGAAAGGTGAGATGCCGAGATCGGGGGTTTGGTCGGTTGCGTTGGCGTCTCGCTGGCGACGAGATGACGTACGGCTCAAAGACAGGGGAAGAGAGGTGACGGCCGGTGGTAGCGGCAGTCGATTTCAGTTGTTATCAGCCGGTCTCATCCCCAGGCCCGATCGGAAAGATTTCCTCGATGGACGCATTGGAGGACGTTTCGTCGCCGGTACTGATTTGGATAGAGAACGTTCCCGCTTCGACGGACTCCATCGAACTCTCACTGAGCGAGAGTTCGGTCACCCGGTCGGCGGTATGGTTGGTTGCGTTCTCGTCACCGTTCGCATCATCGTGGTCCGGATCCGGTTCGTGGCCGTCAGCCGACACGATGTCGTAGTCAGTGTCATCGATCGAGGTCGAGTTCATGTCCGAGGCGTCGATCGTCACTGCTTCGTCAACCGACGTGACCGTCCCCTGGTCGATATCGACGTGGGCGATGACGAGCGAGCCTTTCGTCGGGTCTTGTGGCGACACCTCGACGCGGACGATATCGTCGTCAGACTCAGAGACTGAAACCTCGAAGCTGACATCGTCGCCGTCCTCGAGGGCGCTCCGGACGTCGTCGTTCGCCCACGCAGTCTCGATCGCGTGGTCGACCTCCGCATCGCTCACCGCGTCGGGGGTGCTGACATCGACGGTGTAG
Organism: Natrinema sp. CRL1; assembly: GCF_059162405.1. Classification (NCBI taxonomy): domain Archaea; kingdom Methanobacteriati; phylum Methanobacteriota; class Halobacteria; order Halobacteriales; family Natrialbaceae; genus Natrinema; species Natrinema sp. CRL1. The sequence goes on along the minus strand of NZ_JBLVOY010000005.1, from coordinate 264,131 downwards.
TTAGCTGGCAATTCGGCTGCCGACGCCGCGTCGGCATTCGGGGAGTCGATACTCGCGGCGGCGACACCGCTTGCACTGAGAGCAAGCACTGCCACGACCGCGAGCGTGAGTACGGTGTTTCGCATGGGTTCGAATTTGGCGGCGAACCGAGACGGGAGAGCCGATCTCCGCGTGTCGGTCAGCGGGGGACCACGGCCGTGTCGTCCCGATTCGCCTCGCTTACACATCGTCTGAAAGACCTCATAGTCCTTGATTGAAAGAGGGACGAAAGCCGTTCAAAACGCGTTTGAAAGCTGTTTTGCTAGCCTACGAGACTGTTGAGTGAGACTAACCACTGGAAAACAAAGCACACCAGATCGCTGGTCGCCGATTCGATCAGTGCTGTTTCAGGGAAATATCACACGACTCCCAAACGCCATGAGGAGAGCGATAGCCGCGACAAAGATGCCCATGAGACGCGTCATGAGAAGACGCATCCGACTCGGTTCGAGTTGTGTAGTACTGTCGGGGCCACGCATCTGCCATCGGGTCAGCTGACGAGGAAACGCAGCCATCGCAAGCGCGAAGACTGCGATGAAGAGGGCTATTAGCTGGAACACTAACTGGAACAATTGGAAGCCTGTAGGGACCATGCCGGTGGGTATTCTATTCAGATAAACAGAATTTTTCGATATACGTTATCAACCTATTCCTTACAATTCAGCCTCTCACACATCAGTAAAAACTCGTCTCGGTTAGGCTGCGTTATTGTGTCTCTGATGGTGTTTGAGTACCGGTGACATCATGAATTTCAATGTATTCGTCTTCTTTTGAGTATGAGGCTTCCACACGGTCGTAGACTTGTGCCTGATTGAAATTATTGCGATCTGTGAAGTCGTTGCGACACCCCGTGGAATCGCCGGTGTCCCACTGGTCGCTACAGACGCCGATTACGTACCAGAGCTGATCGTACGTCTGACGTAATTCGTCGTGAAACATCTCCGAGACTGTCGGTCGATCGGGGTTATCGACGTACTCGGTCCACGGCTCGTAAACGTGGCCGTTCACGCTTTCTTCGCGATCGCTATATGCGATATCCAGTACGGTCTCGTTGCTGCCGTCCAGCCGCCAGCCCTCAATACTTTTGAGTTGGACGTATCCGTTCACAGTGTCGGACGCCAAACAACCCGACACTCCGGTAGCTCCCGCTACGATGCCTGCAAGAACGTCTCGTCTGGAGGGCATACACGGGGGGGTCTATCCGAAGTGCAAAATGTGTTGTTATATTGTAAGAAGGCGGTGGGAGACAGTGTAGTTGGATGGCTGGACACAGCGTCAGTAACAAAGGGAACAGGCTGTCAGTTCCCTCTTAACTGGATATTCAGCATAATTCGAGGTGGAGCCTCCGACCTCAAGGAGCGAGTGAAGCGAGCGAGTAGGTCGGAGAGGAAACCGATAAAGGACGACATAACCGCACGACGGTAGCCACCCGACTCCCAAGCGTATAAGTACCATCCGACAGTAATCTGAAACATGGAGGTTCGTCGAACCGCGCCGGTCAAACTCATTGTTCCCGATGAGCGTCGCAACGACCTCCACGAATCCGCCCGTCAGTTCCTCCACTGTGCCAACCGCGCCGCCGAGTTTTGTTGGTCCAACGCCTCTTACACAGAGTGCATCACGGCCAATACGACCGCACGGGACGCGCTCTACGACGAACTCCGCGAGGAAACCGATCCTCACCGCGAACCTCGTTCAAGAAGCCATTCGACGCGCCGTCCAAGCTGTCAAGGGATGCGTCGAACGGTGGAAGGACGGGAAACGAGTGAGCCAGCCGGAGTTCACGTCATGGAGTATCCTCTATGACAAGCGAAGCGCGACCTTTTACCGCGACCGCGTGTCCCTCTCAACCGTCAACGGGCGCGTCGAGTGTGCCTTTGAACTTCCCTCGGACAGCCCCACACCATACGAACGGTACGTGCTGTCCGAGGAGTTTGAGTTCCGGGCGAGCACACTGCAATACGATAAGGCGACCGACGAGTTCTACTTCCACATCACGACTCGGAAGCACGATTCGGACGATGACGAGTCCGAGGTTTCGGAAGATACTGAGCACCAAACAGTCCTTGGTATCGACCTCGGCGTCAACAGCCTTGCAGTCGCTTCGACCGGGCGCTTCTGGCAGGGAGACGACTACGACCATTGGTGCCGTGAGTTCAAGAAGCGACGCGGTGATCTGCAACAGCGTGGAACGCAAGCTGCGCACAACGCGCTTCTTCGCCTCGGCAAGCGCGAAGAAGCGTGTCGAAAGCAGTACCTCCACACAGTTGCTAACGAGATCGTTACGGAAGCCGTCGAGAACGGGTGCGACGTGATCGTATTCGAGGACTTAACGGACATCCGTGAGCGGCTTCCACAGGCGAAGTGGCACCACTTATGGGCGTTCCGTCGCCTGTTCGAGTATGTCGAGTACAAGGCCGCCGAACGCGGCGTCGCGGCGAAGCAGGTTGCGCCGAACCACACGTCTCAACGCTGTTCTCGGACAGACTGTGGGTTCACACACGAAGCGAACCGTGACGGCGAACACTTCGAGTGCCAGAAGTGCGGCTACGAGGTGAACGCGGACTACAACGCAGCGAAGAATATCGGGCTCCGGTACGCCCGGAAGCGGAAACACAGACTCCGTTCCTCGCCCAAGTCGGGGAGCGGAGACGTCTTGGAAAGCGAAGCTTTCCAATGGTCAGGAAATCGGAGATTTCCTTCGACACCAGTAGACGTGCGTGTGAATGGTGGGATGTTGAACGGCGAGAGTCACCGGCCTATTGCCGGAGACTGATTGTCAGGAGTCCACATCAAAGCCCTCCCCTCAACGAGCGAACCCCCTATGGGGTAAGCGAAGTAGGGTAGGGTAGTTTACTCACTGCAGTCGGATCGTATTCCCCATGCCGTTCCGCTGTCGCTCCACGAGTTCCCGGTACTCGAGTTTGTCGAGGGTGCGGCTAACGGTCGCCTTCGAGAGGTCGGTTTCCTCGACGAGTTCCTGCTGTGGCAGTTCGCCGTCGGACTCGATCAGCACCGCGTAGATGGTTTCTTGATTGTTCGAGAGGTTTTCGAGCGTCTCTTCCCACCGCTTTTCGTCCGCTACCGGTTGCTCGCCTGGACTCTGTGGTCGCTCCGATAGCGTTGTGCCACCGTTCGTCTCGAGACGCGGCTGTGTCCGTGCTCCCGTCGGCGTCCGATCCGGTGAGGCGAGTACGTGTGTCTGATCGTGAACGACGAGGTACGTGCCACTGGCCCCGCAAACGAAGGCAGCAACCACGACGACAGCTACCTCGCGGTAGGTGAAATATTCGCCGACGCTCGTCGCCTGTGCGCCGTTTTCACCGGGCGAGACCATTACCGGAGAGGGAGTAATCAATTGGACGGCCAAAACGAGGACGGCGGCGAGAAAGACGACAGCCGCCAACAAATGTGTCTGTTGGAGGGACCGGAAATCCATGGCGAAACGATTCGATACCGGAACTTTATGTCTACCGATTTATATGGCCTCGAGCAGCCGTGAAACGGGTATGAAACGCGTTTCCAACTGGTTTCGAACGCGTGTATCCCAGCGTTGATGAGGGCTTTCACCCAAAGACGTGAGTATGAACGAAGTCGTTCGCTCGCGCCTGCTGGTTCTCGTCGGGTTGGCCGTGATCGGCGTCGGATTAGCCGGAGTGGGGACTGCCTTGGGCGTGGCCGAACCGCTCGCAACGACGGGAACGTCGGCCGAATTCGTCGTCGCCGAGGACAACGTCACGTTCGCGACGGGTGACGAATCGGAAACCGTGGTGGACGATCTCTCCAACGTGAGCGAGATAACGATCGAAGAGACCGATACCGGCCAGTTCACGGTTCAAACAACCGAAGAGCAACCGCTGACCGACAGTGAACGCGAACGGGCGCGGACGATTGCAATGACGAACGAAACAATGGAAAACGCACTCAACGAGATGGATGCGTACGAACTCTCGGTCGAACCGATTCAGAAGCTGACCGCTGATGATTTCAGTCAGAAATCGTACGATGTCGCCACCGGTATCAACGAAACGGACGGCGAGATGACCGTCATCAACACCACTGACGACAGCGGAGACGGGTCAGTAATCGTCGAGCGCGATCCCAGCTACGTCCAGGATCGTGCAAACGTGCGTATCCGACAGCCCAACGCCACCGATCGCCGCGAGCTACGATATACGGTTGACATCGATTTAGCGAACGGGACGGTCACGGATATCACCGATTGGGACGAGATTCGGCGGGATTCGCCGACGGTCACGATGACTCACGAACTGAATTCGTCGGAGACGGTCGATCTCGAGAACTGACAGCGCCGTTCGAAACCGTCCGAGTTTCGCTTTGCCACGAGGGGCACGTTGTCGGTCGGATCGACCGAAGGGTGACTGTATTTCGATAACGGACACACCGCAAGATCACAGACCGGTGGCTGACGATTCCAGAGGAGGAACCCGACTAGATCGTGGGAGTACGAGAGCCACCCAATCGGGAAACGTACGAGCAGACGAACGGCTCGAGCGAATTACGGAGAATCAAGGAGATGAATCCGACAAAAACGTTCACAATCAACCGACGATAGCAGGGCCGAGTCTCCAACGCTAATCTATACCCTTACAAACCAACATTTCGTATAGATGATTGATGAAGCGAACCAACCAGTTCGATGTTCGCCCTCGCTCCGCGAAAGAGCGGGAGGTGTTTGTTCGCTGGTTGGATGCTTCTGCGAGTCTCTGGAACGAGACAAACTACGCCCGTCGCCAAGCGTTCCTCGAAGACGACGAAAACGTCTGGAACGCCGACACCGGCAGTCTCGAAGGCAAATACAAAGGCGTCCTCAGCAGTTCGGTTGCCCAACAGATCATCCGAACGAACTCGTCTGCGTGGCGGTCATTCTTCAGTAGCAACGAGAAGTACCACGCCGGGAAACTCGATGAACGACCGTCGCCACCGGGATACTGGGGTAACGAGGGAGATGGACGAGTCCTCCGAACCTACGTTCGCAACGACCAGTACACACTCGAATACGGGAAGCGTTCCCGACTCGAAGTTCCGATTGGCTCCGAGTTGAAAGACGAACTGGGGTTGAATCGGAACCAGCGCCTTCGCGTTGAAGTTGCGGGCGACCCGAAATGGCGCGGCGAGCAAGGCCGCCTCGAACTCGTTGACGGGACGGGAGTCGACGCACAAGAACGATCTCCCGCCGCCACGGGATCCCGGTGAAGAACGAACGTATCGGATCGACATCGTCCGCAGGAATTCGGAGACGGTAATCGACTCGATCACAGTCGAACTGAGACGAACCGACGACTGACATCGGACTATCGACTCCGATCCGCTATCGAAAGGACAGCAGACCCGACCGATTCACTGCTGTGAGAGGAGTTTTCGCATATGCAGACCTCGAGTGGACACGGAACTCCGCTGTTCTCGCGTCCGATACGTGTCCCAGTCACGGGAGCAGTCACTGCTCGAGAAGGAACCAGAGCGGGTCCGTCAGAACCACAAAGGCGCCCGGCGGGTCAGGGGTAGCAACCGTCGCCGGGCGAGCTGTGGACAATGCCAGGTGGGATGATGGTTGGATCGGCCGTGTCACGCGGTGAGCGCGACGGTGGATATGTTCGGCGATGAGACTATCAACCCCTTCCCGATTCCGAGTGACTTGGAATCGCCCCTGCATATCACTATACCTACGATACTGTGTGAACCGGACGGTCACTAGAGTCGACAGCGAACACCGAATGCTGCTCGATCGTGCGGAGTAATACGTGTGATTTGGTTCCCGAAAAATCCTGACCACGGGAGGTTCGACTTCGATGCCGACCGACCGTTTCATCCCGGGCGGATCGCCGTTCCAGTATCATCGAACGACCGCTTTGACACCCTCATTAGGTCCAGGTCGGGTCGACCCGGTCACGACTGCTCGGTTGCAACTCGGTCGAGAAACGACACGAGCGCGTCGACTGCGGTCGCAAATGTTTGCTCGCCCTGCTCTGTGGAAGCGCCCGTCGCGTCGCCCACCGCGCCGTTCTCGCTGAACTCATCGGTGAAATGATGGAGGGTCCCGCCGTCGACCGTACTCGCCCACGTCGGTGCGTCGCCGGCGACCGGCTCCCCGACATCGTCGGGACACAGATACAGGAGGATCGATGTCTCGAGGGTCCCCGCGTGCCCGACGTGGTCGTCGACAGCGCGCATCCACTCCCAGCGGAACACGTCCATGTCGATCGATTCCAGTTCGGTCAGCTCTCGAGCGAGATGAGACAGTGTCTCGCCGTTTCCACCGTGTCCGTTTACGAAGACGACCGTCTCGATACTGGCACTCGAGTCCGAGATGGATTCCACGACATCGCGGGCGTACCGGCGAAGCGTCTCCGGCGAGACCGACAGCGTTCCGGGAAACCGACCGTGGTACGGGGCGACCCCGACCGGCAACGGCGGGAGCACGGCCGCGTTCCCGTCCCACTCTCGATCGGCCGCAGCGGCGAGCGAGCGAGCAATGATCGTGTCGGTCCCGACCGGCGCATGGGGCCCGTGCTGTTCCGTGCTGCCGACCGGCAGGAGCGCCGTCGTCGGCGCTGCCGACTCGATCTCCGTCCAAGAATTTCTCTCGAGATCCATCTACATGTGGATTCGATTGGTGACCCGCTTAATAGGTCCGAAGGAGTTTCCCTGCTGTGATTCGGCAGGAGTTCACCGGTCACAGCATATCCACCATGCAACTGCTCCTGCAACCGAAGAACGTCCAGCCACCTACAGTCCGGATCGGTGCCGATGTCCACTATCTTTCTTCGAGGAGAGAATCCCGCCGTTGGTACTGTCTAGTTCAGCACCTCCTCGACTGGTGTCTTTCCGCCGAGAGCTTGATGCGGTCTCTGACGGTTGTAGTAATGCATGGATTGTTCAAGCCACTTGCGAACGCTTGTCCGACTGCCTACCCACGAGTTATGGAAGCGGTCGATCCGCATTTTGAGGGTATGAAACTACTTTTCGATCAGATTTCGGTCGGTATAGTTGGCCCGACCGCTCAATCCTAACCGAGCAAGGGCAGTCCGATAGCCGAATTGATCGACAAGAATCTCAGCCTCGGAGAGATCGTGTTTCTCGTCGAGTTGATGCAGAAACGCAGCCGCTGGATCAGTGCCATCTCGACCAAATAACGCGACATCAAGAATCAGTTTTGTCTCGATGTCTATTGCAGCGTACAACCAAGACAACTCGCCGTTTATTTTGACAGCGGTCTCATCAACTGCGACCCGCTTCGGCTGCGCCTCTGGCAGGTCGCAGCCACTGTCAGCCAGCCGATGCACCCAATTCCAGAACGCCCCATGAGATCGTTCAACGCCTAATTCAGCGAGAATCGTTGTTGTCTCTCGAAGTGAACAGCCAGTTTCGTGGAGGCGGGCGGCGAACGCCCTGACGGGCGTCGCCGTCCGCTCGTTCTCCCACAATTCTTCTAAATCCGCATCATCGCTCTTACTGAGCAGGTCTGCGAGCATCTCTAGACAAGTTACTCAACGACCTGCTCACTTCTCAAACTGACTCAACTAGTGGTTCTTCAGCCGTGAATAGATGCATCAAAACCAGCAGACGAGAGCAGTCCTGTACTTATCGATTGGATCTGGAAGCAACACTAGACAGTGCCGGGTGGCTCGATTTGTTTCCGTTCCAATAGAAGAAGGAATTCGAACAGATGGCAGTTGCAGGCCGACGTTCGGATCCGGTATCGAAACACGTCTTAAACCCCCGTAATATTACGGGTTAATTGTCATTGTTTCTGAATGCGGATGGTATTCGTATGAGTAGCAGACCCAAGGAGCCAGTGACCGACCAAACGACCCATCATCTCCGCCATGAGTGGCAGGGAACAGAATTAGTAAGCGATCAGATCGTGGAAAAGATCGCAGAACACGAAAACGCGGATCCCGGAGAGTTGCCGTCCCTGAGCAAAAGCATCAATCCGACGGCGCTCAATACGGCATTCGAAGCACCCGACGACGATGCGACTATGGCGGGCTGTATAACGTTTTCCTACTATGGCTACACCGTACTCGTTCAGAGTACCGGCCAAGTGCTGATCAAGAAGAGCTAATCAGGATACTGTGGCAGAGAGTCCCCCACGATCATCGGTGGTGACCTGGACTGGCTCCTTGTAGACTGGGTGTACCAACACGGATAGACTCCACGTCACACCGCCTATCTGACACCACGAGTTTTCACTTGGACGGTCCGTGATTCCTCGGCGGTTCTGACCCAGACGATTTGTTTTCCGTCGAAAATCGTTCGGCTATCCGCTCGAGAACGTCGGAGACAAACTGTACTCCCCCGACATCTCGACCCACGAATCACCGGTCGTTGGATTCCAGTACGCGGGTTCGATTCTCCCGAAAGGTATAGTAGCCACTGAAAGTCATTGCACACCTGATTGCACGACTGCGTCGCGATCAGTGTGTAAATCGTTTCAGTGGCTACTATACTGCTTCGGTACCTGTATTGGCTATTGCTCACGTGGGTTTCTAAGTGCGGTCGCGGCAGCACTAACCTTTTAGCCCCCACACCCGCTCTATCCACACCGTACTGCGGGACTGGGAGCTTCCCGGTGGAGGAGACACGCACATGAGCCAACCGACAGTCGTTACCGAGAGGGAGTCGTTCCTCGCTACTGCCGAGGGTGCACTGCCAGAAGCGAGAGTACCGATCGAGGTCCGCGTCTCCGTTTCTGACCCGTTCGCGGCGTATCGGCGCGCTCGAGATGGGTCCAACGGGTTCTACGTGGAGACGACCGGGGGACAGTCGGGATGGGGGTACTTCGGCGTCGCTCCAGTCGAGCAGATTGAGGTCCCTCACGACACCGCATCGGAGGATGACGGAAGCCCGTCGATAGCCGCAATCGATACCGTTCTCGACCGCGAACAGCTGGTCCGCGGAGGCTGTTCGGTCCCGTATCCGTGCGGCGCGTTCGGGTGGCTATCCTATGACATCGCCCGCGAACTGGAGACGCTTCCGGACACCACCGTCAACGATCGAAAGCTACCGCGTCTGCAACTGGGCGTATTCGATCGCGTGGCCGCCTGGCGAGAACCACGGGATGACGGGACAGTCACCCTCCACGTTACCGCGTGTCCCGTCGTCGGCACCGATCCGACCGCCGCGTACGAATCGGGCCTCGAGGATGCGATGGAACTCGCACGGGCGGCGAGAGAGGGGACAGAACGCCAGCGTACGCCACCCACGACGGCGGAGCGGGCCACGTTCGAAAGCGAGTGCGGCAGAGCGGAATTCGCGGATCGTGTCAACGCTATCAAGCAGTACGTTCGCGACGGGGAGACGTTCCAAGCGAACGTCTCTCACAGATTGGTCGCGCCCGCCGCCGTTCATCCGGTCGACGTGTTTAGCGCCGTCCGACAGGTAAACCCCGCTCCATATTCGGGCTTACTGGAGTTCCCTGGGCTCGATCTGGTGAGCGCGAGTCCCGAGCTCTTGCTCGAAGTTCGCGGCGACGAACTCGTCACGGAACCGATCGCGGGAACTCGTCCTCGAGGGACGACGGCCGAAGAGGATCAGACTCTCGAAGCGGACCTCCGGGACGACGAGAAAGAGCGTGCCGAACACGCGATGCTCGTCGATTTGGAACGAAACGATCTGGGCAAGGTGTGTGAGTACGGCACGGTTGGGGTCGACGAATACAGACGAGTAGACCGTTACTCGGAGGTCATGCACCTCGTCTCCGTGGTACGTGGCCGGCAACGAGACGACGCGACCCTCGCCGACGCGGTTTCGGCGGTGTTCCCGGGCGGGACGATAACCGGGGCTCCCAAGCCCCGGACGATGGAGATCATCGACGAAGTCGAAGCAACCCGACGAGGACCCTATACGGGCAGTATCGGTCTGTTCGGATTCGATAACCGAGCAACACTCAACATTATCATTCGAACACTTGTGCGCCACCACGACGAGTACTCGCTCCGTGTCGGTGCGGGGATCGTTCACGATTCCGATCCCGCTGACGAGTACGCCGAAACGTTGGACAAAGCCCGCGCGCTCGTTACCGCTGTCGACGAAGCGCTCGGCGATCAGGCGACGTTCGCTGTCGAAACGGCACCGGGCGTAATGGGGGAACGCTGATGTTCCTGCTCATCGACAACTACGACTCTTTCGTCTACAATCTCGTCCAGTACGTCGGCGAGTTTGCCCCTGTCGAAGTCCGCAGAAACGACGAAATCGACCTCGAGGGGATTCGATCGCTCGATCCGGACGGGATCGTCGTCTCGCCGGGACCGGGGAAACCCGAAGATGCGGGTATTTCTGTCGACGTGTTCGCCGAAACCGACTACCCCGCGCTGGGTGTGTGCCTGGGACACCAGGCGCTGTGTGCCGCTCACAACGTGTCAGTCGGCCACGCCCCCGAAGTGATACACGGGAAGCCGTCCGAGGTACGCCACGACGGTGCTGGACTATACGCTGGCCTCCCCGATCCGTTCGAGGTAGGGCGATACCACTCGCTTGCCGTCGAACAAGGGTCGTTGCCGTCTTGTCTCATCGAGACGGCCTGGACGGACGATGATCGCGAGATCCTGATGGGCGTCCGGCATGCAAACAGACCACACGTCGGCGTCCAGTTTCACCCCGAGAGTATCCTCACCGACGCAGGGAAGCGGATCGTCGAGAACTTTTGCTCGATGGCCGTCCAATAACCGGTCTTTGCTACGGTATCTCGTTCGCTGCGACGTTCACGGTCGCGAATGAATCGCCGACTCCCTATCAGTATTTCACAGTGATATCACTGTTATTCTATCGCCCTCTGGAACAACCGTCTATCTACCGTCGACAGAAAGAGGGCTGCGAGACAGGCGGTCTTCTGTCCCGTTCGATCAACGAGTTCCGTCGCGTGCTGACGGGTGTCGACGACCGTCGACAGCCACTGATCAAAGCGCTCGATGTTCCGAAACACGGTGTTACGGACGACTGGAAAGTTGAGGATCGATCGATGGCTAGGCTATCGCAAGGGCACCGATAGGAGCTACCGAAACGAATCATACACCGATCGAAACGCTGTCTGGCGGTCAGGTGTGTAGTGACGTTCGGTGGCTACGATAGTAGAACGGTTGTTTCGTCGCTACGACTGTGGATGAGGGGGTCTAGTTACGGAAAATGCGAGGCGAAAGCCTCGCCCTTCAGGGCGGGGATGAAGCCGACCAACAGTATTCAACCGCCGACGATGGCATAGACGGGGTTCCAACGCAATCTTTAAGCCGTCCGATCATGATAGTATGCATAGATGGTAAAGAGTACCCGTCATGCGAAATACGAACTCTACTACCACATAGTGTTCGTGCCGAAATATCGGCGTCCGCACCTGACGGGGAAGACGAAGGAACGTCTCGAAACCATCTTCGCGGAAATCTGTGAGGACAAAGACCTCGAACTGGCCGAGTCCGAGGTCATGCCCGACCACGTACACCTGTTCATCGGGAGTCCACCGAAGAACGCCACGTCACTCATCGTCAACTGGGTCAAGGGCATCTCGGCGCGGAAGGATAACCAGCGGTACGACGACCGCGTGAAGTGGACTCGTTCCTACTACGTCGGAACAGCGGGAAGCGCGTCGAAAGGCGCTGTCGAACAGTACATCGCTGAACAGGAAAGTGACGACGAATGAAGCGCGTCAACACCTTCGAGGTGGTTCCACAGACCGAGAACGACAAAGAGTGCCTTCTACGGCTACTCGACGCCTCCGCCTCTCTGTGGAACGAACTGACCTACGAACGTCGTCAGAACTACTTCGGTGACGGCGACGTGTGGGACACCTCCGAGTACCGAGGACGCTACAACGGCGTTGTCGGAAGCGCAACTGTCCAACAAGTCACGCGCAAGAACAGCGAAGCGTGGCGGTCGTTCTTCGCCCTCAAGGAGAAAGGCGAGGACGCCAACCCACCGTCGTATTGGGGCAACGAGGAAGACGGACGCGAACTCCGTACCTACATCCGAAACAACCAGTACACGATTCAGTGGGGCAAGCGTAGCCGTCTCGAAATCCCTGTCGGGCAAGAACTGAAAGACGAATACGGACTCGGATACCACGAACGACTCCGCCTCGAAGTCCGAGGCAACCCGAAGTGGGACGGCAAACAGGGTCGTCTGGAACTTGAGTACGACGAGGTTAGCGACACGTTCAGGGCTTTTCAGCCAGTCACCGTGCCTGATTCTCGACTGGATTCACCACTGGCTTCCGAAGAAGCCGCCCTCGACGTTGGCGCGAACAATCTCGTCGCCTGTTCCACGACCACTGGGAACCAGTACCTCTACGACGGCAGAGAGTTGTTCGGACGGTTCCGCGAGACGACCGACGAAATAGCCCGCCTACAGTCAAAACTCCGAGAGGGACGCTACAGTTCCAAACGGATTCGACGGCTGTACCGACAGCGGACGAAACGCCGTGACCACGCACAGAATGCGCTGGTACGCGACCTCGTTGAACGGCTGTACGACGAGGGCGTGGCGACGGTGTTCGTGGGTGATTTGACCGACGTGCTGGAAACGCACTGGTCGGTCAGGGTGAACGAGAAGACGCACAACTTCTGGGCGTTCAAGAAGTTCATCCACCGTCTCGCGTGTGTCTGTGAGGAGTACGGCATCTCTCTCGAAGCCGAGTCGGAAGCGTGGACGAGTCAGACGTGTCCCGAATGTGGCGACCACGAGGAGACAGTTCGCCACGGGGATACGCTGACGTGCCCATGCGGCTTCGAGGGGCGCGCCGACCTCATAGCGTCAGAGACGTTCTTTCGAGAAAACAGCGATACAGAAGTCAGGCCGATGGCACGGCCCGTGCGATTCGAGTGGGACGACCACGAATGGTCGGGGAAACCACACCCTCACGAAAGTCCCAAAGAAGTGCGCACGAACCCGCAAGTTGCCTCCGTGGGTCGGTAGCCGAACCCCCAACGGAGGAATCCTCGCGCTTTAGCGCGGGGAGGATGTCAACGGGACCCGTGTTGGTCCGTGGCTGAGGAGGGCGCTACGAGATCCGGGACAGTCCGCGGTCGGGAACGACCGTTGGAAGGATCCAGATTCCTCATCCTGTGTAGGCACCGGGTGAGGTGCCATGTCACGTGTTACTCTATTGCTTAAAGTAACTTCACGTGGATAGTGACGGGATTTTATACGATCATGCCGGCAGCGGTGGGCACACCACCCCGCTTTTCCCGCAAACGAGGATGGAGAATCCGGTCGTCCTCGCTACCCGTAAAGTAATTACAGCTACCGAATGACCCTGCAACCGCCGACGCTGCGGGTACCCGCTCAGCGCCGACCGCCAGCTGTGGGTACGGTACGGTCACTGCAGAGTGACACTCGGAGATAAACCAATGACAGAAATTATCGATGGAAACGAGATTGCGGATCGAATCAAAGCAGAATTGAAAGTGTGCGTCGAAACACTCGGCGATCACGGCGTCACACCCGGTCTCGCGACGGTGTTGATGAGCGATGACGGCGCGAGCGAGACGTACGTGAACATGAAACAGCGGGCATGCGAGGAGATCGGGATCGAAGGGCGTCACCACGAACTCGAGGCCGAGGCGTCGTCGGACACGTTGGAAGGTCGGATAGAGGCGTTGAACGAAACCCCGGACGTACACGGCATTCTCGTCCAGATGCCGGTCCCTGACCACGTTGACGAGCAACCCATTCTCGAGCGGATCGATCCGATGAAAGACGTCGACGGGTTCCATCCGGAGAACGTCGGCAAACTCGTCACGGGCGATCCCCGACTCAAACCGTGTACGCCACACGGGATCCAACGACTGCTCGCCGAAACGGGTGTGGAGACGGCAGGAAAAGACGTCACAGTCGTCGGCAGGTCCAACATCGTCGGGAAACCGATGACGAACCTCCTCGTCCAGAAGGACGATCTCGGTAACGCGACGGTGACGACCTGTCACTCCCGAACGGATGCGCTCGCAGAAAAAACGAAAAACGCGGACATCGTTATCGCCGCCGCCGGCGTCCCGGAACTGATCGACGGGTCGATGCTATCGGAAGACACCGTTGTCATCGACGTGGGCGTCAACCGTGTCGACGCCGATACGGAGAAAGGGTACGAACTCGTCGGCGACGTCGAGTTCGAGAGCGCGAAGGAGAAAGCCAGCGCGATTACGCCCGTCCCCGGCGGCGTTGGCCCGCTGACGATTGCGATGTTGCTCTATAACACCGTCAAGGCGGCCAGCCTGCAGGAGAACGTCGACGTTGATCTTCCCTGACCAGCAGTGGCTCGCGCTTCCCGAAAGTAACACATAAACTTCATTTTGTGGACCGTTTGTAACATTTCTAGCTAGTAGTGGAGTCGCCGACCCTATGCCGTAACTCAGTGCCGTCAACCGGTTTTGACTTAAATGACCGTTGCACTTATAAGAGAATCCACCGGATTGGGATGTGTTATATGAGCACAGACAGCGTTCCGTCACGAGCAGATACTGTCGTCATCGGTGCGGGTGCCGTCGGGTGTAGTGTCGCATACCACTTGACCGAACTCGGGGCGGAAGACGTCGTCGCCCTCGATCAAGGACCGCTTCCGGTGACCGGTGGCTCCTCGACGCACGCTCCGGGGATCATGTTCCAGACGTCACCGTCGAAAATCCAGACGAAGACGGCTCACTACACGAGCCGGCTCCTGAAAGACGCCGGCGTGTACACGGAAGTCGGCGGGATCGAAGTCGCACGCTCGGAAGAGCGCATGGACTTCCTCGAACGTCGTGTCGAGTGGGCCAAGTCCTACGGGCTCCCCGATCCGCAACTCCTCGAGCCCGAAGAGGTCGTAGAGCACCTGCCGCTCGTCGACGAGGACGAGATCCTCGGCGGGTACTATTCGCCGACGGACGGGCAAGTGGCCGGCACTGACGCTCTCCAGTGGTATATCAACGAGTCGGCGGCCGACTTCTACGGAAATACCGAAGTGACGGACATCGAGACGACCGACGGCGAAGTGACGGCTATCGAAACGGACCGGGGGCGCATCGAGTGCGATCGATGTGTCCTCGCGACGAACAACTGGGCGTATCAGACCGGACAGATGGTCGATCTCGACCTCCCGATTGCGCCCGTCGAACACCAGTACGTCGTCACCGAGTCGTTGCCGGAACTCGAGGGGAACGCCTCGTCGCTCGGTGACGCGACGGCCGGTCTCGAGGTTCCTGGAGACCGAACCATCACCGAGTCCATGTCCCAGCCTCCGGATCGGCCTGTTGGCCGCGACCAGGATCATTCGCTGTACTTCCGCACGCACGGAGACGGGTACGGGCTTGGGTCCTACAACCACGAATCCTTGGTCGTCGACCCCGAGGAGATGGGGAAAAACACCGACGAGAGTCAGGCATCGGTACACAGTTTCACCGAGAAACACTGGACGAAAGCGACTCATCCAAACCGGGACAAATCACCGCAGCAGGCGTTCGACGAACTCCTCCCCGCCACACAGGACAAAGAGTTCCAGGTTACCGAGAACGGTATCTTCGTCTACACGCCCGACGGAATGCCCGTCATCGGCGAGACGCCCGAGATCGACGGCCTCTGGACCGGCTTAGCGATCTGGTGGACGCACTCGGGCGGGTACGGTCGAATTCTCGCGGAGTGGATGGAAAACGGCGTTCCCCGTCTTCCGTCCGGGCCAGTCGATACCAGTGGCATCCACGTCGCACGGTTTGCACCCCACGCGGGGAACAAGGAGTTCTTCATGGACCGCGGTGGAAAGCGCTACGAGCAGGTATACAGCATCGTCGAGCCTCGCTGGCAACCGGACGAGCACCGAGGACTGCGCGAGAGCCCCTTCTATCCACAGCAGGCGGAACTCGGTGCCGAGTTCTTCCAGAGCGGCGGCTGGGAATCCCCACAGTGGTACGAGTACAACGAGGACCTCGTCGACGAGTACGAAGACCAGATCCCCGAGCAAGACGAGTGGCAGGGGATCAACCGGTCGCCGATCGAGGGCGCAGAGCACCTCCATACCCGTGAGAACGTCTCGATGTACGATATGACGACGTTCAGTTCGATCATGGTGGAGGGCGATGACGCCGGCGAGTTCCTCCAACAGGTCTGTAGCAACGACATGGAGATCAGCGTTGGCCGAGTTCGCTACACCACGCTGCTGAACGAGGGTGGCAACGTGATCGCGGACCTCACCGTGGCTCGCCTCGACGACGACGAATACATGGTGACCACGGGCGGGGGCAACTCGCCGGGGATCCACGGCTCCTGGCTACAGGAGCACGCCCCGGAGACCGTCTCCGTCACCATCGAGGAGTCGGCGAAATGCACCGTCGGGCTGTGGGGGCCGAAGTCCCGGCTGCTGCTCCAGCGAGTCACCGACGCCGACGTCTCGAACGATGACTTTCCGTACTTCAGCTGTAAGCGCATGTACGTCGGCGACGTGCCGGTCATTGCACTCCGGGTGTCGTACGTGGGCGAACTCGGCTGGGAACTGTGGGCCCCATCGGAATACGGGCGGAAGCTCTGGGACACCCTGTGGGAGGCCGGCCAGGATCTCGATGTCAGGCCGATCGGCGACGGCGCGCTCGAGTCGATGCGACTCGAGAAAGGGTTCCGTCTGTGGGGGACGGACATCGACACGGACGTCAATCCGCTCGAGGCTGGCCTTCCCTTCGCCGTCGATCTGGATACCGAGTTCATCGGCAAGGAAGCGCTCGCCGAGGCCAAAGCGGCGGGCATCGACACCGAGGTCGCCTGTCTGACGCTGGACGAGTCGACCGACGCGATGCTCGGCGGTCGACCGGTGCTCGCGAACGGTGAGGTTCTCGGATACGTGCAGGCCGGCGACTTCGGCTACTCGGTCCAGGAGTCGATCGCCTACACGTACCTGCCCAGCGAGTACGCCGAGGCTGGTACCGCGGTCCAGATCCAGTGTGAGGGCGAAACGTACGACGCGACGGTCCGCGACGAACCGCTGTTCGACCCCGGGCGCGAGAAGATCATCCGGTGATCGAACGATGTCGATAGACTCTACACCATGAGCGAATCACGCGAACGGCAGGTACGATACGAGGATATTCAGGAAGCACACGACCGGTTGGACGACGATACGGTCGTCAAGCGCACGCCGGTCGAACAGAGTACGTCCCTTGGCGAGATGGTTGGCGGCGAAGTGTACCTGAAGATGGAACACCTCCAGTGGACCGGGTCGTTCAAGACGAGAGGTGCCTACAACAAGATATCTCGGTCTGTCGAGGAGGGTGTCGATGAGTTCGTCGCAGCCAGCGCCGGAAACCACGCACAGGGCGTCGCGCTGGCGGCGACGGAGTGTGGCGCGGAGTCGACCATCGTCATGCCGAAGACTGCCCCGCAGGCGAAGATCGACGCGACCCGCGGCTACGGTGGGTCCGTCGAACTCGTCGGTCAAGACTTCCAGGACGCGATGTCGTACGCCCAGTCCGAAGCCGAAGGCGGCGACGCGGAGTTCGTCCACGCGTACGACGATCCGCACATCGTCGCCGGGCAAGGGACACTCGGGATCGAGATGGACGAGGACTGCCCGGACCTGGACACCGTCGTCGTCCCGATCGGCGGCGGCGGACTCATCAGCGGGATCTCGACTGCCTTCGCTCACCGGTCGCCCGACACGCGGATCGTCGGCGTACAGGCGGAGGGCGCGTCGACGGTCCACGAGAGCCTAGACAAGGGAATGCCGGTCACACTCGACGAAGTCGACACGATCGCTGACGGGATCGCGACCGGTGGCATCTCTGACTTGACGCTCGATCTCATCGACGCCCACGTCGACGAGATCGTGACCGTCTCCGACACGGAGATCGCAAAAGCGATCTTGCTACTGCTCGAGCGCGCCAAGCAGGTCGTTGAAGGCGCTGCGGCGGCGTCCGTCGCAGCAGTGCTGAGCCCCGAACTCGACGTTCGGGGAGAAACGGTCATGCCGCTACTCTGTGGCGGGAACCTCGACATGACAATGCTTCAGACGGTGCTCATCCACGCGCTCACCGACCGAAAGCAGATCCTTCGGTTGCGCGTCCGGATCAACGACGCCCCGGGAAAGATGGAAGATATCTCCGGAATTATCGCAAACCACGGCGCGAACATTCACGATGTCCGCCATGACCGGGCGGTGGAGAATCTCAGCGTTGGTGATTCCTATCTCGTCTTTCGGATCGAAACGAGCGGTGCCGAACACGCCGAGTCGATCATCCGGGCGATCGAATCAGAAGGATACACCGTCGAAGACATCAACCAGACGTAAAAATAAAATTATACGTAGTGGAAGCATCGCTCCGGAAAGGAGTGGATTCCTTCTGATGTATTGTCACAATGTGTTCAGTGACAGTCACTACCAGGGGTTTATACGCCACTACGAGATTTTAGCAGATGGGAGAGACCCCAATGCTATCACGAGACAAGGGTACCGCGCGAGCGGGTAGACCGCGAAACGAGAATACACGAGCAAACAACGTCGCGAGATCTGATGGATTCGTATCGGGACGGACAACACGTAATCGAGGCAAACAGTGGTGACTGTATATGGTCGATTCTAAGCCAAACGGTCGGTTCGCTCGGTTCACGGACGAACTCGACGGTCCCGTGTTTCTCGTCGGGTTCCTCACAGCGTTGATAGCAGTCGTCGCGTTCGCGCTGACACCGGACAGAGCCGCCGAGGCTGTCAACAATGTGAACTCGTTCCTGTGGCAAAACGTCGGCTGGGTGTACATCCTCGCGATGTTCTTCATCGTGGTGTTCGCGTTGTTTCTGGTGTTCGGTCCGTGGGGGAACATCAAACTCGGCAAGCCCGACGAGGAGCCAGAGTACAGCTTCCTGTCGTACTTTTCGATGTTGTACTCAGCCGGGATCGCGGCAGGAATCGTCTTCTGGGGGCCGGCAGAAGCGATCTTCCACTACGATACGGTCCCGCCGTTCGTCGGTGCCGAGTCACAGACGGCCGACGCAGCGGTCGGTGCTGTCCAGTACACGTTCTTCCACTGGGGACTCTCCGCGTGGGCCGCGTACGCCATCATGTCACTTCCCATCGCGTTCTATACGTACCGGCACGACGCGCCCATGCGTATCTCGACGGTACTCGCTCCGTTCTTGGGCGTCGACAACCTAGACAGCGTCTGGGCGAAACTGGTCGATATCCTCGCAGTGTTTGCCACCCTCGGCGGGATCGCGACGACGCTGGGGTTCGTCGGGAGCCAATTCCTGACCGGCATCGAGTACACCACCGGGGTATCGGTCGGTGACGCTGGGACGGTGCTGGCGATCACCGGCCTGACGATCGCATTTACGCTGTCCGTAACGTTGGGTATCGAGAAGGGGATCCGTCGGGTCTCCCAGTTCAATATGGGGCTGTTCATGCTCGTCATGCTGCTGGCGTTCGTACTGGGGCCGTCAGTGTACATCATGACGGTCACGACGGAAGCGCTCGGGCAGTATATCAATCAGTTCGTCGCGATGAGTTTCTTCCTGAACGCGGGCAACGGCGCGAGCTGGGTCGGTAGCTGGACCGTCTTCTACTGGGCGTGGTGGTTCTCCTGGACGCCGTTCGTCGGCCTGTTTATCGCCCGCGTTTCGCGCGGTCGGACGATCCGGCAGGTCGTCGCCACCGGCGTCCTGGCGTCGACGGCGATAACGATCCCATGGTTCGGCATTATGGGGAGTACTGCGATCAAGTTCCAATCGACCA
The DNA here is from genome assembly GCF_059162405.1 of Natrinema sp. CRL1. Taxonomy (NCBI): domain Archaea; kingdom Methanobacteriati; phylum Methanobacteriota; class Halobacteria; order Halobacteriales; family Natrialbaceae; genus Natrinema; species Natrinema sp. CRL1. Next base: position 244,405 of record NZ_JBLVOY010000005.1, on the reverse strand, counting down.
ACGCGGCGGATATCCTCGGCGTTATCTCCGAGTACGGCGTCGCCGGCTCCGGCTATCCGCTGTTCGAGGCGCTCCCCCTCGGTGGCATACTGAACCTCCTGTTCTTGCTGTTGATCACGACGTTCTTCGTTACGTCGGCGGACTCCTCGACGCTGGCACTAGGGATGCTCACGACCGGCGGCGAACTCGAGCCGTCGACGGTCAATCGCGTGATCTGGGGCGGACTGGTCGGAGCGCTGGCATCCCTGCTAATGGTCGTCGGCGGTGTCAACGCGCTCCAGGCGGCGTCGATTATCACCGGCGGGCCGTTCGCCATCATTACGCTCCTCGCGGTCGTCGCGATCATCTACACCTGCCGGGATATACGACCCATCTTCTTCGACAGCCGTCACTCGGATACCATGTCGGGCTCGTCCACGAAATTCGACGCTCCGGACGACATGTCAGCCGAAGGGGCAGACGACGATTGATCGCTATTCGACGGCGCTGGGATCCAAACGGTCGAAACAGACCTCACGGAGACACTACCTGACGACGAGAGCGGTCACATCGAGCGGAACGATCGGCTGATAGAGACTCGATCGTCCTCGCAGTGAAAGGGAAGTGCAGCAGCCGTAGCCCCGGCTCTCCGTCTGCTGCTTGTCCATAGTGACCCGTCCTCGCTGTGGGTCATAGTTCACCGCGTTTCTTTGCATCGTAGAGAGACGCGCTGTCCCGGCCGACAGAGTGGTAGAGAGCGGCGCGCAGTTCGGTGAGAGTATCCGCCGCTCGAGGCGGCAGGCGTTCGAACCGCAAGTACACGATAGAACTTCGAGCGCACGCTGCAATCACGGAGTCGTCGACCCGTCCGGACCGTCTCACACACGGGTCCGCCGGCGTGACTGCCCGATCGTTCCCGAAAAAGAGTCGTGCGTACTCGATCGCTCGAGGAGAGCCCCTGTCGGCTATCCGTAGATCGGGAACTCCTGGCAGAGGTGTTCGACCGTCGACGCGGCCCGGTCGTGAACCGCCTCGTCCTCGGGATTATCGAGGACGTCCACGATGAGGTCGGCGACGGTCTTCATTTCCTTTTCTCCGAATCCGCGGGTCGTAAGCGCCGGCGTCCCGACGCGGATTCCGCTGGTGACCATCGGCGATCGCGTTTCACCGGGTACGGTGTTCTTGTTGACGATGATGCCGACGTCGGACAGGAGTTCTTCGGCCTCCTCGCCCGTAATGTCGGGGTGGGAGTCACGGAGGTCGACGAGCATGAGGTGCTTGTCCGTTCCACCGCTCACCAGCGAGAGTCCGCGGTCGATGAACTCGTCGGCGAGGATATTCGCGTTCGCGACGGTCTGCATGGCGTAGGACTGGAACTCGTCGGTGGTCGCTTCCGCGAAGCCCGCAGCCTTGCCGGCCACGCTGTGCATCAGCGGCCCTCCCTGTGCGCCGGGGAACACTGCCGAGTCGATATCGTCCGCGAACTCCTCGTCGCACATGATGATGCCGCCGCGGCCGGCACGGATCGTCTTGTGTGTGCTCCCGGTGACGAAATCCGCATGGTCGACCGGCGAGTCGTGGACGCCGGCAGCGACGAGCCCCGTCACGTGAGCGATATCCGCGAGGTGGTACGCGTCGACCGCGTCCGCGACATCGCCGATCCGTTCGTACTCGAATTCGCGGGGATACGCCGAGGAACCACTCACGATGATGTCCGGGTCGAACTCGCTCGCGTGGCTCTCGAGTTCGTCGTAATCGATGTACCCCGTCTCGGGGTCGACCTCGTACTGTTCGACGTCGTAGAGCTGCCCCGAGAAGTTGACGTTGTGGCCGTGAGAGAGGTGGCCGCCGTGGGACAGCGACAGCGACAGGATCTTGTCGCCGGGCTCGAGCACGGAGAAGTAGACGCCCATGTTGGCCTGCGTCCCGCTGTGGGGTTGTACGTTGGCGTGGTCGGCCCCGAACAGGTCCTTCGCGCGTTCGATGGCGAGTTCTTCGACGGTATCGACGTGTTGGCAGCCGCCGTAGTATCTCCCGCCGGGGTATCCCTCGGCGTACTTGTTCGTGAGGACGCTCCCTTGTGCTTCGAGCACGGCTTTCGAGACGTGATTCTCGGAGGCGATCATCCCCAGCGTCGATTCCTGCCGTTCGCGCTCGAGGTCGATAGCTTCGGCCGTATCCGGATCTATCTGCTCGAGTGACTGTTTGAACGCCATAGCTAGATGTCGATTATAGACGGTAAGTATCTTGCGTGCAGCCGGTTTGCAACCTCAAAGAGTAATATATGCGAGACAATGTGGTGAGATATCATCACACTACCTGGCTTTAAGAGACAGGAACGGCTATCGTGTGTCGATGAAGCGTACAATCAGTACCGACGATGCTCCGGCAGCCGTAGGCGCGTACAGTCAGGCAACGACCAACGGTGAACTGCTGTTCACCGCGGGCCAGCTCCCCCTTACGACGGATGGCGAGCTCCTCGACGACGCGCCGGTCGATGAACAGACTCGGCAATGTCTCGAAAACGTCACCGCGATTCTCCAGTCCGAAGGGGGATCGATGGACGACGTCCTCAAGACGACCGTGTTCCTCGACGATATCGATGACTTCGACGAGTTCAACCACGCGTACAGCGAGTTCTTCGACGAAGAGCCGCCTGCAAGAAGCGCCGTCGAGGTCGGCCGCGTTCCCAAGGGGGCAGCGGTCGAGATCGAAGCAGTCGCCGTACTCGAGTAGTCGCAGTCGACGAGGAAAGACCGATCGTCCGTAGCGTGAAACGGGAGTTTGCCACAGTCACACGATCGGAATCCAACCCGACTTCGCATACTGGTCGACAACACGGTCACACGGCCGCGCCAGCAGTTTTCCGACAGTGAGGGACACCCGGCGCCTCGACGCTGGTCCAATCGGTCGGTGCTCGGGGTGACCGATACGCCTTTTTCAGCGGGCGGCATATGATCGTCCATGTGTCAGTACTGTAGCTACCGGTACCACGACGGCTGGACCCAGTTATTGCAATATGATACTGTGTACCAGAACACTATCAGTGCAGAGTCAGAGTCGACGTACGGCTTCCACGAATCGTGGGACGAACTTCGAGAGGAAGTCGGCTACGGCGCGCCCTAATGAGTCGATTCGGCTGAGTTTTCCGTATCCGCGGTTCGCTGGACAGCGTTCGGTTTCCGCTCGTGTGACTCGATAGAGACCGAACCGGGTAGTGACTCCGTGATGGCTCCGAAACAAGAAGTTCACGCGGACAGAAACAGTCGGCGCTCGAGACGACTCCGACGCTCAGTCGTCGCTGGCCGAGGTGCTGGGGCCGCTGTCGGCTCCGGCGTCGGGTACCCGCAGCACGTCCGGGTCGGCGTCCGATCCGAGCGGTTCGACACGGACGCTAGACACCTTGTACTCCGGAATTCCGGTGTGCGGGTCGAAGTTCTCTTGGGTAAGCTTGTTGACCGCACCGGCAGCGAAGTGCATCGGGATGAACAGCGTCCCCTCGCCGATGCGGTCGGTCACGGTCGCCTTGACGACGATGTCGCCGCGGCGGGACTCGACCCGGACGTACTCGCCGTCGGCGACGCCGAGTTGGTCGGCCGTCGACGGGTTGATCTCGACGAAGCTCTCGCCGACGTGGCTCATGAGCCCCTCGACGCGCCGGGTGATCTGGCCGGTGTGCCAGTGGTAGAGCACCCGCCCGGAAGTAAGCGTGAGTGGATATTCTTCGTCGGGCAGTTCACCGGGATGTCCGCCGTCCGCGGGCACGAACCGCGCCATGCCGTCGTCGAAGTTGAACGCCCCGTCCTCGTAATCGTAGAGGTACGGCGTGCCGGGGTGATCTTCGTCCCAGCAGGGCCACTGGAGTCCGTGCTCGTCGCCCGACTCGAGGCGGTCGTAGCTGACGCCGCCGTAGATCGGGACCAGGTCGCTGATCTCGTCCATGACCTCCCGCGGATGGTCGTAGTCCCAGTCCCACCCGAGCCGGTTGGCCAGGTCCTGCGTAATCTCCCAGTCTTGGCGCGCCGTCCCGGGCGGTGTCGCAGTTGGACGCACCCGCTGGACGCGGCGCTCGGTGTTGGTGAACGTGCCGTGTTTCTCCGGCGACGTCGCTGCGGGCAAGATCACGTCCGCGTGCGTCGCCGTCTCCGTCATGAAGATGTCTTGGACGACGAGGAACTCCAATTTCTCGAGTGCTTCTTCGGCGTGCTGGATGTCAGGTTCGGACAGCGCGGGGTTTTCCCCGACGACGTACATTCCCCGCAGGTTCCCTTCGTGTGCCTCCGAGAGCATTTCGGGTACCTTGAGCCCCGCCTCCTCGGGCGGACGCTTGTCCCATGCGTCTTCGAACTTCTCGGCGACTTCGGGGTCCGCTGGGTCCTGATAGCCTGGAAGGCTTCCGGGGAGTGTCCCCATGTCGCCACCGCCGCCCTGTACGTTGTTCTGTCCCCGGAACGGTGAGAGTCCGGCACCGGGTTTGCCGATCTGGCCGAGCGTGAGGGCGAGATCGGCCATCGCGAGGAGGTTCTGCGTGCCGTGGCTGGACTGGGTCATCCCCATCGCCCAGCCGAAGACGACGGTCTCGGCGTCGGCGAGCGTCTCGGCCGCGGACTTCAGCTCTTCGGGCGGGACACCCGCCAGTTCTTCGACTTTCTCGGGTGTAAATGCCTGTACCTTCTCTTTGACTTTCTCGAATCCCTTCGTGTTGCGCTCGATGAACGCCTCGTCGTGGAGATCGTTTTCGACGATATATCGGATAAGCCCGTTGAGCCAGGCGACGTCGTACCCGGGTTTGGTCCGGGTGTATTGGTCTGCATGCTCGGCGATGCCGACTTCACGGGGGTCGAAGACGACCAGGTCGGCCCCGTCTCGGACGTTTTGCTTGATGCGGGTCGCCAGAACCGGGTGCGACTCCGTCGTGTTCGACCCGGAGATGAGGTAGGCGTCGGCCTCGCCGACATCCTCGTTGATACGGTTGGTCATGGCACCGTACCCGAGGGTCCGTTGCAGCGCCGCCACCGTCGTCGAGTGACAGAGCCGCGCACAGTTGTCGATGTTTTTCGTCCCGAGCACCTGTCGGGCGAACTTCTGGACGAGATACGCCTCTTCGTTGCTCCCCTTCGACGACGCGAGACAGCCGACCGCGTCGACGCCGTGTTCGTCCTGGATCCCGCGCAGTTCGCTCGCGACGCGATCGAGCGCCTCGTCCCAGGACGCCGTCTCGAACTCGCCGTCGTCGGTTCGCACGAGCGGTTTCGTGATCCGCTCGTCGCTGTTGGCGAACTCGTGTCCGAACTTCCCTTTCACGCAGGTCGAGAAGTTGTTGGCGGGCGCTTGAGCGGGATCGTCGACGGGTTGGACGCCGATCGCGTCCCCGTCTTTGCCCCACATCTCGAACCGGCAGCCAACGGCACAGAATCCACACGTCGTCTCCTCCGTGTCGATCTTGCCGAGTCGGTAGTCGCTGACGGCCGATGCAACGTCGAACAGTCGTCCCTCGGGGAGTACCGAGGCGGCGACGTTCTCGGCGGTGTGTTCGCCGGCCAGCATGGCTTTCCGACCGTACTCCGTGGCGAGGTCCGACACGCGGCGCCTGCTTTGGGCCATGAATCGGGCGACGCCGCTTCGATCGGCCGGGCTCACGCTGGGGCTGGCTCCGACCTGCCTCTCTCCGCCGGGGTCGGGCGAGCGATTCGGTGCCGTCGTGTCGTCGAGCGTTTCGGCCGCCTCGTGTTCCATGACCGTTCCGATGGAGTTGCGCTGTGTGAATCCCGGAAGCGGAAGCGTCGCAGCGCCACCGATATCCTTCTCGGTCAACGCGCCAGTCGGACAGACGGTCGCACAGTGACCACAGGAGACGCAGTCGGAGTCGGCCATCGTCTCGGCGTCGGACTGGAAGCCGATGCGCGTGTCCTCGCCGTGGCCCTCGATGCGGAGCACGCCTTCGACCTGCACGTCGTTACAGCCCTCGACGCACCGGTTACAGAGGATGCACTTGTTCCGGTCGATCTGGATGAACGACGAACTGTCGTCGAGGGGTTCGTACTCGTCACGGTCGTCGAAGACGCCATAGCGCGGATGGTCGACGCCCTCGCTGATTGCGGTATCCTGCAGTTCGCAGCGGCCGTTGCCGTTGCAGGTCGTACACCGGAGGTTGTGATTCGAGAGGACCAGATCGAGGTTGACGCTCCGCGCTTCCTCGGCGTCGGGGGTATCCGTCTGCACGGAGAGCCCGTCTTCGGCCGGGAACGAACACGAGGGAACGAGACCGTGCTCGTCGGTCTCGACCATACAGGTCCGGCACTCGCTTCGCGGTCCGATCTCACCGCTGCAGTCGCCGTCGCGGTCGTAGTAGCAGAGTGCGGGGACATCGGCGTCGTCCTCGACACCGTCCGCATCGGGGTCGACGCTAACCATCTCGTCGCTGACGGCCTGCATCGCGTCGATAACGGTTGAATCCGGCGGGACGGTCACCGGGGTACCGTTGATCGTCACCGTCGTCGAGTCGTCGCCGTCGGTACCGACGGCCGGATCGTTCGCGGTGCCGGTCTCAAAGGTAGCGGAGACCGGCGTATTCGGTTGCGAGTCTTCGATATCGGGAACGCTCGGAAGTGTGTGGTCAGTGCTCATAGGTTCTCAGTACAGGTGCCGCTGGGACAGCGACCGTCAACGTGTGCGTGAAACTCGGATTCGAACTCGTCGAGCGCAGTTATCACGGGACGGGGTGCGTGAGCGCCGATCTGGCAGTTGCTCGAGCGTGCCATCACGCGACCCAGTTCGCGGATCGCGTCGGCCTCGAGCGATCCCTGATAGACGTCTCGCAGGAGTTCGGTGAGTTGTGTCGTTCCTTCGCGGCCAGGCACACAGCGGCCGCTGTTCTCGGTGGACGCAAATCGGACGCGCTTGCCGACGTTAGCGACCACGCACCGGTCGTCGTTCAGCAGTTCGACGACGCCGTCGGTCCCGAGACCGGCCGCAGCGAGCGACTGTGCGGTCGGGGCGACGTCGAGGTCCCGGGTGATACCGCCGAGGATCCCGCCCGCGCAGGCCATCTTGAACGATCCGATCAGTTCGACGGCGTCTCGTGCCACCGAAAGACTGCTGTCCGACGGGAGTTCGATGGTCGCCGGATCGGCGACGTCGCCGGCGACGGTGAGCAGCCGGGTGCCCGGATCGGCGGTGTTCGCGCCGAACGCGTCCGGATCGCGAATAGCCCGCCGTACCTGTGCGAACGTCCGCGGCGTGTGAACGACCGTCGGCCGTCCGTAGAGACCGTGCGTGGCGGGTGACGGCGGCTGGAGGCGCGGTTCGATGCGGTCGGCACCTTCCATCGCCTCGAGCGCGGCCGTCGGGGCACCGGCCCGGTACTCGTCGGGGCCGGCGACCAGCTGCGGAACGACCGGCAGTTCGTCGGCGACTGCATCGATCGCCTCGCGGAGGTGGCGATGGAGGTGGCGATCCCCCTCGTTCAGGTAGACGACGGCGTCGTCGGCACCCACGTACTCGGCGACGGCCGCGATCCCGTCGAGGACGGCTATCGGCGCGCCGCCGAGCAGCACCTCGTCCGCTCGCTGTTCATCGCGTGTCTCGTTCGCATTGGCAACCACGACCGGGTCTCCGTCCGCGTCTCGGACGGTCTCCCAGACGTCGGCGACGGGGTCATCGGCGGCGGCGTCGCCGCGCCCCCGACCGAGGAGTCCGGTATCGGTTACCGCCTCGGCGGCTCGATCAGACGAGACGATCGGCCACTCGTTGGGCTCGAACGGATCGGCCCAGCCACACCGGCTGAGCACCGATCGCTGGCCGATCGAGAGCGGTCCCGTGTTCGGGAGCGGGAGCGACGGCATCTCGGGCCTGTGTTCGACGACCGCATCAGCGTCAGCCGCTGGGATAGAGCCGTCTTCCAGCGTCGCGACGAGGGCTCGAGCGGTCGACGGCTCCGGTTTGACGAAAAACGCCGTCCGCCCCTCGTGCGTCGTCATGACGAGCGGTTCGCTCCCCGTCACACCGGTCGATCCCGTGCGGACTACCGGTATCGACTCGGATTCGTCTCGCATCGCCGTCACGACCTGTTCGTCGTCGTCGTTCGTCGCGAGGTCGATCGCGACGCGGACGAGAGGTGAGCGACAAGCGGTATTTGTATCCCGTTTCATTAGGTGTACCGTTGAATCGCAGGGATAAAAAATCTCATAACCAAATTACTGTAATTATTTTTATATTATCTGGGAGCGGAACCCACGACTGACGCTATGGCAGCGCCATACTTTGGCTTTCGGGGGGGTGGTCGCCACGAGCGCGATTCCGGGAACGACGGTTCGACTGCAACTGCTGGCCGAGACGGCCCGGCGTCCTGACGGAGTAGTGGCCGTTGGACGATCACGGCCGTTCTATCGGTTGCTCGGCCAGCGGCGTCTCGTCGTCGACGACCTCGTCCAACCCGAGACGATCGGCCGTTTCGCGGGCCGGGCGACCATCGGCACCCCACCCGCGCTCCGCGTAGTAGGCCTCGAGCATCGCCTCGAAACGATCCTCGTCTACCGACTGCCCGTCGTTCGGCCCCGACTCGAGGGGGGTTCGGAGCGCGAGCGGTAGTTCGTCGTCCGCTCGAGAGACGCCCTCGCGAACGTTGAACAACCGGGTGAGCGTCCAGATGCGCTCCCCGATCGTCCGTAAGTCTCCGTCGGTGTCCAATCCCACGGCGTCTAGCCACTCGACACCGAGATCCTCGAAGACGTCGCCGACGAAGTCGTCGACGATCAGGCTCCAGAGAATCGATCGCTGGTCCTGTTCAGTCGCGACGATGCGGGCGGCCCGCTCGGGACTCCAGTCCTCGAAGACCTCCCGCTCGATCGGGATCGCTCGCCGGTGGCAGGCGCCGCGATCGCTCGTGGCATAGGCCAGCGCCATGCTTTCGGCGCCTCGAGGATCGTACGCGGGCAGTTCCATCGCCTTGACCGTCGGCACGAGATCGTCGCCGCCGAACCGCTCGGCCGCCGCGTCGACTCCCTCCGCCAGTACGTCGCCGAGCGGCGTCTCTCGGGTTGCGATGTCGCGGAGCAGCGATCGCGCATCGTCGGGATTACCGAACGTGAACGAGTGATCTAGTAGGCTCGCTTCGCTGGCACGGACGGCCCACGCGACGGTGTTTCCCGCGCTGATCAGATCGATACCGAGGCGGTCACACGTCGCCCCGAGTTCCGCTACGGCGTCGAAATCGTCGATGCCCAGGCCCGCGCCGAGCGTCATCGCCGTCGCACCGCGGGGGACGCTCTCGCCCGCGTCGGTCTCGACTCGGTATCCGCCGGGGTCGTCGTCCGGGTACTCCCGCTCGCGGGCCAGTTCGCGGACGGCGGCGATGCCGATGTCGTCCGCGCCCTCGAACTGCCCGTCTTGCCAGCCCCGCGTCGGGAGAACGCCGGTCTCGTTGGCGAAGTCGACCGTTTCGACGGTGCCGCTCGCTTGCAGCCACGTTCCGGTGTCAGATTCGCGATAGCGTTCCGCATACCGCTCGCGTAACTCCTCGAGGCCAGACGGGGGGTCGCCTCGGGCGACAACGGCCTTGAGCCGCTTGGCACCCATTACGGCGCCCGCGCCGCCCCGACCGGCGTGGTGGTCGCCGGCGTCGGACGAAATGGTCGCGTAGGCGACCTGATTTTCCCCGGCGGGACCGACACAGGCGACTGCAGCGTCGGAGAACTGCTCGTCGGTGGTGACGGTATCCGCACCCCAGGTCTCGGCTGGCTCGATATCCACGGCACCGTCAGCCACGACGAGTCGGACTGGCTGTGACGCCTGACCGGTGACGAGGATCCCACTGGCGTCGCCTAACGCACCTGCGAGCACTGCCGGGAAGGTCCCGCCAGCGTACGAGTCGAGGAAGCCCCCGGTCAGCGGGGACTTCGTGATCGCCGCATAGCGACTCTCTCCCGGAAGGAGCCCCGAGACCGGGCCGAGCATGAACAGCAGGACGTTGTTCGGCCCGAGTGGATCGGTACCGGCGTCCAGTTCCTCGTACAGGTACCGCGCTCCGAGACCCTTGCCGCCGACGTAGCGTCGTCGCCACTCGTCGGGAACGGAAACGCGGTCTACCGACTCCGTCGAGAGATCCACGCGGAGGAGTCGGTCGGGCGCGCGAAGGTGCATTGGTTGGACGTATCCCCTTACGGTGTAAAAAGGTACCTCGTCTCCGGAGTCGGGGATCGGGCTCTCACGTCAGACGCAAGATCGCATTGCGCCGCCGAGTGCGCTCTTTCTAGTCGAGCAGCGGTTCCTCGCGAACGGTGGCGTCGTACCGGTCGCCCTCGTACTTGATCTCGAGGTCGGTCCCGGGCTCTGCGTACTCCGGTGGGAGGTACGTGTAGACGACGCAGGCGCCGACCGTGTACCCGTACTCGGCGCTGTGGACGTAGCCGATCCGTTCGTCACCGTCGAAGATCGGACGGTGAGGGAGGATCGTCGCCGCTTCGTCGTCGAGGGTCAGACACGCGACCTTATGATCGATGTTGTTCCCCTCTGCCGCTTCGACGACCGCTTCCTTCCCGATGAAGTCGGTCTCGAGGTCGGTGGCCCACCCGAGGTCCGCTTCGTAAGGGTTGTGCTCGGTGTGGAGGTCCTCGCCCCACAGCCGGAAGCCCTTCTCGATGCGCAAGGCGTTCAGCGCACCGTTGCCGTACGGGCGAATGTCGTGCTCTTCGCCGGCCTCCATGAGATGTTCCCAGAGTTGCTCGCCGTACTCGGAGGGCGTGTACAGCTCCCAGCCGAGTTCGCCCGCGTAGGACACTCGGAGCGCGGTGACGGGCACGTTCTTGACGAAGAACTGCTGACTCGTGAAGAACGGGAACGCCTCGTCGGAGAGATCCACGTCCGTCACCTTCGAGAGCACCTTCCGCGCGTTCGGACCGGTACAGACCATCGCCGCCAGGCTCGAGGTAACGTCGTTGACGACCACGTCCTCGGGGGACTGCTCGCGGACCCACGCAACGTGGTTGTTTCCGACCTCGCGACCGGTCGTCAGAATGAGGTAGCGGTCGTCGTCGACGCGCGTGACGGTGATATCCGCACGGATGCCACCCTCCTCGTTACACATGAGCGTGTACCGGACGTCGCCGATGTCGAGGCTCATGTCGTTCGTACAGAGGCGCTGAACGAAATCTCCGGCATCGCTGCCGACGACCTCCATCTTATTGAACGACGTCATGTCGTGGAGGCCGACCTTGTTACGGACGTGGAGCGCCTCCGCGCCCTCGATGGGCGACCAGTACTTGCCCTCCCAGCCCTCACGGTCCGGAATCTGCTCGCCGTACTCGGCGAGCAGGTCGGCGTTGGACTCGAACCACTGCGGTTCCTCCCACCCGGCTTCGGCCCACAGCTCGGCGTCGAGTTCCTTGTGGCTGTGGTACATGGGCGTGCGGCGGATGTCGCGCTGGTGATCCGTCCAGACCCACTTCGGGTGCATGATGTTGTAGACGATGCGGTACTCCTCGCCGCCGATGTCCCGTGCGAAGTCCCAGCTGCCTTCGTGGTCGTCGAACCGATTGACATCACAGTGCCGGAGGTCGATCGGGCCGTCGGAGAGACGGGGGACGCCGTTTTCCATCCACTCGGCGAGCGCCTTGCCGGCACCGCCGGCATGAGTGACCCAAATGGCGGCCGCGGACCAGAGACCGTCGTACTGCTGGACGGGACCCATCACCGGCAGGCCGTTGGGAGACTCCGCGAACATGCCGTTGTACTTGTGTTCGAGTTCCTTCCCCTCCGTGGCCGGCAGCAGTTCGTTGCTGGCCTGTCGGGGGGCCTTGTCCGGCCGATCCGGGTGGGTCGCGTTGTTCATATGGTACTCGGTGAATTCGTGGACCGAGCCCTGTTCGCCGCCCTCCTCGTTGCCGCCGAGCTCCCGCGGGTCCGGAACGACGGGTTCGTGGTTGTACGACCCGATTCCGTACGAGTCCCCGTGGGTACGGAAGTACATCGCGTTGTCCTGATCGCGGAGGATCGGCCGGTCGGGGCCCGCGAGAAGGCGATCGGTCTTCTCGCCGGAAACGTCCTTGTAGCCCTCGTACAGCGGGTGATCGCTGACGTCGATCTGGTTGTCGGCGAGCTCCTCGAGCGGCTCGGTCATCGTGTACTGGTGCTCGACCGGCGTCACCGGGAGGTGAACGTCGAGTTTCTCGCCGAGCTGACGCGCCCAGATGTTCGTCGCGATGACGACTTCGTTACACTCGATCGTCCCGTTTTCGGTGGCGACCGAGGTGACCGACCCGTTCTCCGTTTCGATGTCTTCGGTGCGGGTATGTGGTACGAACGTCGCTCCCCGGTCCATGGCTTCCCTAGCGAGGGCAGCACAGGCGACGACGCCAGACACTTGGCCGTCAGTCGGGGAGTAGTACCCACCCTGGATCACGTCGCTGTCGACGAGCGGCAGCTTTTCTTCGACTTCCTCGGGCGAAAGAATCTCCGGGTTCGGGAGCCCCCAGGAGTTGGCCCACTCGACGCGGCGCTGAAGGTAGTCCATCCGCTCGTCGCTCCGTGCGACCTCGATGCCGCCGACTTCCTTGTAGGCCTGCACCCCGTTGTCGTCCTCCAGGTCCGAGTACAGATTACGGCTGTATTTGGCGAACTTCGAGAGAATCTTCGACTCCGAGGTCTGAAACATGATCCCCGGCGCGTGGCTGGAAGAGCCACCAGTGGTCGGCATCGGTCCCTGATCGACGACGACGACATCGTCTCGGCCGAGTTCAGTGAGCTGGTACGCCAGGTTGCACCCGACGATACCGGCACCGACAATAACAGTGTCTGCTTGGTCCGGCAAGCTATCATCTGCGTTCATAAGTGTACACTTCGTGGTGCCAGTCGAGTACAAATATAAGTATCGCTCACCCCGGTCTTCACCAGATGTTGGCAGGAGGATTATGATTAGAGTTTCGAGAGAGCTGTGAGTAACGATGATATCACTGTTATTCTACGGCACTACCGCCAAGCGACGGCGCTCGGTTCCCGCTCGGGTCTGTGCACGGACACGCCACCGTCCATCAGCGGCATCGATACGGTCAAAGAGAAGCACAAAACATCATTTTAATGCCAGGATTGGCGATAGGAACGGGACATCGGAGGTGACAGCTTCCAGTTGCAGCTACTCGTCCCAATCAAGCAAATACGAGGATATCCACACACAGAGGACCTACCAAGACATAATTCTGAACGAGAGGTTCGAAATTATATCGGCTATCGAAGAAATAACGACAACTTATTTCATGGTAACTCTGCACCTTCCGCTTGCATGGTAGAATCCATTCCGCTGGAGACAGCGACGGAGTTGATAGAAGCGGCAGAAGAGAAAGCAGACGAGATCGACAACCCGATGGTGATCACGATCGCAAACAGCGAGGGGAACCTCATCGCTCAGCACCGTATGGACGGCGGCTGGCTGGCCTCCGTGAGCATCTCGCGTAACAAGGCATACACGTCGTCTGCCCTGGAGATGCCGACACACGAACTGGCAGAGCCCTCCGAGCCGGGCAACTCGCTGTACGGCCTCCAGACGACCGACGACGATCAGATCGTCATCTTCGGTGGCGGCTATCCGCTCGAGCGAGACGGTGAAGTCGTCGGCTCGATCGGTGTCTCCGGCGGTGCCGTGAGCCAAGACCGCGAGGTCGCCGAAGCCGGCGTCGAACGGTGGAACGAACTCGTCGAAAAAGAAGCGATCACGGCAGACGACTGATCGGCGATCACCGGGTGACACTCAGGCGGTGAGCGACTGATCGGACAGCTCCCAGTCGCTCCGTTGTGTCTCCGCCAACGTGCAGTCCTCAGACGGTTACCAAGCAATTGCTCGGAATACGACAGCGGTCCTCCTGTCGAATTGTACTGTCCCGCTGAAACACTGCTAGAAGCGGTATCCGGAACGGATCGCCCGTGTGCGTCGTATCACCGATGGGGAGGACGGTCCGTATCGTGCTCGGCGACGGTCTCGAGCAATTCCACGAGCGCGTCGGTCGCGGCATCGAGAAGTTCCTCGCCTAGGTCGGCGCTTGCCTCGCGCGGATCGCCGACGACGCCGTTCTCGGTAAACTCGGCTGAGTCGAACGCGAGATTGACCCGTCCCTGCCACTCACCCCATCGGTCGCTGGCTTCCGCTGCCGCGTCGTCGAGGCGATCCTCGCGCACACAGTCCGGGTTCGCGTGCTGGAGCAATGCTGTCTCCAGCGGCCCGCCGTGTCCCATGCGAGACGCGTGGTCACCGACCTCGTCGAACCAGGTGAACGGGACCGCGTACGCATCGTCGTGGCGTGTGATCGTTCCCGCGACTTCCCGGAGCGCAGTGATGTTTCCACCGTGACCGTTCACCAGCACGACGCGATCGAAACCGTGTGACGCCAGACTCCTGACGATGTCACGGACGTACGACCTGAACGTCGATTCGGACGTCCAGAGCGTTCCGGAAAACTGTCTGTGTTCCTCAGCGATACTGACTGGGACTGCCGGCGATACGACGACGGGGTCGGCGAGCCGTTCGGCGGCGGACTCAGCGACCGTTTGGGCGTTGAGCGTGTCGGTACCCAACGCTGCGTGCGGGCCGTGCTGTTCCGTGCTACCGATCGGGACCATCGCTAGATCCGTCGCGACGGTATCGACGTCGGTCCACGTCGTGCGCTCGAGGTGCATGTACTGGCTGGTGTTCGCGGAAGCGCATAAAAACCTGTCCTCCCCGACACTTACAAGCCGTGACACCCGGAGATGCAGTATGAACCGCAGCCGCGTTACGCATACGGCTACCGAGCGCCGTCTCGTTCGATTGCCGTCCGGATCCGACATCTCTGTTACCGTCCACCGATACGAGGGTAGCCCGGGTCCAACAGTGTACGTGCAGGCCGCACAGCACGGAATCGAACTGAACGGAACTGCCGCACTACGACGACTCCACGATCACCTGCTGTCTACCGAAATCGCAGGGACAGTGCTCGTAGTGCCCATCGCGAATCAGCGTGCGTTCGACCACCGATCGTACGTCACCCCGCAGGCCCTCGACGCGGTCAACTCGAATATGAATCGCGTCTGGCCAGGCAACAGCGAGGGAACGCTGCAGGAACGCGCAGCCAGACGACTGTGGTGTCTGTTCGAAGATGCCGACGCCGTACTCGATCTCCATACCGGGGCCGCAGACATGCTGGAACACGTCCGCTTCCACGACGACTCGAAAGCGCTCGCAGAGGCGTTCGGTACCGAACACCTTCTCGTTGACACCCTCGAGGAAGGCGCAGCCGATCGTGATTTCAGCGGAAAGCTACGGACGGCCGCTGCACGAGCAGGTATTCCAGCGATCACGCCGGAACTGTCGAACAGCAGGCAGGTAGACCACAGCGCGGTACAGCGGGGAGTGGCGGGAATCCGGAACGTACTTCGCGAAATGAATATTTTAGACGGCGAGCCAGACACTCCTTCCACTCGGACCGTGTTTCGGAGTGACGATGACTGCATCAGGGCCGAAAAGTCCGGTTTCTTCGAGCCCAACCCCGACATCGAAGTCAGCGACCAAGTGTCACCGGAGACGGCGCTGGGGGCAGTGTATAATCCATCAACTTTCGAGGAACTGCAAACGGTGACAGCGCGCAAAAGCGGAATAGTCTACTCACTCACGAGAGGAGCTGCCGTCGCAGCCGGTGAGAAACTCGCCCATATCGCGGAAGTCGCCTGAACGGTGCGGATACAAGATGACCGGCAGCGTCGAACGTAGTGCATATAGTAGCCACTGAAACGATTTACACACTGATCGCGACGCAGCCATGCGGTCAGGTGTGCACTGACTTTCAGTGGCTACTATAGTTCATGTCGATGTCCCCTGCAACGACCGCAACTGGACTCCGTCCTGAGAAGCACGTGCCCGACACGGAGGAGCGGACTATCTTCGTTCGATTATCTCCCCCTCTGTAAACACCCCCCATATAAACGGATTCTTTATTTCGCATTTATGCTTATATACCCGAGGAATGGAATGAGATGTAATACCATGGGCGTCAGTACCTCATTCAAAGAACTTTCCCAAGTGGTCGGGCGATACGAATCGGATGGCGGGAGGATCCGACGTATCGAAGCGGAGTTGCCCAACCAAGACTCCGAATCCGGGTTAACGGCCACACTCGACGTTCCGCTCTCCCCGTGTTCGGGAGAGGAATCAGGAACGGAGACATCGCCACAGACAGCAACGATCACAGACGACGGTGGGGTGCAAATAGAGTTCTCCCGGTCGATGCTCCCGGAGATAGACGAGTACGTTCCCAAAGGAGTGTCAACTACCACGGAAGACGCTCGCGTGACCGACGACGGCACAGTAGTAGCGACGCTCACGCTCACTTTCGAGGCAGAGGGGGAACACCGGCGTTCCGAATCAGCAGCCACCCAACACCGCAACTCTCAGTCCCGTCCAACAGCAGTCACTACCGAGAGCGACGACGTGATCAACGACGAGCCAGAACCCGTCGACGCGAGTACTGCGACGGCGGCTCGCGGAGAAGCGGTTGACGGCTCAGACGGTATCGATGAACACGGAAACGCCCAGACAGCGACCGAGGAATCGGCGAGCGGTCAGGACGAGATCGCAGAGAAACTCGACGCCGCACGGTCGGCGGACCTCCCACCGTATGAGGACGACGACTACCTCCAGTGTCTGTACGATTCCTTCGACACGTTCGCAGAGATGGCCGAACACATCGAGATGGACGTCGCCTCGGAGACCGTTCGTCGGTACATGACCGAAGCCGGCATCCACCAACCGATGTCGTACGCAACGGCCGACGAAACCGAGACGGCAGACGAGGCCGAGATGGACGACTGCACGGCAGACGGCAGCGTAGCGGCGGACACCGGTGACACAGTCGACGGGACAGACGAGCCGGCAGCCGAGACGGAGTGTTCCGAGGACTCACAGTCGTCATCCGGATCGACAGCAGAACAGGATCTAGCAGCCGAAGAAGATGACCCGCTCGAGAGCGTCTCCAATACACAGCTCGCTGCCGACGGGCTCGGTCTCCCGGACGGCCTCACGATCGAAGAGGTGGTGAGTGCCATCGAGTCATCGATGACGCTGTACGACGTACAACGACAACTCGACCTCAACCGGGAACGCACACAGAAGTTGCTAAAACAGCTCGATCTGATCGATCTCGCCATGCATCGACTCTCGCACGACCCGGATCAGGAAGTCACCCGCGAAGAGATCGCCAGCCGGATCCGCAGCAGTGCCATCAGCGGCTGATATCGTGATTCTTCGTACACGCCATCGCCGCAGTGGATCAATCAGCGAGACGGGGATTTCGCGAAGCGAGACTACGCTCGACGAGACATATCTATTCTGAAGTGCCTCCCCTGAGACTGCCGCTGTAACTCCGTACTATAGTAGCCGCTGAAAGTTATTGTACACCTGATCGCACGACTGCATCGTGATCAGTGTGTGAATCGTTTCAGCGGCTACTATAGGAATCGTACCGACACCGCACATCTGGACTGCGTCGACTGATCGCCAATCGAAATCAACAGTGCGCTTTCCGCTTCCCTCTGTGGCTCGTGTCCCGTCCATTCGTCCCCGCCCTGACTGCTCACCGGTTTATATTGAGGTTCACTATCACAGGTTAACTGTTTTGAATAGGTATGTCAATTGCTGTCTTGTATGACACAGTGGGACGAATCACAAACGCAGGCAGTGAGTTCAGATATTACGGAGAAGTCGAACGCATTACCGGCGAAGTATTTTACTGAGCCGGAGTACCTCGAGGTAGAGAACGAGAAGGTGTTCGGCGAGTACTGGGTATACGCCGGCCACGCCAACTGCATCAAGGAAGCAGGTCAGTACTTCACCCGGACGATCGGCGGTCGGCAACTGATCGTCGTCCGCGGTCACGACGGGGATATCAAGGCGTTCGACAACGTCTGTGCCCACCGCGGCTCGAAGATGGTCGAGGACACGCCGATGACCGACCCCGGTGATGCAAAGCGAATCAAATGTCCGTACCATCTCTGGACGTACGACCTCGAGGGGGAACTCAAAAGCACACCCAGGAGCTTCGACGAAGCCGGTCTGAATCCCGACCTCGAGGACGAGGACGTCCAAGAGTTCGACGCCGAAGAGAACGCCCTGAACGACGTCCACGTCGACACCATCGGCCCACTGATCTTCGTGAACCTGAGCGAGGATCCAATGGCGCTGGCCGAACAGGCCGGCGTCATGAAAGACCGGCTCGAGGCGCTCCCGCTCGGAGAGTACGAACACGCGACCCGAATCGTCTCGGAAGTCGAGTGTAACTGGAAGGTATTTGCGAGCAACTATTCGGAGTGTGACCACTGTCAGGCCAACCATCAGGACTGGATCAAGGGCATCTCGCTCAACGAATCCGAACTCGAGGTAAACGATTACCACTGGGTGCTTCACTACACCCACGCTCAGGACGTCGAGGACGAGATGCGGATTCACGACGAACACGAGGCGCAGTTTCACTACCTCTGGCCGAACTTCACGGTCAACATGTACGGCACCGCCGACGGCTACGGCACCTACATCATCGATCCGATCGACACCGATCGGTTCCAGTTGATCGCGGACTACTACTTCCGCGACAGCGAACTCTCCGAGGAAGAACGCGAGTTCGTCCGCACCAGCCGCCAGCTCCAGGAGGAGGATTTCGAACTGGTCGAACGCCAGTGGCAAGGGCTCAAGACCGGCGCGCTCGCGCAAGCCCAACTCGGCCCCAACGAACACACCGTCCACAAGTTCCACCAACTCGCACAGGAGGCGTACGACTCGTGATCGCACCGACGACCGACCAACGCTCACCAGCACTCGAAACGGAATCAGCTATTCGACACCTATGAGCACGCAAGACCAAGCACCGTACGTTGCGGCCTGTCCGGAGTGTGACGTCGATCTGCAAAGCGAGACGCCAAACGAGATCGTCGAGTTCTACCGGCGTCACTATCGCGTGACGGGACACGACGTGGAGTTCGAACGTGCACAGATAGAGTCGGCCGAGGACGTCACGAGCGACGATCTCAAGGAGGTCATCTGGCAGCTACAAGATCAGTACGAGAACGGCGTCCCGATCGGCGTCGTCGCGGCGGTGATGGCCGACCACGGGGCCTCGATCGGTGAGACGTTAGACGAGATCCACGATGTGCGGATGACCGGCGGCCTGTACGAACCCCAGGACGATCACCTCGGTGCGTTCTGACCGACTGCTCCCGTTTGTCCCACGGAATCAGCGGCTCGCGTTCGATTTGAAACGCCAGATGTCTCGGCTCTTCGTCGCCGCTCGTCGCGACAGTTATTCTTCTCGATCGGTCGTGTCCGTCTCGGGCCACTTTTCCTCGGGATCGACCGGTTCCACCGCGCGAACGAGTTCGTCTTCGGTGTAATCGCGGTCCTCGAGTCGCATGCTCCGGATCCGCCACTGGCGGCTCAGTTCCGGTTCGCCCTCGGGCCCGACTCGTCCGCCGTGTGTCCTGAAGAACGCTCCGCCGCGGCCCAGCCGCTTTCCCTCGTACGTGTGCTGGTCGAAGACAGCGTCGTACGTTCCGCCGGGCTCGAGTTCGTCGCCGGGATAGTCGTAGCGGGGCTCGCGGCCCTCCTCGCGTGCGACTGCACGGTCTTCGGAGAGTTCGCCGAAGTAATCGTCGGCGTGTGCGGCCTCCCGGGACGACGGTGCTCGAGCAGCCGCCAATGCCGCGTGGACCGCACAGAGCCGTCCGCGCCAGGAGTCCGGCGACCACCGTTCGTTGGCCAGTTCCTCGTACCGAGCCACCGTGAGCGCGACCTCGTGGCCGGCACGCAAGTCCTCGACGACGTAGAGGTTGATTCGGTCCCAGAAGTTCCAGGCGTATCCCGAGCGGGCCAGTTCCCACGCGGCCCACGCCGCGACCTCCTCGTCGGATCGCCGAACCGCCTTCTGGAGGAGACTCGAGACGACGTAGCGGTTCGCCCCGGATTTGGTCTCGTTCTCCTCGAGTTCGTCGCCGAAGTCGTCGCGCTCGGGACCGGAGTCGGAATCGTCGTCCGTCGCGTCCTTCTCGTCGGTTCGGAGTTCTCCCTCGGTGCCGAACGTGGCTTGTTTTCTGTCGTCCATACTCGGTTCTCTCGTCCGTCGACCGAAATAGCTGACTGCTTCAACCGACGGCCAGGCACCGACTCACGCCGGCCGACCATACTCGACGATCGGGATCGGCACCGCACTGATCGCGAACTGACCGAGCCCGCACGATCAAGCGGGTCGGGTGCGCTCGTGAAACCCATCGTGTCGGCCAGATTATCGCTTGAGTTTACGACCGCCGCGAAGCAGTGAGTGGTCTCCATGAGGCCTCGTTTCCCTCGCGAACACGGGCACGCCAGCTGATTCGAGTCGCGAAACCGGGCTGATTTCGAACACGGCCGTATGATCCTCGATTGCGAAATCGATTGCTCGTCGCTCGCGGCTGGTAACATGACGGCCCGATCGACCGGAAAGCACCGCCAGAACTCCGGCGCAGAAGAGACCTTGCAGTCCGGACTTCAGTTTCTGCTCGTCGTGCCGAATCAACCTCGAGGATCGGGTCGAACAGTCAACGGCTGATAGTGCGCTGTTCTCCCGGTCTCAGTTTTCAATTCGGTGACCGGCCTCTATGTGGCACTCTCCCGTCCGATTACGGCGCATGGTCTACCTCGACAGATCCATTACATGCTTATGCTTGTAATTCCAATGCGTTACGACTGCTGTCTCACTGGTGAATCCGAATACAGTATCAAGACGTTGGCCGGAGAGTTCCCGTTCCATCAACGAAATGTGCGATTTCGAAGATGTTGTGTTTCACAATCCCATCTCGCGAAGATTTCACAGGCGGTACGAGGCGGATGCCACGGGGCTTGACCCCGAGGCAGTTGACGTACAGCAGTAACCACCGGACAGACAGACGATCCTATGTAACGCTCACTTCGAGTGGATTGAACGACAACGGTACCAGTTCCCCGACCGTCAATCCGCTCCGAGCGCCGGCACGTGCCCACAGAGATTGTATATCGGCGTGGGTCGTTCGTGCGGTTCGCCCTCGTCTATTTGAGTTTGGACAGCGCATCTCGTGCTCGCTGCCAACCTGGCATATGATACTCGTAGCGGTATGAAATGACGAGGCAACTGCATCGGAGAGGCGATATGCTTGATAACATGAGACACCTGTCATCGGCAAATTCGTGGTCAAGATAGCTGGTCATGAGCCGAAACCCGGCTGTTCTACTCTTCGATAAGTGTGGACGACAGTAAATTTCTCATTCCTCGGCGCAGCCGGCCGCTCATCGCTGTCGAAGAGACGCCGACTTCGTCGGCAACGTCCTCGAGTGACATCTCACGCGGTTCGCTGAAGTATCCCTTTTCGTACGCGATCTCGAGGGCCATCTGTTGTTCTTCTGTCAACCCGAACGAACTATCGGAGCCGCCCCGCCTTTTTTCGTAGAGTTCGAGCAAACTGAAACTGATGTCGTTTTCCCTCGCACGTTCCCACACCGTGTGAAGTGCGTCTCGGCTCGGTAGCTGTGCCTGAATCAGCCATCCTTTATCTTTCGTCTCTGCTTGCAAGAGGAATCCGTTCACTTGGGTTACAGCCGGGCTGATCAGTTTGGCTTCGTCTGTGTGCCGTATATTATATATGGTTATGCCATCAGTATTATCTATCTGTTCGTAATCGCTTACAGTATGATCCGAGTCGAGTGCGGCTTCTAGCGCTTCGATATCGTCGTACTCGATCACGAACGGGAACGTACCGGAATCCGGATCAGTCGTCGCTTGGTGGATCACCCGAATACGGACGCCATCGAGTTCGTGCAGCGTCGGAACGAGCGCGATATTTTCGTGTTCGATGTATGATTTCGCTGTTATTGGCATGTTAGTATCCGTTTTCTACTCGAAGAGGGATGAATGGAATCGCTGGTCGAATACCATATGGAACTGCCTGTTTGTTGCTGTCCAAAAACTATTGCTCTCATTATTGACGGTATGCTCGCAGTTTAACTACTTCCTGTATCGGTACCAACGCTCTGAGAACATAAATCACTATGATATGACGGGCCTACCTCCGGAAGCGCGGCGGAGCGGTTCAGTATACCGGTATCGTTATCTGGGGGAGAACCCAATGACGGACCATGCGACGATCCGTTTTTTGTACCGTGAGTAAATCGATTCTGGACCCGATGTACCACACGAGTGCTACAGGTAGCTGATGTCTGCTGACGATACTCGGACGTGCAAGATAGATCGAGTGTGTGAAAAGTGGGGGCTCAACGGCGTCGACACGAAGCTACGGGAACGGCGACAGCATTCCGATGCGAGCCTTCGAGACCTCGAGCGGTACTTCAATCAGCGAGTTCTCGAGGCTGCGATGCGAGACGCTAGAGTCGAAATAGTCGAGGGCGAAGTCGAGAATATATATCACCTCCTCACTGCCGACGACGTGAGCTCGGGTTCGAAAGTCGAAGTAAACGACCGGCTCAGACGATCGGGGGTAGATCCGGAAGCAGTCAGGGCAGACTTTGTTAGCTACCAGACTATCCGAACGCATCTACAAGACTGTCTCGGAATGGACACGTCTCACGACCCGACTGTGAATATTCCCGATGCAAAAAATACAGTCTTGAAACTATTATCTCGGACGGAGGTCATCACCGAGCGGACGATCGACCGACTTCGCTCTGCTGGTCATGTGAGGATCAGCGACGTGGACGTAACGTTGAGCCTCCGAGTTGCCTGCACGAAGTGTGGAGAGGAATATACGTTCTCTCGGCTGCTAAAACGGGGCCGTTGCAACTGTGCTGCTGATCCCGAGCAATGACTGGTTGCATAAGATTGAAGATTATGGAGTTTTAGTATTCGGGTAGTGACGTGTCGCATACTATCGAATGCTGAACTACCATGTCATATAATAATACGACAGCAACCGATCACACTGCCGTAGAACTCGGTGATCTTCGTATCCACGTTCGTAATATTGGAGGGATATCGGAGGGCAAAGCGACGCTCTCACCCGGTGTCACGCTACTCTCGGGAGAAAACGCGTCGAACAAATCGTCCTTTTTACGCGCACTGTCTGCTGTTCTCGGGGGGAACGATCCGAAATTGAAGAGCGATGCTGACGAGGGGTACAGCAAACTCGAAACCGACCGCGACGACTACTACGTCAACGTAACGACGGAGGACGGAAACTCGGTTGTCTCCGATGCCAACCGCGTGTCCGATCGGAAGCAACTCTGTGAACTGTTCGTCTCGCTCGATGAAACGAACCCTGTTCGACGAGCTATCGTCAACGATGATGATTTGTATGACTTACTGATGAGACCGGTCGATACCGAGGAGATCGAATCGGAGATCGATCGCCTGCAGGCCAGAAAAAACGAGATCGATAGCCGCCTCGAGGAAGTAGACCGGATGGAAGATCGCCTTCCGACGCTCCAGACGGAAGCCGAGAGCGTGCGAGAAAAGATACGGAACGTCGAGGACTCGCTAGAGACAAAACGCGAGGGTATCGAGCAAAGGGATGGGAGCGGAGGGACAGGCGAGGGACAACAGATACTCGAGAAACTTAAACAGAAACGCACGGAGCGGGAGACGATCCGAGACCGAATCCGCACACAAAAAGCGGCGTTGGAATCGCTTCGTGACGATCTCGATGAAAAATCGGAAAAATTGACCGAGCTGCAAGGTGCCGACGAGACGCAGGACCTCGACGAGATCGAAACCGAGATCGAGCAGTTCCACCATCAAAAGCAGCAGTTGACGACGACGATCAACGCGCTGAGTCCGATCGTCGAGATGAACGGACAACTGCTGGACGATGAGACCGATATCCCCGATCAGATGACGTCCGACGATATTATCAGCGAACTCGATCCGACGACCCGGACGATCACGTGCTGGACGTGCGGGAACACCGTCGAACGGTCGGAGATCGCAGAGCAGGTCCGGGTCGTCAAGCAGATCCTCGAAGAAAAACGAAACCAACAGCGTCTGCTCACTGATCGGATCGAGTCTCTGGAAGGCCGGAAACAACAACTCGAAGCGCAACGCGAGAAGCGCACCCGGCTCACAGACAACAAACAGTCGATCGAAGAAGAGATCACGCATCGAGAGCAACAACTCGAGGAGCTCGAGGATGACCGAGCGGCGCTCCAGACCGAGATCGAGGAGCTGCAAACGAAGGCCGAAGAAATCGACGAGGGGAACGACGAACTCGTCGAACTACACGGCGAGGTAAGCGATCTCGAGTACAAACGCGGCCAGCTCGAGAACGAACTCGCCGACATCGAGACGGAGATCGAACGGATCGAGTCAGCACGCGCCGACCGTGACGATCTCAAGGCCGAGCGCGAGTCAATATCCACGCAGCTTCAGGAACAGCGCGATCGGATCGAAACGATCGAGCGCGATCTCGTGTCTGCGTTCAACAAATCGATGCAGCAGGTGATAGACGAGTTAGCGTACGAAAACATCGAGCGCGTGTGGATCGAACGGCTCAGGGATACGACGGCGCGATCGACTTCTCGGACCGATTTCGAACTACACGTCGTGCGGTCGACTGCCGATGGGGCTGCCTACGAGGATACGATCGACACGCTGAGTAAAAGTGAACGCGAAGTTATCGGTCTCGTCGTCGCGCTCGCTGGGTATATCGCACACGACGTGAGCTCGGAGCTCCCGATCGTCGTTATCGATGCCGTAGAGATGCTCGACGCGGACCGTATCGACGGTCTTTTGACGTATTTCGAACAGCACGCTGACTACGTCGTCGCAGCGGTTCTCCCCGAGGAAGCCGACGAACTCGACGCCAGGTTTCCGTCTATTCTTACCACCGCGTCGTTCGATACAGTAACGTAAGTACGGGCGTCGTCTCGATCGATTTTCCGTCTCGGCACTCGTATCGTCTTCCTACCGATCCGTAGTGGTCATTGCTCGAACCGTCCGGATCGCAGCGACGTTCTCCGCGACGTCGTGGACGCGAACGATATCCGCACCTCGCTCGGCCGCCATAGTCGTCGTTGCGACCGTTGGCAGGAGTCGTTCATCGAGACTACAGTCAACGCGCTCGAACATGGACTTGTGGGAATGACCGACCATGATCGGGCAACCGAGGGCACGGAGTTCACCTAGCCTGTCGACTAACTCGAAGCACTCTGTGGCGGACTTGCCGAAGCCGAGTCCGGGATCGACGATGATCTGATCGCGATCGAGTCCCGCCCGTTCGGCGAGCAACACTCGGTGGCCGAGTTCACGGATGACGTCGTCGACGACGTCATCGTACGTCGTCGATCGGTCCGGATCGACCGGGGCATCGACGCTGTGCATTACGACGACCGGCACGTCGTGGTCGGCAGCGACAAACCGCATATCCGGATCCGCCAGTCCGGAGACGTCATTGATTATGTCCGCACCCGCCTCCAGGGCGGCGTCTGCGACAGCCGCCCGTCTCGTATCGATAGAGATTGGCACGTCTGTCCCGGAGATACGTTCGATAACCGGGATTACGCGCTCAAGTTCCTCCTCGACCGTAATCGGATCGGCTCCGGGCCGAGTACTCTCGCCGCCGACGTCGACGATGTCCACGCCCGAGGAAGTCATTTCACGGAATCGTCGGACGGCATCTTCCACCTGATCGTACTGGCCACCGTCGTAGAAACTATCCGGAGTGACGTTCAGGATACCCATGACTGCCGTGTCAGCATCCCAGGGATACTGGTCGGCCTCCTCGCCCTCGCTGATGAACTCTCCGAACCGTTCCGAAACGTACGAAAGCCCCAGTTCACTGTTCTCGATCGCGTCGGACAGACGGTCGTACTGAGCGACAGTTCCGGAGAGGACGACGGAGACATGTCTCCCAGGGGAATCGATCTCCGAGACGGCACACGTCCCACCGATAGATTGCATCGTCTGCTGGAGATACGCTGCCTGTTTCTCGCGCAATCGGGTTTTGAACGTATGGGTGACAGTGTCTTTAGCGACGTGGTCGGTGAACCCGTCTTGAACGGAGGCTTCCGAGAGGATAGATCGCGCGGCGTCGAGTGTCTCAGCTTGTTTTGGGATCTGGAGCTGCGTCCACCGATCGCGGGCTTCGGCAACGACGTACAGCGAACCGGTGACGAGCACGCAGTCGTCGGCGTCCGCCGAGTCGAGCGCTCGTTCGACCGCCGTCTGTACCGTCTCATCCCGCTGGATCTGGGTTGCAGACGTCTCGAACGCACCCGTCAACGTGTCGAAGGACGCGGCCCGGCTCACAGCCGGCTGACAGAGGTGAAGCACGTCCGATTCGGGCAGTGCTGCCGCCATTCTCGAGTGGTCCTTCTCTTTCATCGCGCCGAAGACGAGGTGGAATCCATCGAACTCGTACCGGTCGACGAGATCGGTGAGCGTCTCGCATGCGGCCGGGTTGTGAGCACCGTCGAGGATCACCAGCGGGTCGGTCGACATCACTTCGAACCGGCCAGGCCAGTGAGCACTGCGGAGTCCGCGCTCGATCGCCCCGGTCTCGACGGTTGCGACTTGTCGGGCGAGAGTCGCCGCGATTCCGGCGTTCGTCGCCTGGTGCTGGCCGAGCAACGGGCTCTTCGTCGAGACAGTCCACTCCGGACCACGTATCGAGACGGTCGTCTCGACCTGTGAGGTCATGTCGCCCTCTCGAGCGATGATGTCGGTCTCGGCTTCGCCCACAGTAACGACCGCCGTCTCGGTTCGGATCGCCTCGAGCGCGTCGCCAACGGCACTCGTTACGAGCCGTTTTCCCTCCGGTGAGACTTGGGCTTTGTCTCGGGCGATCTCTTCGACCGTCTCGCCGAGGACATCGGTGTGCTCGAGGCTCACGTTCGTGACGGCACTGGCCACCGGCTCCACGACGCTCGTCGCATCGTGCCGACCGCCGATACCGACTTCGAGGATCGCGACGTCGACGTCTTGGCTGGCAAAATGCTGGAGTGCGAGTACGGTAAGTACCTCGAAGTATGTCGGGGAGTCACCGTCGCCGCGCAGTCGAGAGAGATACGGTTTGATTTCCTCGGTGAACGATCGGACGAAGTCCTTCGGGACTTTTTGCCCGTTGGTCCGGATCCGCTCGCGGAAGTCGTTCAGGTCCGGAGACGTGTACAGACCGACATCGAGGCCGGCCTCCCGCAGTACCCGCTCGAGCATCATCGCTGTACTCCCTTTCCCGTTTGATCCCGCGATCTGGACGCAGTCGACTCCCTCGTGTGGGTTTCCGAGAGCGGATAGCATCCTCGCGGTCGTCTCCGTCCCGAGTTTTGGCCGGGAGCGATCCAGACGTTCCAAATAGTTGACTGCCTCGTGGTACTCCATGTCAAATACGGGTTCGGTATCGGTATTAATGTATTGCCGCACCGGTATTTCGGCCGGCTACATCGACGATCTGGCGGCTCTACCGAGAAAATAGGCCTCGAGTCACGGTCGGCTCTACGCAGCATCCACAGGATGTAATGTATTTTGAATATTTGGTTTGGGTACCATCGTTGTCCGATCCCGCTCCGAAGTCGCTTTTCGCGCCGTCTCTGCTGGTCTTTCGGCACCACATTCTGAAAGAGTGCGACCCTCTGCCGGCGAATTGGGCCACCGCGTTACGCGCATCGTATTGTTTATCAGAGTGTATGGCGAGACCACACTATGGCCACCGATTCGACGACCACTTTAGCGGCCACAGAGCCGTACGTGACGGAGTTCGAGGCGACTGTTCGTTCCGTTGACGGTCGGGCGGTCCGCTTGGACCGGACGTACTTCTACCCGGAAGGTGGCGGGCAACCGGCTGACAACGGGACGCTGGACGGAATTGATGTCATCGACGTGCAGAAACGAGACGGGGGAATCATCCATACGCTCGCGACCGAGCCCGACTTCGAGACAGACGAGGCTGTCACGGGTCGTATCGACGAAGCGTTCCGGACCTACTGTATGCGAGCGCACACGGCGAGTCACGTGGTGTACGGTGCGGGACGGAAACTGTTCGAGGATCCCGGATACGGCGGGTTCGATATCGGGTCGGAGAAAGGTCGCTTGGACTTCAAAACTGACCGCGATCCGGACGACGTGAACGCGATCACGCTCGAGCGGATGGTAAACGAGGTCGTCTGGGACTCTCGGGAGATTACGTGGAACGAAATGAACAGTGAACGCGCCCGTCAGCGCGACGACGTGGTTTTCAATCTGACCGACAACAGCGAACGGTCCGAGACAGTTCGCGTGGTCGAGATCGATGAGTGGGATATCGCGGCCTGCGGCGGGACGCACGTACAAAACACCAACGAGATCGGGCCAATAGCGGTGCTGGACGTCTCGAATCCGGGGGCTGACCTCATCCGCGTCGAGTACGCCGTCGGCCCCACAGCGATCCAAACGCGGATCGATGAGAGAAAGAACGCAAAGCGTGCGGCGGACGTACTGGAGACGAGCGTCGACGATCTTCCGGAACGCGCTACCAGTCTCGTACAGGAGAACGCGTCCCTCAAAGAAGAGATCGATCAGTTACACGAGCGGCTGTTGGACGGGCTCCTAGAGACCCTAGCGGACGAAGCCGTTTCGAAGAACGGTGACGATTGGATAGTCGGCGAAGTCGAGGGGGTGGGGCCGAACGACGTTTCCGAGCGAGTCAGAGCCCTCGCTGGAGACGCGGGAGACGTGATCGCACTGACCGGCGTCAACGGTGACTCGTTCCTGGTCGTCGCGACGACCGGCGACCCCGACGCCAGCGAGGTCGTCGACGATGTCACAGCGGAGTTCGGCGGTGGCGGCGGCGGCGGTTCGACCTTTGCACAGGGCGGCGGGTTGGACGAAGAGCCGGCGACCGTCGTCGAATATCTTCGGGAGCAGGCGTAATCGCTTCGGCGGACCTCTGTCCAGAGCGACTGCGCTTCCGCCGTCTCAGTGTCCCGGACAGCGTACGCCGTCCTTCTCGAGATGTCAGAATAGTTCGACATATTGCGACGCCGAAACACATCGTATCCCCGCCCTTTCAGGAGGAACAAAGTTAATTACCGGAGGACGGGAAGTAGTGTCCGAAATGCCTCTCAAAGACCGCGAGACGTCCGTTTCGGTGGCCGACAGATCACTGCGACGTAACTGCGAAGCCTCGCTCGACTCACACCGGCGGAAGACGAGTGCAACGACCGACGACAGTAGCTGGAGGGAGCTGGTATGACTCGCGAGTGGACCGAGATAACGGTCGTCGGCGAAGACGATACCGGCCTCATCGCTGAGGTGACCTCCTTCCTTTTCGAGCGCAACGCCAACATCGTGGACCTCGATCAGGCCGTTCGGGACGGTACGTTCCGGATGACGATGGAAGTCGACACGACGGAAATGGTCACTACGCAACCGAAGTTCCAAGCGGACCTCGAGGAGCTCTGTGACGGGTTCGGCGTTGACGTTCAGGTGCGGTTCCCATCCGACTGCGAGAACCAGTCCGTTGCCGTCCTCGTCACCAAGGAGAGCCACTGTCTCGAAACGTTGCTCGAGGCCTGGAATAGCGGCGAACTAGACGCTGACATCGAGGTCGTCATCGGGAACCACGACGATCTGCAGCCGCTCGCGGCGCAGTACGATGTCCCCTTCCACGATATCGGAGACGAGAAGGGAACCCCGGACGAGGAAGAACTGCTCGACCGGCTCTCCGACTACGACATCGATCTGATCGCGCTGGCTCGCTACATCCGTATCCTCTCACCCGAAGTCGTCTTCCGTTACGAGAGTCGGATCATCAACGTCCATCCGAGTCTGCTTCCGGCGTTCCCCGGTGCCGCCGCGTACAGACAGGCTCTCGAAGAGGGGGCCCGTATCGCCGGTGTCACCGCTCACTACGTTACGACCGATCTCGATCAGGGACCGATCATCACCCAGCGAGCGTTCAACATCCCGACGGATGCGACGGAGGCAGACCTCAAGAAGCGAGGCCAGCCGCTCGAAGCCGACGCCCTCCTCGAAGCGATACGGCTTCATCTCGACGACGAACTCGACGTACAGTTCGGACGCACCGAAATCGAAAATCCCGAGGAGGCTGACGCGCAACTCGGCGCTCCCGAGGAGCTCGACCGACTGATCCCCGATCAGCCGGTCGACGGCTTCGATGCGGTGGCTGCCAGCGAACCGGATGAGACGGCAACGGCGGATGACTGACTCACGGTGTCTTCCAATTCCGACATCGAGGTCAATCGAAGCGGCGACGAAATCGGATTGCGGGACCCTATTGGGCTAAACGGACTGGATCGTTTTCTCGTACTCCGCATCACATACGCTATGTAACCTGTTGAGGATGGCGCGGCCGAGTCGGTAGGGATGCCATCGTTCCGAGCGCTATGCCGGCCCCAGACACAGAACGACGACAACGGCACCTGTCGCTCCGATATCGAAGGAGATGACGAGCTACCACTTTCGCTGTCGACGGGAGATTCATTAGACGTCGAGACGAGATGACAGACGAAATGGTCACGTCTACAGCCGAGATCCCGATCACCGTTATCAGCGGCCCGCTGGGTGCGGGCAAAACGACGCTGGTCAATCGACTGCTGAACAACCCCAACGGGAGTCGAATCGCCGTCATCGTCAACGACATGGGCGAGATCAACGTCGACGCGGAGTTGATCGCCGACGAGACGGAGGACGGTGTCGTCGACCTCTCGAATGGCTGTATCTGCTGTCGACTCCAGGACGACCTCGTCACCCAGGCGACGCGACTAGCCGAGGAACGCTCGTTCGACTACCTCGTCATCGAGGCGTCAGGAATCAGCGAACCGATTCCCATCGCCCGGACGCTCACGACGGGGACCGAATCGGACAGCCTCCCGGACCGGTTCCGCCTCGATACAACAGTGTCGGTCATCGACGCCTATGGCTTCTGGAAAGCGTTTGATTCGGACGAATCCCTCCCGGATGCTGCCCCGGATCCGGAGCGGCCGCTGACCGAGGTGTTAGTCGACCAGATCGAATTCTGTGACGTTTTGCTGTTGAATAAGTGTGATATGGTTCCCGAGGAGACGCTGGCCGCTATCGAGGCCGCTATCGGCGAACTCCAGCCGCGTGCGACGCTGCATCGAACGACGCACAGCGATATCGACTCGAGTGCCGTTCTCGACACGGGATCGTTCGACTTCGACGCGGCACGGCGACAGCAAGGCTGGAAGCAAGCCTTGGCCGGAGAAACAGCAACCGAGCATTCGGATCACGACCACGGTGACGATGCCGTTTCGGCAGCCGAGGCACACGGCGTCGAGTCGTTCGTCTATCGTCGAGAACGTCCCTTCCACCCCGGACGGTTCGACGCGTGGCTCGACGACTGGGACGGCGAGATCATCCGTGCGAAGGGGTTCGCGTGGGTAGTGAGTCGCCCGGAGACGGTTCTCGGCGTGAGTCAGGCCGGTCCGTCCGTCCAGGCTGGTCCGATCGGCGAATGGGGAGACGACGAACCGGCGACACGGTTAGTGTTCATCGGTAGCGACATCGACGAAGCGGCCGTGACAAACGAACTCGACGACTGTCTGGTGGCAGCTGACGAACAGATCGACGAGTACGCTACTGATCCCTTCCCCCGCGGACCTGCGTGATTTCCGCTCGAGGCCGGGATTCGTTTGGTAGTCGTTTCAAGGTCCAGAGATCCCCACAGTTGACGGTTGCCACCGCGGTGATTCCCCGATCGATGGACGGCGTTCGATCAGTGCGTACACCGTTTCAGCGACTCTATAGTGTCCAGTATTCCACAGAATGGTGTGTTAGCTCAGGGCACGAGAAGGTGACGTACTGCCAAAAAACGGAGGCGTCCAATCGCGCGAGGGTTACGGTTCCAGCAGGACCTTCGTGACACCTTCCTCGCGGTTGTCGAATCTTTCGTACATCTCCGGTGCTTCCTCCAGGTCGACGCGGTGTGAGACGACCCAGCTGGGATCGGCACGCCCTTCGATGATCATGTCGCGGAGTGCGCGATTGTACTCCTTGACGTTGCACTGACCGGTACCGAGCGCCTGTCCCTTCTCGAAGAGGAGGCCGAAGTCGATGCCGAGACGTCCTTGTGCGGCCATGTCGTCCGGTGCGCCGGGGTCGTCAGGGACGTACAATCCCGGAATCCCGAGTTCACCGGTCGGGCGGACCGTTCGGATGAGATTATTGATGACGACAGCCGGGTTCTCGCGAGCGGGGTCGTACGCATCGTCGGCTTGCTTGTCCGGGTCGATCGCCTGATATCCGACGGCGTCGACGCCCTTGTCCACGCCCCCGCCGTGGATGTCCTTGATCTGTTCGACCGGATCGCCCTCCTCGAAGTTGATCGGCGTCGCGTCACAGTGTTCCTCGGCCAGTTCGAGGCGGCTGGGAACGCGATCGACGACGTAGATCTCCGCGGCACCCTTGAGCTTGGCGCTGTAGGCCGCCATCAGGCCCACCGGGCCGGCGCCGTAGATCGCGACGGAGTCACCGGACTCGAGGTTGGCGAGTTCCGTGCCGTGCCAACCGGTCGGGAAGATGTCCGCGAGCAATGCAAACGAATCCTCGTGTTCGTCTCCGTCGGGTAGTTTGAGCGCGTTGAAGTCCGCGTACGGAATGCGGAGTTCCTCGGCCTGACCGCCCTGATACGGCCCCATCGCGACGTATCCGTACGCGCCCCCGGCGAATCCGGGATTGACGTTCGTACAGAAGCCCGTGTAGCCGTTCTCACAGTTCTCACAGAAGCCACAGGCGACGTTGAACGGCGCGACAACGCGGTCGCCCTCCTCGAGGGAGGTCACCGCATCGCCAACTTCGGTCACGATTCCCATATTCTCGTGTCCGAACACGATCCCCGGCTCTGCGGCCGTCCGACCCTCGTACATGTGGAGGTCAGACCCGCAGATGCACGTCGTCGTGATGTCGATCAGGACGTCGTTCGGGTGCTCGATTTGCGGCTCCTCGACTTCTTCGACCGATACCTCGCGTTCGCCTTTGTAAACGACGGCATCCATTGACATTGATCGAAATCTCCACTCCAACCTGCAATGGGGTAGTACTTATATTCGATGTGTGGAGGATTGGTTAGAACACAAAATGTGAAATTCACAACCGATAGTGGGAGAGACCGTGTATATTTCCCATGCGTTTCATGCATGCTTCTCGAAGTCTGACACGACGAGTCAGAGCGTAGCCACACAAGTAATATATTTATCATTTTGGGCAGGGAAACAGTCAGTGGCGACAGCAGAGACACGCTTTTGACTACCGGTTGCGCAACGATGATAGCGGACAGGGACAGTCCAACACGCGGAGAAATCCTGTTTGAGTCGCGGAATTCACTGTGGCCTCGCGTGCCCTCTGTCGAACGCTTCGGTCGCCGGTATGTACAGCACTCGCACCAAGCAACACGAGCGGAGATTTGAGAGTGAGAAGATATTGCTACTCAATATATCAAATGTAAAATTTTACCATCAAGTCTCGACTGACTGTGCTTTTCTTTGAGATGCGCTTTCTCTCCGACTGTCCAGTAGGAGACGGACCAGAACGAACCATCAGAACGCCCTCTATTATCATAGATCGACCAATTTCACCGAGAGCAGGATACTCCGTGGTAACGTCGAAGAGACGGCCGAATCAGTACTGACTCTGAACTGATTGCTCCATCATCTTGCGACGGATCTGGTGTCGAAAGAAAACTGTACAGAGTTGACGTTCGTCCAGCCAATCACACACACAACATCAACCGTCGTTATTCACTTGCGGGTAGCTCTCGTACTCTCCGTTAGATCCGAAAAACAGCGTCTTCAGTTCAATTGTTGTAGGCTTCCTGTGCGAGCTGGTGGAACTTGTGGACGGTGTGTTCGTTGGGGCCGAGTTGAGCCTGTGCGAGCGCGCCGGTCTTGAGCCCTTGCCACTGGCGTTCGACCAGTTCGAAGTCCTCTTCTTGCAGTTGGCGACTCGTCCGGACGAACTCCCGCTCTTCTTCGGAGAGTTCGCTGTCGCGGAAGTAGTAGTCCGCGATGAGTCGGAAGCGGTTGGTATCGATCGGTTCGATGATATAGGTGCCGTAGCCGTCGGCGGTACCGTACATGTTGACCGTGAAGTTCGGCCAGAGGTAGTGGAACTGCGCCTCGTGCTCGTCGTGGATCCGCATCTCGTCCTCGACGTCCTGAGCGTGGGTGTAGTGAAGCACCCAATGGTAGTCGTTCACCTCGAGTTCGGAGTCGTTGAGCGAGATGCCTTTGATCCAGTCCTGATGGTTGGCCTGGCAGTGGTCACACTCCGAATAGTTGCTCGCAAATACCTTCCAGTTACACTCGACTTCCGAGACGATTCGGGTCGCGTGTTCGTACTCTCCGAGCGGAAGTGCCTCGAGCCGGTCTTTCATGACGCCAGCCTGTTCGGCCAGCGCCATTGGATCCTCGCTCAGGTTCACGAAGATCAGTGGGCCGATACTGTCGACGTGAACCGACTCCGATTCGTCGAGTGCGGCCGGATCGACCTGTTCGGGATCGGTCATCGATGCGTCTTCGAGGAGCGCCGCGCCGTCGCGAGCCGAGAAGTTCTCGACGGCGCGGATCTCACCGTCGCCGTCTCGAGCGACGATCAGCTCACGGCCGCCGATGGTCCGCGTGAAGTACTGGCCGGGCTCGCTTATGCTGTTAACGTGGCCAGCGTAGATCCAGTACTGGCCGAACACCTTCTCTTTCTCCATCTCGAAGACATCGTCTTCGGTGAAGTAGCGAGCCGGCAACGCGTTTGATTTCTCCGTGATGTCCGAACTAACCGGCTTCGTCTTGGCGTCGTTCCACTGCGTCATACAGTAGCACAATTGAGTGAATTAGTAAAAAGGGTTGGCCAGTTATATAGAATCCCATTATATGGTCGGTCGTGGCGTCGGTGACCGATATCGATGGCGGAATGAAATACGTGATAGAGGGCCGGTACCGATTCGTCTTTCATAGGCGGTCACTTCTGCCGGATTTCGAACCGCCCCGTCCGTCGACGAGGACGTTCATTTCATTTCTATCGGGTCGCGCGCCACAGCGGACGAGACACCTAATCCGCTCCGAAGAGCGAGACGGAATATCGAACTAGCCGATCAAAATCGATCGTCATTCGTTGAGATGGCAGTATGAATAGTATAGAAAATATCGTCAGGTTGTCACTATTTGATTCTGTACTACCTCAACTGCCGTCCTGTCTGAGGGTTATCAGTCTCTGACGGTTATAGTAATACCAGACGTTTGTCAGTCCTCCGACTCGAAGCCCCACGCCTCGAGTCGGTCGACGACCTCGTCGACGTTGTGCATCGCCGCCTCGTAGGCCGCTTCCCGAACGTCGGTCTTCGAAACGTCGGTCCCGAGTTCGTCGCTGACCGCATCGACGAACTCACCCTCCGCGTCGACAACGTAATCCCGGAGATAGAACTGGACCATCTCGCGGTCCTGCTTGACCGTATCCCGGACGTAAACCCAGGGAACGCCGCCATCGTCAGCGCCGTTTTGTGGTGGCTCGCCGATGATCCCCTCACTCGAGTCAGCGGTGCTCTCATCATCCCGATCCGTCTCCGTCTCAGACTCAACTTCAGAGTCCGCGTCTTCGGTGACCGGCTGCTCTGGTTCGGGGTCTGATTCGGACTCGTCGTTGGTGGGCGTCTCTTCGGTCGTCTCCGTTTCCGCGTCAGCACCCTCCGCTTCCTCTTGGACCTCTGCGAACGGATCGCTCCCGGATCCCTTCTTCATCGGTCGTCAACCTCCTCGATCTCCGTCGCCAGCTGATCGATCTTCTCGAGTGTCTCCATCTCGTGGTCGCGCTGCCGGTCGCGGTATTCCTCGACGTAGTGTCGCGGCGTACACTGTTGATCCCAGCAGCCTTCGAAAAGAGACGAGCGCTCGCGGATCGCAACCGGGGCAGGATAGCCGCGGTCGCGGATCTCCGTGAGATACCGCTCCTGAGCGGACGTCCGACCGACGCCGTTCGGAACGGCCGCGAGGACGCCGATCTCGGCTTCGAGTCGATCCTCAAGCCCGTCGACGAGTTCCTCTAATCCGAGGACGCTCTGCATTCCCTTGCCGGTGGGCTCGACGGGGATCACTAAGCTTCGCGTGGCCGACACGGCGTTGTAGAGGTGGGGGCCCGCGGTCGCCGGCGGATCGACGACGATCACGTCGTACTCCTGTGGAATACTGGACTCGAGAAGCACCTGTCGAAGCCGGTCGTAGGGATCGAAGTCATCGCCCTCGCCGAGATCGTCGGCCATCTGCTGTGCGCGATTGAGGAGGTCCTCGAGGTTCTCGAGCATGTTGTGACTCGGGAGGAGATCGAAGCCGGACTCGGTTTCGTAAATGAGATCCTCGAGGGGCCCCTTCGGTCGGTCGATCAGATGCCGAACGATGTTGTCCGCCTGACTGTCGTCGCGGGGGGCGTCGATGTCGAGGAGGTAGGTGAGCGAGCCGTTTTGCTGGTCCATATCGATCGCGAGCACGTCGAGCCCGTGATTGGCGTGGGCCTCGAGCAGCGCTGCACCGATCGTCGACTTTCCGACGCCGCCGGCCTCCGAGTAGGTCGTATATGTGAGCATACGAGTTAGTTAGGCTTCTCGAATATAATACTTCACCATACGTACTCAGTAGTCCGTTCGGTTAGGCCGATTGGTTAGCCTAACTAAACGGCCCCCTTCAGCGAGTATCCTCTCCCAGCCGAACCGGAGAGAACGAGGAGAACAGCCCCCGAGTGAGTCGATCGGGACGCAGAGAACTGCGCCGGGTAGCGGATTCGATACGGCTAACCGGAGGAAAAAGAGTAATACCAGTTAGGCCATTCAAGTAGGCCATTTGAATAGCCGAAATGGATTAACTAATGAAGTAGCTTATAGAGCCTCCCTCACCGGACTTTGGCCTAAATGGCCTATTCAGATCACCTATTCGATTAGCCCATTCGAATAGGCCAAAGAAGATAACTAACAAAGTAGCCTATAGAGAGCCCCCTGCTTGGCTTTGAACCCAAGAACCTATTCGGTCCGCCTATTCAGGAAGCCTAACCGAAAAACAGACAGCCTAGATGGGATTGTTAGATGGCCTAACTAGCAAGACTAACTTTATACCCTAACTGTCTCGACTGACTAAGGTTACCGATAAGCCATTCGAAAGAGAAAGACGAGTTGGGTGTACTGAATTGGCACGTTGTCGAGAGCAGATTGCTCGCCGGCCTCACCTGAAAGCATAACTGGTTAGCCTAATGAGATAGTCTAATCGATGTTTCCCGACGCTGGTGGACATCTAACCGGAAGTCACAGCGAACACACCGACCCGAACGACAGGAATCAGCGGACTGAACGATCGGAAGTTGTGGATGTGGCTGGTGCTCCCGATAGCTGGATCGGTCGACTCGAGTAGTCGGATACCCGATCGGAACACACCTGCAACTCTCAGAGAGATTCGATCGCTCGAGGTCTTGCAGAACGTGCGTTCGGATCGCTGGTTAACAGGGTAGGTCGCAGCTAGTTCGGAGAGGACCTATCCAATAAGATAGTCCAATTAGTTAGACTTATCGGTTAGCCTATCTAGACAAGATATCGAAATGGCCGAAACGGGATGATATACTCAAGCGGTGAATCGAATTCCTACTCTCGTTGATCGAACGCGATCTAGTTCGAAGACTGGCACCCGCTCAGTAGAAGCGAGAGGGAACGCGAGTATCAGTGACCGAACCGCCTCAATCGCGTCCGAACGGGTTCATTGACCCGTGCTCGGCAACACAACGGTGAACTACCCCACCCTACTCAGCCGCTGGTGCGGCTTCATTGAGGGTAGGGCTTCCTGTTTCGATGACGTGCTTTGCAGACACCGAATGGGTGTCCGTAGGGAGCGCAGTCTCCACAGGCGTGTCTTCGGGCCATCCCGTCCCTAGTTCAGAAAAGCCGCGCTTGAGGACGTTCATCGCCGCGTTCGCGTCTCGATCACACTTGAACCCACACGACGGACAGGAGTGTTCTCGAACCCAGATGGGTTTCGCCGTCTCCACATTACACTTCGCGCACTCCTTCGTCGTTCCTGGTGCTTCCACCTGCATGACGTGACAGCCATACAAGTCTGCCTTGTATTCGAGGAGAGTGATGAACTGACGCCACGCCGCGTCCTGCTTGTTGCGAGCGTTCTGTGACTGCTCCAACATCCCCTTCACGTCCAAGTCCTCGACGAACACAGCATCGTACTCGCGAACGAGCCACGTCGTGATTTTGTGCTGGTAGTCTAGCACCTTTCGACGGATGTGTCGCTTGACCTTCGCCACTTCTCGGCGTTGCTTCTCGTAGTTGTTCGACCCTTGCTCTTTCCGCGAAAGCTTGCGTTGCTCGTGACGGAGTCGGTCGTACTCGTCTTCGAGGTTGAGCCAATCCACAGTCGTACCGTCTGAGGTGTGAATGTAGTTGAGGATACCAAGGTCAAGACCCACGCTATTGTTCGTATTGAGCGAGTTCACGTCGGGTTTCTCGGTCAGGTCGGCCTCATCGGTTTCCAGCCCGAAGGAGACGAACCAGTCGCCAGTTGTCTCCTTCTTGATCGTGACTTCTTTGATATCGGCTTCATCGGGGATTTCGCGGTGGTAGCGGATCGGGATGTCGCCGATTTTAGAGAGCCAGAGCGTCGCGCGTCGGCCACTCGTGTTTTTGAGTTCGAAGCCAGACTGCGAGTACGTCATACTCTGGAATTCCTTTGGTGACTTCCACTTGAGCTTCCCGACCTTGTGTCCGTTTTGTTTCTGCTCGGAGAGTCCGTTGAGGTTCTGGTAGAACCGAGTGACGGTTCGTTGCAGTGCTTTGGAGTTAACTTCCGCGAAGATGGGGAATTCGTCTTTCCAGTCGGTGAGTCGATAGTGGTGTTGGTACGCGGAACAGATGTCGTCGATGTCCACGTTTTCGTATTCGTAGAGCGTATAGTTGTACGCTTGGCGATGAATGTCGATGTGAGAATCCAGTGCAGCCACTACCTGTTGTGTCGGGTATGCGGGGTAGCGGTGACTGTATTCCATCGCTATCCCTTGATTAGAGATGTGTTCACTTAATGGCTTGTACTGTCGTGCGGCGATTCATCCCCTCCCTACTCGCTCGCAATACTCGCTCCTTGAGGAAGGAGCCTTCTCGCCTCAATTCTGGTAAAATTATCGTTATTTGTGAAGGTAACCGATAGCACCGATCGAAACGGGTTATCGGGGAAGCGCGTGTGCGAGCAGTTCGATTGGGGTCGGAGGCGTATCGCCATCGAGCGCGGTGCCAGCGAGAGTACTGCTGGCGGGGACCGGTTCGATCCGACTGTCGCCGAGTTGCGTCCGGCAGGACGTTCCCGGCGCGGCGACGACCTCGGCACCGCTGTCCTCGATCTGATCGAAGAGGATATCACCGATGGACTGGCTCAGCGAGTAGTGTTCGGCCTCGTAGCCGAACGTACCGGCCATGCCACAACAGCCCGAGTCGAGCGGATCGACAGCGTAGCCGGCCCGACGGAGCACGCCGACGGCGTGGTGGTCTTTCTTCTCCGCCTTCTGGTGACAGTGACCGTGGTAGACGACCGAGTCGGCGGGTGCTGCCCACTCGACTGCCTCGTCGAGTCGGAACGTATCCAGATACTCACAGAGGCCGTAGGCGTTCGCGGCGAACGACTCCACGGCCTTGCCCGACCGCAAGTCGAGAGCATCGGACTGGAACATCACGGCGTCGGACGGCTCGGCCACGACGATATCCCAGCCCTCGCGGATCCGCGGCTCGAGTGCAGCCACGTTCTTTTCGATGGCGTCGCGGGCGGCGTCGACGAACCCTTTCGAGAGCGCCGGCCGGCCGCTGTCGGTCCGGTCGGCCACGTCGACGTGGACACCCGCGGCCTCCAAAACATGCACCGCCGCCTTGCCGACTTCCGGATGACTGTAATTCGTGTAGGTATCCGCGAAGAGGACCGCTTTGCGCTCAGCCTCGGCTTCAGAGACGCGCGAGCCGCCGCGCGCGTCGAACCAGTCCTGAAGCGTCTCACGGCTGAATTCGGGCAGGGA
Organism: Natrinema sp. CRL1; assembly: GCF_059162405.1. Taxonomy (NCBI): domain Archaea; kingdom Methanobacteriati; phylum Methanobacteriota; class Halobacteria; order Halobacteriales; family Natrialbaceae; genus Natrinema; species Natrinema sp. CRL1. The sequence goes on along the minus strand of NZ_JBLVOY010000005.1, from coordinate 204,425 downwards.
CCGTTCGCTCGCGATTCCGACCGTCTTCTCGGCGAGCACGTCCGATCCGGGGAGCGACTGGGTAAGGTTCGAGACCGGTGCCAACGCACTGCCGACGGCGGCGAGTGTATCGAAGTTAGCGAACAGTTTGTCCCGGAGGCTCGCGCCGTGTTCCTGATGGCGCTCGTGCATGACCTCGGTCTTGAGCTTCGCCATGTCGACGCCGCTCGGACAGTCTCGCTTGCAGCCCTTACAGCCGATACAGAGGTCCAGGACCTCCTCGGCGAACTCGTCGTCGGTGGGATCGTCTGGAAGATCGCCGCTCATCGACTGCCGGAGGAGGTTCGCCCGGCCGCGAGTCGCCGTGATCTCCTCGTCGGCCGCCCGGTAGGTCGGACACATCACGCCGCCGGTGGTTTCCTGCTCGCCGCGACAACCACCACAGCCGTGACAGAGTTCGACCATCCCCTGCATGCCGTTCTCGTTGTCCCAGTTCAACGACGGCTCGAGCCCGGCGTCGTACTCGTAGTCGCCGTCGTACCGGAGGTGTTCGGTCATGTCGTGGTCGCCACAGACGTTGCCCGGATTGAGCAGCCAGTCGGGGTCGAACGCGGTTTTCAGATCGCGAAAGGCCTGCCAGAGGTCGTCGCCGTAGAGTTTGTGGTTCCACTGGGTTCGAGCCCGGCCGTCGCCGTGCTCGCCGGAAACGCTACCGCCGAACTCGACGACCATGTCCGTCACTTCGTCGGCGATAGCAACCATGTCTTCGCGATCCCGGTCGGCCTTCGTGTCGACGAGCGGACGGACGTGAAGCACGCCCGGCCCGGCGTGGGCGTAGAACGCCGCGTCGTCGTCACGGCCCTTCTCGGCCAGCAGCGACTGGAAGCGCTCGACGAACTCCGGGAGATGTTCGGGCGGGATCGCACAGTCTTCGATGAAGCTGATGTGCTTCTCGTCGGAGGTCCGCGAGAGCAAGATCGGCAAGCCGGCCTTCCGGAGCGTCCAGAAGGTCTCGCGTTCGGCCTCGTCGTGGGCCTCGAGCCCGGCGAACGCGATCGTTTCGTCGATTGCCGGTCGATCCTCGGCCGGCGTCCCCTCGGTCTCGGTCCCCGGAACCCGGTCTGCGAGGAGGCCGGCGGTCTGCTCGCGGCCGTGATCGTCGTCCTCGGCATAGAATTCGACCAGCAGCCCCGCCTCGGCCTCGTCGGGGACGAGCGACGCCGCCGCCTCGAATTCAGTCGTCTCCCGGGCCAACCCGAGGAGCACGTTATCGATGAGCTCGACCGCGGCCGGTTCGTGCTCGAGAACGTGCTGGACGTCGGTCACGGCATCGAGTACGCTCTCGTAGAATAACAGAGAGACCGCCTTAGTCTCCGGGACCGGCTCGAGGGACACCTCGGCTTCGGTGACGACGGCCAGGGTTCCTTCGCTGCCCGCGAGCAGGCGCGCGAGGTTGACGGTTCCAGTCTCGGCTTCGTCGATGAGGACATCGAAATTGTAGCCCGAAACGTTGCGCTTCAGGTCGGGGAATCGGTCTCGGACCTCGTCACCGTCCTCGTCGATGATCCGGACGACTTCCGCGTGGATCCGCTCGAGGAGCGAGCCGTCAGGATCGGCGGAGTCACGGAGCTCAGCGACGGTTATCTCGCCGAGCGTGGCGACAGTGCCGTCGGCGAGGACGACCTCGCATTCCTCAATATAGGCGTCTGTCTTGCCATAGACCAGCGAGTGTGCGCCCGTCGAGTTGTTCCCGATCGCACCGCCGATCGCGCTGCGGTCCCCGGCCGCCGGATCGGGCGCGAACTTCAAGCCGTGGGTGGTGAGCGCGTCGTTGAGTTCGCCGAGGACTGTCCCTGCCTCGACGTGGGCTCGTTGGTGATCGGGTTCGATCGAGACGACGCCATCCATATGGCGAGTGAAATCGAGGACGACGGCCTCATTGACCGCCTGACCCGCGAGGCTCGTCCCACCGCCGCGTGGGAGGACCGGAATCTCGCGGTCCGCACAGTACGAGACGGTCGCGGCGACATCGGCAGTCGACGTCGGGTAGACGACGCCGATCGGCGTCAGTTCGTATGCGCTCGCGTCGGTCGCGTACAGTTGCCGCGTGTAGGTATCGAACCGGACGTCACCCTCGACACGGTCGCGGATCTCGTCGACCAGTGCGGGTCGATCTACGTCCGGCGAGACCAAATCATACGTGGCCCGCTGATCGTCGATTTCGGCCTCGGTCTCGCCCCCTGCGTCGAATGCGGTGTTGGATCTCGCAGTCATTCAGCTACCCCTTCGAATGAGTCGTCATACGGTTCACAAAGATAAAGCGTTCGACAACGCGACGAGCGATCTACTCGGTGTCGTTTCGTGCTCGATCCAAGTAGCTATTCGATACTTTTCTCGAGATACTATCGGTTTAGTATATGTATCGAAAGTCATAGAGGTCGGTAGTGATTGAGGTGGAAAAGAGTTCGTGAGTGATACGGCAGTCCGATCGATAGCCCACAACTATCGCGATTCGATTAATGCCATACTCGATGAAACCGTTTTCAGATCAGGTGCTATCAGTATCCACAGTATGATACGGATATAAACGTATATATCCACATACAAGTTCTATTCAGGCCACTTTGTTCATTTTCGTGGGATAGTCCATACGATAGCTCCTCGAGGAGGGCACACTAATAACCGATAGCACATAACGCCTCCAAATTTCACCCGTCACTATGAATACCGGTTGACGACAGGGAGGGAATTGGAAACCGGCAGTATTCTAAACGTATCTTTTGAGATATGAGAAGTCTAATTTCTCTACTTTCAAATCATTTTAGACGTGCAACGTTATGGGGCGGAAACGCGACATCAATTCGTCTACCGGCAATGCGACACCCGACCTACGACCTGCCGACGTTCCACGAGTTTCGATTCCACTCTGACCATTGGCCATGTGAACCGAGCGCCGTCAGACAGGAAATCGGCGTTTTCCGACGGATGAAAGAGTGAAAACACCTCGGATGTGTGACTTCGAGGCGGTTTACCTGCGGAGGCAAGACAGTGCTACCAAGACGTGATCGTGACCCCGCGGAGTGGTTGTGGGAGGGGAATATCGATCGTTCCCCCCGTGTTGTGCGACAGGTAGAGTCCGACGATAATCTCGAGTGATCGAATCGCCTCGCGTCCGGGCGATCGATTTTCTTCATCACCGTTCAGCATGTCCTCGATGTGATTAGCGGCGTTTGCAAACGACTCCGTGTAGTCGTCTTCCCAGGTCCACGCGCCGTCGATTCCGGGTAACTCGGTTTCGACGTGTTCGCCGTCCTCGAGTGTCCAGTATCGCCACTCGCCGTCGTCGTTGTTCAGGTACAGTTTCCCATCGGTTCCGAGGAACTGGAGTGTCATCGAGGACAACGCTCGTGGAATCGTACAGTCGACAGTGACGAACGTGTCATCATCCATCACGACGTGTCCACCGCCGCCGGAATCGGTGATATTCCGTGAGACGTCGAGCGAGTCGACCGCTTCGTTCTCACCGGTGATATACCCGCTGACCTGCGCTGCACGAGCATCGAGGAGGTATACCAGCGTATCCAGTACGTGCGTCGAGTTACGCAGGAGTTCCATGCGGTACTGCGTACTCACGGAGACGACATCACCGAGAATATCGTCCGTCCGAACGAGTTCTCGAAGTTGTCGGAGTTTATCAGTAAAGCGGAAGGAGTGATTGACGAGAAGTTCGGTATCGGTTTCGTCGCAGACATCGATCATCGTGTCGGCGGCACTGACCTGCGAAGCGATCGGTTTCTCACACCAAATGACATCAGGAGCCGCCGCCGACCGAGCGGCGTCAATAGTGTGTTCATCGTGAAGGTACGAAGGAGTACAGATCGAAACCACGTCGAGCGTCTCGGACTCAAGCATTGCTTCATGACTGAGATACTGTCGTTCGGACGGGATATTCCACGCGTCGCCGAACTGCTCGAGGGCCGCTTCGTCGACGTCCGCAACGGCGACTAACTCGATTTCGTCAGCGGTTTCGTAACCGCCGGCGTGGCTGGCTTTGATCTTCTCAGTACCGATCACCTCCTTGTCGTGCATTCCGAGGATTCCCATTCCAGCGATACCACCTGTCCCGATGATGCCTGCCTTATATGCCATTGTGAAATTTGCTCGGCCGTGACCACAGCGTCGAGACGAATACATGGATCGAACGATGACGCGTTCTCGAGGTACGATTGGCAAATCGATAGCGCTTGTAATATATCTTCAGGATCCGTTTGGAGCGCACTGTTCGGGCTTCGCGTGGATAGTCGATACGTGAGCCACCGGCCTCTACCGGATATCGGGACGGTAGATCCGTCTTACCAGTTCAAACGACCGTGGTGAATCGCCATACGACGTTGGATTTGCCTAGCTCACAGCACGCTTGATGTTGTAGACGGCACACATCAGAACGATTTCACGGAACTCTCGATACCAGCTTCGCGCACGCACGGCGTCGCCGAGCGTGCGCTTGATTACGGAGAAGACGGTCTCAGACAACGCTCTCTGGCCGTAGAGAGTCCCATCGATCCGCGCATTATGCGCGTGATCGATGGGACGGAACTCTCGATGCTTGATCAGCGGTCTTACGCCCTCTTCTCGGAGTTTCTCACGTAATCGTTGCCAATCGTAGCCTTTGTCGGCAGCGAGGCTGTGCAACTCGCCCGCGTTGCGGCGGGCGAGTTGCCAGCCGATCTGCGTGTCGTGACGTTTCTCGGTCGTACAGTGTACGTCGAGAACAGCTTGTGACTCTGTATCGACGAGAGCGGTCGTCTTGAGCGTCTGCACGCGGTAATTCGTCCGTCGGCAGTAGTGTTTGCTGGCGTTTTCACGGTCGAAAAACGTCGCATCCATCGCAACGTGACCAGACGGCTCGTGCAGCTGCGCCGACAGGCGCAGCAGCACTCGCCAGACCGCCATCTTGATCCTATCAAACGCCTTCACTAGCGTCGAGTGATCTGGGAGATCGGCCTTCTCAAGGCCAATTTCCGCCAGTATTTGTGGCATTTCACTCAGGAGATCAAGCGCCTCCCGGTAGGACTTCTCCAAGTAAATCCGGAGACAATGCAACGAAACAACGGCGTAGTCGGCGAATCCGCCGCCACCCTGCGGGGCGGCGGATTCGCCTCGACCACCAACAGCATTTTTAGCCAACGTCACGACCTTCCCGGTGAAGCGGGAGATTTTGGACATAGAGCATCCGCGGTTTCCCGCTTCACCTTCCTAGATTTGACGGTCGAAGTCCGTGCTGTCTGGCGATTCACCAGAGCCGTTCAAACACGTCTTCCGTATTATTTCATGGAATCTGCCGAGGAGAACTGTACCCATGTCCGACTCCGTTGTACAGTCCAATTCGTTCGATTTTGTTCGGTGATACCGGAAACAGGTGTGATGGGGCGCTACTCCTATAACATACATATGTTTGTAAACCATGATCGCGGCGTCACTACTGGTGATTCAACTCTTTTAGAGCCGATTACAGATGATATTCAATCGATGTACGTACAGCTACCTGTAAAATCACCCCGGAGAGATAGCGTCGCTACCCGGATCGCGCAGAGTGATACGGGTTGCAACTCGAGGATCGGCGCTTTCTCCCCGAACTGGTGTATATTGCGGGTGATCATCACACCAGTCCGGTAATACCGGAAAAGGCTACGAGTAAGTCATGTTCACCTCGATTACGTTTGCAGTGCTCAAGACTGTCTTCGGGATCTCAGTAGCGAACGTGTCGTCGTCGAATCGGTTCGTCGGTCCCGAGACGCTGATCGCACCGATGGGTTTCTCCTCGGTATCACAGATCGGTGCTGCGACACAGCGCATTCCGGGCACTCGCTCCTCGTCGTCGATCGCATAACCCCGTTCGCGTACCTTCTCCAGTTGGGTCTTCAATTCGTCGGCGCTCGTGATGGTCTTCTCGGTTACGCCCGGCAAACCGTGTCGGTCGATGATCTCATCGACGTCCCCTTCAGGGAGTCTCGAGAGAATCGATTTTCCCAGTGCAGTCGTATGAAGATGCACTCGCTTGCCGATATGCGTATCCAGATTCACTGCGTCACGGCCTTTTGCCTTATTGAGGAAGATCCCTTTCCCGTGTTCTTCGATCATGAGATTGGCGTGTTCCCCGGTTTCGTTCGCTAACTTCTTGATTTCAGGAGTCGCGATCTGGTACAGTTTCATCTGGCTACGGGCGAATCCACCTAACTCGAGGAAGCGCGCTCCGACGTGATAGGTCCCGTTTTCGTTAACCAAGTATTCGGCGTCGGTCAACGTCTGTAGGTGGTCGTGGACCGTGCTCTTTGGCATCTCGAGTTCGGCGGCGAGCTCTGAAACGCCCGCTCCATTGAGTTCGTGAAGCGTTTCGATGACCGTGAACGTCGTCGCAGCAGCTTGGACTGGACTACGTGATTGATTCGGCATAGTAGTCTATTACGGCAGGTCCTATTTAACAGTTGTCCGGCGATGCCGGATACCTTGGCAGCATCGCCGTCGGTGGTGAGAAACTACGTGACTGATCACCGGTCCTGCAGGGCAACGTCCACTCAAAGAGGAATAAGTAGTAGGCTGTGTGTCGGTGATTGATTGTCGATGATAGGACGAATCCCCGTGCGAGCGCTCGTGAACGGAAAGCAATCGGTTGCTAACGGGCCGCCCACCAAATAAATGGTTATATTTATATAATGGTCTACTCATTGGATAACCATGGCAGGTAGACCCAACCATAGGCTGAAGAGTAGAGTACGAACTGATAGCGCGGTCTCTCGGCGGCGATTCGTCGCGGCAGCGGGGGTTGCAGGGGTCGTCGGAACCGCTGGCTGTATCGGCGGTGGCGAGGACGAAGAACTCAACCTATCGGAGTACGACGGCGAGGAGGCGACGATCGAATACAGTACTGCGCCGCTGTTCGGAGATATCGAGGACCAACTGAAGGAATCGATGCGAAACGCCGGTCTTCACGAGAACATCGACGTCGAGTTCTCGACCGGTGTCTGGGGAGCGGACGATCAGGAGGACCGGTACAACCAGATCCTTCAGGCCGGCCGATCCACGCCGGACATCATGCTGACGAACTTCTCGTACACCTCCTCGTTCGCGCCGCGGGGATGGCTGGTCGATCTGAACGAGGCGCTCCCACAGGAGAAACTCGACGAGATCGAGAACGACTACCACCAGGTGATGGTCGATTCGATGCGGTGGGACGGCGGTCTCTACGGCATACCACAGTTCGTCGACATCCCTGCGATCCTCTACCGGAAAGACTACGTCGAGAACGCTGGCTACGACCCCGAAGGCGAAGACTGGGCGACGGAACCGATGGAGTGGGACCAGTTCGCCAACATCGTCAGCACTACCGTGGAGGCAAACGACATCGATCACGGCTATACGACGACGCTCAACCAGCGGACGATCGGTCACCAGACCGGCTACGAGAAGGTCGTCACGATGGGTGGCAATTACTTCGGCGACATGGACAACCAGCACGGGCCCATTGGCGACCGACCGATCACGATTGACGACGAACCGGTGATCGAGGCGCTGCAGTTGCTGCGGACGTTCATGCACGGCTCCGACGACGAATACGCGTTAGACGGAATCACCGGTGACATCCTCCCCTCGGAGGCGCTTGGCTGGGACACGCAGCCGTCCCAAGAATCGTTCGCTGCCGGTGAGGCGGCCTTCCATCGAAACTGGTCGTACGCGATCGCGCAGTTCGCGGGCGACGACGCGTTCGGCGACGACATCGGCCTTATGCCGTTCCCCTACGGCGTCAGCAAGGAGGACGCAGAGTACGCGGGAACCGGTGGGACGAACTCGACGCTGGGCGGCTGGCACCTCTCGCTGAATCCGAACTCCGAGAACCTCCCTGCCGCCGTCGAAGTGTTGAAGGCGATGACCTCCGACGAGTTCTACCTCGATATCTTCGAGTTGGCCGGATCGACGCCGCCGAAGCCGGAACTGTACGAGTCGGAGCAGGCACAGGACGTCCCGGTGATGAACCGCTATCTCGACACCCTGCAGCTCCAGTCGGAGAATCAGTGGGTCCACCCAATCAACCAGATCTGGGACTCCCAAAAGAACGCCATCGCAAGCGAGTTCCACGCCTGTCTCAACCAAGAACAGTCGCCCCAAGAAGCTGTTGCAGCCGCACAGGAGGCCGTCGAGGAAATCGAAAATTCCGATCTCTAGATCGCTCTCAATATCTTCCCCTCGGAACTGGAATAACGAAACTTACAAGATTGTTCGTGAACCCCATGCAAAGTAGGTTACCACAATGTTAAAGAAGGTATCCCGCGCGGTATCGCCCATCCTGTACAGGATCGAACGGTTAGACGAGGACAAATACGGCTATCTCCTCATCGGCCCTATGCTCTTCGTCCTCTCGGTTCTCGCGTTCTATCCGCTGCTCAGAACGCTGTGGGTCTCGCTTCACAGCGACGACCTCTACGGCGAGTATCCGGTCGGCGAGTTCGTCGGGCTCGATACGTACACCGCGATACTCAACGGTGACATGAACATCATCCTCAGCGATCCGTTCATTAGCCTGAGTAATCCGCTCTCGAGCGCGCTCGTCATTACGCTGCTCATCACGGCGGTGAGCGTCAGCATGGGGACCGGGCTCGGGCTCGGCATGGCGCTGTTGCTCAACAAGGAGTTCCGAGGGCGTGCAGCCGCACGCATGATCGTCCTCCTGCCGTGGTCGATCCCGATCGTCATTCAGGGGATGATCTTCTACCTGATGTTCCAGCCCTCGATCAGCTTCCTCGTCGAGCCGCTGCACAGCCTCGGGCTCATGTCGGCGAACCCGCTCGTCAGTACGCGCGATTCGATGCTCGTGGTCATGCTGGTCGACGTCTGGCGACGAGTGCCGTTTATCGCACTCATCATCCTCGCCGGGCTCGCCAGCGTAGACCAGAGTCTCTACGACGTGGCCGAGGTCGCCGGCGCATCGAAGTGGCAACAATTCAAGCTGATCACGTTCCCACTGATCAAGCCGGTCGTGTTCATCGGCATGATCTTCTATACGATCAGCTCGATGAAGGTCTACGGCATCGTCGAGGCTTCCGCTGGCTGTAGCACAGTCCCGACGCTGACCTGCCTCGTCGTCGATACGTTCCGCATGCAGCGGTGGGCGACCGCGTCCGCGATCGCCTTCCTGACGGCGCTCATCATCGCGGGGATCGTGATGGTGTATCTCATCCAGTTCCGCAACGAGGTAACCACCAATGAGTAACGTCCAAGACGAATCGCGAAGTCCCGTGGGTCGAGTCGTCGACCTGTTGATCAACAACCCCTACGACACCTACAGGATCCTCTTCTACGTGGGTCTGACATCGTTTATCACCGTCACGCTGTTCCCGTTCTACTGGCTGTTCGTCCTCGCGATCACGCCGAGCGATCGGCTATACGGGATGGGGATCCTCCCCGAGGGGACCAATATCGGGGTGTTCGTCGAGATCTTCCAGCAGTATCCGATCCACCACTACATTTTCAACAGCATCATCATCGCGCTGCTCACGGTGGTCATCTGCCTGCTGATCGGCAGTCTCGCGGGATACGCGTTCGGTCGCGTCGACTTCCGCGGTAAAGCCCCGCTGATGTTGTTATTGCTCGTCGTCTCGTATTTCCCCGGGATCGCGTACCTGATCCCGCTGTACGAGATGCTGACGGGAACGTTGACCGTCGGTCCGTTCATGACGCCGGATCTCTACAACACGCCGTGGTCGATGGCGTTCCCGTTCACGATGTTGACCCTTCCGATCACGATCTTCATCCTGACGACGTTCTTCAGCCAGATCCCCGACGGGCTCGAGGACGCCGCCAGAGTCGAAGGGACGACGCGACTCGGTGCGCTGTTCCGGGTCATCCTTCCGCTGTCGGCCCCCGGGGTCACGACGGCGGCGATCATCGTCTTCATCAGCGTCTACCGGGAGTTCTTCTTTTCGTTTATGATGACCGACGGCGAAGCTGACAACTGGGCGGTCCTCGTCTACGGGATCCTCGAGTTTGAACAACAGGGCGGACAGCTGTACAACATGATGGCGGCAGCGAGCATCGTAGGGATCATCCCCGTCGCGCTGCTCGTCGTCTTCGCACAGAAACATATCGTTAGAGGCTTAACTCAAGGCGGACTAAAGGAGTGACAACATGGGACACGTTAACCTAAATAACACGACAAAGCGGTACGACGCGGTCGTCGCGGTCGACGAGATGAACATCGGGATTGAGGACGGCGAGTTTCTCTGTCTCGTCGGTCCGTCGGGCTGTGGAAAATCGACGACGCTGGAAATGATCTCGGGGCTGACGCTGCCCTCGAGCGGCACGGTCGAGATCGCCGGCAAGGACGTAACGAACGAGCCACCCAAGGACAGGGATATCTCGATGGTCTTCCAGAACATCGCCCTGTTCCCCCACATGGATATCTACGAGAACATCAGTTTCGGGCTCCGACTTCGGGACTTCGACAAAGACGAGATCGACCGCCGAGTCGAGAAGGCGGCAAAGACCGTCCAACTCCAGGGCATGCTCGATCGCAGCCCGAGCGAACTCTCGGGCGGCCAACAGCAACGTGTCGGCATCGCCCGCGCGATCGTCCGTGAGCCGGAAGTGTTCCTCATGGACGAGCCACTGGCGAACCTCGACGCGAAGCTGCGTGTGCACATGCGGACCGAGATCCAGCGGCTCCAGAAGAATCTGGGGATTACGACGGTGTACGTGACCCACGATCAGGAAGAGGCGATGACGATGGCCGACCGCATCGCCATCATCAACAAAGGTACGCTCCAGCAGTGTGCACCGCCGCTGGAGTGTTACAACCGACCGACCAACGAGTTCGTCGCGAGTTTCATCGGAAGTCCCTCGATGAACATCTTCGATGGCACGATGAACGGGGACGCCATCGACCTCGAGCACTTCCAGCTCCAACACACACTCGGGGCCGAACACGATGGCAGCGACATCAGGGTTGGCATCCGACCGGAAGACGTCTACCTCGCCAAGAGCGACGACGAACCCGCGACGGCCAGCGCCTCGTTCGAGACCGTCGTCGACGTGCTCGAGCCGGTGGGCGATCAGACGTACGCCTATCTGGTTCCCCGGGGTGCTGGGGTGGACAAGGATGAACTCATGGGGACGGACGAAGCGGAGTTGCTCGTGACCATCGACCCGGACACCGAAATCGAGGAAGACGAACTGGTCGAGGTCGTCCTCGATCGGGACAAGGTGCACCTCTTCGACGGAGCGACCGGCGACGCGATCGCTCACTCGCTCGTCGAGCAGATCGCGATGGACACCGAAGCGAGCTCGTCCGAAGAGATTCAGGGGTGACTGATCGATGGTGACGACTACCGGCGTCCTGTTCATCGTCGCCGCAGTCGTGCTGTTTTTCTTCTGGATCTACGGGATCGTCTCGTTCTACGTCGATCTGCGGTATCAGTTCGTGCCGGCCGCACGGCGGTACCTGCGCGACGACGAGCAGGACGATCGTCCCGATCCGGAAGACTACATCTAGCAGACTCCGGTTTTCGTCGCCGATTCGACCCGTCGTCACCAAAAGTCGAGGCTGTACAGTACACGACAGGTCTCTGCACGGTATTTCTCGAGCGAGTCGTGTGGGTCGCGAAAAAGAACGTCGCCGTCGGCAGTCGATCTCGAGTCGCCAGCTACAGTCGTTCGAACCGCCAGATCTGGTTCGTCTCACCCTGCCACTCGCCAGCGCGGACCGGCGCACCCGCGGCCCTCGAACCGTCCGCGACCTCGAGTCGGCCGTCCGGAACGTCGATCTGGAAGCCAGTCTCGTATCGCTCCATCCGGTACTCCGTGACGCTGCCTTGCACCGCTTGCTTCCCGGAGAAGCTGATCCCCTTCTCGCTGTGTGCCGCGGCGAGCGTGAAGTAGCCCTGCCGACCGTCCATGCTGCCGTCGACCATCCATCTCTGGTGGGGCTCGTCGGCCCACTCGCCTTGCTGAATCGGCGCACCCGAGGCTGTCGAGCCATCCGCGACCTCGAGAACCTTGTCGCTGTGTTCGGCGACGATCCGATAGGTCCCGGATTCGATCGACTGGACGGCCGCCTCCCAGAGCGCGTCTCTGTCTATCGAACGGCCGATCGTCGCGCGGGGCTGGTCGACGATGTAATCGACGTCGACGTCCGCGCCGGGATCGGTCCGCCACTCGAAGACGAGGTCCCAGGAGTTGCCGTTCCACTCGGGGTACTGCTCCCACGCGGCCGCCGCACCCGCCTCACCGACTGGCGTCGTGCGGGCATCGAGCGTCGATCGATAGTGCTCGGAAACATCAGTGACGCGGGCGGCCGGCGAGGAATCGGACTCGAGGGTGACGGTTCCCTGATCGAGACCGCCGCCGACATTGCCGTGGACGACGGTCGTCTCGGAGGCGACCCGGATGAGCCCCTCGGTCCCGCCGTCGCGGACATCGTTATTGATGAACTGGTTGTGCAGACAGGCACCGTCCTCCCTGATCGCCCACGGCTGGACGGGATCGTCGCGGTCGTCGGTGATCCGCAGGTTGGCGAGCGTGATCCCCTCGTTGATCTCCGAGGCGGAGCCCTGCAGCCCGAGCGACCAGAAGTTGACGCCGGGGCCGTCAAAGTTCTTGATGACGCCCCCGAGGATCTTGACGTTCCTGACGTCGACCAGCAGGATACCGGCCTTCGAGCCGCCCTGAATGTTTACCTCGCCGACAGTAACGTCCCGCGTCCCCGTGATGATCGACAGCCCGCGGACGCCGCCGCGGCTGACGACGCGGCCGACCGACACGCTCCGGCAGCCGTTCGCGAGGCGAAACGTCGCGTAGTCAAACGAGGGGTTCTCGCCGACGACCTGGCCGACGGTTGCGTCGAGCGTTTCGTTCAACAGCAAGACGCAGCTTCCCGGATCGACGCCGATCACCTGTCCGATCTGAATTCGCTCGACGTCGTAGGTTTCGATCCCGTGGTGGCCGGTGTTGGTCACGTAGGCGGTGTCGATCTGAATATCGGCGCTGCCGCCCTGAATCCGGACGCCTTGGACGGTGACACCGTCGATCCACAGGCGACCGATCGCCAGGCCCGAGCAATCGTCGGCGAAGATCGCCTGACTCGCCGCGCCCCTCACTGTCAGACGGGGAACGGCGACGTTCTCGACACTCTCCAGCGAGAGGACCGGGCCGGTCTCGCCCTCGACCGTCACCGCGCCCGCGATGTCGAGTCTGGTGTGACTCGGCACGTCGACGCCCGTGCGTTCGTGGTCCTCGCTTACCGCGAGGTCTGCCACGACGTGGACCGTGGCTTTCGTCGTCCGATCGGCCTCGAGTGCGTCGACGGCCGACTGGACGACTGGCATCGGCTCTTCGCTGCTCGCGACCGTCTCGTTCCCGCCATCGGCGTGGTAGACGCCGTCGTCGTCGCGCCAGACGAGAACGTCCGCCTCGCCCGCATCCGTGTACGTATGCGATACGTCGAGGGATTCTAACCCGTACAGACCGTTCCCGCCCGCGTCGACGTCGGCATCCCACTCGTACCACGGCTGGTTGCCGGTTTCCGGACCCCCTTTTTCGTTCCCGCTCTGTGCGCTCGTTGTGTCGGCCAGGGTCGTTCCGAGTCCGGCGGCCCCAAGCACTGCCATCGCTCCGCGTCGCCCCATCGAAGTCGAGGCGTCAGTCTCCGCTCGAGACGGCTGTTCCGTTCGCCGCTGATCGCTCTCGTTGCTCATGACAAACACTGTCGCGCTATTGCGACACAACGACAGTCAGTATACGTGAACTTAATTCTTTACCTCCAGCTATAGCGAAAGGCGATCACTGATCGATGAGACGGCGGCGAGCGGAGGGATTTAGACAGTCCGTGCCGATAACTCGGACGAGATGACCGAGCACACCGAATCGACCCCGCCGTTCCGAATCGAACCGCTGACCGAATCGAGTCGCGATATGGAGGCGGCGGCTAACCTTGCGACCGAACGCCTCCAGGGCGCGATCGACACCTGCTACGACACCGGCGGCGGGACTGTCACCGTTTCGAGCGGGGAGTACGCTCTCGGGACCGTCCACCTCCGCAGCGACGTGACGCTCCGTCTCGAGGCGGGGACCCGCCTGTACCCCGCCGAGTCGAAGTCGGCGTTCATCGATCGCCACGTCGGCCCCGACGGCGAGCGCCCGTTCGTGCTCGCGGAGGGCGTCGAGAACGTCGCCATCGTCGGGGAAGGAACGATCGACGGTCGCGGAACAGAACGTACGGACACCGACGAACCGATCCGCCAGCACTCCGGCGAGAGCGAAGGGCATCCGCTCGTCTCGAACGCCGCCCATCGCGCCCGACAGGGCGAGGCGTACCTCGAGCGGTCGGGCGCGACCGACGAGTGGCCGGTCGCGAAGCCGTCGTTCCGACCCGGGCCGATGATTCATCTCGTCGATTGTGCGGGTGTCTCGATCCGCGATCTCACGCTACGGGACATGCCCGCGTGGACGCTCAGCTTCGACGACTGCACCGACGTCGACGTCCGCGGGGTAACGATACGCAACCACATGCAGATCCCGAACTGCGACGGGATCGCGATCGGCAACTCCCGGAACGTTCGCGTCACCAACTGCGCGATCGAGGCCTGCGACGACGCGATCACGCTCGTCGCCCACGACGACCGCGAGCGACCCTGCGAGCACGTCACCATCACCAACTGCACGCTGGCCTCGAGTGCGTGTGCGATCAAACTCGGCTCCGAGACGAGTGGCGACATCCGCCACTGTACGATCGACAACTGCATCGTCTACGGCTCGAACCGGGGGCTAGGGATCCAACACCGCGACGGCGGTGCCATCGAGCACGTCCTGTTCTCGAACATCACCCTCGAGACGCAACTGCGTCCGGGGCCGTGGTGGGGGAAAGGCGAGCCGATCTACGTGACCTCGGTGCCCCGCGACGAGGACACCGACCTCGGCGCGGTCAGGGACGTTCGGTTTTCGAACGTCGTCGCGGACGCCGAGAACGGCGCGCTTCTCTACGGCCACGCGGACGCGACCCTCGAGGACGTCCGCCTCGATTCCGTGTCGCTGTCGATCGATGCAGGCCGTCACGCCGACACGGTCGGCGGGAATATCGACCTGCAGCCGACCGCGGTTACGGCCCCGATCGACGCGGCCGAGATCTCGGGAGTCCACTGCGAGTGCGTCGCCGATCTCGAACTGGTCGACATCGCGCTCGAGTGGGGCGACGACCCGCCGGAGTACTTCGTACACGGCGTTCGCTGCGTCGACGTCGACGGAGTCGCCATCGACGGCTTCGCGGGACGGCAGGCGCGACCGGCGGAGGATAGGGAGACGGCGTCCGACGGGGCAGCCGCCGCGATCTCCCTCGAGGGAACGGCGGCGAGTACGATCAGGAACTGTCGAGCGGGTCCGGGCACCGGGACCTTCCTCTCGACGACGGCCTGCGACGACGCGCGCCTGTTCGCGACCAACGACTGCACCGCCGCCGAGACGCCGATCGACGGTGATTGCGGACACCGGACGACGGGCAACCTCCCGCCGCTCTGAAGCCCACGCGCGGCCGGTCGTACCGACATCGCGGCAGCGCGACGCTCGACTACCGAAATCGTTATGCATCAGTTCGAGTACTAATCGATGATGGCTGTCGAGCAACGCAACTACGTCGACGGAGAGTGGATCGAATCCGAAACTGGCGAGACCGTCGCGGTCGAGAACCCGGCCGCGCCGGACGAGATCGTCGCACGCTACCAGCAGTCGAACGAAGCCGACGCCGAACGAGCCGTCGAGGCCGCGGCGGCCGCGGCCGGCGAGTGGGCGGCGACGCCGGGCCCGGAACGGGGCCGAATCCTCGCCGAGGCCGGCCGGATCCTCGCCGATCGAAAAGACGAACTGACGGAACTGCTTGTCCGCGAGGAGGGGAAACTCCGCGGCGAGGCCGCCGGCGAGGTACAGCGCGCGATCGATATCTTCGGTTACTACGGCGCGAAGGCCAGCGATCTCGGCGGCACGGTTAAAAGTCCGAGCAGCCGGAACACGACCCTGTATACGGTCAAAGAGCCCCTCGGTGTCGTCGGCCTGATCACGCCGTGGAACTACCCGATCGCCATTCCGGCGTGGAAGCTCGCGCCCGCGCTGGCGACCGGCAACGTCGCCGTGCTCAAGCCGGCGTCGCTCGCCCCGGGCGTCGCCCACGCGATCTTCGAGGCCCTCGACGACGCGGGGCTCCCCGACGGCGTCGCCAACTTCGTGACCGGGCCCGGCAGCAGCGTCGGCGAGGAACTCGTCACTAACGACTCGGTCGACGCGATCTCCTTTACCGGCTCGACCGCGGTCGGCACCAGCGTCTACGATCGGGCGACCGAGGACGGCAAGCGCGTCCAGCTCGAGATGGGCGGCAAGAACCCGACGATCGTCGCCGACAGCGCCGACGTCGAGGAAGCGGCCGACATCGTCGCCGCGGGTGCGTTCGGCGTCACCGGTCAGGCCTGTACCGCCTGCTCGCGCGCGATCGTCCACGCGGACGTCTACGACGAGTTCGTCGACGCGATCGCCGACCGCGCCGCGGCGATCAAACCCGGGCCGGGGCTCGAGGAGTCCAACATGGGCCCCCACGTCAGCAAGTCCGAACTCGAGGGCACCCTCGAGTACGTCGATATCGCTCGCGACGAAGGAGCGACGCTCGAGGCGGGCGGGAACGCCCTCGACCGCGACGGCTATTACGTCGAGCCGACGGTCTTCTCGGACGTCGAGCCGTCGATGCGCCTCGCACAGGAGGAGGTCTTCGGCCCCGTCCTCGCCGTCCTCGAGGTCGAGGACTTCGACGACGCGCTCGCGGTCGCCAACGGCGTCGACTACGGGCTCTCGGCGAGCGTCGTCACGGACGACCACACCGAGGCCAACCGCTTCGTCGACGAGATCGAGGCGGGCGTCGCCAAGGTCAACGCGAAGACGACCGGCCTCGAACTCCACGTTCCCTTCGGCGGGATGAAGGGCTCCTCGAGCGAGACGTGGCGCGAACAGGGCGACCAGGGACTTGAGTTCTACACGATCGAGAAGACCGTCTACGACAACTACTGACGACCGCTCGAGACGGCGTCCCATAGCGACCGCCGCCGGGCGGCCGACGGCCGGCACGCCGGTTTTCGCGCCCCGACCGGGCCGACGAGTGCGCTCTTCGTCCGCGACAACGTGGTGGTCAATGACAAGATCCAAATCCGTGGCATGAGTTAGTGACGACCACGCAATGGCAACACAACTAGAAACGTTCGAAACGAACCTCGAGAGCGTTCGGACCGCCGTCACACGGACCTCGGCGGCCGCGTTTCGGGAGACGCTCGCCAAGGTCGTCGACCGGCCCGCCATCGGTGCGCCCCTCCACTTCGAGGACGTGTCCCTCGCGGGGACAGACGTCGTCCTCGACCCGACGCCCGACCAACTCCGCGAGGCGGCCTGTGGCGTGACGGCCGCCGCGCTCGGCGTCGCCGACTACGGCTCGGTCGTCCTCGAGTCGACGCCGGACGGAACCGAACTCGCCGGTCTCTTCCCCAATCGCCACGTGATCATCGTCCGCGAGCGGGACCTCGTCCCCGACATGGCCGCGGCGTTCGAGCGGCTGGGTGATCGGTTCCGCGCCGGGAGCGACGACGCCGTGATCGCGACCGGCCCAAGCGCGACCGCCGACATGGGCGAACTCGTCTACGGCGTCCACGGCCCGCGAGAGACCCACGCGATCGTCGTGGAGGACGCGGAGGAATAATGGCGAGCAAGCGATCTCGAATGGCCGAGCGAATCCGGTCCGTCATGGAAACAGAGGGCGACAGCGTCGAGCGAAACGCCCGCGGGTTCAACGAGGGCCGCTACGAGTCCGTCGCCCGACTCGAGGACTACGACGCGTACAAGGACCGGGCACGTACGATCAAAGAGGACGCGATCGAGCGACTCCCCGAACTGATCGAGCAGGTGCGCGAGACGGTCGAAGCAAACGGCGGCACCGTCTACGTCGCCGACGACGCCGCCGACGCGAACCGGTACATCCGCGAACTCGCCCGCGAACGGGCGGCAGAGACCGTCGTCAAGTCCAAGTCGATGACGACCGAGGAGATCGATCTCAACGAACAACTCGAGGTCGAGGGTTGTGATGTCTGGGAGACCGATCTCGGCGAGTTCGTCCTGCAGGTCGCCGACGAAGCGCCTAGTCACCTCGTCGCGCCGGCGATCCACCAGTCCCGCGAGGAGATCGCCGCCCTGTTCAACGAGTACTTCGACCCCGACGAGGAACTCGAGACCGCCGAGGAGCTGACCGCGTTCGCCCGAGAGTATCTCGGCGAGCGGATCGAGGACGCGGACATCGGCGTGACCGGCGCGAACTTCGTGACGGCGGATACGGGGACGATGGCGCTCGTCACCAGCGAGGGCAACGCCCGCAAGACGGTCGCCGTGCCGGAGACACACGTCGCGGTCGCGGGCGTCGAGAAGATCGTCCCGACCTTCGAGGATCTCCAGCCGTTCGTCGAACTGATCGCGCGGTCGGGGACGGGACAGGATATCACATCCTACGTCTCGCTGTTCTCGCCGCCGGTCGCGACGCCGCCGGTCGACTTCGACGACGACGAGCCGATCGGCGACGAGCCGACCGACCGGGACTTCCACCTCGTCTTGCTCGACAACGGCCGCATGGACATGCGCGATGACGACCAGCTCCGGGAGACGCTGTACTGCATCCGGTGTTCGGCCTGTGCGAACTCGTGTGCGAACTTCCAGTCCGTCGGCGGCCACGTCTTCGGCGGCGAAACCTACTCGGGCGGGATCGCCACCGGCTGGGAAGCCGGCATCCACGGTCGGGAGTCCGCCGACGAGTTCAACGACCTCTGTACCGGTTGCTCGCGGTGTGTCAACCAGTGTCCGGTGAAGATCGACATCCCGTGGATCAACACCGTCGTCCGAGACCGGCGCAATCGCGGGGCCGACGAGGGCGAACTCGACTTCCTCGTCGAGGGGCTCACGCCGGACGAGGAGCCCGCCGGACTCGACCTGCAAAAGCGCTTCTTCGGCAACTTCGCGACGCTCGCAAAACTCGGCTCCGCGACCGCGCCCGTCTCGAACTGGGCCGCCGACACGCGTCCGTCCCGGCTGCTCATGGAACGGATCCTCGGGGTCGATCGTCGCCGCGATCTGCCCGAATTCGAGCGCGAGACCTTCGTCGAGTGGTTCCGGAACCGCGACGTTCCCCGACCCGCCGACGCCGACTACCACGCCGTCGTCTACCCCGACCTCTACACGAACTACATCCGGACCGACCGCGGGAAGGCGGCCGTCCGAACGCTCGAGGCGCTGGGCGTCGCGGTCGAGGTCCCCGAGGTCGCGTCGTCGGGCCGCGCCCCCCTCTCCCAGGGGATGATCGCCACTGCGGAGCGCCACGCTCGCGACGCGACCGCCGACCTCGAGCCCTACCTCGAGGCGGGGTACGACGTCGTCGCCATCGAGCCGAGCGACCTCGCCATGTTCCGCGGCGAGTACGAGCGGCTGCTCGAGGCGGACCGCTACGAGACCCTCGCCGATCGCAGCTACGAGGTCTTCGAGTACGTCTACGGCCTGCTCGAGAACGGGGCCGACCTCGCGTCGCTGCGGAGCGCAGACGACGGGAATCGTCTCGACGCCGATATCGCCTATCACTCCCACTGCCAGCAGCGGACCCTCGAACTCGAGGCCTACACGACGGACGTCCTCGGACGACTAGGGTACGACGTCGTCACCTCCGATGTCGAGTGCTGTGGCATGGCGGGGAGTTTCGGCTACAAGAGCGAGTACTACGAACTGAGCATGGACGTCGGCGACCGGCTCAGAGAGCAGTTCGAAACCCCCGAGACCGCCGACCGGACGGTCGTCGCGAGCGGAACCTCGTGTCTCGAACAACTAGACGGACTCCTCGCTCGCCACCCGCAGCATCCGATCTCGCTCGTTGCCCCGGCAAACGACGACTGACCCGTCGATTTGGTTCGGCCACCGGGCGAAGCGAGAGAAAGATTCAAGATTCAAGAGGAGAATCTCGAGGTGATGCAATTCGTTCGATTCGCGACTAGCGGCGGCGTCAGCTGGGGCGTTACCGTCGACGACCAGTCGTATTCGCTGGACCGTTTCGGAGAACCGACGATCGAAGACCTCGCGACGCCCGGCTACCGCCGGCGGGTCCGCCGCGCCGTCGAGACGGGTGAACTGCCGGAAATTGACGAGCTCAAGGACCGGTTGGTACCGATCCCGTCGGTCGAACAGATCGTCTGCGTCGGGCTGAACTACTACGACCACGCCGAGGAGCAAGACGAGGAGATTCCGGACAAGCCGATGCTGTTCGCGAAGTCACCCGGAAGCGTCACCGGTCCCGACGCGCCGATCGTCCACCCCGACGACGTCGAGCAGGTCGACTACGAGGTCGAACTCGGCATCGTCATCGGCCGGACCGCCTGCGAAGTCTCGGCCGACGAGGCCGAGGAGTACGTCGCCGGCTACACGGTCGTCAACGACGTCAGCGCGCGCGACGCCCAGTTCGAGGACGGCCAGTTCTTCCGGGGAAAAAGCTACGACACGTTCGCGCCGATGGGACCGGCCCTGACCGCGCCCGAGGACATCGACGCCAATGACGTCACCGTCGAACTCCGACTCAACGGCGAGGTGAAACAGGAGTCCTCGACGGCGGAGTTCATCTTCGACGTCGGCGACACCGTCGAGTATCTGAGCCACAGAATGACGTTGCAGCCGGGGACCGTGATTTCGACCGGCACACCGGGCGGCGTCGGCGTCTTCCGCGACCCGCCGGAGCTACTCTCGCCGGGCGACACGGTCGAAGCCGAAGTCGAAGGGATCGGCACGCTCGAGAACCACGTCGTCGGCGAGTAACGGTCAGATCCCGCACAGTGCCCGCATCGAGCGGCCGGTGAGCCACTCCCGATCGTTCCGAGAAAGGCAGTCGACGTGGTCGAGCCAGCGCAGGCTCTCCTCGTAGCTCGCCTCGTCGCTGACGTTCGGAAAGTCCGAGCCCCAGACGACCCGTTCGCGGCCGAACGTCTCGAGCAGCCAGCGAATGTGGTCGTGCATGTCGGCGTAGGGAAACGACTCTTCCGAGCGGTGGACGACTTCGGAGATTTTCACCGCCACGTCGTACTCGTCGCCGGCGAGGGGCTCGAGCGCGGCGAGCGCTTCGGCGGGCGGGACCTCGGGACCGGCGTGACAGAAGTGATCGAGCGCGTAGCTGAGTTCCGGATAGGCGTCGACGAGGTCGATCACCTGCTCGAGCTGGTCGACGTGGGCAAGAACCTGGACCAGCGCGTCGGTCTCGCGGGCGACCGCCCAGAAATCGGTCTCGTCGATCGCCTCGCGCAGCCACTCGACGGTTGGATCGAACGTCTCCCACATCCGATCAGACGGGCAGATCGCTCCGAGGCGGACACCGAGCACGCCGTCGACGGCCATGGCCTCGCGCAACCGATCGGCCGCGCCGTCGGCGAACGGGTCGAGCATGACGATTCCCGAGAGCCTATCGTGGTCCTCCACACAGCGAACCGTGTATCGGTTGTCGGTCCACTCGCAAATCGGATAGCCGACAACAACCGCCTCGTCGACGCCGACAGCGTCCATGTCCGCGAGGAGCTTCGCTGCAGTGTAGACGGTATCGACGGTGAACTCGTCGACGGTCTCGACGAGCGGACCGTTGACCCACGGCTGGTCTCGGCTCGGTCGCGTCCACGCGTGCGTGTGAGTATCCAGCACCATCGTGTACGAACTCCGATGCGTCGGGCGGTACTAAACATTGCGTTGCCCGCGAACGCGGTGGGCCCGAGTGCGTACCCGAACCGCGGTGTAGTCGAACGAGTACGGCCGCGAGCGTGAGTAGGGTTGCTATGGGACCCGTTCGATCGACAACGCTCGAGCCGTCGAACGACACCGCAATTACGCAGTCGCCGTTGACTCCGTTACTCGGAAAACGAGAAGACCGGCTTACAAGTTTCCGACTCGAGGAACGCTTCGAACGCGGCGGTCGGATCGTCGACGCTGAACGATCGGTCGATTATCGCGTCGACGTCGATGGCACCGGCAGACAGCAGCCGGATGGCCTGCTCGAAGTTCTGCCACGTCGAGCCGTAGGACGTGTTCACGTCGACTTCGCTACGGACGACCGGCGTCATGAACACTTCGCTGGGAGCGCCAGGAAGACCGACGACGACGATCTGCCCACCTTTGCGAACGTTGTCGATGGCCATTTCGATGCCGCTCGCGTGGCCGGTCGTATCGAAGATTGTGTCGAAGCCGATATCATCAGTATGGGTCTCGATAACATCGGAGAGGTCGGTCGTCTCGATATCGACCGTCTCGATCCCGAGCTGTTCGACCAGCGGCAGCCGATACTCGATATCCTTGCCCAGTCCCGAGACGAGGACGTCGGCACCCATCGAGTCCGCGACGGCTGCGACGAGCACGCCGATCGGGCCGGGGCCCTCTACGAGGACCGTGTCGCCCGGCGTCACGTTGGACTGATCGAACACCGCCCGCGTCGCGATGCTGAGCGGTTCGGTGATGCTGGCGTGGCCAAGGGGTACGTCGTCGGGAATCCGGTGGAGATCTCGAGGACGGACAGTCGTATACTCGGTATACGCCCCGTCGTTATGCATGCCTGTGATCTCGAAATTCTGGCAGACGTTCGGCTGGCCGTTCTTGCACTGAAAACACGAGCCGCAGTCGTGGATCGGTTCTTCGACGACGTGGTCGCCGACTGTGAAGTCGGTGACGTCGCTGCCGACCTCGACGACTTCGCCGGAGTACTCGTGGCCCATGATCCGCGGGATCGGGATCCACTCGTAGCCGTCTTCGTACTTGTACGCGTGTGCGTCGCTTCCGCACAGTCCCGCCGAGTGCACGCGAACGAGTACTTCGTCGTCAGCGGGAACCGCTTTCTCACGTTCGCGAATCTCGATAGATCTGGGACCGGTATGGACTATGGCCTTCATGTAGGGTTACCTCGCTCTGGTCGAGCTATCAATAGGTGGGTGACTCTCATACATATAACTTTAGGTATGACACACGTCCGCTCGGAGCGGACTGACTCGATCGGGAGACTGCCATCGGCACCGCTCAATCAGATTATCGAACAGTCGTCCAATGCGGATCCTCCGCTGGCTTCGCGCTGGAGAGTGAGCTCGACCGGCCACAGATCGTCGGTTCGCGCTCGGGTCTGAGTACTATAAACACTTATGTGGCTGTTGAACACATCTCGAAGCGAGTCCATCGGAAGTGACCATCAACGTATGGAGATAACGGAAATCAACGTCACGAAGGTAAGTACCGATTCATGGGGCGAGTTCGTCGAATTCCCGCTCGTCACCGTCATGAGCAAGTTCGACGAGTACAACAATGCCGACGGCGACAACCCACAGGCCCGGCGGAATTGGATGGGGCCGGTCGGCGATGTCGTCGTGGAAGTCGAGACCGACGCGGGTATCACCGGCGTCGGCGTTGGCAACTGGGCGACGGGGTCGATCGAAACCATCGTCGACGAGACGCTCTCGAAGCTCATCATCGGCGAGGATCCCCACCAGCGTGAACGGCTCTGGGATATGATGTACCGGGCGACGATCCCCTTCGGCCGGAAGGGGGCAGCCATTGAGGCCATCAGTGCCGTCGACCTCGCACTCTGGGACATCGCCGGCAAGGAAGCGGAGAAACCGGTCTACGAACTGCTGGGCGGCCCGGTCTCCGATGAGATCCCCTGTTACGCGAGCAACCTCCACCCGGTCGACCACGAAAAACTCGCGCGCGAAGCACAGAACTACGCCGAGCAGGGCTTCGACGCGATGAAGCTACGGTTCCGGTACGGTCCGGAAGCCGGCCGCGAGGGGATGAAGGAGAACGAGAAAATCGTCGAGACGGTCCGGGACGCCGTCGGCGACGAACTCGCGATTGCCGGTGACGCCTACATGGGCTGGACCGTCCGGTACGCCAAGAAGATGCTCAAGCGCCTCGAGCGCTACGACATGGAGTGGGTCGAGGAGCCGGTCATCCCCGACGATATCGACGGTTACGCCGAGGTCCGCGAGGCGTCGAACGTTCCCATCTCCGGCGGCGAACACGAGTTCACCCGCTGGGGCCACAAGGAACTACTCGAGCGCGAGGCCGTCGACATCCTCCAGCCGGACATTCACCGCTGTGGCGGGCTGACCGAGTTGCTGAAGATCGACTCGATGGCCAGCGCCCGCGACGTGCCGGTGATTCCCCACTCGGGGACGAACCCGACGTTGCATTTCATTGCCGCCTCAACTAACGCGCCGATGGCGGAGTACTTCCCGATCCCGGAGTGGTACAAGGAACGCCAGGGCGAACAGGAGTCGACGTACGCCGACGCAATCTACGCCAATCCGCCCCAAGCCAAGGACGGCACCGTCTCGCTCCCCGACACCGTCGGGCTGAGTTCGGCAGTCAACGCCGAGGCGCTCGCTCACTACAGCGTGGATTAACTCATGACCGACGTTACGTTCGAGTACAACGTGCCGGTGTTTGCGGGCGCGCCTGAGTCGGGTACCGACCCGGTTCACCGCGATACGCCGTGTTACGAGACGCTCGACTGGGAGACGACGAAAAATGGCGTCCTGACGGCCGAGGAATTCGGCTTCGACGCCGCGTGGGCACCGGACCACCTCATGCTCGGCCGCGATCACGCCGAGTACGAGTGCTGGACGCTGCTGTCCGCGCTGGCGGGGCTCACCGACGACATCAATCTCGGCTCGCTCGTCCTCTGTAACGACTACCGCAACCCCGCGCTCGTCGCGAAGATGGCCGCGACGCTCGATGTCATCTCCGACGGCCGGCTCGAACTCGGCCTCGGCGCCGGCTGGCACGAGCCGGAGTACGAGGCCTACGGCTGGGAGTACCGCGACGGCTTCGAGCGGCTGATGCGCTTGGACGAGAGCATCCGACTGATGAAGGCGTTTTGGGCGACCGAACCGGGCGAGGCCGCCTCGTTCTCGGGCGAGCGCTACGAGATCGACGAGGCCTACTGCGATCCCGGCCCGGTGCAGGATCCTCATCCGCCGATCCTCGTCGGCGGGCAGGGCGAGGACGTGACGCTGAAACTCGTCGCGAAATACGCCGACGTCTGGAACACGGACGTGTTCAACGGGACGCCGGAGACGCTCGAGCACAAGATCGGCGTCATCGAGGACCACTGTGAGACGGTCGGCCGCGATCCCGACGAGATCGAGTACTCGTGGGACGGCCACGTCGTCTGTACGCGCGACCCCGAGAAGTACGAGCGCCTGCTCGACCTGATGATCCCAATCCAGTTCGAGGAGGAGTACGTCGATCAAGCCGACATCACGACCGAGGCGATCGCCAACGACTACTTCATCATGGGGACGCCCGAGGAGTGTGCCGAGGCGATCGAACGCCGGATCGACGCTGGCGTCACGAAGTTCCAGTGCTGGTTCGTCGACTTCCCCGATACCGGCGGCATGGAGCTGTTCGCCGACGAGGTCATGCCGCAGTTCCGGTAGTCGAACGGGTTCCGCTTCCTCGGCATCACCGTCCTCACTGTCGTCATACCCCGCCTCCCCACGTTCGTCAGTCCACGAGCAACGACTCGAGGGTGGCGTCGCTGTGACACTCGCGGATCATACTCGAGTCGCGGGAGTTAGAGCGGCCGACCCTTCGTAACCGAGAAACTATTTGAAACTACCCCGGAAACGGGTACTCGTATCATGGAAATCACCGAGCTAGCAGCGATTCCACTGTCACACGAACTCGCCGAGGGGCGCGCGTTCGGCGGCTCGCGCGGCATGACCGAGTCGCGATCGACGACGCTCGTCCGCCTCGAGACGGACGACGGAGCGGTCGGCTGGGGCGAAGCGTTCGCCTCGCCGCGGGCGGTCGCGGCGCTGATCGAAGACGAGTTCGCCGATGCCGTCGTCGGCAGTTCGCCGGTCGCGGCCGAGTCGTTAGCCGACCGCGTCTACACCGGCGACATCGGCGGCTACCACGCCGCTCGCGAGGCCCTCGCACAGTCCGCCCTCTCAGGGATCGAGGTCGCGATGTGGGACCTCCGAGGGAAGGCGGCCGGGCTGCCGATCCACGAACTGCTCGGCGGCCGCCGGGTCAAGTCGGTCGTCCCGTACGCGTCGACGATGTACCTCACCGAGTGGGGAGAAGACCCAGCCGAACCCATGGAAGACGCCGTCGAGGAAGGGTTTACCGCGGCGAAGATCAAGCTCGGCGGCGGCCGCGAGGACGATCGCCGGCGCGTCGAGATCGCCCGCGAGATCCTCGGCGACGACGCACACCTGATGGTCGATTTCAACGGCAACTACACGCCGAGAGGGGCGATCGCGTCGATCCGCGAACTCGAATCATACGATCTAACGTGGGTCGAAGAGCCCGTCCCGCCGGAGAACTACGAGGGGTATCGTGAGATCGGCGCGCGCGTCGACGTCCCCCTCGCCGCCGGCGAGGCCCACTACGGCCGCTTCGAGTTCGCGCGGCTGCTCGAGGACGGACTGATCGACGTCGTCCAGCCGAACCTCGGACGCTGTGGCGGCTTCGCCGAGGCCCGGTTCCTCGCGAAGTTAGCGACGACGGCGAACGCGATCGTTCGGCCCCATGTCTGGAACAGCGCGGTTGGGACCGCGGCCGCGTTGCAGTTCGCCGCGAGCCTGTCGACGTACCCCCACGCCGAGGGAATGGAACCCGGCCCCGTCCTCTTCGAGTTCGATCGCAGCGAGAACCCGCTCCGTGACGATCTACTCGAGTCCCCGCTGGATCCGACCGGCGGCGAACTCGCGGTGCCGCAGGACCCCGGCCTCGGGATTGACGTCGACGAATCGGCGGTCGACCGCTACCGTCTCGAGTGAACGCGCGATCGGGAGACGGGGGAATAGCTATGAGGGAGGCCTTCGATGCGATACTTGCATGCCACGCATTGCGTTCCACCTGAAAATTGCTGATGGACAGCGCGAGGCGTATCGCGAGGCACACGAGAACGTCCCTCAGTGGCTCGAGGACGCGTACCTCGAGTCCGACGCCGGCCTCGAGACCTACA
Source organism: Natrinema sp. CRL1 (assembly GCF_059162405.1). Taxonomy (NCBI): domain Archaea; kingdom Methanobacteriati; phylum Methanobacteriota; class Halobacteria; order Halobacteriales; family Natrialbaceae; genus Natrinema; species Natrinema sp. CRL1. The sequence continues at coordinate 177,364 of NZ_JBLVOY010000005.1, read as the reverse complement.
GCGTCTTCGAGGCCGACGGCCACGTCTTCGGCTTCCTCGAACTCGACGACCCGGACGCGATCGAAGCGGTAATGGACGAGAGCGACGCACAGGCCCGCTGGGCCGAGGAGATGCAAGGGATCACCGTCGACGACGACTCGGATCAGTGGATGGACGAAGTGTACCGGATGATCTAATCGGACCGTCGGCGCTCGCTGACTCGAAAAGGGAGGTCGCGGATCGCGTTTTGTGGTCGGCCGATGGGGCAGCGGCGGCGCTGTCGTGACGGTGATCGGTTCGCTTCGGCGACCCGGTCATGCCAGAGAGTCGCATATGCTGTCCGGCACCACCGGATGTAGAGATGGATGCGGATCGACGGGGCGCTATCCGCCGAAATCGGTCTTTTTGACCGATCGCTTACAGAGCGTCGTTCTAAATTACAGGCATACGTTTGTAACTCTGTTCCCCAAACGGACCGGCGGCAGGGACCTAACTTCCGGTGTGGCCGGACGCTGATTCGTGGCCTCCTGCGAAATCGCCCGGGGGTCGCATCCGAGCGTCGATACTCGCCCCGCTCGGGTTCCGAAATACGGCCTTCCGACGATGGCGGACGGCCGCGGGAGCAAGAGCGGCCACGCTGGGTTCGATCGTGGACGGAACGAGCGGTTCGAAGAAATCGTGTCGGAAAAACGGACGGCGGTCGCGGCCCGGCCTCAGAGAAGGCGGTCGAGATCGGACTGGAGTTGCTCATAGAGCGTTTCGGCTCGCCGCTGGTCGGCCGCCGAGAGACCGACGATCGGCTCGCGGACCGCGCCGCCGTTGTAGCCCGCGAGCTCGAGCCCGTATTTGACCGCCGGAACGCTGATCGCGTCCGCGAGCGTGTTCTCCTCGCCGGTCCCGTTCCGGAACTGCTGGTACGGGACCGCCGCGTTCTGGAGGGCACGCGCCCGCTCCCACTCCTCGTCGCGCAGCGCTGTCAGCAGCGCCAGGCCGAGCCGCGGCTCGAAGTTCGTCACGCCCGCCGTGAATCCCTCGGCTCCCTGCACCCAGAGCGACAGCGCGTGGGGTTCTGCCATGCCGTCGACCCAGACGACATCGTCGTCGCCGGCCGCGACAGCCTGTCCGAATTTGACCGCGTCCGGGATGGCGTACTTGATTCCGGCCACGCCGTCGATCTCGGTCAGCGACGCGAGGAACGAGACGGACGGCTCGAAGCCGCGGATGTAGGGGACGATGCCGACCGCCGCCGCGTCGGCGAGCGCCTCGTAGTACTCGAGGAGCCCCTGCTCGTGGACGTACGTGTGGTCCGGCGGCATGATCATCATCGCGTCTACGCCGATCTCGTCGTAAGCGGCGACGAGGTCGCGTGCGGTCTTCGTGCTGCCCCCGACGCCGGCGAGGACGCACGCGTCGTCGGGCAGCGCCGATACGCCCGTCTCGGTGATGTCGATCCGCTCTTGGTGGGACAGCGAGTGGTACTCGCTGATGTTCGCACACGCGAGGAACGTACTGAGTCCGTCCCTCGAGAGGGCCTCGGCGTTGTCGGCCAGCTGGTCGTGATTGATCGCTCCGTCGTCGTCGAATGGTGTCAACAGCCCGGCTGCGACGCTTCGCAGACCGTCCTGTAGCTTCTCGGACGCCATGGATGCGAAATCGGATGGGTGACTCATAAACGTATCGTCATTCTCGCTCTCGGCGAATTGTCGAGTCGACGACGCGGTGGCGACGCCGCGCTCGACCCGTCAGCAAGATTTATGATCGATCCAGCGGAGGATTAGCTACCGTCATGACTCCGTCCCTCGACGAGACGATCGCGACTGTCGCAGCGTATACCATTGCCACGGACATGGAAAACGAGGTCTGGCAGAAAGGGGTCGCCATCAACGGACTGCTCGCCGCCGACCGCGACGACTGTACCGAAGCCGCGCGGGCACTGGTCGACCGCGCCGTCGAAACCCAAGACAGCAACGGCCAGCTCTCGTACGGCCCGAGCTACCCCATCGAGGTCTTCCAGCACGGACAGGAGTACGACGCCCACTGGGAGATCGACGAGCGGAAGGCGATGAACACGAACAACACGACCTCGATCGGCCACGGCGTCCTCGAGTTCTATCGCCGGACCGGCGACGAGTGCTATCTCGAAGCCGCACGCGGCGAGTACGAGAACCTCCAGTCGGTCGAGCGGACCGCGGACGGCGGCATCCCCCACCACGTCCCGGAACTGTCAGGCGTGAAGGGGCTCTGGATCGACTCGGTGTACATGATGTGTCCGTTCTTCGCCCGATACGGGGCCGCCGCCGACGAACCCGAGGCCTTCGACGAGGCCGCCAAGCAACTCATCGTCCACGCGAAACACCTTCAGGACCCGCACACCGGTTTGTTCCGGCACATCTGGCACGAACAGCCCAACAGCTATCCCCAGAGCACCTTCTGGGCCCGCGGCAACGGCTGGATACAGGCAGCGATCGTCGACGTTCTCGAGTTCCTCCCCGACGATCATCCCGATCGCGAGGAACTCGTCGAGATCTTCCGGGACGTCGCCTCGGCGGTCGTGGAGCGACAGGACGACAGCGGCATGTGGTACAACATCGTTGACGATCCCCACACCCCGCTCGAGAGTTCGGGCACGCTCATGTACACCTACGCGTTCGAGCGCGCCCTCGAACTGGGTATCGTCGAGGACGAGAAATACGAACGGGCGGCACGGGACGCGATGGACGTCTCGATCGGCCTCGTCGACGACGAAGGGGCCGTCCGCCGGGTCGCGGGGCCGCCGGGCGGACCGGGGGCGCCGCTGACGTCGACGTCGTATGGACAGGGGTTCTTCCTGCTCGCCGCGTCACAGTTTACCGACGGCCAGTAACGTCGGCCTGTCGCGGGACTCCCCCGAGACACCGGTTACGGCCCCGACGCCCGTTGCGTGATCCGAACAATTATATCACATGCGACAGACCCAACACCTGTGAACGTCCTACTAACCGGTGCGTACGGACGGTGTGGAACCGCCATCATCGACCACCTTCACGACGACCCCGACTACGATTTCACCTATCTCGACCGGAACGATCCGGACGACGGGGACGAGTATGGGGAGTACGAAACCGTCGTCGGCGACGTCGCCGACGCGACCGCCGTTCGGAGCGCGGCCGCCGACCAAAACGCGATGATCCACCTCGCGGGCTATCCCTTCACCGACGGCACGTGGGACGACGTACACCAACCCAACATCATCGGGGTACTGAACGCCCTCGAGGCCGCGCGGGCCGAGGAACTCGAGACGGTCGTGTTCGCCTCCTCGAATCACGTGATGGGGATGTACGAGTCCGAGAACGCCCCCGAACTCTACTTCGGGTCCGAGGCCCCGTTCCGACTCTCCCACGAGGATCCGGTCCGACCGGACTCCTACTACGGTGTCTCGAAGAGCTTCGGCGAAGACCTCTGTCGGTACTACGTCGAGAACTACGAGTACCCGAAACGAGCCCACGCGATCCGGATCTGTAGTGTGCGGATGCCCGAATACGACCATCCCTACGGTGACGCCGAACACGACGTCGATGACGGCGAATACGAACGCGGAAGCGACCAGTACGACCAGCAGGTCGCACGGATGAAAGCCATGTGGCAGTCCCGCCGGGACTTCGCACATATGATCGACTGCTGTCTCCAGACCGACGACCCCGGCTTCGAAATCTTCAGCGGTGTCAGCGATAACGATCGTCGCTGGTACAGCATCGAAAACGCCCGGGAGACGATCGGCTACGATCCGCAGGACAACGGCGAGACGTGGGATTCCCCGCCGCAGTAATACCCGGCAAACGCACTCCTCGCGCTTCGCTCGAATCGATTGCCGTCTCTCGAGCACCGATCGAATCGAGACCGCCCGATCCGAAGTCGATTTATAGTAGGCACATGCATAACTCACGTAGAATGCAAACCCAGCATTCGGTTTCGCTAGACGAATCGAAGGAGATACTCGACGCCGCCGAAGCGAAGGCGAACGAACTCGGTGTGCCGATGAATCTCGCCGTAACGAACAACGAGGGAAACCTCCTCGCGTTTCGCCGAATGGACGGCGCAAAGCTCGTGGCAGCGAGCATCGCACGCGATAAGGCCTACACCGCAGCGGCCGTCAAGAAGCCGACCGCAAACCTGAAAGAAGGATCCGAACCGGGCGGCGACGTGTACGGACTCCAGTCGACGGACGACAATCGCGTCGTGACCTTCGGCGGCGGCGTTCCGATCGAGCACGACGGCGAAGTCGTCGGTGCAGTCGGTGCCAGCGGCGGTGACGTTTCGGAAGACGTTGCGATCGCGAGCGCTGGCGTCGAGGCGTTTACGTCGTCGGAATGACGTTCAGTACCACGACGCTGCCATCGAACCGGAGACGCTGATCCACACGTCCCGGTCGTCTCGAGCGATCGATTCGGTCGTCGTGAGAAGGACGGCGACAATTCGTGACCGAGGTCGGGCCAGTTGTTCCTCGACCCCCTACTCATCTCACTCGGTCCTGAGATTCGGTTCGATGGTCTGCACATCTTTGTCGCTACCGCCAGTATAGTTATCTGACAAATGGTCGAGACACCAACAGTTATGAGAGCAGTATCCCTGTGGACAATATAAATAAGATATTCGTTAAAATCCGATTACATCGATAATTTCCGAGCAGATACAGCCGTCGTATAGGTGTGCATATTGAACGTCGCCATTATCGCCATATACATAGTATTTTCGAGAGGTAGCACAAAAGGTACGACACAAGTCATACATAACGGGCTATGCGGACGTGATTCGGATCAATCTAACGCCGTCCACGATGCCCTAGGTCAATAGTTCTATCGTGACGAATCGGGCGTATCCATAGACGCCAATTTCGCTGGCAGCATCAAAAATATTACCGAGCGGTCACTAGAATCCGAACTCGAGTACTCTCTGTTGGGAAGTCAACACATGATCGGACACTGCATACACGTTTTATCTCTTTCTTTGAGTTTTTCATCGAGTCCAAAATGTACAGCTTGTAAATGGTAAAGTAATCGAGGACCAGAATTGGTGATATATACGATATGAATAATAGTGTCTCATATTGCATAAATGTTGCAATGAGTGTCGGACTAAAGTCACGTCTCGACCCCGCAGTCTCCGATGGTCGAGTCACCGATTCGGTCGATGTGTTCGTTAATTTATCACTCGGGACTATGATCTCCCCGGAACCACGGTTCTCGTTATATCGACAGACAGTAGGCTTTCCCTCGACCAAAAAAGTGAGTGATTCGAATACGCTAATCGAAATTCGATCGAGAAGTCATTTATGCGAAGATCCGGGGACCTCCGCCGTAATCGTTGGCGAGCAGTCGGGCCAACCCAGCTGTAGTCTTGTTAGAATGAAACATATCTGTAGTGCCCAATAACTACACCAGCCACTTGATTTTTATATCCAGCTGAAGTGTTTAATCGGACAGTTCTTCAGAATTCGCTTGGCCATTTGCGACGCATTATCTCATATAGATGGGAACAATTGAGCGTAACCGTACACTTTTATCGGTACGCCGGAGACACTCGGGACGATAATGGACGAAGACGCGCTCGAGTATCACCGGACCGCCCCGCCGGGGAAAATAGAGATATCGACGACGAAACCGACGAACACGCAACGGGACCTGTCGCTCGCGTATTCGCCGGGTGTCGCCGCACCGTGTCGAGAAATCGATGCGGACGCGGGCGAGGCCTACCAGTACACGACGAAGGGGAACCTCGTCGGCGTCGTCTCGAACGGATCGGCCGTACTCGGCCTCGGCGACATCGGCGCACAGGCCTCGAAACCCGTCATGGAAGGCAAAGGCGTTCTCTTCAAGCGCTTCGCCGATATCGACGTCTTCGATATCGAACTCGATCTCGACGACCCGGACGCGTTCGTCAACTCGGTCGCCGCGATGGAACCGACCTTCGGCGGGATCAATCTGGAAGACATCGCGGCACCGGACTGTTTCACTATCGAGGAGCAACTCCGCGAGCGGCTGTCGATCCCGGTGTTCCACGACGACCAACACGGCACCGCGATTATCTCGGGTGCGGCGCTGCTCAACGCCGTCGAAATCTCCGGGAAGGACCTCGAAAACCTCGAGGTCACCTTCGCTGGTGCAGGCGCGGCAGCGCTCGCAACGGCCCGATTCTACGTCTCTCTCGGCGTCAAACGCGAGAACATCACGATATGCGATATCGACGGCATCTTGACGACCCAGCGGGCGGAATCCGGCGACCTCAACGAGTACAACCGGGAATTCGCTCGAGACCTCCCCGATGGAGACCTCGCGGACGCGATGGACGGTGCGGACGTGTTCGTCGGCCTCTCCGCCGGCGGCATCGTCAGTCAAGAGATGGTCCGCTCGATGGCTGCGGATCCGATCATCTTCGCGATGGCGAATCCGGACCCCGAAATCGACTACGAATCGGCCAAAGCGGCCCGCGACGATACGGTTATCATGGCCACCGGTCGCTCGGACTACCCGAATCAGGTCAACAACGTCCTCGGCTTCCCGTTTATTTTCCGGGGTGCACTCGACGTACGCGCCACCGAGATCAACGAGGAGATGAAGGTCGCGGCGGCGTCGGCGCTGGCCGATCTGGCCAAACAGGACGTTCCCGATTCAGTGGTCAAAGCCTACGGCGATCAGCCGCTGCAGTTCGGTCCCGATTACATCATTCCGAAGCCCCTCGACGCCCGCGTCCTCTTCGAAGTCGCGCCGGCGGTCGCACAGGCTGCGATCGACTCGGGTGCAGCCCGCGTCGACCTCGATATCGACGAGTACGTCGAGCGACTCGAGGCCCGACTCGGGAAGTCCCGCGAGATGATGCGCGTCGTCCTCAACAAGGCCAAGTCCGATCCCAAGCGGATCGCGCTGGCCGAGGGGACCGACGAGACGATCGTGCGAGCGGCATCCCAGATCATCGAGCGCGGGATCGCCGAACCGATCCTGATCGGCGACGAGGACGACATTCGGACCACGATCGCGAACCTCGGCCTCGAGTTCGAACCGGACGTGGTCGACCCCGAGAGCGGCGACTACGAGGGGTACGCCGACCACCTCTATGAACGCCGGAAGCGCAACGGCGTCACCCGCCGCGAGGCCGCGTCGATGATCCGCGACGACACCAACTACTTCGGCAGCGTCATGGTCGACCGCGGCGACGCCGACGCGTTGCTCACCGGCCTGACGAATCACTACCCGTCCGCGCTGCGGCCGCCGCTGCAGGTGGTCGGCACGGCTGACGACGCCGACTACGCAGCGGGCGTCTACATGCTCACGTTCAAGAACCGCGTGATCTTCGTCGCCGACGCGACCGTCAATCAAGCCCCCGACGAGGACGTCCTCGAGGAAGTCACCCGTCACACAGCCGAACTGGCTCGCCGGTTCGACGTCGAACCGCGTGCCGCGTTGCTCTCCTACTCGGACTTCGGCAGCGTCGACAACGAGGGGACGCGAAAGCCCCGAGAAGCGGCCCGTCGCCTCCGCGAAGATCCCGCTGTCGACTTCCCCGTCGACGGCGAGATGCAGGCCGACACCGCCGTCGTCGAGGAGATGCTGACCGGCACCTACGACTTTACCGACCTCGAGAAGCCGGCGAACGTGCTGGTCTTCCCGAACCTCGAGGCAGGTAACATCGGCTACAAGCTCCTCCAGCGACTGGGCGGCGCTGACGCCATCGGCCCGATGCTGGTCGGCATGGACGAGCCGGTCCACGTCCTCCAGCGGGGCGACGAGGTCAAAGACATCGTGAATCTCGCGGCCGTCGCGACCGTCGACGCACAGGACGACGAGTACTGAGCCGGCAGGTCGTTCGTCGACGGCTTCGACGGGTTCGGTTTCCTGTGTCCGCGATTTCCTGCCGGCCCTCCCCTGCCGTTCCCCCTCCAGTTGACCGTTTCGACGATGGCCGCTTTCGGACGGCGAGCGGGCAACCGAGAACGACCGACGGTATTTATTGCGCTGTGTCGCACCACACGAACTCGAAAGCGATGCTCCCAACAGATGACGGTCCAACGGCGCGACCCGGCAGTGAGAAGCTGTACGACGCCCTCGTCGACGCCGGGGTCGATATCCTCGTCGGGCTCCCCGGAACCCAGACGCTTCCGTTAGATCGTACCGTCGACCGGCGAGACGACATCAGATACGTGATGGCTCGACACGAGACCGCAATTCCGCACATCGCGTGGGGATACTACGAGTCCAGCGGCACTGTCACTGCGACGCTTACCGTCCCCGGTCCCGGCGACACAAACGCGATGCACGGGCTGAAAAACGCGCTCGACGACCGCGTCCCGCTGCTCCACGTCGCCGCCGACGCCGATCCGGCCGACCGCGGGAAGGGACCGATCCACGAAATCGAACCCGAAACGTACGACACCGTCGTCAAAGAAAACGTCTCGGTCGAGCGGCCGGTCGAGTTTCAACAGGCGATCCGGTCGGGGATCGAAACCGCACTCACACCCCCGCGCGGCCCGGTCCGACTCGGCGTTCCGAAATCACTTCTCGAGGCCGAGTTCCGCTCGCCGGCGGTAACGGTCGATCCACAGACGAGCCGGTTCGACGGCGACGCCGAGTACGAAGACGCAAAGCAACTGCTCGCCGACGCGGAGCGACCGGTCGTCTACCTCGGCGTCGGTGCCCGCCGATCGGGAGATCCGGACTCGATTCGGACCCTCATCGAGACGCTGAACGCGCCGGTCGTCGCGTCCTACAAAGGAAAGGGGGTCTTCCCCGAGGACGATCCGCGCTGGCTCGGCGTCACGGGCAGTCACCTCCCGTCGGGGGCAAAGAAGGCCCTCGAGGCCGCCGACGTCGTGCTCGCACTCGGGACTCGGTTCGACGGCGTGACGACCGCCGACTGGTCGTTACCGATGGGCGAGACACTCGTCCACGTGACCCTCGAGACGAGTCGCATCGATATCGCCTACGACGCCGATATCGCGATCGTTTCCGACATCGCCAGCGCGGTCGATCGATTACAGAAAGGGCTCCGTTCCGCGTCGCGTCCCGACGCCGCGTGGGACGGGGCGTCCATCGGCGACCGCGTTCGCTCGGAGTACGACGACAGGCTTCGTACCCACGGATTGCTCGAGGACGAGACGCCGATCGCGACGGCCGGCGCGCTTCGGACGCTTCGTGATGTCTTGCCGCGGGAGACCGTTGTGACGACCGATATCGGCGGCTTCCGGCTCTGGGCCAAGCAGACCTTCGAGACGTACGACCCCGAGACGTACGTTACTGCCGGATCGTGGGCGGGAATGGGCGTCGGACTGCCGGCTGCGATCGGCGCGAAACTCGCCGCGCCGGATCGGCCAGTCGTCGCGTTGACCGGCGACGGCGGGGCGATGATGTGCTTGCAGGAACTGCACACGGCGGCGGCGTACGACCTAGACGTAGTCACGATCCTCTTCAACAATCAGGACTACGGAATCATCAGTAAGTCTCCCGAAATCGATCAGTATGCGGAGGGACACCGGTTCGACTGGTCGTCCCCAGATTTCGCCGCCATTGCGGAGGGGTTTGGCTGTCGGGGCGAAACGGTAGGGACGCTCGCGGAACTCGAGAGCGCAGTCGATGCTGCACTGGCACGAGCCGACGGGCCGGAACTGATCGACGTTCGCGTCGATCCGGACGAGCCGACAGCCGCCGCCGTTTCTGAGTACGACTCGAGTGTGGAGTTCTGAACTCGAGGGGAACTGACCCGGTTTCGGCCTCAGTCCCCGCTTTCGGAGAAATTGAGGGGTAGAACGGAATCCAGGGAAAACGAGAAGTATCGAGTAGCATATTTGGTTAGGCTGACCAGTTAGGCTAACTTGTGAAGATAGTACAGTGACTCGGATTTGAGGCCCGCGGATGCGAGTGTCGACACTTGATGAGCAGTCCAGTGGAGTGAGGGATGTCGGGTCTGTCGACACCACACCACCATGTCCGTTGTTATGCTGACAATTCGACCGAAAACTGCGGACATGGTGGTGTGGTGTGGATTGAAGTAGCGGAACTCGAGAGGGGGTGGACGAAAATACGGACACCACGATGTCCGCTGTTCTGTGTGGCAGTTTGGGTGATCTTAGGGCTGGGGAGAGGAGAAACCCGGTGAGAGGGAGCGACAGTGTGCGCTGTTCCGAAAGGATAGAACGGATCAAGAGCAGCGGACACCGTGGTGTGGGAAAAATGCAGTCGGTGCCGTTGGTAGTCGGAAAGCACAGTTCGAGACGACCAGTTAATCGGGCAGGAGAGGAAGGAAAACGGGGTAAGAGACGGGAGTTGCGGCTACACTGCTGAGCTGATTCCGAGCGTCGACACACCCACCCCACCGTGTCCGCTGTTCTGCCGAACGAACGAGGGGTGCCCAATCTGGCCGCAAATATTTCAGATGTTTCTTAGTCTGAAATATTAACTACAGTTGCCATTTGGACTAGCTCTCAGTATATTATATTAAAGCTTCCCTAGTCTAGATACTCATCTCAGGCCACCCCCCACTCTCGTAGAACGATTACTGCGGACATAGTGGGGTGGGTGTGTTCCGCATTTTAATATAAGTGGAAAGAACTGCGGACACTCCGGACGTTGTGGTTTTATAAACCCTGCCGAGAGACACACTTCCAGAGACAGTTCGAATGAGCCTGTTCGAACGAGACACCGAAATATACAGAAATCGCGACGCGCTGCGGGAGGATTATCAACCGGCACAACTCGTCGGTCGTGACGAAGAAATCCAGATGTATCAGGCCGCGCTCCAGCCCGTGATCAACGGCGAACAGCCGAACAACGTTTTTCTCTACGGCAAGACCGGCGTCGGAAAGACCGCCGCGACCAGATATCTGCTCTCTCACCTCGAGGAAGACGCTAGCCAGTACGACGATATCGATCTCCGGCTCACGTTTCTCAACTGCGACGGTCTCACATCCTCATACCAGATCGCGACGCGTCTGGTCAACGAACTCCGAGACGAAACGAATCAGATCAGTACGACCGGCTACCCGCGAGCGACGGTCTACGAGATGCTTTGGGACGACCTCGATGACCTCGGCGGGACCAATCTCATCGTCCTCGACGAAGTCGATCACGTCGACGACGACTCGATCCTCTATCAGCTTCCACGAGCGCGTGCGAATAACAATCTTTCCGAAGCGAAAATCGGGATTATCGGTATCTCGAACGATTTCTCGTTTCGCGACGACCTCTCACCGAAGGTTAAAAGTTCGCTCTGTGAACAGGAAATTCATTTCCCCGCGTACGACGCGAGCGATCTACAGAAAATCCTCGAGCAGCGGGCGGCGGTCGCGTTTCACGACGATGTCTTGGACGATGCAGTGATTCCACTCTGTGCTGCCTACGGGGCGAAAGACGCCGGCGACGCCCGCCAGTCGATAGACCTCCTGATGAAAGCCGGCGATCTCGCTCGCGAGGAAGCCGAGACGACCACCGTCGCCGAAACCCACGTCGAGGCGGGTCGTCACGATCTGGAACGCGGTCGGATCGAAGAAGGCATCAGCGGGCTTACCCAGCACGGTCATCTCGTGTTGTACTCCCTGCTCACGCTGCATCTCCAAAACGAGACCCCGGTCCGTTCACGAGACGTCCGGCCCCGATACACCAATTTCGCACAGCGAGCCGGGCGGGACCCGCTCGTTCCGCGCCGGATGCGCGATCATCTGGCGGAACTCGCCATGCTCGGACTCGTCTCGGTCACCGAACGAAACGAGGGGCGGCGCGGGGGAACGTATCGCGAGTATACCCTTGATATGGACATCGAACTCATCCTTTCGGCACTCGACGAGGTCCTCGAGGATGTCGGTATTCACGACTCCATTCAGGAGCACCTCCTCGAGGAGGACGTGACCGACGAGAACACGTCACTCGCTCAATTTCAGTAATCCGGCTCCGTTGCGACACGACATCAGCGCATCGGGCTACTGGGGAACTCAACCCTCTAACCCCGGGTGGATTCGGTGAACATCAGGCCGATCGGTTAAACAGTGTCAAAAACCGCCGTTTCCACACCAGCATGTCCGGAGTAAAACCGGACTTGGGTTGGTTCTATCCGTAATTTTGCCAGTTCTACTGGAAATTACTTTTAGTAGCAAACCGACATCGTTTCTCTGCCCGCTTGCTTCCGACTCGATTTTCATCTGTCTGACTACAAGTCGATGTACTCTTCCGAAATAGCTCACCGCAGTACGGATACTAGATGTATATGACTGTGGATACGTTCGGGAGTAACACCACTTTGTCCGCCGTTCTTCTTTCATTTTTCTCGTAACAATTTCGGTCTGTCGCTGGAGCACGGAACACTTCGATAGAGGTGTGTCTGGTTCTCAGTTATTGAAAAAATCGGGAAGCCACGAAAGACCCCACGAATCGTTGGTAGCTGTAGTGTAAGCGCACAACCGAGGACAACAGCAAAATGCTGTTTTCGCGGTCTTCGGGCCATCTAAATGCATATTTCACATCGATAACGGTGTGTGGTGACGGGCCGGAATCGCGATCGCTCTCTCCGGGTTGGTCGACAGCAACGACGAACGCGGAGAAACACATCGATAGCGGGGTCTGTCGTGTCAGAATGTTAGGTTTCGTTTCGAACCTGTGCGGTGACGACGCTCGACACTTCGTCGACCGAAACCATCTCGAGGCGCGAATCTTCGCGCAGCGTTTCGAGGATTGTCTCGGGACGCTCACCGAACTGGAACTCGAGGAACATCCCCGAGCTCGGGCCGTGGCTCCGCCGTTCGAAGTCGACGAGCGAATACGTCGTCATCTCTTTCATCTTGTTGACGTAGGTTTCTTGGTGATACTGCTCGGCGTCGATCGCATCCGTGAGGAATTGGTACACGCGGTAGCCGGTCGTGCTGCGAGCGGATTCGTTGTCGGTCTCCGACGCGACGGCGGCCGTTGCGTAGAGACAGAGCTTCTTCTGCGTGCTGATACCGCGGACGACCTCGAGGACCCGGTTCTTCTCGACTTTGTCCTGGGCTTCGCGAACGTGTTCCTCGCGAACGCGCTCGTCGCCTTCTCGTTCCGCGAGCTCACCGGCGACTCGGACGAGATCGATCGCCTTCCGAGCGTCACCGTGGGTCTGAGCCGCGAAGGCCGCCGCCAACGGGATAACGTCCTCGTCGAGAACAGCCTCATAGAAGGCGTCTTGCCGGCGACGGAGAATCGACTGGAGCTGGGTTGCGTTGTAATCATCGAAGTGGACGTCTTCGGGGGTAAAGGAACTCAGGGCGCGGCTCCCCACGGACTCCATCATTTTCGTGTCGTTCGAAATCGCGACGACGGAGACGTGAGCAGTGAGGTCGTTGTTCGCGCCGGCTCGAGAGAGCTGGTAGAGCAGTCGGGAGAACGCGGGCTCCTGTTTGTCCCGTCGACCGACGAGCATATCGAGTTCGTCGAGGACGAACACCGCGGAATCGAAGTTTTCGTTGACGATCCGATAGAGTTCGTCCCACTTCTCTTTGGTCGCGACGCCGTGTTTTGGGACCTCTACCTCGACGGTCGCCTCATCTGCCGCGCGACTCGCGAGTTCGTAGACGGCGACGCCGAGGGTGTCGAGATCTTGGCAGTTGACCTCGATCGTTCCGAACCGAATATCCCGCGTCTCACAGATCGCGCTGATATTCTTACAGACGGCCTTCGTGATCAGCGATTTGCCGGTCCCGGAGGGGCCGTAGAGAAAGAGGTTGGGCGGTCGGTTGTCTCCCAGAGCGACGCGGAGCATCTTTGTGACTTCCTGTAGCTGTTCGTCCCGACCAACGATCCGGTCCTCGGAGACGATATGATTCGGGTCGAGAAGCGATCGATCGCGAATGAGCCCCTCCTGTTGGTCGAACTCGAGAAGCATGTCCTCGATCGACTGCGACTCGCCTTCTGTCGCCGAATCGGTCGAAGAGGTCGGCCCAGGGATCGGAGAATCAGACGAGGAGTCAGCCTGCTCCGTCGTGTCATCCTTCGATCTCCCCGCCTCGTCTCGAGGGTCCTCGAAGTCATCCATGCGGTGACCCATACGGGGGAGGGACAAAAGTGTTGTCCACCTCTATCGATGTGTATTTGTTCGATTGAGCGGACCGAATGTACTATTTCGACTTGGCAGAGGGAGGACACCGTCGAGAAGATGTTGACGGCCGACGATGTGTTCGAGCGTCGAATCCGTCGGGACAGACACCCCTCTATCGATGTGTTTCCTCTCACTCGAACGAGAGCGTCTTGATCCATCTGAATCGGCGTTCGATCGACGCGAGACCGATTCAGCACAGAGAAGTGCTGAAAAGGGGATCTATAGCTGTACTACCGCCCCATGTCTGCCAGCGGATACGACGGCCTCAAACCGACAAACTCCGTCCGGGTCGAAACACATCGAACACATCGATAGAGGGGTGTGTGAGTGTGTCGTCTAGAAAGCTAGAAGAAGAAAGAAGCAACCAGTCAGTGTAATCCCTGTAACTGACCCCTCGATAGATTTCCTCCCGTAATCCCTCGCGCTCTCACTCTTCTCGCGGTTTCCCGATCAGCAATCCCCCCTCCTGTTTGACGGGACAAACACATCGATAGAGGGGTGTCTGTGTTGTCGGCTACTCGCGCTGTCCGAAGTTCGAACTGTCGAAGACTGATCATCCCTCGAGTGTGCAGGATGCCGAGACACATCGATAGAGGGGTGTTCGATCGGGAACAGGGATATCGAACGCAGGTGATTCACGCCGAATCCGTCCGTCTCCTTCCTCGAGGTGCGAGTGATCTATTCGCACATACACTTCGATAGAGGGGTGCCCGGATCGGGGATCTACGGTTCGGGAACCTCATCGAACCGATGTCGTGGGACGGTGAGACGACGATTCACGTCTGGCGATCCACATTCGGCGGAATCGCGCCGATCCGCTCGTTGGACCAGTCACATTACTGCCCGCACCGACCAGACATCCAATGGATTTTATTGTTTGTCGGAATCGAATCTACCGATATACGCCGACGTAACTATGGACGATCCACCACAGCAGTCGTCTGTCGACCGGCTCGAGGACGCTCTCGACAGCGCCGCCTTCGAGGAGGCTGTCACGCAACTCGAGCGAGCCCAAACGCACGACATGGAGACGCGGAAAGCGGCGCTTCAAACGGTAACGCAGGTCGCCGAAACGCAGCCGGGCATACTCGAGCCGATCCTCGAGACGCTGACATCGTTTTTGACCGACGAGGAGCGATCGGTCCGTCTGACGACCGCGAAACTGTTCGTCGAAATCGCGGCGGCCGATCCGGACGGTGTCTCGTCGGTCGTTCCCCCGCTCGCAGCCCGATTAGCCGACGAGGACGAGTTCTATTACGTGCGCGCTCGATCGGCGGAGGCGCTGGGCTACGTCGCGTTGGAACACCCAGAGACAGTCGCCACGCCCGAGGTGCTGGCTGACCTGCGAATCGGACTGTCGTTCGACGAGCCCGAGGTCAGGGAAAAGCTCGCGAAAGCGCTCGAGTACGTCGCCTTAGGAGATCCGGATCGGCTCCGCCACCATGTCGAAACCCTGACCGAGTCGCTCGACGATCCCAACGAACTCGTCCGCTATCACCTCTGTACCGCGCTCGTCGTGATCGGTTGTACGAACCCCGATGCGCTATCCGAAAGCGTCGCTGCACTCTGTGAGCGACTGGACGACGAGAACCCTTACGTGCGCGGACGGGCAGTCGAAGCCCTCGGTGTGCTCGAGCAGTCGGACGTGGACGCGTCGATTCCGGACGTGACCGCGGCTGTCGACGACCCTGTGGGCGACGACGACCCCGAACAGTTTCTCGCCGCTCGAGTTCGGTTTGCGACCGGTGGAGACGACGACTCCGGAGACGCCGATCTCGAGACGATTGGGTCGATATCGGCTATTCGCGCTCGAACGGAGGAAATCGTCGCGGAGATCACTGCTCCGGACGGCGACGAGTGTCCGAACTGCGGACTTGCGCTTCCCGAAGCGAACGTTCCGATGTGCCCGCGCTGTGGCGTTCCGTACTGACTCGCCGACATGCCGGTGGGTGGTCTGTCTCGCCCGCCGGGTGGATTAGGCGGGCCTAAACCGGAACGGTTTTGTATTTTAGGCATACCTAAACCGGTATGGGTGGCAAAACCGGGGCGATCGAAACAGTCGTCCGTCGCGAACGTCGGACGGATAGCGTCGCAGTCAGTGACGGCGTGTCAGGTTCGCGGCGTGTGGAGCGAACCAGTGCCGAGCGGTCCGCCGGGCCGACCAGACGGGCAATTGCGGCTGGAATCGAACCGTCCGGTGTGGTCCGGTATGAGTAAGCGAAAGTCGACCGTCGGGCCGGACCGGACGGCTTCGTCGCGGGTAAACGAGACGCGGTTCGGGTGGCTCTTCGATCCGAACCTCATTACGGTGGTTTTCGGCAGTCTCGCTATCGTGTTCGCCGGCGGGCTCATCCAGGTAAGCTTCGGGGCGTATTCGATGACATTTGCTCAGGCATGGGCCGCAGTGTTCAATCCCAACGTCGTGTTCAATCCCCAGGCGTGGGACGCGTTCCTATTGGGCGAACGGATGCCGGAGATGAGCACTGAGAGCCTTATCGTCTGGAACATCCGCCTGCCGCGGGTGTTCGTCGCGGCTCTCGTCGGGATGAACCTCGGCGTCTCGGGAGCTATCTTTCAGGCGGTGACGCGGAACGAACTTGCGAGCCCGTTCATTCTCGGCGTCTCCTCCGGCGCAGGGCTCATGATCTTGCTGACGCTCGTCGTATTCGGGAGTCTGACCGCTTTCCTCCCGCTGATCGCCGCCCTCGGGGGTGCCGGCGCCTTTCTCATCGTCTACGTTATCGCGTGGAAGAACGGCACGTCACCGGTTCGACTGGTGCTCGCCGGCGTCATCGTCGGCACGGTCTTCGGCTCGCTGCAGACGGCGCTGTTTTTCTTCGCTGACGACATCGGTGTCGTCCAGTCGGCGATCGCGTGGACGACCGGGTCACTTACCGGGACCGACTGGGAGCAAGTCCGCCTCGTGCTTCCGTGGTCGTTCGTGGTCGTATTGCTCTCCGTCGCCGGCTCGAGGCAGATGAACGTCATGCTGTTGGGCGAGCAGACGGCGAAATCGCTGGGCATGTCGATCGAGAAGGTCCGCTTTGCACTCTCTGGGGTCGCGGTCCTCGCGGCGTCGGCCAGCATCGCCGTCGCCGGCATCGTCGGGTTCGTCGGGCTCATCGTCCCGCATATGGTGCGAAACCTCGTCGGGAGCGACTCGAAGAAGTTGATCGTCGGCTGTCTCTTCGTCGGGCCGGCGTTGATGGTCGGTGCCGACGTGGGGGCACGACTCGCGTTGAGCCCGACACAGATCCCCGTCGGCATCGTCACCGGGCTCCTCGGTGGGCCGTATTTCCTCTATCTCATGCGAAAACAGGAGAACATGGGTGAGATCTGAATGGCCCATCCCGCAACGGATCCGGGTCGGTCGTCCGAGTCGGGAGACGCAGCCGTCACCGACGCGGCGGCGAGTTCGCTTTCCGGTTCGGAGCTCGTGTTGCAGTACTCGAGTTCAGGCGACCCGATCATCGGGGGCGAATCCGTCTCGGCCGAACCGGGTGCGGTCACTGCACTCGTCGGCCCGAACGGGTCGGGGAAGAGTACGCTTTTGAAGGGGCTGGCCAACCAGCTCGCTCCCGAGGGCGGATCGGTACTGCTCGGCGGCGACGATGTCCAGTCAATGGGGACGAAGGCACTCGCCCGGAAGCTCGGCCTGCTTTCTCAAGAGAGCACGTCGCCGAGCAGTATCACCGTCGAAGACCTCGTCTACCACGGCCGCTATCCTCACCGCGGCTTTTTCGAGTCGATCTCCGACGCGGATCGGGAGGCGGTCGAGCGCGCGATCGACCTCGCGGGCTGTGGGCACCTCCGCGAGCGCGAGGTCGGGAGTCTCAGCGGCGGCCAGAAACAACTCGCGTGGATCGCGATGGTACTGGCACAGGACACCGACGTGCTCTTGCTCGACGAGCCGACGACGTTTCTCGATCTCCACCATCAGCTTGCGGTCCTCGATATCATCGAACGCCTGCGCGAGGACGGCGACATCACGGTCGTCGTCGTGCTCCACGACATCGAACAGGCGGCGCGGCTCGCCGACCGCATGATCGTTCTCGAGGACGGGGAGATACGGGCTCGAGGGGAGCCCGCAGCGGTCGTTACCGAATCGTTGCTCGAGGAGGTGTTCCGGATCGACGCCGACGTCGAACTAACCGAGCGCGGACCGCGGATCGATCCGCTCCGCGCCCGCAACGACGGTGCCGATCCGAATCGCGACGACGGGAAGGGCCGGCGGCGCGACGGCACGGGGGCAGCAGAGTGACCGAGCAGGAGCCGTTCGAGACGGAACTCGATGCCTACCGCGAGCGAGTTTCGCAGCCGTTGCTTCGACTGTTCCGAACGTACGGTCTCGGTGAGGCGCGCTGGCTCGCGCTCGGGTTGATCTCTAGCGTGATCGCCTACGGAACGGTCCTCGTGACGCCGCTGGTTCTCGGGACGACGATCGACGCGGTGTTCGGGACGGAACCGTACGCGCTTCCGCTCGTGCCCGGCGCGTGGCTGCCGACCGACCCGACTGCCCAGTTCTGGCTGTCCGCGACCGTCATCGGGGTCGCGCTGGCGGGCGGCGCGCTCCTCCAGTGGGTCCGGGGCGTAGCGATGAACTTCTTCGCCCACGGGGTGATGTACACGATTCGAACGGAGACCTACGAGAAGATGCAGCGGCTCGATATGACCTTCTTCGACAACAAGGAGACCGGCGAGGTCATGTCGATTCTGAATAACGATACCTCGAACCTCGAGGTGTTCTTCGATAACGCGCTGGGCGACAGCGTGCGGATCGGCGTCATCGTCGTCGGGATCACCGTCGCGTTACTGTACACGAACTGGCAACTTGCCCTGGTCACGCTCGGGGCCGTGCCGCTGCTGGTCGCGTTTACCTGGTGGTTCGTCAGGGTGATCGAGCCGCGGTACACCACCGTTCGCTCGACGATCGGCGATCTGAACACGCGCATCGAAAACGGTCTCAGCGGGATCGAGCTCGTCAAGACCGCCAGCACCGAGGAGTACGAGAACGGCCGCGTTCGCGACGTCTCACAGGACGTACTTGACGCGCAGATGGACGTCTTGAAGCTGAGTTACTTCTACCGGCCCGGGATGGAACTGATCACCGGTGTAGCGCTGCTCACGACGTTCGTCGTCGGCGGCCTGTGGGTGTTCTCCGGACCGCCGCTGTTCTTTTCGGGCGAACTCACGACCGGCGATTTCGTCGTCTTCATGCTGTTGACCCAGCGCCTGACGGGACCGATGGCGCAACTCTCGAGCATCGTGGACTGGTACGAGAACGCGAAGGCGTCGGGCAAGCGCATCTGCGGGTTGTTGGATGTGCCGGTCGGGATTCAGGACTCACCGAACGCGGCCGCCCTCGAGGCAGTCGATGGACGACTCGAGTACGACGACGTTCAGTTCAGTTACGAGGACGGAGACCCGATTCTCGCTGGGATCGACTTCGCCGTCGAACCGGGCGAGACGATCGCCCTCGTCGGATCGACCGGCGCGGGTAAGTCGACGGTCGCGAAACTGCTCTTGCGGCTGTACGACGTCGACGACGGCGCGATCCGCGTCGACGGCCACGACGTGGGTGACGTCCGGATTTCGGACCTGCGGGACGCGATCGGCTACGTGAGCCAGGACACCTTCCTCTTTGACGGCACCGTCGCCGAGAACATCCGCTACGGCCGCTTCGATGCGAGCGACGACGAGGTACGAGAGGCCGCCGATGCGGCGGAAGCTCACGAGTTCATCCGAGCGCTTTCGGACGGCTATCAGACGCGGGTCGGCGAGCGGGGCGTCAAACTCTCCGGCGGCCAGCGCCAGCGGATCGCGCTGGCCAGGGCGATCCTGCAGGATCCGGCGATCATCCTGTTAGATGAGGCGACCGCCAGCGTCGACACGGAGACGGAGTACCTCATCCAACGTTCGCTGGAGAGCCTGACCACCGATCGGACGACGCTGGTCATCGCCCACCGACTGTCGACGATCAAGGATGCGGACACGATCCTCGTTCTCGAGGACGGGCGGATCGTCGAGCACGGGACTCACGACGACTTGCTCGCAGCGGACGGGTTGTACGCGACGTTGTGGGGCGTCCAAGCCGGCGAAATCGATGCCGTTCCCGAATCGTTCCTCGAGACACCGCTCGAGAGGTAGTCGGCGACCGCTCTTGATTTAGGTCTGCCTAATAATCGGAGCGTTTATTATGTTTTAGGCAAGCCTAAAAGGTGATGGGAGACAAAACGAGAGGCAACGGCCCGACACGGCGAGATTTCGTGACATACGGTGGCACGGCCGTCGGAAGCGGACTGCTGGCGGGTTGTTCGGAGGTAATCGATCGCGGGAAATCGGAATCATCGGCGGAGACGGAGGGGGAATCCTACTCGGTGACGATGCCGCCGATGGGGGATGTCGAGTTCGACTCGGTTCCGCAGTCGTACATGTCCTACCGCGTCACCCACGCGGACATGGGGGTCGCTCTCGGTGTCGGCGACAGGTTGCAGGCGGTCTACAATCTCGGACAGTACCCCTTCGAATTCTACGACGAACTGCCGGGCGTCGATATCGATGTCGACTCGCTCTCGGAAATAGAAGTGAATTCGGACTACGAAGCCGACAAAGAGTGGTTCTACGAGATGGACTGCGACGTCCATCTGATGGACCCTGAATACCTGTCGCAGTGGCTGCTCACGCCCGACGATGTCGACGAAATAACGCGGAACGTCGGGCCGTTTTTCGGTCACTACGCGCGTCGCCGGATCGGCGAGGACCGCGACTATCCGTTCCTCTCGCTGTACGACATCTTCGAGCGCGTCTCGAGGGTGTTCCAGCGCGAGGACCGATACGCCGCGTTCGAAGCGCTTCACGACGAATTCATCGGCGGTCTCAAGGAGGAGCTTCCGCCCGAGTCCGAGCGCCCCTCCGTCGGGCTCGTCGCCACCGGACCCGAAATGGTACAGAACGACGAGTTCGGCGCGTACCACATCGATCCCGGCTACGGCAAAAAGCAGTACATCGACCTCGAGGTGAACAACGCCATGGAGGGAGTGGTGCCCGAAGACACGTCGTACGCGCAGGTCGATTACGAGACGCTTCTGGATGCCGACCCGGACATACTGATGATCCACAACGGAATCATTGGAACCGATTCTCGCGAGGACTTCATCGAACGGGTGATCGATCCGATGCGAGAACACGCTCTCGGAAACCAGCTCACCGCGGTCCAAAACGGCGATGTCTTCCGCGGCGGCAACAACACGCAGGGGCCGATCACGAACCTCTTCCAGACGGAGGCGGCCGCAAAACAGCTGTATCCCGATCTTTTCGGGGAATTTCCCGGATTCGGCCGAGTGTCCGACGAAGCCCAGCTCTTCGACCGCCAGCGCGTTGCGGATATCATCAACGGAGAGTACTAAATGGGTCACGAGAACACGCAGACGACGGCCGCACCGACGCGCAGAGACACGATCAAGTACGGCGCGGCGCTCGCAGCCGGCGTATCCCTCGCGGGTTGTTCGGAACTGGCTGGACAGGACGGAGAGCCCGGCTCGTCCGCCGGCGATACCTACTCCGTGACGATGGAACCGGTCGGTACCGTCGAACTCGCGTCCGTCCCGGAATCCGTCGCCACGTTCACCCCGGACTACATCGATATGATGGTCGCGCTGGGACACGGCGATGCGGCGGAGTCCGTCTGGTACCAGAATCGGTACAAGTCGATGCACTACGACGAACTGGACGGCGTCTCCATACAGACTGACGGCCTCACGCCGATCTGGAACGACGGCATCTCGAAGGAGTTGTTCTACGAACTCGACGCCGATCTCCACCTAATCGATCCGCACTCCCTGACCGACTGGATGGGCGAGTGGACGCAGGACGATATCGACGAGATCAGGGAGGCTGTCGCACCGTTCCTCGGTAACTTGATCTTCCGACGGACGGACGATTGGCACGACTACCGTTACTACTCGCTCTACGAGGCCTTCGAGACGGTCGCGGAGGTCTTTCAAGAGCGTGACCGGTTCGAGCAACTCGAGTCGGTCCATCAAGAGTTGGTTGCGGACGTCGAGTCGCGACTGCCGGCACCAGAGGACCGCCCCGAGGCCGTGCTCCTGTTCGCTGGCGAGGAACCCGAGACTTTCAGTCCGTACCGGCTCTCCGGCGAGGGCGCGAACAAGGAACACTTCCGGACGCTCGGATTGACCGACGGCTTTTCCGGAACCGGCATCGAGGGGTACTCGGGGTCGGAATCCCTCGACTACGAGGCGCTTCTGGAGGTCGATCCCGACGCGCTGATTCTCAGGTATCACGGCAACAAGAGCCGCGAGGAGTTCGAGAACACGATCGTCTCGTACCTGCAAAATCACCGCCTCGGGAGCGAACTGTCCGCCGTCCAAAACGAGATGGTGTTTCGCGGGAGCCCGATTTACTGCGGCCCGCTGCACAACCTCTTCATGATCGAGCGATACGCGACGGGACTCTTCCCGGAAGCGTTCGCGGAGGATCGACTGTTCGACCGCCAACGGGTTGCGGATATCGTCAATGGAGAGATCTAAATGAATCGCAAGAACACGGAGACGACGGCCGTACCGACGCGCAGAGACACCCTCAAGTACGGCGGGACGCTCGCCGCGGGAAGTCTGCTAGCCGGCTGTTCGGAGCTGGCCGGCCAGGACGACGGCGTCGCGGGAACCGACGGTCAGGGTGCGTACGAAGCTTGTATCGAACCCGTCGGCTGTCTCTCCCTCGAGGAGGTTCCGGAGAGTTGGATGGCGCTTACGGGTCCGTGGGCGGATATGGCCGTTGCACTCGGCCAGCGCGATGGGTTTCGGCCCGCCGGATGGTATCCAGAGTCGTACTTCTACGACCGCGTCGGCGTGTCGATGCCGACGGACGTTCCGAACCCGCTGGCCGGGGGCGGCTGGGACAAGGAGTTGTTCTACGAACTCGATCCGGATATCATCCTCTGTGACCCGAACTATCTCCACGGAACCGGTTTCGACGACTCGTGGGACGAGTCCGATACCGAGGAGATCGGAGAGACCGTCGCCCCGTTCTTCGGGAACAACATCGTTCGCCGACGCGAGTTCCACGACTACGAACTGTACTCGCTGTACGAGGCGTTTGATCGGTTGGCCGATGTCTTCGACGAGCGCGAGCGGTACGAGGCGTTCGTCGACGTTCACGACGACCTCTGGGCCGAGATCGACTCGGAATTATCGGGCGACCGCGACCGCCCCGAAATCGGACTCATCAATTTCGGATCCGACCTCGAAAGCGGCGAGTTCGCGGCGATGACGACTGATTCCGAGGGCCTCGAGATGAAGCAGTATCGCGACCTCGGCATCAAATCGGCGTTCAGCGACGAACAGACGGACGGCATGCTCGACTACGAGGCGATGGCCGATATCGACCCCGAAATCATCGTCGTCCATGGCGGCGTTCGCCTCACGGACGAAACCGGCGAGTTCTCCGCAAGCGCGTTTCACGACCAGTTCGTCGCGCCGCTTTCGGACCATCCGATCGGTCGCCAACTCACCGCCGTCGAGAACGACGCCGTCTACCCGGGCCCGTACTTCCAGCAGGGGCCGATCGTGAGCCTGTTCCAGACCGAACTCGTCGCGCGCCTGCTCTACCCCGAGACATTCGGCGCGTTCGATTCTGACCGATTCCCGGATGTCCCCGAAGACGAGCAGCTGTTCGATCGCCAGCGCGTTGCGGATATCATCAACGGAGAGATCTAAATGAGTCACAAGAACACGAATACGACAGCGGCACCGACACGCAGAGATACGCTCAAATACGGCAGCGCACTCGCGGCCAGTACCGTCCTTGCGGGCTGTTCGGAACTGGTTGGACAGGAGGGAGATCAGGGGACCGAGACGACCGAGAACGAGTCGTACTCGGTGTCGATGGAACCGATGGGAACGGTCTCGTTCGATCAGGTTCCCGAACGCTGGGCCGCATACGACGGCGGCTACGCCGATATGGCTGTCGCACTGGGGCAGGCCGACGGATTGGCCGGCGTCGGCGGCGCGGACCGGTACTATACCTACGTCTACGACGAACTGCCCGGCGTCTCGGTCGATCAAGACGTCCTCGAGCAGTATCCGGAGGTCCGGACCAAAGAGGAGTTCTACGAACTCGAGAGCGATGTTCATCTGTACGACCCCCAGATGCTGGTCAACTGGTTCGACTGGGGCGAGGGAGACGTCGACGAGATCGCGACGAACGTCGCGCCGTTCGTCGGGAACCTGATCTTTCGGCGCTCCGACGACTGGCACGACTACCGCTACTACACGCTGTACGAAGCCTTCGAGAAAGTTGCCGAGGTGTTCCAACAGCAAGCGCGCTACGAGGCCTTCAGCGACCTCCACGACGAGTTCATCGCGTCGATACAGGATCGACTCCCGCCGAGCGATGACCGACCGGATGTTTTCCTCACGTTCGAGGGGACCGAAGAGCCGGAGACGTTCTCGCCGTATCGGCTCGACGATGCGGGGACGAGCAAGAAACAGTGGCGCGATCTCGGTGTCCACGACGCGCTCGCGGAGACGGACATCGACAACCTCAGCACCACGAATCGCGGTGAACTCGACTACGAGAACTTACTCGAGATCGATCCCGAGGTAATTCTCGTTCGCGGGCACGAACGAAAGTCCGCCGCGGAGTTCCGGGATGTCGTTCTCGACTACATGCAGAGCCACCCCGTCGGGAGCGAACTCTCCGCCGTCCAGAACGGGCGCGTCTACCGCGGCGGCTACCTCAATCAGGGCCCGATTCACAACCTCTTCCTAACCGTGCGAGCGGCGAAGCAACTGTTCCCCGACGAGTTCGGGGACGTGACCGGCGACGACCAACTCTTCGACCGACAGGCGGTCGCGGACATCATCACCGGAGAGTTCGAACGATGAGTGACAATACCGACAGCACGACCGGAGATCCGACGCGCAGAGACGCATTGAAATACGGCAGTTCGCTCGCGGCCGGCGTTGCCCTCGCGGGCTGTTCGGATCTGGCTGGGCAGAGCGACGGCGACGAGACGGACGGAAGCGAGTCGTACACGGTGTCGATGCCACCGATGGGCGAGGTCTCCTTCGACGCCGTGCCCGAGACGTGGATGGCGTACTTCAGCACCTATGCCGACATGGCTATCGCGCTCGGTCAACTCGACGGCCTGCAGGGACTCATTTACACGGAGAACTGGCCGAGCGCGTTCTACGACGCGCTTCCGGGCATCGATGTCTCGTTCGACGACGTTCCGCAGCTCATGAGTGAGGGCGGAATCGATAAGGAGACGTTCTACGACCTCCAGAGCGACGTCCACCTGTTCGATCCGAACTTCATCAGCGTCCTTGATGACAGCTGGGAATCGGCGGATTTCGATGAAGTCGCGACCGGCATCGGCCCCATCGTCGGCAACTCGATTCGTCGTCGCGGCGACGACTGGCACGACTACCCGTACTACTCGCTGTACGAGGCCTTCGACGTAATCGCCGACGTCTTCCAACAGCGAGAGCGATACGAGGCGCTCAACGAGATTCATGAAAACCTCCTCTCGGAAATTCAGTCCGAACTACCGCCGAACGAGGAACGACCGACCGTCGGACTGCTATCGATCAACTCGAACTTCGAGAAGGGTGCGTTCTATGCCTATCCGGTTCACGACGGGAACGGACATAAGCAGTACCGGGACCTCGAGATGCGAGGCGCGTTCGACGACGAGATCGACGGGAGCTACGCGGAGTGGGACTACGAACGGCTCCTCGAGATCGATCCGGACGCGCTGCTGTTCCAGTATGGGTTTTCTCACGTCTCGACCGAACAGTTCGAGCAGCGAATGGATGCCATGCGCGAAGACCCGGTCGGCAAACGGCTCACCGCCGTCCAGAACGATCGGCTCTACCGCGGTGGAACCTCCTATCAGGGACCGATCATCAATCTGTTCCAGACCGAAGCTGCCGCAAAGCAGTTCTACCCCGAGACGTTCGGAGAGTGGAACGGTCTCGAAACACTGTCGAACGGCGATGAGCGCCTCTTCGACTACGATCGCGTTGCGGACATCATCACCGGAGAATTCGAACGATGACGGATGACGACGCGGTTCGACACGAGGCGGTGACGCGACGAGACACCCTGAAGTACAGCGGCACGGTCGTCGGCGGCGGGCTGCTGGCGGGCTGTTCGGAGTTGGCCGGACAGAGCGAACCGGGTTCGTCCGACGAGTCGGACGGTGCCTACTCGGTAACGATGGCTCCCGCTGGCGAGATCACGCTCGAGCGGCCGCCGGAGAACGTTCTCACGATCCTTCCGCATCACGCGGACATGGCGCTTGCAGCCGGCCACGGCGACGCCGTCTCGTCGATGCTGTACAACCCCGAGTACAACGACACGATCTGGAACAAGTTCCTCGAGCGGCTCCCGGGCGTCTCCGCGGAATGGGCCGACCTCCCTGGTACGTGGGATCCGGACAAGGAGTTACTCTACGAACTCGAGAGCGACCTCCATCTGGCCGATCCAGCCTATATGACGACGATGGGTGGCTGGAGTACCGAGGACATCGAGGAAATCGGGGAGACCGTCGCCCCGTGGTTCGGGAACACGTTCAGTAACGCGAACAAGGAGCCGCCGGCCGAGTGGGCCGACGGCTACGAGTACTACACGCTCTGGGAGATCTTCCAGCGGGTCGCACAGGTCTTCCAAGCGGAGGCGCGGTACCAGGCGCTCGCCGACGTTCACGCCGAGATGCTCGCGACCATCGAAGCGGAGCTTCCGCCCGAAGACGAGCGACCGAGCGCAGCGATGATCATCCTCAATCAGTCCGAGGACAGCATGTACGTCTACGCGCTGAACGGCCCCGGTTTCCTGACGGCCCACACCCGCCCCCTCGGCGCGACGGACGTCTTCGCTGACGTAGCGACCGAGTCGACGGTCGACTTCGAGGCGCTCATCGAGGCCGACCCCGATGTCGTCCTCTGTCTCGCGGGGATGTCCGAATTCAGGCACGTATCGAAGACTCGAGAGCGACTCGCGGACGATTCGACGACGGCGTCGGTCTCGGCCGTCGAAAACGATCGCATCTACACGCAGGGTGGGCGGAATCAGGGACCGATTATGAATCTCTTCCAGACCGAAATGGCGGCCAAGCAACTCTACCCCGATGTATTCGGGGAATGGCCGACCTACACCGAAGGGCCGTATCCGGAGATTCCCGAGGACGAACAGCTGTTCGACCGGCAGGACGTTGCAGACATTATCAACGGTGATTTCGGCGCATGAACGGTGACAATGACGGCACGATCGACGGATCGACGCGCAGAAACGTACTCAAACACGGCGGAACACTCGCGGTCGGGACGGCCCTCGCGGGCTGTTCGGAATTAGTCGGGCAGAGCGAACGGAGTGACGGAAACAGTGACGGAGCGCTCCCAGACTCGTGGACGGTACGGATGGAACCCCGAACGGAGGTTACCTTCGAGTCCGTCCCCGAATCGGCGGTTGTCTACCGGGCGGATTATGCCGACATGCTGATCGCGCTCGGACACGGAGACGCGCTCGTCGGGATGCAAGATTCCCAGAGCCTCCCGACGGCGTTTCTCGAGCAACTTCCGGGCGTCTCCGTCGATTCCACAGGGATCACCCAGCTTCGGCAGGGCGGCGAGTACGACAAGGAAATCTTCTACGAAATCGACGCCGATCTCCACCTCATCGACCCGAATAACGCGAAACACTACTTCGACTTCACCGAGGACGACATCGCGGAACTGGGGACCGCCGTCGCACCGTGGCTCGGGAGCTTCATCCGCCGTCCGCAGGCGGAAATCGGGCCGGGATACCCCCATTATACGCTGTACGAGGCGTTTGAGAAGGTTGCCGACGCGTTTCGGGAACGCGAGCGATACGAGACACTCGCGGCGATATACGACGATATGCGTTCGCGAATCGAAGCCGAACGGCCGCCGGCAGACGAGCGACCGAGTGTCGGACTCGCGTACCTCGTGCCCGGCGAAGACTACGTCGGTTCCGGAACCTTCTACCTCAACGACCCGACGCAGCCGGGAATGGCGATGAAACAGTACCACGACCTCGGTGTCGAGGACGCTTGGGCGGCCGCCGGTGTCGACGCCGACGGAAGCGTTGGCTACGAGACGCTGCTCGAGGCGGATCCGGACGTGATCATCGCGCACAACGCGTTCGGGTACACCGACTCGGAAGCACAGTTCGAGTCCGAGGTCGTCGACGTAATGCGGTCGGACAGCCTCGGGAGCGAACTCACCGCGGTACAGAACGGTCGCGTCTACCGCGGCGGTAAGAACGTCCAAGGGCCGATCACCAACCTCTTCCAGACCGAAGTGGCGGCAAAGCAATTGTATCCCGAGACGTTCGGCGAGTGGCGAGGGCTGGGCGAGATACCCAAAGCCGAACAGCTGTTCGACCGCGAGAAGGTTGCTGACATCGTTAGCGAGGCGATCTGATTATGCGTAATACAAACGATACGGAAACGTATAGCGCACCGACACGCAGAGAGACGCTGACGTATGGGGGTGCGCTCGCAGCCGGGACCATCCTCGCGGGCTGTTCGGAGCTGGCTGGACGGGAGACGACAGCAGGGTCGGATTCCGACGACGGGTCGTACTCCGTGACGATGGCACCGGCAGGTACTATCGAATTCGAGTCGCCCCCGGAATCCGTGTACACTGACTTGACCCATCACGCCGGGATGGCCCTCGCGCTCGGCCGAGGCGACGCCGTCAACGCAACCTGGGGTGGGGACCGCTTCGGTCCGATCTGGAACAACTACCTCGAGCGCCTCGAGGGCGTCTCGGTCGAGTGGAGTGACCTCCCGAACTCGTTCAATCCCGACAAAGAACTCTTCTACGAACTCGAGAGTGATCTCCATCTCGCGGATCCAGCATACCTGACCTGGATGGACTCACTCGATAGAGACGATGTCGAGGAGATCGGATCGACGGTCGCGCCCGTCTTCGGCAATACCTTCAGTAATTCCCACGGGACCCCTCCCGAGGAGTGGGCTAATCAGTACGAGTATTACACACTCTGGGAAATTTTCGAGAAGGTCGCACAGGTCTTCGGAGCCGAGGAGCGGTACGATGCCTTGGAAGCAGTCCGTTCCTCCCTGCTCGAACGTATCGTCGAGCGTCGTCCGTCGACAGCTGATCGCCCGTCGGCAGCGGTTATCCAGCCGTTTCAGGGCTCTTTCTGGGTGTACCACCTCAACGAGCCGGGGTTCCTGTACTCACACACTCGACCGCTCGGCGCGACCGATGCGTTTGCGGATGTCTTGGACGGCAGCGGGCAGGTCGATTACGAGACGCTGCTGGAGCAGGACCCGGACGTGTTACTCGTCACCGGTATGATGGGGCAGTCCGGAATCGAAGCGGTTCGGAACACGCTTACAGACGATCCGGTCGGTCGACAGCTTACGGCGGTCGAAACTGATCGCGTCTACGCCGGCGGAGTTCGAAACCAGGGACCGATTCTGAACCTGTTCCAACTCGAGATGACGGCAAAGCAGCTCTATCCCGATGCGTTTGGTGACTGGCCCACGTACGTGGATGGCCCGTATCCGGAGATCCCCCGAGACGAACAGCTATTCGACCGCCAGCGCGTTGCGGACATCATCAACGGAGAACACTAAATGAGTGACAACAGCGATCGCACGACCGAAACCCCGACACGCAGAGAGACACTGAAATACGGCGGCGCACTCGCGGCTGGGACCGTCCTCGCGGGCTGTTCGGAGCTCGTCGGACAGAGCGAGAACGGGGACGCCGGATCCGGCGACGGCACCTATTCGGTGACGATGGCTCCGATGGGCGAGGTATCGTTCGACTCGCCGCCCGAGAGTATATTCACGCGGCTGACCCACCACGCCGGGATGGCCTTCGCCCTCGGTCGCGGCAACGATGTCAACGCGATGCACGCACCGGAGTACTACGACAAACTGTGGAATCAGTTCACGCCACGACTGCCTGGGGTGTCGCTCGACTGGACCGGGTTGTACTCCTCGTGGGAACCGAGCAAGGAGAAACTCTACGATCTCGAGAGCGACGTTCATCTCGCCGATCCGGCGAGTGTCAACGCCCTCGATAGCTGGAACGCTGAAGACGTCGAGGAGATCGGCGAGACTGTGTCTCCGTGGTTCGGAAACAAGTTCAGCGACAGACACGACCAGCCGCCGTCAAATTGGGCCGACCGCTACGAATACTACGACCTCTGGGAGATGTTCGAAAAGGTCGCAGCCGTCTTCCAAGAGGAGCAGCGATACGAGGCGCTCGCGGAGATCCATACGTCCCTGTTGGACACGATCGAGGCGAATCTGCCCCCGAACGAGGAACGTCCGACCGTCGTCATGGCAGGGATGAGCGATATCGAGAGCATGTACGCCTACACGCTGGACACGCCCGGATTTCTGACGGCGCACGTGCGCCCGCTCGGCCCAATTGGCGCGCTGGGCGAGGACACCTCCTCGGGCGACGTGATCGACATGGAAGTGCTGCTCGAGGCCGACCCGGACGTGCTCTTCTCGCTGGGCGGGATGCATCCCGACACGGATCTGTCCGGAATTCGATCGTCGCTGCAGGACCACTCCGCCGGCAGCAGGCTCTCGGCGGTCCAAAACAATCGCGTCTACCCGCAGGGAGCCCGCTATCAGGGGCCGATCCTAAACCTGTTCCAGTTGGAGATGACCGCGAAACAACTCTACCCCGACGTCTTCGGCGAGTGGCCGACCTACACCGAGGGGCCGTATCCGGAGATTCCCGAGGACGAACGGCTGTTCGACCGGCAGGAAGTCGCCGACATCATCACGGGGGTGCAGTGAATGCGCGCTCGAGAGTGGGCGATCGCCGGTGCCTTCCGTGAACCCGAAGCGTACGACATCCCCGACCTGCCGTCGTGGCGCGTCCGCCGCAGTGAGTCCGGCGGACTCTCCTTCGCCGACGGGGACGACGAGCCGTTCATCGCCGCCGACCACCCAGTAGTAGTTAAACGTTAACAATACACTATGAGTGACAATTCCGATAGCACGACCGAGGAACCGACACGCAGAGACACGCTGAAGTACGGCGGCGCTGTGGTCGGCGGCGGGCTGCTCGCCGGCTGTGTGGCTAGCCCGGAGGACGAAACGAGCGAAACGGACGGATCGTACTCGGTGACGATGGAGCCCGTCGGCACCGTCGAGTTCGACGAGGTTCCCGAAACGTGGTTCCCGTACACGGGCGATTACGCGGACATGGGCGTCGCGCTCGGACAGGGCGACGGACTCTCGGCCATCGGCATCCGCGCCCGGTTCGCCTCACACCTGTACGAGGAACTCCCCGGCGTCTCCGTCGACGGAAGCGAACTTACCGAACTCTATCAGGACGGCACCGGCAAAGAGATCTTTTACGAACTCGATGCCGACGTTCACCTCATCGATCCGAACTTCATGGAGAATCGCCTCCAGTGGGAGCGGGCCGACGTCGACGAGATTCGAGACGCCGTCGCGCCGTTCGTGGGGAACACGATCTTCTCGCGTGTCTACGACTGGCACGACTACGCCGACTACACGCTGTACGAGGCCTTCGAAAAGATCGCACAGGTGTTCCAAGAGCAGGCTCGCTACGAAGCGTTCGCGGCGTATCACGACGAGGTGCTCGCGGATGTCCAAGCGCGCCTTCCGAACGAAACCCCGACCATCGCGGTTCTCTACCCGGAGGGAGTCCCGCCGGAATCGTTCTATCCGTACCTGATCGGCTCCGGGACACAGTCCAAACACTGGAACGATCTAAACGTCGAGGATGGTCTCGCCGAGAACGGTGTCGTGGATACGCAAGCCGGCGGGGGTACCATCGACTACGAAACGCTGTTGGAGATCGATCCGGACGCCCTCGCGATCAGGATGCAAGGCGAGATCACCCAGGAGTATTTCGACGCCGAAATCGTCTCGCATCTCGAGAACCACAGCGTTGCGAGCGAGCTTCAAGCGGTTCAAAACGACCGTGTCATCTACGGTGGCCTGACCTACCAGGGACCGATCATCCACCTGTTCCAACTCGAGCGGGCGGCTCGTGGACTGTATCCCGACGAGTTCGGAGGCGAACAGCTATTCGACCGCCAGCGCGTTGCGGACATCGTTACCGGTGAATTTCAGCAATGAGTGCGAGCGACACGAGCCACACGGACGCAGCGTTCGATCACGACGTCGTCGTCATCGGCGGGGGTCCCGCCGGATGCTCGGCGGGCATTTTCACCGCCCGGTACGGGCTGGACACGGTCATTTTCGACCGCGGACGATCCTCGATCCAGCGGTGTGCCGTTCTCGAGAATTACCTCGGCTTCCCCGCAGGGATCGACATCGAGACGCTGTACGGGCTGATCCACGACCACGCCGAAGAGGCCGGCTGTGAGATCGTTCCCGATCTCGTCGAATCGCTCGAGCGCGCCGAGGGCGGCGACGGGTTCGTCGTCGGCGTTCAGGAGGGAGAGCCGGTCACCGCTCGCCGCGTGATCGCGGCCACACGTTATGACGGCGAGTACATGCGCGGACTCGACGACGAGGCGGCAATGTTCGAGACACACGAACACGACGGCGAAGAACACGAACACTTCGACAAGGGGTACGCCGAAGGCGACGGGACGACGCCGGTCGAGGACCTGTTCATCGCGTCACCGTACGGAGCCACCGGCTACCAGGCGAGTATGGCCGCCGGACGCGGGACGCGGGTCGCGATCACCGTCGTCGAGGCCGTTCGGCGGGACCGGGGCTATCCCGAAGCCGTCGCGAATTATTATGACTGGATGCGCCCGGAGGCGGAACTCGACGAGGAGTGGAGCGACCGCGATCGATGGCGGGCGTATTTTGACGACCGACTGCCCGACGACCACGACCTCGAGGACGAGCGACGCCGCGAGCTCCGCGAACGGGAAGTCGATCGTCGACTCGAGACCTACCTCTCCGACGACGAGATCGACGCTCGCGTCGAACGCGGCCACGAGCGACTCCTCGAACACGTCGATGACGACCTGATACTCGAGGCGGCGCGCGAAATCGAGGCCGAGGACTGATTCCGGAGTGATCAATGGCTCTCCCTGTAAACACACCCCCAGAGCCCGACCGTGTGCCGAGTCTCACCGTCGCGGAGGCGAGTGAGAACGAGCAGGAGCCGCTCGAGCGCCTCGCAAAACGACGGCCGTTTCCGAGCACCGCATCGGTCCTGCTGATGGGGATTCGCTCGGATAGTCCCGTCACTACGACTCGAGACCGGGTATCGATTCAGTCATAAATGACCGGTGCTCCCCAATACCTGCTCGCTCTCTCCCTCGCCGAACGGCGCGACTCACCGCCGGTGTCTCCCGGCCACGTCGCCGATGTGGTCGACCGCTCGCCCGCGGCGACGACGGAGATGCTCCAACGACTCGAGTCCAGAGGGCTGGTGACGTACGAACCCTACGAGGGAGCGACGCTTACCGCTGCGGGACGGGATGCCGCCGACGAACTCTACGAAACCTACACCACTCTCTCGACGTTCTTTCACGAGGTACTCGATCTCGACGAGTACGAGCGCGAGGCGATGGAACTGGCGGGAATAGTCAGCCCGGTCGTCGTCGAGCGACTCGAGTCGGCCCTGCTCGCCGAGTGAGGCGTTTCGGGACAGCCGTCAGAACGGCTCGAGACGATACGGGACTCGTGATTGCCCGTCGACACATCGGCTGAGACGGCACCGTCTCGTTAGCGCGGTTTGAGAAGTGAGCAGGTCGTAGAGTTGGTTTGGAATGATGCTCACAGACCTGCTCAGCGAGAGCTACGCGGTGGAATTTGATGAATGTTGGAAGCGTGAGCGGACGGCGACGCCCATCAGGGCGTTCGCCGTCCGGCTCTATGCGACCGGTTGTTCGCTTCAGGAGACACAAGCGATTCTTCGCTCACTCGGCGTTGAACGCTCTCATCAAGAGATCTGGAACTGGGTACATCGGCTGGCTGACAGCGTGCCGGACCCGCTGACATCCGCGAGAGCAAAGCTCTCGTGCGGCCTCTTGGAGCGCTTTGCGCTCCAATGGTCGGCGAATCGCAGATTCGCCTCGACAACAGAACGCGAAGCGTTCCCGGAATCTCCGATCTTCTAGCGGTAGTAATCCGGATATCACAAACCCAATACTATCGCCTTCTTGCGTTCAACAGAGCAACCGAATCCCTGTCCATCAACAGCAATCAACGAACTCCTCGCTACTGGAAGTTACGACTGGTCGCGATGAGCGACACTACAATACGCGGCCTTGTTTAGACGCGTGATTTCACGGTTATGAGTGGCTAACGCTGAGTTCAATGTTTCTGACGGCGCATTTCAAGACGAGTTCGCGGAATTGACCAAACCACGTTCGAGCGCGAACGATTTCGCCGTATTTGCGTCGGAGCGCGAAAAACGTCGATTCGGCGTTTGAGCGTTGATGGTAGATCGTATCATCTTGCAAGATATTATTGGCGATGCCGTGCCAGCCGAACTCGCGGTGCTTGATCACCGGTTTAACGCCTTCTGCACGCAATCTTTGGCGAAGTAGCCACCAGTCGTAGCCTTTGTCGGCGGTGAGAATGTTCAGTTTGTCGAGGTTACGTTTGACCATCTGCCAGCCGATCTTGGAATCGTGCGGTTGTTTCATCGAGCAATGTATATCTAGAATTGCACCAGTCTTGCAGTCGATCAGCGTGGTGATTTTTACCGCCTCGAACGTGTAGTTCGTCCGTTTTGCGTAGTGTTGGCTGGCAGCGATCCGATCCATACCAGTTGCGTCGATCGCCTGAACATCGCCGGTATCGTGCAACTCCGCCGACAGCCGCAGCAGGACTCGCCAAATTCGCATTTCAAGATCCTGCTTGCGCGTACATACGGTGGTGAAATCGGGTAGCTCATCCACCGCCAGATCAAGTTTGGCGACGATCTCGTGCATCTCGTGAAGAACGTCCAGCAACCGCCGATACGGGTGATCGAGATACTCGCGGAGACCGTGAATCGCCACGATTACCCAGTCTGCGTAGCCGCCATCACCCTCTTGGAACGCTGGATCCGGCTCGCCGACGACGGCTTTTTGAGCGAGCGAGACAACCCGATCAGTGAAGCGGGCGAGTTTGCTGGACACAAACTCCTCTTCCCGCTTCACATTCTAGTAAGTTCGACATTTAGCCGCTCTTACTAGCGTCTAAACACGCCCCAATACGCTACTTTCGTAAACCAGTCCCTTCAACTAAACCCATATTTATTTACCCTCCAAAATCTAGTGATATCATATGACGATTATTGCTGCAGTCGATGACGAGGAGAGGTCGAAAGTAGTAGTGAAGGAAGCGGCGACGTTAGCCGACCGCTTTGACGAACCGCTTCACGTCGTTTCCGTGTATGAAGAGTCGGAGCACGATCATCTCCTCAATGAGAAAGTCAACATCGATGAAAAACCGACGGATGAGGACAGAAAAGAAAGCGCTCGAACGGTCGCCGAACGGGCTTCCGAGGAGATTTCGCGGGAACGCGAAGTGATCGGACGAACGGGAAATCCCGCCGAAGAAATCCTGAACTATGCTACTGAAGTAGATGCCCGATATCTCGTGCTGGGCGGACGGAAGCGATCGCCGGTCGGCAAGGCGCTATTCGGAAGCGTCACCCAATCGATCCTTCTGGATGCGGACCGACCGGTAGTCGCGGTAATGGACGGCAATTGATCCGCTCTGCCGTGTGATCTCCCCGGATCATCCGTTGGTTCACCAGAAGGCGTTCGACGACTCTGAGACGAACCGCGAGCTTTTTATTTTAGGCCTGCCTAAACACTGGCAATGGCTACCGGGACCCAGTCGTCTGCACCGTCCGACTCCGAACCGGCTACGAACCATGGACCCGAAATATCCGTCTGCGAAAGCAGTCCTACGAAGTCAGTCTTCATCGAATCCGGGAACACCGACGGATGGATTTCGAGCGATCACGTCGTCGATGTGAGCCGTTAGTCCCCTCGAGTTTCGATCCGATCTCGGGTTTTCGTCGGCTCGCTCGGCCGTCGGCCTACCTGCACCGACTGGAAAGCAGTTCGGTTCGGAACCGTCGAAGACCCGTCGTTAGTTCGTCGCGGACTCGAGGACGAGGGTGTCGTCTTCGAGGTAGTGTTCGATGTGGTGGGTGTGTTCTTCGATGGTCTCGAGTTGCCCGCGGAGGATCTCTCCCGTCGCGTAGTCGCCGAGTTGCTCCGCGAGCTCGATGTGCTGGCGGTAGCTCTCGATGATATCGCCCATCATCTCGAGGTCGTTGGCGAGCGAGGTTCGGATGTCGTAGACATCCTCGTCTTCGGGCTCGACCGTCGCGGTCTCTGCAAGCGTCGTCATACTCGCGTGCGGAACGCCGCCGAGCGCTTGGAGTCGCTCTGCCAGTTCGTCGGCCGCGTCTTCGACGTCCTCGTAGACCTCTTGGAGGAAGACGTGGACGTCGAGGAACTCCGCGCCTTCGACGTTCCAGTGGTGCTTGTGGAGCTGGTGGTAGAGGACGTAGGCGTCCGCGAGGTCGGTATTGAGCGCGTCGATGATCTGCTCGGCCTTTGCAGTCTCGAGTCGCAGCGCGTTCTCTTCGACGGTGTCCGCTTCCTGTCGGGTGCTCTTTTGCGTGTTCATCACGTTTCACTAGTGGACCCTCACCCTCTTATAACTTTTCAAATATTGGACAATTTTTCGTATCGCCTAAATCGTCGATCGGTCCACATCGTCGCGTCTCTCTTTGCAACCGCACTATAGTAGCTCTTGAAAGTCAATGCACACCCGATCGCAGGATAGCGGTGCGATCAGTGTGTAAGTCGTTTCGAGAGCTACTATAGAACACAGCCGAGAGTGCACGGCAACAAGTGATAGAATCTCCCATGTGACACTTGAGTAGATACAGTCGGTATCCGTCTGGAGTGTTCTTGACAGCATGGTAGGCGACACCACTCTCGAGTCATTCTCTTCTTTAATAATAAGAAAACGGTCATTTTTCTGTCCGAATAGTATTGCATTCTAAGAACACTATCTCTGTTGCCACCGATTCGTGATGGCCCGATCGGAATCTAGTAAGATAACCACTGAATCGCTCTGTAGCGTACGGATTCATCGAGACGCAGGATCGCTTTAGATAATGTGTTTCTCATACGATACCTTGATGATGGATTGGCTAATTGGCCGTTTTTGGCGGGTTCCCCGACTACTCGAGTGAGATTTGATCGAAGTGTGTACTAGGGCCGCACTGAATAAAATTGCATATCTAATACACTGCTATAGCCACCTCCAAATGACATATGGGCAAAATTTCATATGGCAGTAGTGCAAACCAAGATAACTACAATAGGATTACAGACGTAGATATGTAATTAGACTCCCTACAATTCATATCACGGGCGAAATCGCCAGTGAACGTCCTACTGCTGGCTACTGGGGCACTCGTATCGCCCATCGCGATCGCGTTCGTTGTTTGGACAGCTCAAACGCACCGGTCGGCGCTTTCCAATCAGCCTCGAGTAGTGACGCCGCTACTGCACCATCCGTCGATACGCCGTTCCATCGGGCCAAGTATGACCGAGAGTAGTTGGTTACCGAAGCTCCGTTTGCAACCATCAAACCGCCCGTCGTACGAGTGGGTTCGATGTATTTGGCTGCCAGTAACTGCGTTTCGCTCGAGGGGAACGCCGAACCGGTCTGCCAGTCCATCGCGAGCGAACATCGTCGTATACCCGATTCGCAGGGATCGTTCATCCGCTTTCGCGGATCCGAATCCGAATTCGTAACCGCTTCTCGGCCGGGAAAACCTATATATCCTCCAAGAACGGGGACAGAGACATGCAGGCTGTCGCACTCTTCCCGGACGAGCCGGAACTGCGCGTTATCCGGACGGAGAAACCGTCTCCGGCCGATGGCGAGGTACTGATCCGAACGCTTGCGGTCGGGATCGACGGGTCGGACAGGCGTATTGCGGCCGGCGAGATCGGCGGCGACGTTCCCGACGGCGACGACCATCTCGTGATCGGCCACGAGGCGGTCGGCGTCGTCGAAGACGCCAACGGGACCGCACTGAACGAGGGGGACGTCGTCGCTCCGCTGGTGCGCCGGCCGGTCGATCCGGGGTCACGATTTGCCGAAAACGGCGAACTCGACATGGCACCGCCGGGGTCGTTTCACGAGCGTGGAATCACGGGGATGCACGGCTACATGGCGGAATACTTCACGACCGATCCGTCTTTCCTCGTCTCCGTTCCCGAGTCCCGGGCCGAGTACGGGTTCTTCGTCGAACCGGCGAGCATCCTCGAGAAATCGCTCGACCAAGCCACTATGGCGCGGTCAGCGTTCGACTGGCGACCCGAGAGCGCTCTCGTGCTCGGAAACGGCAACCTCGGCCTGCTCGCGCTCGCCCGCCTCGAGACGGGCGACGAGTTCGCGCGAACGTACTGTCTCGGACGGCGTGATCGCCCGGACCCGACGATCGATTTCATCGAAGCCGTGGGCGGTACGTACGTCGATTCGCGTGAGGTCCCCGTCGCCGACTTCGCTGACGAGTACCCGCCGGCCGACTACGTGTTCGAGACCACCGGCTACCCGAAACACGCCGTCGACGCGGTACACGCACTGGCTCCGAACGGCGTCGCGACCGCACAGGGGATCCCGGGCGAGTCGGCCTCGTTCGATATCGACTGCGGCAAGTTTCATACGGAACTCGTCGTCAATAACAAGGCGCTGCTCGGCGTCGTCAACGCTCGGAAACCCCATTTCGAGGCCGCTGCGGAGTGGCTCGAGGACGTCCCGGAATCCGTCTTGGACGACCTCGTGACCGGCATCTACGGACTCGACGAGATCGAGGCGGCGTTCGACGACTCACCCGACACGCTGAAATCGGTCGTCTCGTTCGAGCGATAGGCTGATTCCCGTATGTCCCGTCTCGATTTCGGCCGACCGGTCAGCGAGACATAGTTAACCATTTAGGTGCCAGTGGTCAGCGTTACACTACGATGGATGTCGTTTCGGCTTTCGGACGTGACGCGCCGATTGCGGGATTACCCGAGACCGTGCCGATCCGTAACTCCGTTTGTGACGCTCGAACGCGCTTGCCATTTAACCGGGAATATTCCGACGGGATAGACAGTGATATGACTGTAAAGAGGCGTGCCCCGGAACCGACTCTGCTTTGACTGGTGTGAACCGAACCACACGGAGGTATCGGCGAACGGACCGAGCGACCGTGCTACGTCTGTCGATACGCTCGAATCGTGTAATTCCCGATCGGAGACGGGTTCCCGATTCCCGTTCGGAACCCACACTGGTATGAAAGCAGCCTACAGGCGTTCTTTCGGGAGACTGTGTTCACGTGTCACGAACGTGGTGGCCGATTGCGTAACTCGGTGGGTGACCACTGATCGGGCGACTTGAGCGAAACGGGCCGAATCAGTTGGACTCGCCGTTGTTCCGGAAGGGAGACTTGTCGGTGTGGCTGCTTCGTTCGCCTGTTTCTCTGGCACAGTCGCGTTTCCGGGAGCGCACGGGCGGCTGGGGAACGGCAGTAGTTCTCTGTTGCCGTGGTCGTCGAAATATCTTGGTCAATCTCCGAGATGACCGAAGACGGGAACGACGGATCACGTTCTCTCGTCGTGAATCGGCGTTGCCGCCCGCTCGACGGCGTGGATCGGCGTCCGGTGGTGCTACGCTGCGGATTCGTTGCTCGTGTCGGGTGAGGAGAGAGTACTCGCGAGACGAGTTTTCCTGTCGATTGCATTCGAGCCAGTTCGTTCCTCTCTCGGAGCGCGATCGTTTGACTGTGGCAAACACCAGGCGACCGACTATTGTCACGACTGTTTGCCTCCTCGAGATAGCGACCACGAACGGCGTCGGAGGAAGATTTTAGTCACCGCTCCGCCAACCCGGTGGCATGAAGTTCGGTATTATCGGCTGCGGAACCATTGCCCAGATCATGCACATCCCGAACGTTATCGAAGTTCCGGACGCGGAACTCGCGGCGATGTGCGACCCAGCGGAGAACGTAACGGCGACGCTCGGGGATCGGTACAACGTTCCATCGGACCGGCGCTACACTGACCCGAATCGACTGATCGAGGACCGCGCAACCGACCTCGACGCGATCATCGTCACGACGCCGATGCAGACTCACGCTGACATCGTCGAGACGGCGCTGAACGCCGGGTTGGACACTCTCGTCGAGAAACCGCTCGCCGTCACGCCGGCCGATGCTGATCGGTTGGCTGAGGCCGCCGCGCAAAGCGATGCGACGGCGATGGTCGCATACAACCGCCGATTCGAACTCGCCTACGAGCGATTGGCCGACGAACTCGCCGAAGTCGATCGGATCGACAGCATCACGGCCTACGCCGTCGACGCCGACTTCTCGAAGTCGCTCCCGGATATCTACGATCTGGTTGAACCGAAACTCGAGCCCGAGTTCATCGAACGGAGTTCCGAGCGCCGACTCGAGCAATGCAAGCGGGCTATCGGAACCGACGACGAGGACCTCGCCGCGGCGTATGACTTCCAACTCGAGCACGTCTGCCACGACATCAACGCCCTCCGCGGGTTATTCGGCGACATCGCCTCGATCGATCACGTCGATTTTGTCCGAGATGGGTACTTCGGTACCGCCCATCTCACGTTCGAAGGCGGCGAACGGTGCGTGCTTCAGACGGGCGATTCCGAACGCCACTGGCACGAGCAGTTCCTGCGGGTCGACGCGCCCGACCGGATGTTGCAACTCGACTTCGATCATCCCTTCGTCAAGTACAATTCGGCGACCCTCTCGATTCGACAGGGAACGGCGGAAACGGTCGATTCCACGTACAGTCCGACCCGCGAGGAAAGCTTCAAACGAGAGTTAGAGCGGTTCATAGCCTGTGTCCGCGGCGAAGCGACGGTCCCCACGCCGATCGCCGAGGCCCGCGACGACATCGAACTGATTGCGTCGCTGTTCATGCAGTCTCGCGACTAACATCTCGCCGCAAAATCACGTCAAAACAGTCCGTCAGTCTTCGCTCATCGTGGTCGCCGTGTGCTGTGACACCGCCTTTTCGTAGCGCTGCCGGATCTGTTCGTTGGCGGCTGAGAGGTGACTCGTGTCCTTCCCGACGATCAGGAAGTCGAAGTCCTGTTCGACGCGCGTTTCGATGTCGGTCGGATCGACGACGAGCGTTCCGACCGGAACGTCGGCGGCCTCGCCGGCGCGCACGACTCGATCGATCGCGGCGTCGAGGCGGTCGTTTTCCCACTCTCCGAAGATCCCGAGATTCGCCGAGAGATCCGCCGGGCCGACGAACACGGCGTCGATACCGTCGACCGCGGCGATCTCTCGAGCGTTATCGAGGCCCCTCTCCGTCTCGATCTGGACGACGGCCGTGACCGAGTCGTTGGCGTTTTCGACGTACTTCTGGAAATCGTCGCCGTACGCGGATGCGCGACCCGATGCGACGCCGCGAATACCATTAGGTGGATAGGTGACCGCTCGGACGATGTTTCGAGCTTCTTCGGCCGTCTCGATGCTTGGAACCATTATTCCGGCAACGCCGATGTCCAAGACCCGCTTGATTCGAACGGGGTCATCCGATGGGACTCGAACGAGCGTTTCTGTTTCCCCATCGGCGACATCGATAGCGCGGGACATGTTCTCGACTGTTTCCAGCGTCAACGGCGTGTGTTCAGTATCGATGAGAACGAAGTCGAAACCGCACATCGCTGTTACTTCTGCGACGGTGGGATGGCCGATCGAGAGCCACGCACCGGCGAGATTCGATTCAGCACTGAATTTACGTTTTATCATTGTCATAGTGTGTTCGAGATGTTCATCTCCCTAAGTAGTCAACAGGCTATTTTGCCTGTCGACGGAACTCGAGAGCACTTGGTTAGCTTGTGTGGCTACGTTTTTAGAGAATCAGGCATATATACTTATCCCTCATTGAACCCGTTGATAATACGCGCGCACGGACTCAAAAGCTTCAATAGATTTTCTCTCCAATTAGACCACAACACCTAATGTCTAAGCTGTTAAGATGTATGTATGGTGACGACGATTAACCGTGTCTTGGTAGCTATCGGCCCAGATGACCGTGAAAATGTTACAGAGATTCTCGATACAGTTGAAGCAGTTGCGGGTCCAACTCAGGCTGAAGTATACCTCTTGCATGTATTCACTCGAGAGGAATACGAGAATCTCACAGATCAGATGAGTTTAGAGGTGGGTTCAGGAGACTTAGAGCCCGCCGATCTTGCAAAACGGAACGATGACGTTCAGACACCTGCTGATAGGCTCGAGAAAAAAGGGATCGCTCATGAAATCCTTGGGACGGTCGGAGATCCCGAAAGCGAAATCGTACGCA
This sequence comes from Natrinema sp. CRL1, assembly GCF_059162405.1. NCBI lineage: Archaea > Methanobacteriati > Methanobacteriota > Halobacteria > Halobacteriales > Natrialbaceae > Natrinema > Natrinema sp. CRL1. The sequence goes on along the minus strand of NZ_JBLVOY010000005.1, from coordinate 134,947 downwards.
CAGTAGAGAAAATTGATGCTGATTTATTGTTTATCGGTGGGAGAAGCCGCTCACCGACAGGAAAAGCCGTCTTCGGTGATATTGGCCAACAGATTCTCCTCAGCGCTCCTTGTCCTGTGACGTATATCCGTCGAAATTAGTGACGTCTACCCAACTTCTTCGATAACTTGTGAACCAGTGAGAACTGTGAGTAGCCGCTAGTAATCCACAATTCACATCAAATTTTGGGGAAGGAACTGGGAGAGAATGTCCTCTATAGGAACCACGACCTCAGTTCGTAGAACACACTTTGCGAACAAGTGCTCTGTAAGATTTTCTAGCGCCGAGATTGGGGAACGACTTCACAGTATTCTCCTATCTAATATGGGATAAAAATATTTATATACCATAAGTCCATACGGTTCAGTCATGAGTGTGGAAACCAATTCCACAGTGTTGGATAGAGTGAAAAACCCGATAATTAAATACATAGTCGGATATCCTGTCCTTGCTGCGCTCCTGACGTGGTCAGGCGTTACCGCATTATTCCTTCTGCTGAACCCGACAGTGATGGTTCAGCCTGAAATCTGGGGGAATATTTTCCGGGAGACGGCACTGATTGCCCCAGTAGCAATCATGGTTGCCACTCTGATGATTGGTGGCGACTTCGACATGACTATCGGTGCCAACTATGCAATGTCAGCGATGTTCTTCATCCTGCTCATTAATCAGGGGATCCCCCCAATTGTCTCGATTCTTGTTACCCTTGCACTGGGTGGTACAATCGGTCTGATGAACGGGGTTTTAGTGACTGTCACCGGCATTCACTCATTTATTATTACGTTGGGTGGTTGGTTCTCTATTCGTGGGTTCTTGCTGTTAGTATTCAGTGGGAGTGCCACACTAGAAAGTGATCCTGGAATATTACAGGTGTTTAGTTACGAATTTGGGGCTAACTTCGAAGGGATGGTCCTTTGGATGTTTATCATCCTGGCTGGGGCATTGTATCTTGTCCATCGGACGACCTATGGGAATCACCTCTTTGCAGTCGGAAGTGATAGAGACGCTGCACGAGCGCGAGGTATCCGGGTAACCTGGATTCGAGTAACTGCGTTCATACTGACGGGGATGGCTGCCGCATTTGCCTCTTTGATGCACGTCGCTCGGTTCGGGTCGGCCAGACCTGTCCTACAGACAGAGCTTCCGCTTATCGCTATCGCAGCGTCCGTACTCGGTGGATGTGCACTATTTGGTGGCCGCGGGAGTCCGTACGCAGGATTCTTTGGTGCACTGACCTTCGGGACGTTCGGCGCGGGCCTGGTCGCGGCCGGGGCGAGTTCGGCCTGGTATCAACTCTTCGTCGGCATCGTCCTTGTTGGTGCAGTGATCTTCAACCGCTACATCGATCAAATACGGCAGAAAGAACGGTGATTACAATGAGCGAAAACACACCACTACTGCAGCTGAACAACATCACGAAAAGTTTCGGTTCAATCAAAGCGCTTCAGGATGTTTCATTAGAGGTGAATGAAGGAGAGGTCCTTGCGCTTGTAGGCGACAACGGTGCTGGTAAAAGTACACTCATCAAGAATATCGTTGGATACCACCAACCAGACTCAGGCGATATCTATTGGAAAGGAGAGAAGGTCTCCTTCCAAAACCCTGATGAAGCCTTAGATCAGGGGATTAGTGTCGTCTATCAGGATATGGAACTAATTCCATCCTTGACGGTCGCCCGGAACTTGTTCCTTGGCAAGGAACCGACAACCGGGTTAGGAAGACTCAACTTTGACCAGATGTACGAAGAAACGAAAGAGGTCCTTGACGAAATCGGGCTTTCATCAATGAATGATCCTCAGTTGCCGGCGGAAAACCTCTCTGGTGGGGAGGCTCAAAGCATCAAAATCGGCCGATCACTGCATTTCGATGCTGATTTACTAATTCTCGATGAGCCGCTTCGGAATCTCTCTGTGAAGGAATCCGAGAAGGTACTGGAGACAGTAAATAAAACAAAAGACCAGGGTCTTGGAACGATTTATATTTCACACAACATCTTCAACGCATATGAGGTCGCCGACCGAATTCACCTGCTGGATGGTGGGCGGACAGTTGATGAGTTTTCTATAGACGAAATAGACGGCCCAAAGGAACTGATTGACAAAATGAAAGCAGTTGCCACGGCGGAAACCGAGCCCACCCCATAACTGATCTAGATATCTCCATCTGGATTAGTTATCGGTATCGTGCAGTCCGCGTTTCATCTCGTATACTATTGGCTGTTTGATGTAGTAGCAAAATTAGATCTACTTTCTCTCCAATTTATATAATCCATCATCAATATACCTTGTAATACTATCCATCATATTTATATATGTGTAATCCATGGTATCATATGGTATGGATTCGAAACAAGCGGTTGATAGTGTAGAGTTTGGACAGATATCCCGCCGTCAGATGTGTGCAACACTCGGTGCGGCTGGGGCAGCAAGTCTTGCTGGCTGTACTGGTGTCTTCAGTGGCGGAAGCGATTCGTCTGGGAGTATTGATGCCACTATTCGGTACATCCCCCACGGTGCCCCGGGACAGGACCCGTTTTGGGATGCTCAAGCCCAGGGATGGGACAATGCGGTCCAACAACTAGGCGTAGATGGAAGCTACCAAGGTCCGGACGAATCGTCGAACTTCACCCAACAGGTTCAAAACATCGAGACTGCCATCGATTCAGGCGCAGACGCCATTGCTGTAACGTTGCCAGACCCGGATCAGTTCAGAGATACACTCGAGCGGGCCGCCGAAGAAGACATCTACGTCATCGTTACGAACGTCACGGAGCAGAGCTACCTAGAGGAAGACGAACAGTCAATGCCATATCAGGGCTACGTCGGACAGAACGAGGCTGCTGTTGGCTCAACGCTGGCAACCAACACCCTACCACTGTTCGAAGAAGAGGCAGGTTCCTCGCCAGAGCGGGCTGTAATACTTAATCAGGATCCCGGTCACTCGGCCCTCGAACTCCGTCAGCAGGGGATCGAGGATGTCCTTGATGAGCAAAATATTTCCAACGACTGGATCGAAGTACCGTCGGGTGACCCGTCAGGTGTGATTAGTCGACTCGACAGTCACCGCTCAAGCAACCCCAATACAAATCTCATCTTCAGCCTCGGTCCGGTGGCTGGTGAGCCAGCGATCGACTACATCACAAATGAAGGTCTCGAGGGTGAGGTATTCCACGCTGGTGTCGATATTTCCCAGAGCCAGGCCGAGGGAATCCGGGAGGGGTACAACCTGGCCCAGGTCGTCCAGCAGCCCGGATTGCAGGGCTATTTGGCGGGCCATTACCTTGCCTCACAGGTAGGGTGGGGGATCCTGACTCCGCGTCATACCCCGACGGGGCCCACTTTTGTCACCGCAGACAACGTAAGTTCGGTCGAAACGCAGATTGAAACGTTCGGTGTCGCCTGAGTGAGGAAGTCGTCTTCCAGCGTCTTCGACCGCTGTCCCCTTTGATCTTCGACCCCGAACCTCTCCTCGAGTAGGCCGTCAGTAGTATTATCGACTATTCAGACCTGAAGCATCGTATCCGAGAAGTAGAGGTAGATATTCCCGGAATATGGTGGACTCATGATGGACTGTCTTGAAGATACCCTAGTAGTGAAGAATTTGTGTGGTGAGCCGTGGAAGTCTCTTACATTGGTCCATCCGGAGAAGGGGTAAGTATTATGATGATTTATGGCTTCTTGACTCAAAAAAGCTTTATACATCGCCACAGATATATTTTATAGTGGTGTGCCATAACGAGCCACCCCACATGAGAAATTATGAAAGCTGCACGTCTTTACGACAAAGAGGACATTAGGATCGATAGGGACGTTGAACCAACTACTGTTGGACCAATGGATGTTCGGATTGATGTCAATAGTTGTGGCATCTGCGGATCCGATCTCCATGAGTACAGCGACCCAGAATTCACCCCCGAGGACACCCACCCGAAGACTGGAGCGAGTCGACCGATCGTTATCGGCCACGAGTTCAGTGGTGTCGTTAGCGAAATCGGTAATGAAGTAACTCGAGTCTCGGTTGGTGATCCCGTTGCGGTTCATCCGAATATTCCCTGTTACGACTGCGTCTACTGCGCAGACGGGGAGTACAACCGCTGTGATAACACGCTCGCGATTGGCTTCCAAACAGGCGACGGTGGATTTGCTGAGAACGCTGTAGTGCCAGAACAGCAAGTACACGAACTTCCCGACGAAATCGAACTCTGGGAAGGGGCGCTTATCGAACCGCTTGCTGTCGGGCTTCATGCTGTTCGTCGCTCTGGTATGCAGGCTGGTGACTCGATTGGGATCTTCGGTTGTGGCCCAATCGGTCTCACGGTAGTGCAAGCCGCTCAGATGGCGGGTGCGAAGGAGATATTCGTCTCCGAACCGAACGAAAGCCGAGGCGAAATCGCACGCCAGCTAGGTGCTGATGTTGTCCTCAATCCTTTCGAGGACGATGTCATCAAGATAATCACTGACGAAACTGAGGGCGGTGTCAACGCCGCGTTTGAATTCGCTGGGATTGACCCGGCATTCAACGCGGCTGTCCAGAGTACGCGACGTGGAGGTACCATTACTGTGGGCAGCATATCTGATGACGAAATCACCACGGATCTCAATGACATCGTGATGAATGAACGTACGGTTAAGGGAACCTACTGTTACGGGTTCCCACCTTCCTCATTCCGAAGCGAGTTCAACGCGATAATCAATTTAATAGCCAGTGGAAAGATAGATACTGATCCCTTTGTTACTAACCGGATCCCGCTAGAGAATATCGTTGAGCATGGCTTCGAAACGTTGTCAGATCCCGATACGGAACACGTTAAAATTCTTGTCGAACCCTGAACGGGGCTGTCACGGGCTCTACGCTGTCCCGGCTGGGTAACTTCTTGTGTTCTTCCGAAATCCAGGCTGACACTATTGGTAGCACGAATGGAATGCCATCGTACGATGTTATTTACTGCAATTACAGTATCTATTGGGTTGGCTTCGGGTCAGTTAGCGATCTGATGGAAATACTAATTAACCAGTGTATCATTAATGAACGTGTGAACGTGAGATCAACTAGTAACGATGGTCAAATCAGTCACAGAAATCGTGTACCGACACAAAATTCAGGGAGGGATCGATAGTAATGAGGCCGTCTATCTGTTTGGAAATGGTTTACGAGGACGAACCGTTCACACAACGGATCGATCGTATCGCGGATATGGGGTTTGAAGCCGTCGAAATTTGGACATGGACTGACAAGGATCTTGACGCGATTGAAGATCGTCTCAACCAACACGACTTGAAAGTCACAAACTTGGCAGGGATTACCGAACAATCTCGCCCAGAAGACCTACAGCGAGCGTTAACGAGTCCAGATGCGCGGGCTGCCGCTCTCAAAGACATCGAAGCCTCTATCGAGGTGGCAGAGCGCCTTGGATGCCCGTACCTCACCGTTCATCTGGGACCGAGGCGAGACGTTCCATATGACCAAATGTACGAGAGTGTTGTCAAGGGACTACGCGAGGCAACAACTGCGGCAGAGAAAACTGAGGTCACTCTCTTAATAGAACCGCTCAATTGGGCTGTCGATCATGATGGGTATTTCCTCGAGCAGTCAGAAACGGCCTACGAAATCGTAGAAGATGTCGCCAGTCCAGCGCTCGGAGTGCTGTTCGACATTTATCACCAGCAAATCACTGAAGGGAATATCATTGCGAACCTACGTCAGAACCAAAAATACATTGATTACGTTCATGTTGCGGATGTGCCTGGACGTCACGAACCGGGAACAGGGGAATTGAATTATCCGAATATCTTCGAGACACTTCGAGAGGAAGGATACGGCGAATATATAGGATTCGAGTTCACGCCCGAGACGGGCTCAGAAATGGCGTTAGAGACTATCGCACAACTTTCGATATGATAGATCCAACGTATACAGCCACGAGTTCGAGCATGATTTCCTCTGCTTGATGGTACGTTCGTATCGGTACTAAATCAAAATACGATCTGCAAACCACCACAACATAATATGGTACTGAAAATAGGATTCCTTGGGTATCGGTTCATGGGAAAAGCTCACGCAAACGCACTCGCTCGGCTACCGATGTTCTTCCCCGATGCGCCAGAGATCGAGCGGTCGGTCCTCATCGGGCGTACGACTGAAGCAGTCAAAGAGGCGGCCGATCGGTTTGGATTCAATACAGTCGAAACTGAGTGGGAAATAGCACTCGATGACATTGATATCCTCTACAACTTGGGGCCGACTCATATCCACGCTGAGCCAACGATAGCCGCGTTAAACCGAGACATACACGTATTCTGTGAGAAGCCGTTAGCACCACGAGCAGCGACGGCAGAAGAGATGGTAAGCGCTGCCCGCGCTAGCAAAGCGACTACTGCGACCGGTTTCAACTATCGGTACGTCCCGGCATTACAGCTTGCAAAGAGAATGTTAGATGCAGGCAAGTTTGGAAAAATCCAACGATTTCGGGGGCGATATCTACAGAACTGGCAAGCCGATCCCAACGCCGAGTGGACGTGGCGCAACGATGAGGCGTCAGCTGGGACTGGAGCACTCGGTGATCAAGGGTCGCACTCCTTTGATCTTGCTCAATGGCTTATCGATGATATCGACCGTGTCACCGGTCACCTCGAGACATTCACCACGGAGCGACCGCTTCCCGGTGAAGATGAGATGCGGTCCGTAACGACTGACGACGAGTATTCTGCGATTGCTGAGTTTCACAACGGAGCGACGGGTGTCTTCGAGGGATCAAGAGTCGCAAGTACCAGGAAAGGCGGAAACGAGATCGAAGTGTATGGTACTGAAGGCGGGTTTCGGTTCGATCTAGAGCGAATGAACGAACTCGAGGTCTATACAGAGAGCAATGACGGCTTCGAACGCGTTCTCGTTACGGCTGACGATCACCCGTACATGGATAGCTGGTGGCCAGATGGTCACATCATTGGATGGGAGCATATGTGTGTTCACCAGAATTACGAGTTCCTCTCCGCCATTGCTGATAACCGATCATATGAGCCAGACTTTGAAGCTGGATTAGCAGTCCAGCGAATCGTTGACGCCATCGAACGGAGCCACGAACAGCGGTCGTGGGTTTCCGTCTGAGTTCTATTCAAATCTTGCTTTGGCCCGAATGAGTGCCGTTACCGGTCATTTATAAATGTTCAAAACATCGTATTTGCAGAACTCCACTTAATCAGCGGTAGACAATCACATTGTGGTGTGGTTTAGCAAGATACCCATGGAATATAGTAGCCACTGAAAGTCATTGTACACCTGATCGCACGACTGCATCGCGAGCTGTGTGTCAATCGTTTCAGTGGTTACCACAGATACTGGGACGCAGATGAAAGCGAACAGCACACAGTACTGGGACCAGACTAACAGGAATTAGACCGTATCCGGACTGGTCTACTTTCTCTATTGTCGCGGATGCAAACCCGGCCAAACGGAAGACTATCTAATCCAATAGTCATAGTTCTCCTTGGCGTGGATAAGCGGTTGGCTGGTCTGATTCTCGATCTCGATAGTGTAATGCCCGTCGTAGCCAGCATCTGAAAATGCCGTATTGATTGCGTTAAAATCGATTATGCCGTCACCTAAATCCGTGAATGATCGGAAGTAATTGATGACGTTATCGAGGTGGAAGTCTGCCTCAGTGAGGGCATCCCGATTCGCCGCGAAATCTTTGACTGGATCAACGTCCTTGAGGTGAACGTACGCGATGTCGTCCGCGAACTGCTTGATGCCATCAGTTACATCGCCTGCGGGAAAATTATCGCTGTAGGGATAGTAGTGGGCAGTGTCGAACACAAGTTCGAGTTGGTCGATAGCGTCGAGGAAATGTCGGATCTCTCCAGGTTGTTCGATGGCTGTCGCCCCGTGGTGATGGATGGCTGGCCTCACCCCTGCATCGACAGCCGCGTTGGTAATCTGTGATAGCCACTCTTCGACGGTTGTGTCGTCGTATCGACCCCGTTGCGGTGGTAGTATTCCGATGAATTCGGCCCCAAGGTCGTCGATGGTCGGCATGTCGTCGATTACTCTCTGAACCGCATCCTCGCTCTCAATCCATTCGCTCATTGCGAGGTAGAAGTCCAGATTATACTTCTCGAGCAATTCACTGACGGCTTTGGGGCCGTTCGACCGGATTTTTTCGAGGCCAATTTCAACCCCGTCGTAACGACAGGCGGCAATATCGCTGAAGCCGTCCTCAAGATCTTCGCTATCGTACATAATTGTTGTGTAACCGATTCCCATAAGAAACGAAAATACTACCATCCAAAAATAGCTTGCGAAATTAATTGTCTCCGAGCCGATCTTGATACTGCATAGGTGTGTTACTCAGTCGACCGTCGCGAGTAGATCCCATACTCGTAGCCCACGGGTCGTCGAGGCTGTCGCAGATTATGATTTCGTATTGTCTCGAGGTTTTCCGGTTTCGTCGCGAATCGCGGCATTCAGACCTGATTTGAGGATCCACGGATTCCAATAAGTCAAGCGATGGTACGTGGCGCGGTTCGGGTTTCGAGCCCGACGCGATACGTCTTGCTCGAAACTGTCCGCAGTCATCTTCACAAGCGCCGTACCCTTCCCGGACAGCGTCCCTTAACCGTGCTCTGGTGATGACGCTGTCAGGATGCAGTCATCTCGAGGTACTGCCCGTTGTTAGTTGTCGTTTGACTCTCACGAAAATCGTTCAGTATCTGGTGTGGGAACCACAGTATTGAATCACCTGAAGCAGACTCGAAACCGATGGGAATGAACCGCCTTGACTCGCCGGTTCCACATCGAGTCCAGTCCGTCACTCTCGCTAACGTGTCGCGCGGCCACGCTATCGTCTTCGATCGTGAGGTCGCTGTGCGCCACGTTCTGAACTTTTCCCGATCAGCGATACATCTGGTAGCACCGATCGTACCCACCGATCGTACCGATCGCTCACATTGTCGAAGCCGACAGATATCTGGCTTCGGTCAGGCATGAGTCACTGCCGATCGGTCGCTCAAGACTAACGCGATCGACTGACCGACAGTTGTTCGACACTGATAAAACAACGTTTGCGACAGTCAAATTGGTTGGGTCACGCTGGAGACCTTCTCTACTTCGAATATGGTAACCGATAGATCTGGTTACAATCGTAGCGTTGTAAAATCCAGATACCAATCGAGTCTAAGATTCCGCGCTATTCATTATCAAGAAGTCGCATCTGCGGCAGGGGGCGATCGGATGGGTGTCAGTGTAGCGAGAACAATCTTATACCGGACGATCTCTGCCGACCGACGAACGGCCGCGAATAGAGACCGATGAACGGAACCTGTGGGCCACCGTTTGGATGTCGCAAACCGAAAGACCTCAGGAGAATTTGGCGTTGATGCCGATCACGTTCGCGGAGCGGGTGACCATGTTGGGCAGTTCCTCTCGGTACCGGTCGCCGGTCATCCGACTCGAGGGTCCCGAGACGCTTACGGCCCCGAACACCTCGTCTTGGCCGGCCTTCACCGGTGCTGCGACACAGCGCAGCCCTTCGATCTTCTCCTCGTCGTCGAACGCGTAGCCGCGCTCGCGGATCGTCTCGAGTTCCTTGAAGAGTTCCTCACGGTCGGTGGTCGTCTTCGCGGTATACTCCGGCAACCCGTGGCGATCGATGATCTCCTCGACGCGCTCTCGCGGATAGTGTGCGAGAATCGCCTTCCCAAGTGAGATGCAGTGGAGGTACTCCCGTTTGCCGATCGACGAGGCCGTCTGTACGGCCCGCTCGCTACCGTTTTTGTAGAGGTAGACCGCACGGCCATGTTCTTCCGTTGCGAACTGCACCAGTTCGTCGGACTGTTCGGCCAGATCGGCCAGTTCGTCGGTGACGGCGTCGTAGATTCCGAGCCGGTCTTTGACCCCCTCGCTGAGTTCGAGGTACCGCAGCCCGAGCCGGTACGTCTCTCCGTCTTTCACGACGTGTTCTTTCTCGAGCAGCGTCGCCAGATGGCAGTGAATCGTCCCCTTCGACCGGCCGAGTTCGTTCGCGATCTCCGTGATCCGCGCGCGGTCGTGTTCGTGCAGGTAGTCGATGATCTCGAGCGTGATCCCCACCGCCTGAATCGTTCTCGGTTTCGTCGTCTTTGCCATGTGGACTACTTACATACGAATCTACTAAATTGTTTGTGTCTGTCAAACAAAAATCGTCGTTTGACGCTCTCAAACGTTTTCGTCGATCACGATAGTGGAGTGGCGGAACTGTCAGCGCCGTCGAAGCGCAGCGATTGGAGCGGGTGACTCCAATTCGCACCATCATGAACGTAACGTATTTGTGTGCGTACCACAAGCACTAATTCGTATGTCCGAGCAACGAGAGCGAGCCGTTTCACCAGACGTTCGTAACCACGTCGACAATTACGTCGGCGGGCAGTGGAACACGCCCGCCGGAGAGACGTCCCAGCCTGTCCTCGATCCCGCAACGGGAGACGAACTCGCGACGGTCGAGTATTCGACCGTCGAGACCGTCGACGATGCAGTCCAGACGGCCGACGAGGCATTCGAGGAGTGGCGACGGACGCCCGTCGTCGAGCGCGTACAGTACCTCTTCGACCTGAAGACCGAACTCGAGGACCGCCTCGACGAGATCGCGACCGCGCTCTCCCGCGAGCACGGGAAGACGGTCGCGGAAGCCCGCGGCGAGATCAAGCGCGGTATCGAGAACGTCGAGGTGGCCTGTGGCATGCCGAACATGATGCGTGAAGGCAGCGGCAACGTCGAAGACGTCGCGCGTGACATGGACGAGTACGCCGTCCGCCAGCCATTGGGCGTGTTCACCGCCATCACGCCCTTCAACTTCCCGGCGATGATCCCGCTGTGGTTCCTGCCGTACGCGGTCGCGTCCGGAAACACGTTCGTCCTCAAGCCCAGCGAGAAGGTTCCGTTGAGCTCCCAGCTCATCTTCGAGGCCGTCGACGCGGCCGGGTTCCCCGACGGCGTCGTCAACCTCGTCAACGGCGGGGCCGACACCGTCAACGCCCTGCTCGAGCACGACGACATCGCGGGCGTCTCCTTCGTCGGGAGTTCTCCCGTCGCCAAGCACGTCTACGAGACCGCCGCCGAGCACGGCAAGCGCGTCCAAGCACAGGGCGGCGCGAAGAACTACGCCGTCGTCACCGAACACGCCTCGGTCGACGACGCCGTCCCGAACGTCATCGGCTCCGTCTACGGCAATGCGGGGCAGCGCTGTCTCGCTAACGACGTCGTCGTCGGCGTCGGCGACGTTTACGACGACCTCCGCGAGCAACTGATCGACGCCGCCGAGAACCTCACCGTCGGTGCCGGTGTCGACGAGGGCACCGACGTCGGGCCGCTGATCACGGGTGACTCGCGCGAACGCGTGCTCGACCTGATCGACAATGCACTCGACGAAGGTGCCGAACTGGTCCTCGACGGCCGGGACTTCGAACACCCCGAGGAGGACCTCGTCGACGGGCACTTCCTCGGCCCGACGCTTCTCGAGGGGGTTACGACCGACATGGAGATCGCACAGGAGGAGATCTTCGGGCCGGTGCTCTGTCTCGCCGACGCCGCGGATCTGGACGAGGCGATCGAGATGGTCAACTCGACGAAGTACGGCAACGCCTCCTCGATCTACACCGAGTCCGGCAGCGAGGCGCGCCAGTACAAGTACGAGGTCGACGCGGGGAACATCGGCGTCAACGTCGGCGTCTGCGCCCCGATGGGTTTCTTCCACTTCGGCGGCCGGAAAGCGTCGTTCTTCGGCGATCTTCACGCCCAAGGGGAGGACGCGGTCAACTTCTACACCGAGAAAACCATCCAGATCGAGCGCTGGTACAGCTAACCCTCGAGTATGCGGCCGCCGAAGCCGATGTGCACCCGATCGCGTGACCGTCGGACGATCGGCGCGTCTCTCGGGTCGGCGGCGACGATCGCTCCGCCGACCGTCGGAGCGATTCGGTTTCGGCGTCACAGTCGCCGTTTTCCGGTGTGACTCGTCGTCCCGTTCGATCGCGTGGTGGATCACGATTGGACTTCTCGACGGGTCCGCCGCGCGACCGGATATAGTAGCCATCGACAGTCATTGCACACCTGATCGAATGACAGCGTCGCGATCAGTGTGTACATCTTTTCAGTGGCTATAGATCGGGAGGAGAGCGACTGGTAACGGATCGCTCGGCGTCTCGTCGCTCAGCCGTCCGGGTCGGTCGATTGGGGCAAAGCCGTCCGGCTGTCCCGACCAAGCGATCACTCGCCTCCCTCACCCGGTCTCGGCCACCGGAAGTTATAACAGGTATCTCCCCAATCGAGTTGATAATGCGACTCGCTATCAACGCCTGCGACACGAGCCCCTGGGCCGGAGACGGAACCGGCCGCGCTCGAGGCGAGTTGCACTGCTCCGGTCCGGCCGCACGGAGAGACCGATGCGACAGCCGCCGTATCGGTCGGAAATCGCGGCCCCGTCGCGGGCGCGATCCGCGCCGCTGGGTCGACCCGCTCGAGACGACCGCAGACTGCCGACGACGCACACGCTGACACCAAACCATGTACGAGGACTTTGCATCCACGCTCGCAGCGACGATGTGGACCGACTTCGACGAAACGCCCGCCCGGGACGGGCCAACCGCCGAGATAACGGATATCGACTCCTTCGTTATCGACGGCAACTTCCCGTGGACGATCGTCACGCTCGAGACCGATCAGGGCGTGACGGGGATCGGCGAGGCCTACCCTTCGCCGGGCGTCCACGAGATCGTCACGGACTATCTCAGGCCCGTACTCGTCGGCGAGAACCCGCTCGACGTCGAGCGACTCTACAACCTCATGCGCGAGAGCCTCTCGGGGCGGGGCTCGCAGTGGGGCGTCGGGACGATCGCCATCAGCGGCGTTGAAATCGCGCTCTGGGATGCGGCCGGCAAGATCCTCGACCAGCCGATCTACCAGTTGCTCGGCGGGAAGACCCGCGAGGAGGTCCGCGTCTACGCTGACTGCCACGCGGGGGAAGCGATGGTCTCCTCGGCCGAGGAGGGCCAGGAGGAGACGACGTACGAACCCGAAGCGTACGCCCAGGCTGCCCGACTCGCGGTCGATGACGGCTTCGACGCGGTCAAGTTCGACCTCGACGTGCCGTCCGGCCGTGACATCGACACGCTCTCGCGGCACTTCGATCCGCCGGAGATCGAGCACAAGCGCGCCGTCGTCGAGGCCGTCACCGAGGAGGTCGGCGACGACGCCGAGGTCGCGGTCGACCTCCACTGGAACTTCAGCCCCGAAACCGCCGAACGGCTTTGTCGGGCCATCGAGCCCTACGACCTCGCGTGGGTCGAGGATCCACTCCCGCCCGAGAACACCGACGCGATGGTGGAACTCGAGGAGTCGACCGACGTGACGTTGCTGACCGGCGAGAACCGCTACGGGCGGCACGGGTTCCGCGACCTGATCGAGGAGCAAGCGGTAGACTTCCTCGCCCCTGACGTTCCGAAGACCGGCGGCATCGCCGAGACGAAGAAGATCGCGGACATGGCCGAAGCCTACTATCAGGCGCTCATCCCGCACAACATCGGGAGCCCGGTCGCGACGATCGCGACCGCTCACGTCGGCGCGACGGTCCCGAACTTCGTCGCCATGGAGTACCACGCTCGCGAGGTGCCATGGTGGGACGATCTCGTCGCGCAGGACGAACCGCTCATCCAGAACGGACGGATCGAGGTCCCCGACGGGCCGGGCCTCGGTATCGAACTCGACTGGGACGTCGTCGACGAACACCGGAAGACGCGGTCCTGACGGCTGTCCGGTCCGACCGGCAACTCGCTTCTCACGCTTTGCCGACGCTCCCGCGAGTCACCCGTCTCGTTCTCCTCGAGGCGGCGCGCGTTCCTCGGCTCGCTGGGGTCATCCGAGCACAAAACCTAATGCACGGTCCTCCGTACTGTCAGGTGACGATGGTCAGAATCGACTACATGGCACATCAGGAGCAGTACGACCCGTCGACGCTGTTAGAATACGGGGAACACGCCACGGACAGCGGCTACGAAACCGTCTGGACGTCGGATCACTTCCACCCGTGGTTCCACACGGAGGCGGAGTCGGCGTTCGCGTGGTCGTGGCTCGGTGCCGCCACCGAACGGCTCGAGGGCCCGATCGGGACGTGCGTGACGCCTGCGACAGGCCACTACCATCCCGGAATGATCGCACAGGCTTTTGCAACGCTCCAGCACCTCCACGACGATCGAGTGTTGCTCGGGCTCTCTACCGGCGAGGCGATGAACGAGACGCCGCTTGGCTTCGACTGGCCCGAGTACCCCGAACGGCGGGACCGCCTTGAGGAGTCCCTCGAGATCATCCGCGCGCTCTGGGGCGACGACGAGTGGGTCAGCGACGCGGTTCGCGAGCGCATCGACGAGGACGGGTTCGTCACCTTCGACGGGGAGCGGTTCGACCTCGACGAGGCCAAGTTGTACACGATGGCCGAGCGGTCGCCGGAGATCCACATCGCGGCCAACGGGCCGAGCACCGCCCGGCTCGCGGCGCGGTACGCCGACGGATTCATCACGGTCAAGAAAGGTGAGGAGTACACCGACCGGCTCTACCCCGCGATCCGTCGCTACGCCGAGGAGGAGGGGAACGATCCGGACGCGATCGAGACGACGCTGCTCGTGACCGCATCGTACCACCCCGACTACGAGCGGGCGCTCGAGGCGACGCGGCCGTGGCACGCGACGACCCAGAACGTCTTCGACCGGGCGCTGTCGGACCCGCGGGAGATCGAGGCCGAGGGCGAGAAGGCGACCCGCGAGGAGATCGAATCGAAGTTCCTGATCGCCGACGATCCCTCGGCGATCGCGGCGCAACTCGAGGAGTACGCCGAGATGGGCTTCGATCGGATCGCCGTCGGGAACACCAGCCCCGAACCCGAGCGGTTGTTCGAGGTCATGAACGACGAGGTCATCCCGTCGCTGTGACCGGCCGATACCTCGCTACGGTGTTGTTTTCTCCCGGCGCTCGAGCCGCTCGCTCGACTCGGCGGTCGGTGCAGAATTCGATTTCGGCGACCTCGAGGAGTCAAGACGTGAACCGCTGCGTGTGATCGCGATGCACTGTCGGAGTCGCCCTTGTTTCGACCGCGACAGGGGACTGACTGTCAGCCAGCGGTGAAACCCACATTCGAGGGCGAATATTATACTCTTCTGCGAGGCGAATACCTCGACCCACCGTGGTCGGAGATGAAGCCGACAACTCGTGATACAAACCATTACGACACAAACTATTAAGTGAATGTATTCTTAATAAAGAGACAGCGATGGAACACAGTCACCGCTACCACGCTTACCCGACACAAGAGGTAGCGGAAAGGCTGGAACACCATCTCGACGTTCATCGCCAACTCTACAACCACGTCCGCTGGGACTACACGAATAGCCCAGAGGACGACAAGCCGAGTGAGTACGACCAGAACAACAAACTCCCCGAGTGGAAGCGCAAGTGGCCGCTATTCAGCGAGCTCCACTCGAAGGCCGCACAAGCCACCGTCGCACGCTTCCACCACAACCTCTCAAACCTTCGCAAGAAGAAAGAGAAGGGATACAACGTTGGTCGGCTCAAGCGGCAATCACCCGCCGATTACCGAAGCGTGACGTACAGTCAGTCTGGTTTCGATCTCGATGAAAAGAGGGGCCACGACAAGTACGCGTACGTCCGCTTCAGTAAGATTGGGTGGGTGAAAATCCGGTACTCCCGACCAATCCCCGACGAAGCCATCATCAAAGAAGTCACGTTCAAAAAGGAGACGACTGGCGAATGGTTCGTCTCCTTCGGATTGGAAACCGATGCAGCTAACCTCCCCGAGAAACCCGATGTGGACTCGCTGGACGCGAGTAACAGCGTCGGAATTGACCTTGGTATTCTCAACTATATCCACACCAGCGACGGCAAAACGATAGACTGGCTTGACCTCGAAGACGATTACGACCGTCTTCAGCGTGAGCAACGCAAACTCTCACGGAAGGAGAAGGGGTCGAACAACTACGAGAAACAACGAGTGGAAGTCGCCAAGGTGAAGCGCCGGATTCGTCGCAAAGTACTGGACTACCAACACAAAATCACGACGTGGCTCGTTAAAGAGTACGATGCCGTGTTTGTGGAAGATCTCAACGTGAAGAGGATGCTTCAGGGCGACGGCAACGCTCGCAACAAGCAGGACGCGGCGTGGCGACAGTTCATCACGCTCCTCGAATATAAGGCCGAGTTGTACGGCACGCACGTCGTGCAGGTTGAGGCGCGAGGGACGACGAAGGAGTGTGCGTCGTGTGGTGTGGAAACCCAGAAGCCCATCTGGGTTAGGGAACACAGCTGTCCGAGTTGTGGATTCGAGACCGATAGAGATGCGAACGCGTCGATGAACGTGCTTCAACGCGGCTTTTCTGAATTAGGGTTGGGATGGCCCGAATCAATGCCTGTGGAGACTGTGACCGCTACGGACGCTGATGACTTCCGAGAGGTGTCTGCAAGTCACGTCATCGAAACAGGAAGCCTGCCGTCGTGAGAGTAGGATTCCCCGCGCCACCGTGCGCGGGGTAACATTCAAGTCACGCCGTGGTAATCCATTTAACATGCCCACGCTTACCGGTGGCGAGATTATTGCTCAGTATCTGGAAAAGGAGGGCGTCGAGTACCTGGTCGGTATTCCCGGACACGGGAGTACGAACCTGCTCGATGCGTTCAACGACTCCGATGTCGAAGTCATTCAGCCGCGCCACGAACAGGGGGCGACCCACCTTGCCGACGGCTACGCCCGCGCGTCCGGCGACCCGCTTGCGGTCTTCACTTCGATCGGACCCGGCGCGACGAACACCGTGACAGGTGCTGCGACGGCCTACGTCGACTCGATCCCGATGGTCATCTTCACCGGCGCACCGCAGACCCACGAGTACGGCCAAGGAATCCTGCAGGAACTCGACCGGCAGAAACCCGGCGACTTCCCGAGCGTGATGGAACCGGTAACCAAGCGGAGCTTCGTCGTCAGCGACGTCGAACGGCTCCCGCGGGTCCTCCGGCGCGCGTTCCAGATCGCCGTTACGGGTCGGCCGGGTCCGGTCCACGTCGACGTCCCGATGGACGTCCAAGGCGCTGCCGCGGACGTCGAGATTCCGGATCCCGAGGAGACGCGCACGCACAGCCGACCGGGCGGTGATCCCGAGTCGATCGAGGAGGCCGCGGAGTTGCTTGCCGACGCCGATCGACCCGTGATCGTCCCCGGCGGCGGCTGCATGCTCGGCGAGGCCTGGGACGAGGTCCAGGCCCTGGCCGAGCACCTGCAAGCGCCCGTCATTCCGACGTTCCAGGCGAAGGGGATCATCCCCGAGGATCACGACCTCTTCGTCGGGTACGCGGGCTGGATCGGCTCGTCGGCCGGCAACGAACTCGCGAGCAACGCGGACGTCGTCCTCGGGATCGGCTGTCGCTTTTCGGACCTGCACACCTCGTCGTTCGAACAGGGTGTTAGCTTCGAGATTCCGCCGAGCAAGCTGATCCACGTCGACATCGACAACACGGAGATCGGCAAGAACTACCCCGTCGAGGTCGGCATCCTCGGCGACGCCAAGGTCGTCACCGACCAGCTCCACGACGCCGTCTCCGAGCGCGTCGACGAAGTCTCGACCGAGGACAACGAGTACTACGACGAGATCCAGCGCCTGTGGGCCGACTGGCAGGAACAGGTCGAACAGCGCCACACCGACGAGGTGCCGATGAGTATCTCCCGGGCGCTCGCGAGCCTCCGCGAGGCACTGCCCCGCGAGGGCATGATCGTCTCGAGTGCCGGCCAGCCCCAGGAGATCACGAACCCCGAGTTCCCCGTCTACGATCCGCAGACGAACATCTCCTGTGGCGGGTTCTCGACGATGGGATTCGGCGTCTCCGCCGCGATCGGCGCGAAACTCGCCGAACCCGACCGACCGGTCGTCAACATCGAGGGCGACGGGAGCTTCCTGATGTGCAATCAGGAGGTCGCCTGTGCGGTCGAACACGACATCGATGTCACGTGGCTCGTGGTCAACAACAACGGCTGGAAGTCGATTCGCAATCTGCAGGTCGACAAGTACGGCTGGGATCGGGTCCTCAACACGGAGTTCGACGAGGACAACACCGTCGACTTCGTCAAGATGGCCGAGGCCTTCAGCATCGACTTCTCCGAACGCGTTGTCAAGCCCGAAAACCTCACCGCGACCCTCGAGGAGGCGATCGAGTACGACGGTCCCGCGTTCGTCGAGGCCGTCGTCGAACCGGACAACCCCGACTCCGGCGCGATCATCACCGGCGAGTGGGACCTCGCCGACCTCGAAGCGGACGACTGACCGCAGAGTCCGAGTCGCCGTAATCGAACGTTTTGATCGAGTGCCGTAGCTGCCGATCGGAGCCGAGACGGCTCCGATATTATTATATCGGATGCTGGTAAATAACGTGGTATGCAATCCCTTGTAGTGGACGCTGAGTGGGACCCCCGCGCAGCGTACGACGTTTCCGACGCCGAGCGCGAATCGAAGAAGGCTATGAACGCCTCGCAGGTGTGGCGAAATCCTGAACTCCGAGTCACCGAACGGGAACGGCCGACGCCGGACGACGACGAAGTCCTCGTCCGCGTCCACTATGCGGGCATCTGCGGCAGCGATGTCTCGATGCTCGAGACGGACGACGACGGCTACGTCCACTACTCGGCGTACCTCCGGCTGCCGAACGTGACCGGACACGAGTTCGCCGGCGAGATCGTCGAGACGGGCGACGACGCGCAACTGTTCGAGGCGGGCGATCTCGTCACCGCGGAGGTCACGGACTACTGCGGGCGCTGTAACATGTGCCGACAGGGCTTTAACGGCCACTGCGAGAACTTCGAGCAGCTCGGCTTTACCATCCCCGGCGCGTTCGCGGAGTACGTCGCCGTCCCCGAGAAACTGTGCTGGGACGTTTCGGCCCTTCGGGAGACCTACGAGACGGACGACGAGGCGCTTCGCGCCGCCGCGACGATCGAGCCGAGCACGATCACGTACCACGGACTGTTCGCTCGAGCCGAGGGAATCTTGCCCGGGGACTACCACGTCTATCACGGCGCGGGCCCGATCGGGTTGACCGGGATGAACGTCTCGCGGGCCGCCGGCGCGGGCGCGGTGATCGCGTTCGAACCGTCCGACGAGCGCCGCGAGGTCGCCCGCGAACTCGGGTTCGACCACGTCTACAACCCGATCGAAGACGATCCGGTCGAGACGATCGCGTCGATCACCGACGGCGAAGGGGCCGATGTCCACGTCGAGACCGCCGGCGCGGTCGCACAGACCTACCCCGCGATCGAAGACTCCCTCGCGGAGACCGCGAACGTGGTCCATATCAGCAACGCCGGCTCCGACCCCGGGATCGCGCTGCGGAAGTATCAGGGTAACAGCGCTCAGCTCTACGGGTCGGAGGGACACACCGGCCAGCAGGTCTACCCGCGAGTGGTCAGGCTGATGGCCGCCGGGAAACTCGACAACCGATCGATGATCACGTCGACGTTCGACCTCTCGAACGCCGACGACGCGATCCAGCAGGCCTCCGAGCGCGTCGACGGCAAAGTCCTCATCGAGATGTAGACACCGTCCGACCGCTGTCGATCGACCGGCGTCCTCGCTTTGTGCGGTCGTCACACCGACCGATCGATGTCGCTGTCGGCCGGTAGCGACGGCGACGATCCGAACTGCCATTCGTCACCAAACCCCATCATTTATTATTTAGCCCAGTCGTGCATCGTGTATGGGCGTAGGCTATACGACCATCATGTACGACCCAGCGGAGGTATTGTCCGAGGGTCTCGGTGACTTCGCCGCCTGTCGGTACGACGGCGTCGAGATCGGTCTCGGCAAAGTCAACTACATCGGCGTCGATTCCCTGCGAGACTCCCTCGAGGAAAACGGCCTCGACATCTACTGTGTCATGGCCGGGTGGCTCAACACCGAGGAAGACGTCGAGGCGGCGGTCGACGGGGCCGCGATCGCGGCCGAACTCGACGCTCGGTTCCTCGGCATCTTGCCGCCGCCGCGAGGCCAAGAGACCGACGAGACGTTCGACGCGTGGCTCGACCGGATCTGTACGGCCGCCGACGAGGCCGGCGTCACACCCGTTCTCCACCATCACGGCGCGTCTCACATCGAGAGTCCCGAGGAGATCGAGGAGTGGCTCGAGCGCGCACCCGACAACCTCGAGTTGTTGTACGACACGGCACACTACCAGCCCTACGGCGACGTGATCGACGGCATCCACCGGTTCGCGGACGATATCGCGTACGTTCACCTCAAGGATATCGACCCGACCGTGGACTTCCAGAGCCACGTCGATACCCTTTCGGCGGGGAACGTCCAGTACGACAGCCTCTTCGTGTTCCTCACGTCGTTCGTCGATCTCGGCGCGGGCGTCATCGACTTCGAAGCCGTCGACGAGGCGCTCGCGGAAATCGGCTACGACGGCCAGATCACGATCGAGATCGAGAACGAACGCAACGATAGGCTCGTCCACGCGAAGCGGAACATCGACCATTGGAAGGACGCGATCGACGCGTGAGACCGTCGGCCGTATGAAACCGCCTCGGTAGTCGAGTTGATCACCTGCTAACCACACCCGACTCCCACACTCCCTTCTGTCGCCGCCGTAACCGCCGCTGGCGATGGCCGGGTGACTCGAGCGCGACAGAGAATCAGTCCGTTCGACCGCGAAACGTTGGCGACGGAGAGCCGACCCGATCAGCCGTCGGTTTCGACCGCGAGCCGCTGTCCCCGTTCGTCACTTTGGACGATCGTGTCGACGATTCGCTGTACCGTCAGCGCTTCGTCGAAGGAGACGATGTCCTCGCCCTCACCCGCGACCGCGCGGAGGAACTCGTAGTTCTCGTGGACGACTGTGTGTTCCCAGCCGATCGTGTGGCCGGCCGGCCACCACCGGTCGCCGTACGGATCGTCCTTGTCGGTGACGAGGATCCGTTCGTAGCCCCGCCGGTCGGCGTCGTACACCTCGAGTTCGTTGAGCCGCTCGAGATCGAACCGGATCGCGCCCTCGGAGCCGATGATCTCGATCGCGTTGGTCGCCTTGTGACCGGAGGCTACGCTCGAGCCCTCGAAGACGCCGACCGCACCAGACTCGAACGATGCCGTCGCCAGATAGATGTCGCCGGTCGTTACCGACCGCGTGCCATCGCCGTCGGAGACCGGTCGCTCGTCCACGAGCGTCGCGAGCCGACCGCTCACGTCGTCGATGTCCCCGACAAGCCAGTGCGCCAGATCGATCGTGTGTGAGCCGACGTCACCGACCTGTCCGTACCCCGCCCGCTCGACGTCGAACTCATCGCCGACCTCATCCGGACCTACGACACGAAAGGCGAAGCGAGCAGCGTCAGCCGCTAATCGTGGTCCGTCTCGACCGGACCGAGGGACGCTCATCGAGATCGCTAGCATAACGTCTCGAGACGACGTGTCGGTCGGGCTCGCGGAACTCACTCGGTAGCCGCATTTTTCGACTCGTTTTCGAAGCCGTCAAAGACGCCGCCTAGCAGTGACTGTGATCGCGAGGGGTGGGAAGACACATTCGACCGAGTCGCTGAAAAACGAACCCGAACGAATCCGCCGTCTTACGGCGAGACCGTCGCGAGATCGATCACTCCCACTCCATCCACTCGGGGTCCTCACAGCGGAGTCGGCGATCGATGCCGTTGATCCGTTCGATATCCTCGTCGTCCAACTCAAGCTCGAGCGCCTCTCGATTGCCCCGGATGTGGTCTGCCGTCTTCGATCGCGGGATCGGAACGACGCCGTCTTTCGAGAGGAGCCACGCCAGACTGACGACGGCCTCGTTCACGTCGTGTTTGTCGGCGACGGCCGAGATTTCGGGGCTGTCGAACACCTCGCCCTGCGCGATCGGGGAGTAGGCGACGAAATACGCGTCGCGGTCCCGAACGGCTGCGCGGAGGTCGTCTTGGGGCAAGAACGGATGCATTTCGGCTTGGACCGCGTCCGGCGAGTCCTCGAGAAGGTCGTCGGCGAGTTCCAGATCGGCGGGCGTGTAGTTGCTCAGGCCGACGCGTTCGACCTGTCCCGCCTCGACGAGGTCGTTGAAGACGGGGAGTACGGTCTCGATATCGTCCTGGCCGCGGGGCCAGTGGTGGTAGAGCAGATCGATCGTCTCGATTCCGAGCCGGGAGAGGCTCTCCTCGACGCCGTTTCGAACGTACTCCGGTGTCCGTTCGGGCTCCTCGAAATGGGCAATCTTCGTGGCGACGAACAGGTCGTCTCGATCGACGTCGGCGCGAGCGATGGCCTCGCCGACCTCTGCTTCGTTCCCGTACAGACGGGCCGTGTCGAGATGGCGGTATCCAGATTCGATCGCCGTTACGAGGGCGTCGATTCCGTCTTCGTCAGTGAGGCTGTACGTCCCGAATCCGAGCCTGTAGTCGTCTCGATCGAGCACACTCGAAATGACGGCCGAGAGAGACTTATACCTTCCCGTCTCGAACCGAGTGTCGGTTCGACCGTTCCCCGCCTCGAGGACATACGCACCGCTACCGGCACTCGTCACTCGTCTCGCCAGCCATCGACCGTCACACTGGAGCGGCGAACGACCAGGCGTTTGCGAGACGGAAACGACCGCGACGCTCTCGGCCCGATTTCTCGATGAAATCGTCCGACTCGGCGTGACTGAAGGGGGCAGAAGTGCGCTGTGAACCCGACTGCCTGAGTCAGCCGGGCTTGCAGTCCGTGTTTGATCCTGACGAACTGCCGAACGAGAGCGTATCGCTGCCTGTTGATCGGTCCCGAATCGTTTCTGCTGAACGAAGCGGACTGTCACCGTTCGAAGGTAGTTTACTACCCTATCGCTGTAACGATGGAGTGCTTTCGCCTCGAAGTCGAGCACCGGTCACTGCTGACCCCGTTCGAGCGTTTGAGAGATGCAAATTAGTACCTAGTCGATCTTCCGACGTTTCGTTCTCGAGACAGGCCCGTTGGCCGTCTTGCCGACGGGAAGCAGCCGCCCTGGAGCGCACGTGCAGACGACTCGCCGGGTCACCCGACCGAAATCATCGTAATGCCGACGATGGCTAAGCCGGTGGCGACGAGCCGGGCCCGGAGGTGTGACTCCTCGAGGAAAATCGCTCCCAAAATCACGGCGACGATCGCTTGCCCGTTGACGACGGGAGAGACGATACTTGCCGGCAGTCGTTGGAAGGCGAGCAAGACGATGTGATTCGCGAGCGTGATGATCAGCGCCGTGACGAGGAAGAAAGGCAGATCGCGCCACCAGTCGTCCGGCCAGCGAGAACGGGTCGCCAGCGATCCCATTATCGCGGTGATCCCGATGAACATCAACGGAACGTACGTCGTCGGGGCGATCGCTAGCTCTTGCATCAGCACGCGCTTGCCGACGTCGACGACCGCAAACGTCGCCGCCGATAGCAGCGCCAGTTGGGCCGGCCGCGATCGGGCGGCTTGTTTGAGCGGGGCGAAGAACGTCGTTCCCTGCCAATTGGCGACGTAGATCGCAACGGTTGCGACGACCACGCCCCCGATCTGGAGCGCGGACAGATGCTGTCTGAGGAGTCCCACTTCGAGGGGTAAGACGAATACCGGAATTATTTTACTGATCGGCGAGACGTACGACACTTCGCCGATTCGAATCGCGCGGAACAGAAATCCCATTGCGAGTGCCGTCAACGCAGTCACTGCGAAAATCGATCCGAGGGCATTGACCCGATTCGATGCAGGGAGAAAGGGCGCATCGCTGGCGATAGCCACCGGAAGATAGAGGACCATCGAGAGCGCGTACGTAATCGACAGGAAAACCGGCGACGAGTAGTCAGCGAACCACCGCTTCATCACGAACAACGACGTTCCGTACAGCAGCGCACCGAGGCCGGCGAATCCGATTCCGATGTTCACATTCCTGTCCACCCCGGCTGAATGCAAGAAGACTTCGTTTTCGGTCCGCGGGCGACTGCGATACTCCGAACCCAGTCGTCCGTGCAGCAACATTCTGTAACTGAGAGCAGAAAGAATCGAGAACGGACACCGCGGCAGCTGATGGAGTCCGATATTCGATTCGACTCCGCCAAACTATCATTTTAGAATGCAGTTAGATAATCATAGAAATATTCTGCCGAGAGATCACGGAAGGCTGTGTACGACTGCTACAGAGAGCCGATTACAGCTAGCAACTGACCCGAATCCGAATCGCGTTTCGTTCGACAGAACTGTGATCCGGATTGATCGTCACCAACCTCATCGTTTGTTCGATATGGCCTATATAGTGAACAATCCTCTCCATATATGGGGTATTGATGTCTAAAAACAATTGATCGAGCTATTTTACAAGAAGTAATAGAGAAATACTACGTCGAAGCTACCACACCTTTCGTCGATGGCACACAGCATCTCGAGCCAGTACTCCGCCGATACGGACTCCGATCTCGATACGAAAAACAGGTAACTCGAGACGCCGTCAAAAGTATAACTGAGAATATAAAAGATGTATCTTGTCGATTTCAATCTATTTTAGTTACGACGAACTATAACCCGCAGAAACCTATCTTCAAGCCGCCGCGACCTAGCAGAGTGAGACAAACTAGACACGACGGCTGTCTTTGTGATCTCCTCGTCCGTTGCCCCGCTATGGACGTCACTCGCACGCGGTTCTGGACTTTCTCGGATCCTTCCCGACCGGCCCGATCCGGCCATCGAGACCGTTTCAGTCACGGCTGCCGACGGGTTCGAGCGCCGACTCCTCGAGGACGAGGTTGCACCGAGAGAGCGAATCCAAGCCTATCTGGTCGTCCCCAACGACGCCGACGGTGAGCGCCCCGGGGTGCTCGCCGTTTACCTCCATGCGGGTGAGTTCGACATCGGCAATCCGATTAGCGTCTCGAGCCGCGATCGGTCGGTCTCACCTCGTCTCGGCGTCGTCTGCCGTCTCGTCTCGGAGTTCCGTCCGGCGGATTTTCCCGGTGACTGTCTTCGGAAGCTCCTCTCGAAACTCGATTTCGCGGGGGTACTCGTGTGCCGACAGTTCTTCTCGAACGTGGGTCTTGATCTCCGCTGCGAGCTCGTCGGAGCCCGTCGTCCCCTCGCTGGGAACGACGTAGGCTTTCACGATGTTGCCTCGCTCTCGATGGGGCTTCGGCACGACGGCTGCCTCGGCGACGGCCTCGTGTTCGCCCAGCGAACTCTCGACCTCGAAGGGGCCGATCCGGTACCCCGACGAAAGGATGACGTCGTCGGCGCGTCCCTCGAACCAGAAGTACCCGTCCTCGTCCCTGTGTGCGAGGTCGCCCGAGAGATACCACTCGCCGTCAGACGCCCCATCTGACGAGGATCGCATCGCTTCACTCTGCTCACTCCCGTCCGGTCCGTCGACGAAACAGTCCGCAGTCTTGTCGGGCTTCTTCCAGTATTCCGCGAAGAAACAGGGGTAGTCCCCGCGCTGGGCGATTTCGCCGGTTTCGCCGGGCTCGAGCACTTCACCCGTTTCGGGGTCGACGACGGCGGCTTCGATCCCGGGCAGCGGTTTGCCCATCGATCCCGGCCGAACTTCCATCGTCGGGTAGTTGTTGATGATCATGTTCCCCGTCTCGGTCTGGCCGTAGGTGTCGTGGATCGTGACTCCAAGAGTCTCTTCGCCCCACTCGACGACGCCCGCTGAGAGCGGTTCGCCGATCGACAGCGCGTGGCGCAGGTCCAGCGAGACTCCCTCGAGGACGTCCTCGTGTTCGCGAAGCATGCGGTAGGCCGTCGGAACCGAGAACAGGACCGTGATGGGGTAGGTATCGAGGAGTTCGGCCCACGCGTCGGTCTCGAACTCGCCCTCGTACGTGAACAGTGCGGTCCCCCAGAACCACGCGCCCAAGGTGTTGATCGGCCCGGTTAGCCAGCCGAGATCCGCCGTCGACCAGTAGCAATCGCCCTCCTGTAGGTCGACCGCATACTTCTGCGTGGCGGCGACACCGGCGACCCACCGGTGTTTGTGCAAAACGCCCTTCGCCAGGCCGGTCGTCCCGCTGGTGTAGTACAGCAACGCGTCGTCTTCGCCGCCCGTGTCGGCCGGTTCGTACTCGCGACTCGCGCTCGCCATCTCGCTCCGGTAGCTCGCGTCGCCGCGCCGGAGTCCCGTCCCGTCGTCGCTGACGACGATGACGTGTTCGACGGATGGAACGTCCTCGAGTGCGTCTGCAACCGTCTCGCGGTTCGCCGCGGTGGTGACGATCGCCTTCGCATCGCAGTCGTCCAGCCGATAGGCGATTCCCTCGGGGCCGAACCGCTCGTTGATCCCGCCGAAGACGGCACCTCGCTTGAGCGTTCCGACCAGCGCGACGTAGTGTTCGGTGATCCGCGGCATGTACGAGAACACGCGGTCACCTCGTTCGATGCCGAGCGCCTCGAGGACGTTCGCGAACTGGTCGGTTCGATCGGCGAGTTCCCAGAACGTCATCGTCGTCAACTCCCCGTCGGTATCGACCTGATACAACGCGACCTTCTCCTTGTTCTCGGCGTGGCGATCGCAGACCTCGTGTGCGATATTCAACGACGAGGGGGCGTCCCAGTCCGCCACGTCGTAGATCTCGTCCCACGAGAACGCCTCGCGAACGTCCTCGTAGTCTGCCATATTGTGACTATGTGCCATACACTACGGGTGGCTTCGTTCTTGGCAATAATTGCACCGGCTGGTTGCACCCCCGCACTCGAGGAGAAAAACCTGCGAGTGGCAACTCCGCTTCGAAAGCCAGGCTTCCGCGAGTGAGGGGTTTCTCGAGGACACTACTGCCAACTGAAAATCGGTTGCTGCTCGCGGTTGCCGTTTGTCCGTCGACTCCGATTCCCGACTGATCGTTTCGAAAGCACGTCCCGTCTCGCCGCTTGGCTCTCGATTAGCAAGAGCGATCTGCTGTCTCGTCCGTCCGTCGCGAATACCGTGCCAGCTACGAGCCCGCTTCGACGAGGTCTGCTTCCCCGTACGTCTCGTCGACGGTCGTCACACGGACCGTCGCCTCGATCGCCGCGATGTCCGCCTCGAGAAAGAGGACGAACCCGCTTTCTGTCTTGCAGACGAGCGTGCCGTCGGCTTTCTCGTCGACGATATCGACGGTCACCTCGTCGCCTGGTTCGGGTTTTCCACCCAACGATTCCCCGCACCGCCAACAGTCCGGATCGTACTCCGCGGCCCCTTCCGGAGCGTTGTTTGCCCCGCAGCGACGCGTATCGCATTTGATGAACGAGTCGTGTTTTCTCGGCTGGTAGCGTCCCACAGTAGTTCGTCTGTACCGTCTCCTAAAAGCGTGCCGCTCGTTCAACGACGCCGGGACTGTCCTGTTCGCTGTGATTTCCACCAGGCTCGTCACTCGTCTCTTTTCACCAGGTCTAATGACTCTACGAGTCCGCTGAGAGACAATCTAGGGAATTTCACGTGACGATCGCGAGAAGGCGAGGGTCTGTCTCGGAGCGGATCGGTTCTGGATAGACAACCGTATCCATCCCCCGCCATTGGTACGTCGGATGTAGTGATACCTAACGCTACTGGCTACATACTGAGGTAGCACGCTGCTACCGATACACATTCATTTCTCTATCGGCCGACGATGTGCCTATCTTTCTGTAGACCTTTCAACCGATCCTACGCGGATCGAAAACTGGTTTAATTCTCTATATTTCCGCTCATGTATTCTCGGAATCCTTATCCGTCGATAGACAGAAATTCCGATATGTACGATCTCACTGGCTTCCAGCGAGACTTGCTATACACGATCGCCGGACAGGACGAACCGCACGGACTCGCGATTAAGGAGGAACTCGAGGAGTACTACGAAAAGGAGATCCATCACGGGAGACTCTACCCCAACCTCGACACTCTCGTGGATAAAGGGCTCGTCGAGAAAGGCGAACTCGACCAGCGAACGAATTATTACACGGTCACGGCCCGCGGGCGACGCGAACTCGAGGCCCGCCGCGAGTGGGAAGACAGCTACGTCGGCGAGTTACTCGCTGACTCCGAGTGAGAAGCCTGCCCGTACTGGGTTGGGTTACGCTCGAGTCGCTTGGATGCGGAACTGCGGGGACTGGCGTCGACTGAACAGACGCATCGCGCCTTCTGACCCATGTTACCTCGATGAGCATTACTGCCGGGTCAGTCGGTCGCTCCTTCGTAGTCAGTTCGCCGGTTCCGGAGCAGTGCAGTATTTCAACCAATCACGGTATTCCGATTCCGATCCGCTCGAGCTACCTATCGTATTTAGATATTGTTTTACTATCCGAGATAGCAGTGAACCGATGACGACTTCGTCACCTTTTGGTAATTGCTTCTCCGAAGTCGACCGGGAACTCGAGACTGTCCGGTATTCGTTCACGTCGCGACCGACCCACCGGTATATCGACCAGTTATGTATGCAATCGTCTGCTTCTACTGCAGATAATTCAAATAATTGGCTATAGTGTGGGGATTGAGATGTGATTATAGCGTCTCACGAGTATGCTCCTTAGAAATCACATCCTGTATAGAGTGCTACTACGTTCGTTTCTCGCTGGTCCAATACTACGAACCAATCGTCTTTCCGTCACGGCCGGCATTGATCTCGAGTCGGTACTCCCGAACGGTACTCGAGTCGATAATGATATCTCCCAAATAGTACGATTAATACATCAGATATAGTATCTTTATCGCTCGGTCTTTGCTCGCCGATACTGGATTCCTCCTGCTGTCTGGAAGCATTCGTTGACCGAGTGTTCGTTTCGTCTGATCGCTATCTATCCCCGTTCTGTCTGCCGACAGAAGGGATGTCTCCAGCTGAACGTCTTGAGCGTCTTGCTGAGCCTACTATAGCCGTCGAGATCTCGTCTGAGTTCAATCTCGTGGTCGGTAAAGGGCAGCCGCAGTTGTGAGATGTCGATCGTCTTTCCGTTCACAACTGCACAGGACCCGATATGGCCCGTCTCCACCGATTCAGCAAACTCAGCGGAGACACCCCATCCGACCAAGGGTCTGGTACTAATAGAGAACGGCAGTAGAACATAACTGTCTCCCGTGTTGTACTGCTACGTTCGTTTCTCTGCTCGAGCGCGATTTTGAGTCAACGGCAGTTACCGTTCCCGTTTTCTCCGATTCCGTCGGTTGTCGCTCGAGTTTCCGGCGGCAAATGGCGGCTACCGAACGTTGTGATTTACTTTCGTATGGATGTAATGTATAGCGTCGATAGCTGAACCGTGGGAGAATTCATAATAGTAACAGAGAGTCGGCACCGAAGAATGGAGAGAAATTTAAGAATGAGCGAGGTTCAGTTCGATTTCGTTGGTCACACTTCGCAGTGTCTCGACCACCTGTGACGTTTTTCCGGTATCGTTCATACGATGGGTCGGTCCAGAAACGGTACATGCTCCGATGACGTTCTCCGAGACGGACATCACCGGAACGGAAACGGCGAATAGCTTCTTCGTACTCTCCGACTGATTCGTCGCGTATCCCCGTTCTCGGATTTCTGCTAGTTCGTCCTTGAGCGCCTCTGTATCGGTGATCGTGTTTTCCGTCGCCGCTGGAAGCCCGTGGCGCTGTACGATCTCGTTGACGCGAGCGTCGGGCATGAACGCGAGCATGGCCTTCCCTGACGCGACCTGATGGATCGGGAGCTGCGCGCCGACCCTCGTTCGGAGCGACACGCCCTGATGGCCGACTTCCTTGAAGACGATGACCGATTTCCCGTTCGATTCGACCATGTATTGGGCGACCTCCTCCGTTTTGTCGGCGATTTCGGCGATCTTCGGCTTGATGATATGCTGGCCCTCGAGTTGCTCCCGAACCAGCCCGCCGAGATCGAGATAGCCGAGTCCAAGCCGGAACTCGTCGTCGTCCCGCTCGACGAACCCCTGCGCTTTGAGCGTGTTGAGGTGCTTGTACACGTTCGCTTTCGAATGCCCAGTCAGTTGGGCCAGTTCGCTAACTTTCGCCGTCCGTTCTTGTTTAAGTGCCTCGACGATCGAAAGCGACGTATCGACAGCTTTGATCGTGTTCCTGCCGTCTCGATCACCGGTTCGGTTTGGATCGTCCGTCCCCATGTCGTCCCGGACTTTCGTCGCCGACTATTTAGGAGTTACTCTCAGTTGACCGATTCGATATATAATTCACAGCGTGAAACGTAACTCCTCGTCGGAGCGACGATACGGAACGAGCGTGCTGGGGTCGGTTATGGAGTCGCCGTTCTCTAGGTGGAAGCCGGACGATGTCGTTCGAATCCACTGATTCGTACAAACGTTTATTACTGTCCCTGTTCCACGTTCAGGCGGCCTGACTACTGGAGGATACGAAACACATGCTCGATACTATCACCGTCTTAGACGTGACGCAAGTTGTCTCGGGATCGTTCGCGTCGATGACACTCGCTGACATGGGTGCCGACGTCGTGAAGATCGAACGGCCGACGGGAGGAGACGTGGGCCGTCACAACCCGCCCTACGTCGGCGATTTCAGCTCCTACTTCGCATCCGTCAATCGGAACAAACGATCCGTCTCTTTGAACCTCAAGAGCGACGAGGGCGCGGCGCTCTTTCTCGAGTTAGCCGAGGAAGCGGACGTGGTCGTCGAAAATTTCCGGCCGGGGGCGATGGAGCGGTTCGGAATCGATTACGAGACAGTCGCCGAGCGGAACCCCGAAATCGTCTACTGCTCGATCAGTGGCTTCGGACAGGACGGTCCCTACGCCGAGTACCCCGCGCTCGACATCATCGCACAGGCGATGTCGGGGAACATGAGTATCACGGGACCGCCGGACTCGAAACCGTATCGGTCGGGCGTTCCGATCGCCGACATCGCCGGTTCGATGTACGCGGTCCAGGGCGTTCTCGGCGCGCTCTTCCGGCGCGAACGGACCGGCGAGGGACAGTACATCGACGTTTCGATGCTGGACTGTATGCTTTCTTGGCTGACCGTTAGAGCCGGCTATACCTTCGCGACGGACGAACCGTATCCGCGAATGGGAAACAAACTGGACGAGTTCGTCCCTTACGGCGTCTTCGAGACGGCGGACTCGCATCTCGCGATCGTCGTCGTGCAGGACCACCACTGGGAGAAGCTATGCGCCGCGATCGACCGCCCCAAACTTGCGACCGACGACCGCTTCCGAACGACCGAACAACGGCGCACGAACCGGAACGAACTCGAGTCGATTCTGGAAGACGAACTAACCGCACGGTCGACAGACGAGTGGTTCGACGTGATGGCTGATTACGGCGTTCCGAGCGGTCCGATCTACGATACGAAGGAGGTCTGGGACGACGAGCACGTGAAACACCGAGAGCTGCGCTCCGAGATACGGGCGGGTGACGAGGAACTGTCCGTGATCGACCATCCCGTGAAGTACGGCGACGACACGACGGGGATCACGCGGGGCGTACCTCGCGTCGGCGAAGACACGTACGAGACGCTCGAACGGATGGGATACACTGAAGCGGAAGTCGCGGCGTTGATCGAGCGCGGTGTCGTCGGGTCGCCGGAAACGGCTCACCCCGATCGATAATGAGATGAATGGTCGGTCGCGGTGATGCCTCCCATTTGTACTGCCCGCGAGTCGGCATCGTTTCTCAATCCGATATGTCCTCAAGGTCGTGCAGTCGCTCTGCGACATCGTCGTCCAGTTCGTCCCGAAACGCGACCGCACGCCGGAGATGCTCCCGGGCCGTTTCGAGGTTCGCCGTATCGATCATCTCGCCGCGGTAGCGGATCGCGCTCTCGCCGAGATCGATCGCGTCCTGCAACGCTGCGTAGAGGTCGATCCAGTACTCGACGGTCTCGTTGTCGGGTGTGAACCGATCGTTCGCGTACTGGACGTGCGACGGGTGGACGACGACGTATCCCTCGTATCCCATTTCGCGAGCGAATTCGATGTCCTCGACCAGCCCCTCGTGATCGTCGATGTCAACGTACGGACCGGCGAGCGGGTAGTCGATACCCGCCGCTCTCGCGTCGAGCAGTGCCTTCTGTTGCATGTGTACTGTCTCGAGTCCTTGCCGGCCCGGCCCCGTCCAATCGAACCGGAGTGCACGGTTCGTATCCGTTCCCTTCGTGGCTCCGCACATGATGGACGTGACGCGGTCGGACGCGAGACAGATCTCGTAGCACTGTTTCATCGCCCGTGCCGTTTCGATCGTCACGAGGAGTTCCGTGCTCCCGATATCCAGCCCCTCCCGTCGCTCGATATGTGTGAGGACGGCCTCGAGTTCCTCGATATCCGCTGCGGTCGCGACCTTCGGGACGACGAGCCCGTGTGGTTCTCGGGGGACGATCGCCTCGAGATCTTGGGTGACACTGTCGGCCGACGCGTTCGGATGGCCGTTGATACGGACGAAGACGCGTTGGCCGTCGTCTCGAAGCGTCGGGACTGCGTCCGAGACATCGTCTCTGGCCGTAGCCGTTTCGGCCGGCGGGACGGCGTCCTCGAGGTCGATGATAACGAGATCGGCCTTGTTAGTCGTTGCATCGTCGATCCATTCCGGACGATTACCGGGTATGAACAGCGCTGAACGGGTCGGTTTCATCCGCTCTGAACTATCTATTGGCCCGATCATATGTACTTCGGTGTGGACGATATCCGGGAGATTCCGTCTCGGGATGTCGCTATCCGCAGTGAGTGAATGAATACCAAAATAATTATTAAGGTAGATATAGGAGCTACACAGGATGTTAGTTAGCATCACACAATCGCTGCCAGTAGTGCCGTTACAACTCGACGGGACTGGGCTCGGCATCATCGGCTATCTGGTGATTGCACTCATTCTGGTATTGATCATCGGGAAGATTACGTACGTGGTGCCGACCCTGATCATCGTCCCAGTCCTCGGCGCGTTCGTCGCCGGATTCGGGCCGTCGGAACTAGGGGAGTTCGCGGCTTCCGGACTGGGTGGGATCGTCGAGATCACCGCCATGTTCGCGTTCGCCGTCTGGTACTTCGCGATCATGCGGGACAGGGGATTGTTCGATCCGCTCGTGAGACGGGTTATCCACGTCGTCCTGGACCGACCCGCACTGCTGACGTTCGGAACGGTGGTCTTGGCGGTCGCGTCGCACCTCGATGGGGCTGGCGCGACGACCTTCCTCATCACGATTCCGGCGCTCCTGCCAATCTACGTGGCACTCGATGTCGATACGAAGATTCTAGCCGCGCTAGCGGCGTTGAGCGCGGGGACGATGAATCTCGTTCCGTGGGGCGGTGTCACGGTTCGAGCGATCGGCTCCGTCGATGCCGCTACTGTCGGAAACGTCTACAACCCGCTGATACCGGCACAGATCGCGGGATTCGCGACGATTCTCCTGATCGCGTACTACTTCAGCCGACGGATCGACACAGATCTTGACCTCTCTGACAGCGAACGGAAACAGCTCGTCACGGAGGCCCTCGCCGGGGATGAGACTGATCTCAGGACTGACGGCGGCACGGAACTCGAGACCGGAGTGAACCGGCGCTGGTATTTCAACGTCCTCGTGACGGTCGCGATCATCGCGCTCCTGATGCTCGACATCACCAGTCCGGCGATCGTCTTCATGACCGGACTCGTGATCGCCCTCGTGGTGAACGTTCCGGACTACGAGGAACAGCGGAACATCCTCGAGGAGTACTCCTCGGACGTGATGACCTACGTCGGGATCCTCCTCGCGGCGGGTGTCCTGCTCGGCGTTCTCAATGAGACTGGAATGATCACCGAGATGGCGAACATCTTGATCTCGATCGTCCCCGATTGGATGGGATCGTACATGGCCGCTCTGGTCGGGCTCATCGCGATGCCGGCGAGCCTCGTCTTTAGCCCCGACGCCTACTACTTCGGCGTACTGCCGGTGTTAGCCGAGACGGCTCAAGCGTACGGCATCCCCGAAGTCGCAGTTGTTCGCGCGTCGCTGATCGGACAGATGACGGTCGGGTTCCCGATCTCGCCGCTGACCGGTGCGACGTACTTGCTGATCGGACTTGCTGATGTCGACCTCGGCGAACACATCAAGTTCACCTTCCTCTGGGCGTGGGTCGTGTCGCTGGTCATGCTGACGGTTGCCATCCTCACGGGCGCGATTCCGCTGTTCTGAATAACTCTCGTATTTCTGTCGATATTGATACTAATTTCGGCTGATTCAGACGCCACCATGTGTTTCCAGCTCTGCCGCTCGATTCGTTCGAGACCCGAGATCAGCCAGCTGATGACCCGTAGGTATTGGTTGCAACCGTGCGTTTAGTACACCAGTTTTCTGTATAGGGCGATATCTGATTATTCTGTTTGAAGTGATTTGAGCAGTGACTACCACGCCGTGTGCCTGTTCGGTACTCGCCGCCGATGACTCGAGCGACACGAATACACTGACACAACCAATAGTTTGGTAACGACTCCTCTTCGCGGGCGCTACTGCTGCCAACCGACAGCCTTCGCTCCTTGAACTCGGTCGTGGTTCGACGACCCGGTTTCGAAGGGGGTTCAGAATAATCACCGGGATAGCTACCTCTTTACTATACTACTCACTATCTATAGTAATTCAGTATCATTCGAGTACGGCTGCCGTCCAAAGTTCGGTACGAGAGATTGGTGTCTGGCTGACAACTGGAGCCAAACCCGACCGCACTGTAGTCAATGAATCAGCGTGCCTAACGTGTTGATCGACCATGCGGGTGTCCGTTTCTCTTGATCCAGCATCGACCAAACAGCTTCCTACCGCTTTATTCGGCTCGAAGATGGAATCTACCTCGATATTATTGGTAAACGATGAGAAGCATACCATACTGACGATGGCATAGCCCCACCGATGTAGCACTCTACCGCAATGTTGAACTCTTCGACCGCGGACTTCGGCGTCGATACGGATACCACATGGGCTGAATCGTGCCAAATTCATATGGAAGACTATATTTGGGTGTTATTATAAGAATAATTACTGTTTGAAACGCTAAGCCACTGACTGCCGTATACGACACTGGAATGATACGTACTGCCGGTGTTTCGTCGAACAGTTCGTCCAGTACTCTCGTGTACTGTACGGCTTGAATTACAATTCAGTCGTTTCAGTCCGGGAGTCGCTATTTTCCAGTTGTGAGCGTTCCGTAGTGGTGAACGCTCGAACGACGAGCACAGATGAATTACGGGCATATGGGTGTAAATAAGAATAACGTATGGGTGAATTCGTTGGTTCCGCGGCGTCATATCGCTCTGTCCAATCAGAGCGTTCCGGAAGAGCGAACGCTTAGCTGTAGGTCGTCCGAATCGCGATGACGCGAGCGCTCCGCTGGACTTGTTTCGGTAGTTCGTCTTCCGCAGCACGGTCGTTGATTCGGGTCGTCGGCACCGAAACGCTGATCGCACCGAGCACTTCGTTCTGATCGGTGACGATCGGGGCCCCCACCGCTCGCATGCCGATGATCCGCTCCTCGCGGTTCAGGGCGTACCCCTGTTCGCGAACCGTTTCGAGTTCGTCCCGGAACGCGTCTCGGTCCGTGATCGTGTGTTCGGTCTGTTCCGCGAGTCCGACGTCATCGAGGTAGCTCTCGAGTTCGTCTTCGGGAAGGTTGGCGAGGTAGCACTTGCCGACCGCGGTACAGTGGAGGTCGACCGTGCTCCCGATGTGGGAATCGGTTCGGACCGCCTGTTCGCCGGCGGTCTGGTAGATGTAGACGCCGTGGTGGCCCTCCGGAACCATTATCTGACACCGCTCGCCGGTCATTTCTGCGAGTTGGTCGGCTTCCGCCTTCGCCGACTCGTAGAGGTTGTATCGCGATCGCGCGTGGTGGCCGAGCTCGAGAAAGCGCAGGCCGACGCGGTAGGTGCCGTCGACTTTGACGACGTGTCCGATCGACTCCATCGTCGATAGATGGCCGTGTGCGGTACTCTTCGACACTGACAGTGCGTCGGCGATCTCGGTGACGCCAGCTCCCTCGTTGTGCTGGAGATAATCGAGAATCTCGAAGGCCGTTTCGACCGATTGGATGCGTTCAGAGTCGTGGGCTGTCATTGCAGTTGTCTACTCGGGCGACCCGCAAAGTTCTTTCTAGGGGAACGCCAGTTCGCTACCCCCGAACGAGGCGGCCAGCTCAGTGAATTCACGCCGCTGGTGTGGGTGTGTTGCGCCGATACTCCGTAGTGGCGAATCGGCTGTCGTCCGCCGGAACGCCGCGAAACTTGTGGAGTGAATACCTTTACGTACTGGTGGCACCGATGCACACGGTATGTCGACTCCCGATTACAGCCGACGGACTATCGAAGATGCCACGCCCGAAGTCGTCTCCGTCGACGACGTGACGATCGATGTCGAAACCGACGTGCTCGTCGCTGGCGGCGGCGGGACGGGGCTGGTCGCCGCGCTCGCGGCCGCCGAACGAACGAACGGGACCGTCACCGTCCTCGAAAAGTCTGATCGGCTGGGCGGCAATACGTCGCTGTCGACCGGGATGATTCCCGCGGCGGGGACCCGGTTTCAGCGCGAAGCGGGCATCGAGGAAACGGCCGACGACATGGCCCGAGACATCCTCGAGAAGAACGAGTACGAGGCCGACGAGGAGATGGTGCGACACCTCTGTGCGGAGAGCAAGCACTTGGTCCACTGGCTAGTCGACGACTGGGATATCACGCTCCGGCTCGTGGACGATTTCAAGTACCCCCAGCATTCGACCTACCGGATGCACGCTCCGCCCGGTCGGAACGGGGAGCACTTAATAAACGAACTGGCGGCGCGAATCGAGTCCGCCGACGACATCGAACTGCTCACGAACACGCCCGTGACGAAACTCGTCGCGGACGGCGACGCGGTCGCGGGTGCGGTCGCCGGCGAAACGCACGAGGAGGTGATCGGCGCGGGAAAAGTCGTCCTCGCGACCGACGGTTTCGCCGGCAATCGGCGGATGGTCGAGAACAACTGCGAGGAGATCGCGGACGCGCTGTACTTCGGCTCTGACGGTAACACGGGCGACGGCATCCGCTGGGGAGCGGCACTCGATGCCGAGATCGCGTACATGGATTCCTTCCAAGGGCACGCGACCGTCGTGCAGGGGACCGGCGCGCTCTCGACGTATGCAGTCATCATGAACGGCGGCATCCTCGTCAACGAGGATGGCGAGCGGTTCGGCAACGAGGCCAAGGGCTATTCCGCACTCGCCATCGACGTCGTCGACCAGCCGGGCGGCGTCGGCTATGAACTCTTCGACGAGCGAATCTTCGAGAAGCTCCGCGGCGAGTTCGACGACTTCGATGAGGCGGTCGACCTCGGATCGTACGTCAGCGCGCCCGATATCGAGACGCTGGCCGCGGAACTCGGATGCGATCCGTCGGCGACCGCCGCAGCCCTCGAGTCGTACAACGATGCGATTCGAGCGGACGAACCGGATGCGGTCGGCCGC
This sequence comes from Natrinema sp. CRL1, assembly GCF_059162405.1. Taxonomy (NCBI): domain Archaea; kingdom Methanobacteriati; phylum Methanobacteriota; class Halobacteria; order Halobacteriales; family Natrialbaceae; genus Natrinema; species Natrinema sp. CRL1. The sequence continues at coordinate 97,527 of NZ_JBLVOY010000005.1, read as the reverse complement.
GTCGACGGTCGCGCCGTCCTCGAGCCGCCGTTTTACGGCGCGACGATCGTCGGTTCGCTGTTTCACACGCAGGGCGGCTTGCTCGTCGACGAACACGGCCGCGTCCTGCAGTCCGACGGAAGCATCGTCGACAACCTCTACGCGGGCGGCGGCACCGCGGCAGGAATCAGCGGCCACGGCGCGGACGGCTACCTCAGCGGCAACGGGTTGACCACCGCGCTCGGCCTCGGCCGACTCGCCGGTAAACACGCCGGGAACTCCCTCGAGGTGTGATTCGATCCCTCTCACGTCCCCTCGCTGATCGGTCCATCGGTGGGACGACTCGTCTGTGCGCCCGTTCATGCGCCGCTCTCTCGTCGGACCTCGGAAGATATCGGACTTCCGAGGTGAGTACGCACCTTTATAGGCATCCGATCACACGTGTCAAGATATGACGGATCGTGTCTGGGAAGACCTGCTCTCCGAGCAGGACAAACGTGTCATCGAGAAGGCAGGCTACGACAAGGACGGCGCATCCTCGTGGGAGTCCCGCGGCGCGGGCGAGAACCCCATGGTCCTCGTCATCGACGTCCAAGAACTGATCGTCGGCGACGACGTGCCGATCCTCGAGGCGGTCGAAAAACACCGGACGGCGATGGGAGAGATCGCGTGGGACGCGGTCGATCGGATCGCGGACTTCCTCGAGTTCGCCCGGGGGAACGACATCCCCGTCGGGTACACGCGAGTGGTCCCGAGTTCGTACGACGACCCCGACCACGAGGACCTGGCGATCGTCGATCCCGTCGCGCCCGAACCGGGCGAGACGGTCATCGACAAGAGCTACGCCAGCGCGTTCTACGGTACTGACCTGCTCGCCCAACTGAACCGCAACGATGTTGACACGCTGGTCGTCGTCGGCAACTCCACCAGCGGCTGTGTCCGGGCGACGACGGTCGACGCCCAGCAACACGGTTTCGATGTCGTCCTGCCACAGGAGTGCATCTTCGACCGGATCGAAGCCTCCCACAAGATCGGCCTGCTCGATATGTGGATGAAGTACGCGGAAGTGCTCGAGACGAGCGAGGTCGAGGACTACCTCGAGAACATGGGTGAGTCGGCGTGACGGACCACGACCTCGTGATCGAAAACGGAACGCTAGTGACCGAAGACGGACTCCTCGAGGCCGACGTCGCCGCGACGGACGGCCGGATTTCGGCGATCGGGGAACGGGGCACCCTCGATGGGGACGAGACGATCGACGCCGGCGGCAATCACGTCCTGCCGGGGGCGATCGATCCCCACACCCACCACGGGATCTACAACTCACTGGCCGAGGACGCGAACACGGAGAGCCGATCGGACCTCGTCGGCGGCGTGACGACGACGGGGAACTTCTTCCGCCGGCCGGGTGCCTACGAGGAGATCATGGACGACTACGTCGAGGCGGCCGAAGCGAACTACCGCCACGACTATTTCTTCTCGCTGGGCCTGCTATCCTTCGATCACGTCGAGGAGATCCCGACGATCATCGAGGAGTACGGGATCACGACGTTCAAGTGGTACATGAACTACAAGTACGCCGCCGCGGAGAAGTTCGGCGTCGACTGCGAGATGCGCGACGACTTCGGGAACGCGTTCATCGAGACGCTGGCCGACCAGGACGTGGAGACGACGCTCGGCTACCACTCCGAGAACGTCGAGATCACGAACGCGCTGGCGGGGGGCAACCCATACGTCGAGACGGAAGCGGACGGGGACGCCGAGAAAGAGGAGTACGAGGTCTTCGTCGAGGAGTTCCCCGACTACGCCGAGGCCCAGAGCATGGTCGCGGGTGCGAGCCTCGCCAGACAGCACGACTACGACGACAGCTTCTATGCCGTCCACGTCAGCGCCGGTCGCACGGCCGACGAACTCGCGACGCTCCAGGACGCGGGCTACGAACTCACCGGCGAGACCTGTACTCACTACCTGACGCTGACCGCCGAGGAGTGCGACGACCGCATGAAGGTCAATCCGCCCGTCCGACACGAGCACGACAAGGAGACCCTCTGGGAACGGGTCGCCGACGGCACCATCTCCTGTATCGGCACCGACCACTGCGCGAACACGACCGACGAGAAGATCGGCGATACCATCCGCGAGAGCAAACTTGGCTTCCCCTCGACGGCGACCATGCTCCCGCTGATCCTCTCGGAAGGGGTCAACGAGGGCCGAATCGACCTCGAGCGCGCGGTCGAGGTCACGAGTACGAACACCGCGAAGGCGTGGAACCTCTACCCGAAGAAAGGAACGATCCGTGTCGGTAGCGACGCCGATCTGGTCGTCGTCGACCTCGAGGAGACGAAGACGGTGACGCCCGAGTTGCTCCGGAGCGTCGCCGACTACTCGATCTACGAGGGCCGCGAGGTGACGGGATGGCCGACCCACACCGTCGCGGGCGGCGAACTCGCCTACGCGGACGGCGAGGTTATCGCCGACCCCGGAGCGGGAACTCACGTCGATCGCCCGGTCTGAACGACTCTCGATCGACCGCGACCGAACGCGACTCCGAACGCAAATACGACGCGACCGCGAACACGACTCCGAACGAAACTACGATAGACGAACTTCAATGGCAGACGAGACACAGGGTCCGCTCGATGGACTCACGGTAGTAGAAGCGGGATCGATGATCTCCGGGCCGACCGTCGGTCGGCTCCTCGCCGACTTCGGCGCGACGGTGATCAAGGTCGAACACCCCGAACACGGCGATCACATTCGCAATTTCGGGGCCCAGAAAGACGGCATCGGCATGTGGCACAAGTATCTGAGCCGGAACAAACAGTCCGTGACGCTCGACGTCTCCTCCGAACGAGGACAGACCGTCTTCGTCGACCTCGTCTCGGAGGCCGACGTGCTCATCGAGAACTTCCGACCCGGTACGCTCGAGCGCTGGAATCTCGGCTGGGACGCCCTCTCTGAGGAGAATCCGGGGCTCGTCATGCTGCGGATGTCGGGGTACGGCCAGACGGGGCCGTACTCCGAAAAGCCCGGATTCGGGACCCTCGCCGAGGCGATGAGCGGCTTCGCCTACGTCAACGGTTTCGAGGATCGGCCGCCCCTGCTGCCGCCGACGGGACTGGCCGACAACATCGCCGCGCTGTATGCCACGTTCTCGGTGATGTTCGCGCTGTATCACCGGGACGTCAACGACGGCACCGGCCAGTACATCGACGTGAGCCTGATCGAACCGATCTTCAACCTGATCGGGCCGTTCCCGTTGACCTACGACCAGACCGGCGAGATCGCCAAGCGATCGGGCAACCGATCGACCTCCTCCGCGCCGCGGAACGTCTACCGGACGGGCGACGACCGGTGGGTCGCCCTCTCGGCGAGCGCACAGCCCATCGCCATGCGGGTGTTCGATGCGATCGGTCGGCCGGAGCTCAAAAACGATCCCCGGTTCGCGGACAACGAGCGCCGCCTCGAGAACGTCGAGGAACTCGACGAAATCATCGGGGACTGGATGGCTGACCACACCCGCGAGGAGGTCCTCGAGTCCTTCGAGGAACACGACGCGACGATCGCACCGGTGTACAACGTTGCGGACATCATGGAGGACGACCACTACGAGGCCCGAGAGGCGGTCGTCAGAGTCGACGACGACGACCTTGGCGAGGCGGCCGTCCAGAACGCGATTCCGAAGTTCAGCGAGACGCCGGGTCGCGTCGATCACCTCGGTTCGGCTCTCGGCGAGCACAACGAGAACGTGTTCGGTGAGTATCTGGGCTACGACGACGACGTACTGGCGGAACTCGAGTCGGAGGGGGTAATCCGATGACCCTTCCCGAGTCCGCGACGATCGTCGAGATGCTCCCGCGGGACGGCTTCCAGCGCTATCCGGAGTTCGTCCCGACCGACGAGAAAGTCGAGATCATCGACGCGCTCTCGGCGACCGGCGTCGACGAGATCGAGTTTACTTCGTTTACTCACCCCGAGGCCGTCCCCGGATTGCGCGACGCCGACGAGGTCGCCGAGCGGATTGATCGGCGCGACGACGTGACCTATCGGGCGCTCGTGCCGAACGATATCGGGATGGAACGGGCCATCGAGGCCGACGTCGACAAGGTGAACGCGCTGGTCGTCATCAGTGACACCTACCGCGAGAAGAACCAGGGGATGAGCTTGGAGGAGAACTTAGAGCAGGTCAGGACCATCGTCGAGATGGCCGAGGGGACGGGGATCGAGGTCGAGGCGGGACTCGGCACGAGTTTCTTCTGTCCCTACGAGGGTCGGATTCCGCTGGCTCGAACCCGCTACGTCGTCGACCGCGTCCTTGAGGCCGGCGTCGACGAAGTGACCCTCGCGACGACGATGGGGATGGCCGATCCGTGTTCGATCACGGAGACGCTGACGTCCATCTACGAGCACCATCCGAACGCGGATCTCGGGGTCCACCTGCACGATACCAACGGCATGAGTCTCGCGAACACGCTCGCAGCCATGCAGTGTGGTGTCTCGCGGTTCGACACGTCTGTCTGTGGCCTCGGCGGCGGGACGATTCTCCCCGGCGGACTGGGTGATGTCGGCAACACGCCGACGGAGGATCTCGTCAATATGCTCCACGACATGGGAATCGAAACCGGCGTCGACTTCGACCGGCTGCTCGCAGTCGCCGAAGACGTCGCCGAGCGGCTCGAGCTGGGGACGCCGAGCCACGCGTTAATGGGCGGCACCCGCGAGCAGGTACTCGAGGCCGCAGGCAGCGAACCGACGACAGAGTAATCGATACGAAACCGATATTCAACACAGCCACCACAGCTATGACAGGAAAAACGATAACGGAGAAGATCCTCTCGGAGAAATCGGGCGAGGACGCGACCGCCGGCGACTACGTCGAGGCGACGGTCGACGCGATGGTTACCCACGACGTGACCGGGCCGCTGACCATCGACGTTTTCGAGGACGTAACCGGCGAGGACGCGGCGCTGGCCGCGCCCGAAAACGTCGTCTTCACGCTCGATCACCACGCCCCCGCGGACGGGGTACAGGCCGCGAACAACCACAACATCGTCAGGGAGTTCGCCGCCGAGTACGGGGCGAACCAGTACGAGATCAGCGACGGCATCTGCCACCAAGTGATGATCGAAGAGGGGTTCGTCGAACCGGGGGATCTCGTCATCGGGGCCGACTCCCACTCGACGACCTACGGCGGACTGGGCGCACTCGGCACCGGCGTCGGTTCGACCGACCTCGGGACCGCCTTCGCCACCGGCGAACTCTGGTTCCGCGTCCCCGAGACGATCCGCTTCGAGGTCGAGGGCGACCTGCCCGACGGCGTCTACGCGAAAGACCTCATCCTCCGATTCATCGGCGACGTCGGATTCGACGGTGCGACGTACAAGACGGCCGAGTACGGCGGAAGCGCGATCCGCGACCTGCCGATTCACCAGCGGCTCGTGCTCTCGAACATGGCGATCGAGATGGGCGGCAAAGCCGGCATCGTCGAACCGGACGAGCGGACGGCGACGTACCTCGAGGAACAGGCCGGTCTCGAGGTCGGAGTCGACCCCGACCTCGCCGCCGACGACGACGCGAGTTACGAGGCCGTCTACACCTACGACGGCGACGCCCTCGCGCCGCAGGTCTCGAAGCCGTCGAACCCGGAAAACGCGGTCGACGTGGGCGAAACCGCCGGCACCGACATCGATCAGGTGTTCGTCGGCACCTGTACCAACGGCCGCTACGAGGACATCCGCGTCGTCGCGGACGTCCTCGCGGGCGAGCAGGTCGCTCCGAACACCCGCCTGATCGTCGTCCCGGCCTCCCGGGCGGTGTATCAGCGGTGTCTCGAGACGGGCGTGCTCGAGGCACTCGTCGACGCGGGCGCGACGTTCCAGAGCGCCGGCTGCGGCCCGTGTTTCGGTACGCATCAGGGCGCGCTCGGCGACGGCGACGTGGCGCTGGCGACGGCCAACCGCAACTTCCCCGGCCGCGAGGGGTCGATGGAGAGCCGGGTCTACCTCGGCAGTCCGGCGACCGCGGCCGCGACGGCGCTGTACGGCGAGATCACCGATCCGCGGGAGATCGAGACGACGCGGTACGACGATCACGCCGTCTCCGACGTGGGGGTGGTTCGATGAGCGTCGACGGAACCGGTCGCGCGTGGGTCTTCGGCGACGACATCGACACCGATCAGATCACTCCCTCGCGGTTTCTGGTCTCGAGCGATCCGGACGAACTCGGCGAGCACGCGTTCAACGACCTCCGGCCCGAGTTCACCGACGGCGTCGAACCCGGCGACTTCGTCGTCGCGGGCGAGAACTTCGGGAGCGGCTCCTCACGGGAGCACGCGCCGCTCTCGCTGGTCGGTGCCGGTGTCGCCGGCGTCGTCGCTCAGTCGTTCGCGCGGATCTTCTTCCGGAACGCGATCAATCTCGGCCTGCCGGTGTTGATCTGCCCGGACGTCGGCGAGATCGACGACGGAACCGAAATCTCGATCGACGTCGACGAGGGGTTCGTCTACGACCACGACGAGGGCGTTCGGTACGACGCCGAACCGCTGGCCCCCTTCCTGCAGGACCTCGTCGATCAGGGCGGCCTCAAACCGTACACGAGACGAAAACTCGAGTCGAGCGACTGAGATCGAGGGCAGCCGGTTTCATCCCGACTGATCCGCGCTCTCGGCGGCGTATCGACGCTCGCGCTCGCGCCACGTCTCGAGGTCGGTCACGTCGTTGCGGTCCGCCCACGTGCCGAGCCGGTCGCGGAGCCCGCGCTCGTCCCCGGTTGCGACGAGTTCGGAGTAGACGTCTTCGAGCAACCGCAGCTTCGCTTTCTGTGCCGTCGTCGCGAAGAGCAAGGCGTCGTACCCCATCTCCGCGACCCGCTCGGCGGGGAGCATCGGGCTCTTCCCGCCGTAGGGGAGGTTGACGACCAGCGGCACGTCGGCGAGGCGGTCGCCGATCTCCGCCAGTTGCGCCTCCGTTTCCGGGGCGTCGACGAAGATCCCGTCGGCCCCGGCCTCGACGTACGTTCGGGCGCGGTCGATCGCCGCCTCGAGTCCCTCGACCGCGACCGCGTCGGTGCGGGCGACGACGACGAACGAGTCGTCCTCGCGGGCGTCGGTCGCGGCCGCGAGTTTGCCGACCATCTCCTCAGTCTCGACGAGTCGCTTCCTGTCGAAGTGACCGCATTTCTTCGGCGTGCGCTGGTCCCCGATGTGGACGCCGGCCGCGCCGGCGCGCTCGAACTCGCGGACGGTTCGGTAGACGTTCAACGCGTTCCCGTAGCCGGCGTCCGCGTCGCAGAACACCGGCCGGTCGACAGCGCCGGTAATCTCGCGAACGCGGCCGACGGTCTCCGACATCGTCGTCAGCCCCACGTCCGGCCCGCCGTGGACGGTCGTCGCGAGGGCGTTGCCGCTGACGTAAAGCGCGTCGGCGTCGGCCCGTTCGGCGATCGTCGCCTCGAGCGCGTCCGCAACGCCGGGCGCGAGGAGGAGGTCGTCGCGATCGAGCAGGTCTCGGAGCGTCGCGTCTGAATCGGTCATACCGACCCTGAGAATCGGTCGGGCTAATGGGTTTTCGGTCCCCGCGGCGGCCGGTTCAGGGCTGCAACCGGGCCCCGATCTCCCGCGCATCGGCCGCTCGCGGATCGCGAACGACGGCGAACGCGTCCTCGGCGGCCCCGTCCGGGAGGCCGTAGTCGAGCAGCGTCCGCAGTCGCTCGTCGAACGCCGCCGGCGCGATCGGATCGCGGTGATCCCCCGCGGGGTACGCGCGTTCGCCGACCGCGGTCCGGCCGTCGGCGTACTCCAGAGTGACTCGAGCGCCCCAGCTTTCCGGGAAGGCGTCGTCGAACTCGTCGGCCCCTCGGACGGTCACGCGATCGGCGAGCGCCCGGACCGCGTCGTCCGCGACTCGATCCGGGTGGAAGTGCTCGAGACGGAGCTCGCCGCTCGTCAGGTACCGTGCGAGGACGTACGGAATCGAGAACTTCGCGCCGGTGAGCGTCGTCGGCTCGGCGTGGGCCATATCGACCGCGTTCGCGTAGGTCTCGACGACGATCCGATCGATCGTATCCGAATCGATCGGGCCGTCGATTTCGCGGAAGGCGTCGACGGGCGCGTGCGTGTACCGACACGACGGATACGGCTTGAAGTAGTTCTCCGTAATCGCCCAGTGGCCGCCGAGCGAAGCGAACCGCTCGGCGAACCCATCCGGCAGTAGCTCCTCGAACGGGTCGTAGATCGACCGCATCACGTCCGGCGAGCCGGGGATGCCCGCCGCTGCGAGCTGGGCCATCGTCACGCCGACGCCGGCGGACGCGCCGGCGGTCAGGTTCCGCGACGGCGGACCCGCCTCGTAGGGGTCGTCCATCGAGACCACGGCGCGGTTGGCGGCGAGCCGGAACGTCTCGCGAGCCACCCCGGGCGACGGCGACGTACACAACACGCCGGCGAGTGCCGGACCGACGGTCGTCCACGTCGCGTGGGGGTCCCTGACCAGCCACGGGACGCCCTCGTTGAGCCGGTCTTTCATCGCGAAGATCGCTTCCTCGAGCCGGGCACAGATCTCGTAGGCCTTGACACAGCTCTCGATCAGCGTCTCTCCGTCGGCGTCCGCGCGCTCGGCCATCGCGAGCGCCCCGACGACGATACCCGAGCCAACGTGACCGCCGGTGTTGTGGCCCTCCTCGATCTCCTGTGCGATGGCCGCCGTCCCGTTCAGCGTGGCGGCCTGTACCGGCGACGTGGTGCGACTCGAGCCGATAACCGTCGACGGCCCCTTCGGGAGGTCGATGGACTCCCACGCGGCTTCGTACGGCTCGACCGCGCTCCCCGCGACCGTCGCGGCCAGCACGTCGGCGACGGTCGTCGCTCCCCGCTCGAGGACCGACTCGGGGATCGGTCGCTCGAGGAAGTCGAAGATCGACGCCTCCCACGGGCTCGCCGGATCGGGTACGTTCGCCGTCATTGGTTCCCCCTCGTCGGTACGGCGGTCGATCGACCGGCGTTCGGACGGCTGATACGGATCGAACTGCGCCCGCGTTGCTCGTGCTGTTGCGGGCGAGTGGTACTCGAGACCATACCACTCGTTTCGGCGACGCGCACCTAAAGCTATCTTTCGTGGGGTGGCCGATGCGAGCGGAAGGTTAAGTCGACGCCGCCGAATGAACGACGTGTATGACTGCCACACCGAGAGCGCTGGTCGAGGAGTTTTTCGAGCGGATGGCCGACGACGACCGCCGACACACCGTCGGCGATTGCTTCGCCGAGAACGCGGTGATCACCCTTCCCGGAGAACGGTTCGAGGGGCCGGACGCGGCCGATGCAATGCTCGAGTGGCTCGCACCTCGCTACGAGCGAGCGGCGAAGGAGTACGCGGACTGGATCGAAGCAGGCTCGGTCGTCGTCAGTCAGGGCACCCTCTTCGGGGTCGACACCGACGGCAAGCGGTTCGCGGACGTCCGATACGTCGACGTCTACCGAGTCGAGGACGGCGAGATCGCCCGGCTGGACATCTACAACGACCTCGCGGCCGAGGGGATCGTCGAATGACCGAGCGGACGGGGGTCCTCTTCTCGACGCGAGACGACCTCGATCTGGTGTCCACGGCCGAGGAACTGGGCTTCGAGAGCGTCTGGGCGGCCGAGGGGCAGGGTAAGACCGCCTTCGGAAAACTCGAGCGGTGGGCGACGGTCACGGACGAGATCGGGCTGGCGACCGGCATCGTCAACCCGTTTTCGCGGACCCCAGCCGCGACGGCGCAGGCGATCGCGACACTCGACGCCCACTCGAACGGCCGCGCGATCCTCGGCCTCGGGGTCGCCCACCCGGGCGTCGTCGAGGGTTTCCACGGCGTCGACTTCGACCGGCCGCTTGCGCGGCTGGCCGAGTACATCGAACTCGTCCGGCGCTACCTCGCGGGCGACCCCAGCGCGTTCGACGGCGACTTTTTCGCGCCCGATCGGACCGCCTTCTGGGACGCCTTCGAACCGGTTCGGAGCGAGATTCCGATCTACAATGCGGCGCTCGGCCCGGGAAACGTCCGCCTGACCGGCGAACTGGCCGACGGCTGGCTGCCCAACCTCTACCCCGAAGACCGGTTCGAAACGGCGCTCGAGTGGCTCGAGACGGGAGCCGATCGCGCGGACCGTGCCGTCGACGACATCGACGTCGCAATGTACGTCCTCGTGTCGGTCGACGACGATCCGGACCGGGCGCGGGCGGCCGCCGCCGAACACGTCGCGACGTACTTCCGCGACATTCCGGGTTACTACGACCGCGTGGCCGCGCAAGCGGGATTCGAGTCGATGATCGACGCGATCCGGGCGGCACCCACGACGGAGGCGGCGGCCGCGGCCGTCGAGGACGAGTTCCTCGACCACGTCGCGGTCGTCGGCGACGAAACGGCTGTCAGGGAGCGACTGGGCGCGCTCAGGGACGCCGGCGTCGATCTGCCGATCGTCCGAGCGCCCATCGGCGTCGACCGCGCCGCGGACGAACAGCTCCTGCGTGCGACGCGGCCGCTGTAAGCGCGAGTCCGCGACCGTCACGCAAACGGGGCCGCTCGACCGGCCGATTCTGGGACGATCGTCCGGAAACGTCCGGTGATCTGTGGGAAACCCTTAAGCGGATACTCTCTGATATACGTCCGTGAGCGAACCGATACTCGAGACTGTGGAGTTACGGAAACAGTTCGGCAACCTGATCGCGAACGACGGGATCTCACTGGAGGTCGAGGCAGGTGAGATCCACGGGATTATCGGCCCGAACGGGAGCGGCAAGTCGACGTTTTTCAACACGGTAACCGGGTTCTACGACGCCGACGGGGGTTCGGTCTACTTCGACGGGACCGACATCACCGACGCGTCGCCGGACGCGATCGCCCGACGCGGCCTCGGCCGGACGTTCCAGATCGCCTCCCCGTTCCGGGATCTCTCCGTTAGAGAGAACCTGTTGAGCGTCTATACCGCCGGCCTCCGCTCCGGGCTCCGGATCACCGAGGGGAAACGCGAACGCGCCCAAAAGATCATCGAGCGCCTCGAGATCGAACACATCGCCGACCACGAGGCGAGCGACATCAGCGGCGGCCAACAGCAACTCCTCGAACTCGGCCGAATCCTGATGCTCGACCCTCAGTGTATCATGCTCGACGAGCCCACTGCGGGGGTCAACCCGGCACTGCAGAACCGGATCCTCGATCACCTGCGCGAACTCAACGAGGAGGGGCGGACCTTCGTGATCATCGAACACGACATGAGCGTTATCTCCGGGCTCACGGACCGCGTCACCGTCTTCGATCAGGGGAACGTCGTGATGGATGGCGACTTCGAGACGGTGACCAGCGACGAGCGCGTCCGCGAGGCGTATCTCGGCGCGGAGACCGATCCCGACGCCGGTCTCGGGGACGCGCTCGGAGCCGGCCCCGACTCGAGTGTGGCCGCGGACCCGTCCGCGAGCGAGGCCGACGGCGGCGCGGCGACGGCTTCGGGAGGTGGCTCGAACGCGGCGGCGACGGGTGCGAGCGCAACGATGCAGGTCGTCGAAACCGAAGCCGATCTGATCGGCGAGCAGCGCCGTCTCGTCGCGGACGATATCGTCACCGGCTACGGCAATCACACCGTGATCGACGACGTTTCCGTCGAGAGCCACGACGGCGTCACCTGCATCTTCGGGCCAAACGGCAGCGGGAAATCGACGCTACTCAAGGCCCTCGTCGGCGCGGTTCCCGTCTGGTCGGGTTCGATTTCGCTCGGTGAGACGGATATCACCGGGACGAACGCCGCCGAGAATCTCCAGCACGGCATGGTGATGCTCCCGCAGGACGGCGGTATCTTCGGTTCCCTGACGGTCAGGGAGAATCTCTTGCTCGGCGGATTCCGCGTCGACCGCGACGTGCGTCGCGAACGGCTCGACACCGTCCTCGAGGCGTTTCCCGATCTCGAGGACAAACTCGAGGCGAAGGGAAGTTCCCTTTCGGGCGGCCAACAGATGATGCTGAGTTTCGGGCGAGCCATGATGACCGGCTCGGAGCTGTTCCTCCTCGACGAACCGTCGGCGGGACTCTCTCCGGCGCTCGTCGACGATGTCTTCGAGATGACCCAAACGCTCGTCGAGCAGGGCGCGCAGGTGATCCTCGTCGAGCAGAACGTGCGCGAGGCGTTGCGCATCGCCGATTACGTCTACATTCTCGCACAGGGCCGCCTGCAGTTCGACGGCCCGGCGGCGGAACTGCTCGACGAGGACGAACTCGTCGAACTCTACCTCGGTCTCGAGTAAGCGTTCGATTCTCACTCGCTATTTCCGATCGCACCGTTCCTGTCGTGTGACCTCATTTGGCAAACTTATATGTGGGTTGGTTCCAGATAGCAGTGTATGCGGAGGACTACCAGCCATTCGGATAGACGGTCGTTTATCAAGTACGTCGGTGCCGCGGGAACGCTCGGTCTCGCGGGCTGTGTCGGACAGGATCCCTCGGAGGACGGTGGGGACGAGAGCAGCGTCGTCATCGGGTCGAATCACCCGCTGAGCGGGAGCCTCGGCGGAACGGGGACGCGAATGGACAACGCGGTCCAGCTGGCCGCCATGATGAAAAACGAGAACGGCGGCATCGAATCGCTCGATGGCGCAGAGCTCGAGGTCATCAGCGAGGACAATCAGGGCAGTCAGGAACTTGGGGGCGAAGTGACCGACAGTCTGATCGACGACGGTGCCGATGTTGTCACCGGCTGTTTCTCTTCCCCGGTCACTAACGCGGCGACGCGGGCGGCCGAGCGCGCCGGCGTTCCGTTCGTCATCTCCGTTTCCGTCGACGATGCGATTCTCCAGGACAACGACCTGCAGTACGCCTACCGACCGCAGCCGCCCGCGTCACAGATGGCGGTCGATCACGCCGAGTTGATGCCACAGGTCATCCGCGACGCCGGCCGAGAGGTCGAGACGGCGGGACTGTACTACATCAACATCGACTTCGGCCAATCGGTCCGGGACAGTCTCCGGACGGAACTGCCGAACCAAGACATCGAAATCGTCGAGGAGGTCAGCATCGACTTCGGCGAGACGGCCGACACAGCAGCCACGCAGTTGGCCGACGCGGACCCGGACGTCGTGATCGCAACGACCTACGAGGCGGAGACGGTCGAACTCATCAGGGCGATGGATAACCAAAACTACGCGCCCCCATTTATCGCTGGCTGTGCGAACGAGGCGCTCAACGACACGAGTGCGCTCGAGGAGATGGGCGAGACCGTCGAGGGCGCGTTGCCGACGAACTTCGCGCTCAACCCCACTCTCGACCGCGCGAGTGAGGTTCGAGAGCGGTACGAAAGCGAGTTCGACGAATCGTTCGACGCCAACGTCGCGATGACCTACGCGGCGACGGAAGTCATCATCGCGGGCATCGAGGAGGCGGGCTCGGGCGATCCCGAGGATATCAACAACGCGCTCTCCGAGATCGAGGTCAGCGATCATATCGCGGCGATGCCGCCGATCACGTTCGACGAGAACGGCGAGAACGAAAACGCCCTCGCACCGCTGTTCCAAGTCCAGGATCTCGACGACCGCGTCGTCTTCCCCGAAGAATACGCCGAGACCGAGATCGATCTGTAACCTCTCGATGATCGCAATGATTGGTTTCAGTTTCGATTCGGTGGCCCCATTGCCTTGGGCCGGCGGTCTCGCGACCGAATCGGCGACGGTGGCGTTCATCCAGCCGTCCACTGCGCTCCAGTTGGTCGCGTTCGCCGTCCTCCTCGGTGGCATCTATGGGCTCGTCGCGCTCGGTCTGACGATGATCTTCGGCGTGATGGACGTGATCAACTTCGCACACGGGGCAATGATGGTCGTCGGCATGTACACGGTCTGGTGGACCGCGACCGCGTTTGGTTTGCACCCGATCCTGTCGATCCCACTTGCGGTGGTCGGCCTGTTTGTGATCGGCGTCCTCGTGCATCTGACGACGATTTCGTCGATCATGGACGCACCACAGGAGAACCAGCTGATCGTGACCTTCGGGACCATGCTGATTCTGATCAGCGCCATCGAGATCACGTTCTCGACCGATCCACAGAGCCTCGGCCTCGGACTCGGCTCGGTTTCCGTCGCCGGCGTCTTCCTCCCGCTGGGCCAGCTGTACGCCCTGCTCATCGCGGTCTCGGCCGTCGTCGTCGTCTGGCTCTTCTTACAGCGGACACAGCTGGGACGAGCAATTCGCGGCACAGCGGACGACCGGACGGCCGCCCAGTACGTCGGGATCAACGTGCCTCGGATCGACTACCTCACCTTCGGTATCGGTGCGGCGCTTGCCGGACTCGCTGGGTCAGTGATCCCGCTGTTCCAGCAGATCAATCCCTACCTCGGGGATTCGTATCTGATCAATGCCTTCGTCATCGTGGTTCTCGGCGGGCTCGGCTCGTTCCCCGGTGCCTTGCTGGGCGGGCTAATCATCGGATTCGTCCACGTGTTCGGCCAGTACTTCCTTCCCGGATCGGGGTACCAGATCGCGATCTTCCTGATATTCATCCTCGTGTTGTTACTCAAACCCGAGGGCCTGCTCGGCGGTGGTGTCAGTGAGTAACGCCGACGCCTCGAGTCACCTCGATCGGGCCCGCAGACAGTACCGGACATTCCAATCGAAGTGGTACGCGACGCCGGCGATACTCGCGGGCATCTTCGGGCTGTTGCTCGTGTTGCCGCTGCTCCTCGATCTGTACTTCTTCGGGTTCAGTCTCGGGTCGTGGATCAGCGTCCACGTTCTGGTTATCACGCTCGTCTGGGCGACCGCAGCACAGGGATGGAACGTGATGTCGGGGTACACCGGCCAGTTCTCGTTCGGGCACGCCGCGTTCTTCGGGCTCGGGGCCTACGGAACGATCCTGCTGTTGAATACGGTCGGACTAAACCCGTGGCTCGGCATGCTGATCGGCGCGACCGCCGCCAGCCTGTACGGCTTGGTCATCGGTGTGCTCTGTTTCCGGTACGACCTTCGCGGGCACTACTTCGCGCTCGCGACGCTCGCGTTCGCAGAACTGCTTCGGCACACGTTTAACACGTTCTCGCAGCTCGGGGGCGCGAGCGGCTACTTCAAGCCGCTTCCCCGGTCGTACGGCGCGGAGTTCGGATTCGCCGCGTTCCAGTTCCGGGAAACGCTTCCCTACTACTACATTATCCTCGGCTTCCTCGTCGTCGTCACGGCCGTCTCGCTCGCGATCAAGCAATCGCGGCTCGGCCTCTATCTGTTCGCGATCCGTGAAGACGAGAGCGCAGCCGCGGCCGTTGGTATCCCGACGTTCCGGTACAAGCTCGTCGGCATCGCCGTGAGCGCGTTCTTCACGGCGTGGGCCGGCGCGTTCTGGGCGATGTATTTCGATACGATCCGCCCGGATACCGTCTACGAACTGCTCGTCAACGTCGAGATCCTGTTGCCGGCGATCGTCGGCGGCGTCGGGACCGTTATTGGCCCAATCGTCGGTGCGTTCGTCGTCATTCCACTCAGCGAGATCGCCCGCCAGTCCGTCGACATCACCGGCTTCGATCGGGTCATCTACGGGCTCTTGCTGGTCGGAATCGTCCTTTACAGTCCGCAGGGAGCAATCTCGTGGCCGCGACGGTTCCTCGAACTACTCGGCGCGTACGGGCCGTCGAAGCGAAACGCCTCGCCGAAGGACGACGACGAATGACCGTCGACGAATCGCTCGCGTCGTTCGTCGCTCCCCTCTCTCCGAACGACGTTCCCGCGACTGTACGCGACCACGTCGGCCTCGTCGTCGCCGACACCGTCGGCGTAATCGTCGGCGGGTCGACGACGGACCCCGTCGCGTCGCTCCGGCACCGATACGCCGACCGCGCCGACGGACCCGGGACCGTTCTCGGGACGACGGCGACGCTTCCCGTCCACCAGACCGCGACGCTCAACGGGATCGCCGGAACCGTCCTCGAGCTCGATGAGGGACACAAACTGGCCGCCGGACATCCGGCGATCCACGTCCTGCCCGCGGTACTCGCCGTCGCCGAGGCCGACGGCGGCACCGCCGAGGCCGCCTCGACGGCGTTCGTCGCCGGCTACGAGACGGCCGTCCGCGTCGCCCAAGCCTGCCGGCCGCTCGCGGAGGGCTATCACCCCCACGGCGTCTGGGGCGTCGTCGGAGCGGCCGCCGCGGTCGCCAACTACGAGGGGCTAAATGCGGACGAGACCGCGGATGCGCTCCGTATCGCCGCGAACCACGCCCAACACACCCGATTCGAAGCGGCGATCGAGGGAGCAACTGTCAGAGACACGTACGCCGGGATGAACGCGCCTGCCGCAATCGCCGCGGTCGATCAGGCCCGGAGTGGCTTTTCCGGCCTCGAGGAGGGTATCGTTCGTCACCTCGAGCGGGTGAGCGACGGTCCGATCGAGTTCCCAGCGGACCTCTCGCTGGGCGAGCGGTGGACGGTGAGCGAAGGCTACTTCAAAATCCACGCGGCTTGCCGGTACACCCATCCTGTACTCGACGCCATCGACGAACTGGCGGCGACAGAGCCGATCGATCCCGACTCACTCGAGCGCATCACGGTCGAAACGTATCCCGCTGCGGCGACGCTCACCGATCCGTGCCCCGAGAATCGCCTCGCCGCGAAGTTCTCGATTCCGTTCGCCGTCGCGACGCGACTCCGTCGCGGACACGCCGGCAAAGCGGCGTTCGAGCCCGCAGCACTCGACGAGGCGACCAAGAGACTGGCACGGCTCGTCGAGGTCGAATCGACGCCGAAATTCACGTCGGCGCTGCCCGACTCGCGAGGAGCACGCGTAACGGTCGTACTCGCCGATGGGAAGGAACGAACCGCAACGGTCGACCATGCACGTGGCGGCGTGGAGCGTCGATTTTCCGAGGACAGACTCCGAGAGAAGTTCCATTCGCTCGCCGATCCGACGCTCGGACGCGAGACAGCGGCGGAGGCGTGGGTGACGCTTCGGAACTGCTGGTCGGGGGACGTTGATCGACTCTGCCGAGCTGTCGTTCCCGCCTCCGGCGCATAATTCTATTCGCTTTTCGTTCTCGGGGTCGGTTCGTGCGACTAAATAGTTTGAAATCAGATGGTTATCTCGATATATTTCTTAAATGAGATTTCTAAACCAGTCTAGTTTCCACACTTTTGACATTGTACTCCGAGTTTACGTTAGTGGAGTCGCATCCGGCGTCGTCGTCTGCTGTCGACGAGAAAAACCCACTCTTTCCGGAGTAGTTCTCTCACATATTTGAGTTCGAATCACTCCGTCGGAACGGTCCTTGTTGCCGAGCTGGGCTGTATACAGCGACTGCCGCTCGCTCCGTAACCGATCACATGGATGGCACTCGAGCAGGACCTCGAGTTCGATTGTCGTCTCGTTGACTACACCGTAATTCGGATTCATTTTCCTTCTGGACTGGATAATACACGTGCGCACCAGATCGTGAGCCGTGTCGTGTCTCCGATCGATGTCGAAATATCTAACTCTTTAATTGTTTTTGAAAGCGATAGCTTAGCAGAACGATCGAGTACAACGCTCTCATTTCTCCATCCCCGCCGCGATCCCACACAGGAGTATGTTTAAGTTATGACCACCGTATCAATGATACATGGCTCTCGAAACGGTTCTTCTGGCGTGTAAGCCCGGCGACGAAGGTCAGGGGTCGGAACTCGCGCAGGCGGTCCTCGAGGTCGCGAAGCCGGCACACGCTCGAGTGGTGGTCGCCTTCGTATTCACGGAAGATGAGTACGAGAACACCAAAATAGGCCTCGGTGTCGACGACGAGGCCGAGGGTACGCCCGAGCGAATCGCGACCCAACACGGCACGTTTCGCACCATCGTTGATCGGTTAGATGCCGACGGACTCGATTACGAACTGCGGCTCGAGATCGGCCCGCACGCGACCACCATCGTCGATCTCGCGGCCGATGCGGACCGTGTCGTCATCGGCGGCCAAAAGCGGTCGCCGACCGGGAAGGCGCTTTTCGGCTCGACGACCCAGGAAGTGATGCTCAACGCGCCGTGTCCGGTCACGTTCGTCCGTCGAGAGTAACGAACTCTCCGCCGCGAACGAACGGACTCGAGTGTGTACTCGAACTGGTCGTCCAGCTCTGGTCGCATCTTGTTTCGCCGGTTTGCAACGTGACTCGCAGGGCTATTCACGATGGTTCGAACCGAGACATCGAACACGGCTACTCGAGCCGTCCCAGTAACTGCGTCACGTAGGGACTGTTGTCCCAACTGCGGTGGTCGCTAATCGTCGTGATGAGCGTGCGTGCCTCGTCAGCGGTCATGTGGCCATTGCGTGCATAATCACAGATGAGCCGGGGTGTCGGGACGATCCGCGGGCCCTGAAGGGCAGCATGGACGAGTGCGAAGTTCGTGCCCCCGAACTCGTCGGTCAGAAAGCCGTCGACGCCGCGGGCGTTCGCGAGCACGATTCCGTCGGTCTCTCCGTCGTCGAGGCCGAGCGTCGGCCGTGAGGCGGACGTCTTCGCTCGCTCGTAGGGATCAACCACTGTATAGTGGTCACGCGCGGTGAGGGCGTTGGTCGCCGCGGCAGCGTGGACGTCTTGGTACTGCGTGAGATCCTGCAGTTCGGAGATAACTTCCGGTGGGACCGCAACGTCACAGGCGGTGAGAAGGTACTGAAGGGGATCCGGGGCCGTGTCAGCGTCGTAGTCGGCATCGGCGCGGGGAACAGCGAGACTCACGAGCGCACTCGTATCGACGGCGACTGTCTGCAGACGCGGCCTGCTCATCGCTGCCCGTCGGACTCATTGGTATCGGCCGTCGTCGCGTCGGTACCGTAAATGTCGACATCAGTGTCGGGTGCAGCGATATCGAGCGGTTCACCCTCCAGATCTGCTTTCAGCAGCCGGAGCCGTTGGGCAGACTCGGCACCAACAAGTTGTTTTACCGTCTCGAACTCGAGTTGGTCGTCGTAGTACTTCGTTGCGACCAGTTCCTGGAACGTCTCGCTCTCGGTGGTTTCCTCGAGGTATTCGCGGATGGCCTCGACGAGCAGGTCCGTTCGGTCCGTGTCGAAGAGGTCCGCAATCGCGTCGAGTCGTTCGACGAGGTACTCCGGAGATTGGAAGTGGACTCGCCGGGGTTCGTCGCTCGCACTCATTCTATGTGCACGTTCTGCACACGGGCGGATAAATGCTTTGCCGGATGCACATACCTTGCACATCGTATACCTCCTCTTCGGTCCGTCGGTCAAGTACGGCTATCGCGTTGCTTCCATTCTGATCGGCTCGAGCCTTTCGCAGGACAGGTGGGTTCCGAGTCGGCGGCGGAACCGTCCATCACCTGTTCCATCTCCCGCTCGAACGCTTCCTCGCTGATCTCACCTACAACGTACCGTTTCTTGAGTTGTCAGCCAGTGGTGGGAGACCATAGTGTGATTATCTAGTCGAGTGGATAATAACAGACGTTCTGAGAGGTACGTGTCAATCGCGTTCTACCGGAACCGGTATTCGAGACCCATTCCCGGGGAGGGATAGGTCACGCACTGTGCTCGTGAGTACGTTCTCCGACGGATGCAGTACGACAGCGATCGAGCCGGCGTCGTGCATCCGAGCGAACCTCTGGACGAGTTCCGTCTCGTCGAATCCGTCCGGGGCGTCGACGTTCACTCGATCGGTCAGTTGATCGCTCTGGAGTTGCACCCAGCCCGCGAGGGCGAGTTCGACTTTCGTTCCACTCGGCCCGTCGAACGCGTCTCCGATGCTCGAGTCACCGAGGACGATGTGATGCAGTCGCTCGTGAGCCCCCGATGGGACGACGTAGACGCTGCCGTCGGGTGCGACGGTGAGGTGGCGAGCCTGCTCGCCGTCCCACTCCGGAAACGGGACCGAGACCGGCTCACTCATCACCTACTCGAGACCGATATTGATGGTCTTCGTTTGCGTGTAGTGTTCGGCGAGGGCTTCGTATCCGATCTCACGGCCGATACCGGACTCCTTGTACCCACCGAACGGCTGCCCGGCCGGGAAGGAGTTGTACTGGTTTACCCAGATCGTTCCGGCTTCGACGTCTCTCGCTGTCCGATACGCTTTCGTCAAGTCGTTGGTGAGGATGCCCGCAGCGAGTCCGTAATCGACGTCGTTCGCCAGCTCCATCATCTTCTCGTAGTCGGTCCATTCGAAGACCTCCTGCACTGGGCCGAAGATTTCCTCTTGGACGGCACGGTTGTCGTGATCGATGTTATCGATCAGCGTCGGCGAAACGAAACTCCCCTCCTCGAGCGCTTCGTCGTCGGGCACGTCCCCGCCGGTAACGAAATCGGCACCGGCATCACGGGCTTCTTGGATGTATTCGAGTGTGTTTTGGGCCTGCTCTTCGGTCACCTTCGGTCCCAGCGACGTTTCCTCGAGCAACGGATCGTCGACGACAAGATCCTCCGCAGCGGCGGCTAACGCATCGAGGAATTCGTCTTTGATGTCGCTGTGGATGAACAGCCGCGACCCGGCGGAACAGCACTCGCCGGTGTTGTAGAAGATTGCCGTTATCGTCGTCTCGACCGCTTTGTCGAGATCCGCGTCCGGATAGATGATCAGTGGGCTTTTGCCGCCGAGCTCGAGCGTGATGTCGTGGACGTTTTTGGCGGCCTGTCCCATGACCTGCTTTCCGACTTCGGTCGATCCGGTAAACGCGATCTTCCGAATATCCGGATGGTTGGCCAGCGGCTCGCCAGCCTCCGGTCCGAATCCGGTGACGACGTTGACAACGCCGTCGGGAAGCACGTCGTCGACCTCGTCCATGAGTTTGAGGATCGTCAACGGGGTCTCTTCGGCCGGCTTGAGTACCGAACAATTCCCCGCAGCGAGTGCTGGACCGAGTTTCCAGGCGGCCATCAACAGCGGGAAGTTCCAGGGGGTAATCTGGCCGACGACACCGTACGGTTCGGAGATCGTTTGGACGTGTTGGCCGTCGCCGCCGCTGGGGATGGTGTCGCCGCCGTTGACGCGGACCGCCCCGGCGAAGTAGCGGAAATGGTCGGCGACCAACTCCATGTCGACTCTGGACTCGCTAATCGGTTTCCCGTTATCCAGCGTCTCGAGACGCGCGAACGCTTCTTTATTTTCCTCGACGCTGTCCGCGATTTCCTCGAGGACGCGCTGCCGGTCGGCCGCATCGTAGTCCGACCAGGTTTCGTCGTACGCATCCCACGCCGCTTCGACTGCCCGATCGATATCGTCGCTGTTTCCCGCTTGGACCGTTGCGAGCGAGTCGCCGGTCGTCGGATCCCGCGTTTCGAACGTTTCTCCTGAAGCGCTCGTCGTCCACTCGCCACCGATATAGAGCTCCAAATTCGACGGAACGACATCCGCTGCGGCCTCTTGGTGTCGTTGTTCGATATTGCTCTTCCGATCGTCGACTGGCTGTGAGTCCGTTGACATTCCATGTGGGTAATCCACATCCAATACATAAAGGCATATGATGATATTGAGATACTATAACCGAAAACAGTTTCTAGAATGCTGTATCAATTTATATTGGCCAGAAAAGGTAACTACTACTTGTTACTTAGTATTGAGCACCGGCCACTGTGCGCGTACAGCAACCGCGTCCCTGTACAGAGTCGGCCTCTCGAGTCTCGTCATCGGATTCGCAATGCATGGCGTGGAGGTCGGTGTGCGGGGTCTTCTTGGGGTACTTCCTCGGGAAGGTATTCCAGAGTACGCTTTGGACGGCCGGGAGGTCGTATCGTCGGCACTGACAGTCACTGCACATCGAACCACCGAACGGAATTCGACCAGTGTGTAACTCGGTTCAGTGGCTCCGATAGCCAGACGACGAGACGATAACCGAACCGCCGCCCATCGAGTCCCTCGAGACTGACAAATCGGTGAACCTCGTGCTCGTCCACGACAGCGGCCCACAACGGCAGCAACCGGATTAGAACGGTGCGGTAGGCTCCGTTCCTTCGGACGCTGTGTCCCTATTTTTGTTTGCGTGGGGGTCGGCGTCGTCCACGTCGGCCTTTCCGATCACGACACGGAACTCGCCCGGTTCTCGCTTGCGGTACTCCCACCGGAACGCCGGCCCGACTTCGGCGTCGAACTGGTGGTACAATGGCTTTGGATCGTGGTCGTTTATCAGGACGAATCCCTCGCCGCCGCCCAACTCGGCGTACGCATCGAAGATCCGTTCGTGGCGTTGGGCCGGCGGCAGATCGCGAACGTCGAGTTCCTCGGTTATCTCGAGTGATTTCCCGTCGGTCGCCGAGTCGGTTCCGTCGGCTTCGGCGTCGTTCGAGGTCCCGTCGTCGGCCTCGCTTCGCTTCGTGATGTGGACGTGACAGCGCCCCGGCTCTTGGGCGACGATATCCCACTCGAAGGTATCGCCGTACTGCTGGCGGAACTCCTGCCGGAGCGGCCGCGGCTCGTGTGGTGCGATCAGTTCCATCGTGCCGCCCTCGGGAATCATGCCGTACCGGTGGTGGATCGTCGGGTGACGTTCCTGTTTCGGGATCTTCCGAACGTCGTATTGAGTGACGACATTCTCGTCGCCGGCCGCTGATTCCGCCGTCTTGATAATCTCGACTCGCCATTCGCCGTCCCCCTCGTTCGCGTACTCCCAGTCGACGATGTCCCCGTGCATCGAACGGAGTTCGTGATACAACGGTTTGGGATCGTGATCGTTCACGAGGATGAACCCCTCGTCGGCACCCAAGCGATCGAAACTCTCGAGGAGCACCTCGTGACGACGCTGCGGTTTCAGGTCGCGGACATCGATCGTGCCGAGATCGCCCTCGAGCGAGTCACCCACAGTCACCTCGAGTTCCCGCGGCTCCGCGTCCGGATGCTCGTACTCCCACTCGAGGGTGCGGTCGTGCTCGAGTTGGTAGTGAACCAGGTGTGGGTCGAGGTCCGCTGGGGCAACGATCTTGATATCATCGCCGGGCTTGCACCCGTCAAGCGCATCGAAGAGTTGTGTCCGATACTCGTCGGCGGGCCGACCGCGCAAGTCGATTTCGCTCGTCATCTTCGTAGTGGATACTCCCGGGCTGGTCGGATTGCCCCTGTGCCGAACGTATTCGGTATACGAGTACCCTGGGACCGGACACGAAATCGTCCCGCCTCACGGTTCACGCATAACGAAACAGCGCCAGTGGCCGAGATTCACGTTACGACCGACAGGGTTGATACAGAGTGTGCCGTTGGCCGCGGTTACTCCCCGAGAAGATCGCTACTAAGAGAGGGAAAGATCATGTGTGCGAAATGGACTGCGAGGACAACGACGATCGGGCCGAGGAAAAGTCCGTACCAACCGAATGCGAGGGTTCCGAGGAAGTATCCGAGGAGAACTAACCCCATGTGGACGCCGCTTCGCGCGGAGAGATACGACCGCGCGAAGAAATCGGGGATCGTATCGATGACGACGAAGGTGAGAGCCAAGAACGCGATGGGGTGCCAGAGCGGCGTCGATGTCGTCACTGCGAGTCCGATCAGAACCAGTCCATACGGGACATAGACGATTTTCATTCCGACGGCCGGTATCAGCGTTCCAATTCCGATAAGTAGCGAGAGTAACACCGGCGTCGAAACGACCGTTCCGCCCGGTGCGAGATAGTTGAGACCGGTGTACGTTACAGTGGCGGTTACGGCTGCGACTGCAATGACCGCGAGATTGCTAAGAAAGACCGTTTCGAGGTCGTCGTCGACCGACTCGATGTACGAGACAATTTCGTCGTCGTGGTCAATGCTCTCGTAGAACCACCGTCGTAACTTCCGGTCGTCACGCAAGAGATAGAAGAGAAACGTGAGCATGAGAAAGAACCGAGCGAGAACCGAGAAGACGAATCCGGCGAACGATTGTAGTCGTCCCAGTGCACTCGGAACGCCTTGGCTAATCCCAGTGATCGGGGCACCGGAACCAGTAAGCGCGCCTCGGAGCCTGTCAATGTTCCCCTCCCTGACCAATCGCAGGTACGGCTGGAAGAAGGAGCGATACGCCTCGAGTTCACTCGAAGCGAGGAACTGATCCAGCTCTCGGAGTGCGACAACGCCAGCGTAGGCGATGACGGCCGCCATAGGGACGACGACGAATAGTATCGTAACTGTCGTCGTCACGTTCGGGTGGTCGATAACGCGATCGAGTTGGCGATACAGTGGACGCGTCGCGTAATAGACGAATATCGCGAAGAGCACTGTCCCTACGTACCTGAAGAGTGCAATGCCGATCAGTACCGCGATGATCAAGCCGACGCCCACCCAGAGGAGTCGCTTGCCGTCCCATCTATCGAAAACGGCCATGGTCAATTACACGGACCCAATCCGGAAGAATGCCGGTTCTGGAAGCAAAGACTGTAATCGTTGCGTAGTTGTCCCAGAATCGAGTAGTCGATACAGCGCTCGAGGAGTACCGGATCGGAGTCGGGGAGTGATGAACGACCACTGAGTTCGCTCTTCTACATAACCGAGAGCGGATCTGTTTATCGGACTCTGGGTCGTGTTTGTCTGTTCAGTGGCTACAGGCTTTCAGCGCTTTACACAGCTGCAAAATCAGCTACAGATTTTAGTGTTCTCGAACCTAGTTAGCACTCTGTGAGACTCAAGGAACTCGTCCGCGACGATCGGATGAACGCCGTCATCGGATGGTCGTTGACGGGCATCGTGGCGCTGGGCGCGATCGGGAGTATTCTTACAGACGTTCTACTCTGGGGTGGATTCGAGCTAGTCATCGTCGCTACGGTATCAGTACCAGCGCTACTCACCCGCGACTGGACGGCGATGGTTTCTTGGCCGCTCTTGATAGTCGCGACGCTCTCGGTCGTTGCCGGTATGGCCGGATTTCCATCCGAGGCCGCGGTGTATCTCGCTGTTGCGACGCTCGCACTCATCGTCGTCGTCGAACTCGAGACATTCGCATCTGTCGAACTGAGTCGTCGGTTCGCTATCGTCTTCGCGGTACTGACGACGATGGCACTGCAGGCGCTCTGGACCATCGCACAGTTCTACTCGGATCAATGGCTCGGGACTGAGTACTTGCGCTCACAGACTGAACTCCAGTGGGACTTCGTCACCGTCACCGTCGTGGGACTCGTGCTCGGCACGCTCTTCCAGTTGTACGTCAACCGATTCGAGCCGGCAGGTGCCGTTGCTCGAGCCGCGAATGGAGCGGACCCTCGATGACGCTTGGCGACGCGCTGGGGCTGACGGACGCTCAGGAGCGCCGTCTCGTTCGAGGCCTACAACTGGGGCTCGTCATGCTCCTCGGGTACGGTGTCGTGACGGTTCAGTTGGGAATCTCCGGAACAGCGGGATTGGCCCTTGGAATAACGCTCTTGCCGGCGTGGTTGCGTTGGGAGTACGGATACTCGATGGATGCCGGTCTCGTCCTCTGGATCACCATCGCCGTAATTCTTCACACGGTGGGATCGCTCTGGCTCTACGAGACGTACCAGTGGTACGACGAAATCGCCCATACCGTCTCGGCGTCGGTTGTCGCGGGATTGGGGTATGCTGTCTTTCGGGCGTTCGAACTCCACTCCGAGGAGATGAACGTCCCGTCGACCTTTCGCTCCGTGTTCATCGTCGTCTTCGTCCTCGCAATCGGCGTCATCTGGGAGGTACTGGAGTTCGCCCTCGGCGGTACGGTGGTTACCGTCTACGGAATCGACGACATCGTGACTGACTTCGTGTTCAACGCAGTCGGCGCAGTGATCGTCGCGATTTGGGGCACTGGCTACGTCAGTGAACTCGTCGGATTCTTCGGGCGACGATTTCGGTCCACTTCCGAGAGCTAACTCCCAGGGTTCCTGTACTACTGCTTAACCGACGGTGCTGCCAACGGCTGCAAAAGCCAGCATGGTGACTATCCGAAGATATAGCGAACAACCGAGCGTCCGAGACGGACACTGAGTTACTATGAACGGGAAGCATTACCGGCGATCACGACGGTGGTTTGTGAAGGCAGGTTCACTCACCTCAGCCGCACTGGGACTCGGTCTGATCAGTACTGTCGGTGCACAGGAGACAGGGATAACCGACGGCGACGATGGACAATTTCAAGAGGCGATCGCGACCGGCGAAGCGTATTTCTCGGGCGCAGTCTTCCGGGTGGTCTCGCCTGCACTCGAGGACGCCCCTGTCGTGGACAATCCGGACGTTCTGCAGAACCACAGCGTACGTGTCATCGAGCACTTCAACACGAACGAAGAGGGATATCTCTTCGTCCCCCAAGGTGCACAGATTGAACAGGGGGAGCAATACGTGTTTGACGACCGACTCTCGTCGCCGACCGAAGATGAGTTAGCCGTTTCCGGTCTCGTCCGCGTGCAGTACCGACCGCTCACCGACGAAGAGCTCCCCTTCGAACTCGAGACCGAGGACGACTTCGATATTCTGGACGATAGCGGCGGCGAAGCTGCCGTTCGTCCGGATAATTTCTTCTCGAGTGCCCCATTTAAGATCACGTCAGGACCGCAGAGCTGGGTTCCACAGGACATCGAGCAGAGCGGTCTGTTCACGGATTACAATACCGTCCATGCCGAATACTTCGGCACGAACAATCAGTTCCTCTTCTTCCCACAAGAGGGAGCAGAAACGGAAGAGGGAGAACTCTATGTCCTCCGTGACGAGCCCGAACTATTCGATCCAGCGGGTAATCTTGTTGCTGCCGAGTTCAACCTTATCGACGAAGAAACCCTTGCTTTCGACGACGATTCCCTCCGGGAACCAGCGATCCGATATTTAGTTTCCGGGTAAGGCGAGTCGATGCCCGCTCTGATCGCGATCGGCTGCCTCGTCCATCGGATCGGTGACTGTCTACTGGTTCGTTCGATATCAGGTTCGTTGACCATCCATGGATACATATTATCATGGTGGCTCGTGGTCACTTCGACGTGCCAATCGCACCGGATCCAGCAGAGATTTTCGACCGGGCAGTCGCGGAAGGTGAACGACGGCTTGACCAGTCACTGCTCGAGCTCACGGCGACTAGCTTCATTGCGGGGTTCACCATCGTCTTCGGCATCGCCACGCTCGGGGTCGTCGACGGACTGGTCGAACCGCACTTCGGTGATGTCGCGCATATTGCGGGCGCGCTCACTTTCGGAGTCGGCGTCGTCTTCTTGGTCGTCGGCCGATCGGAACTCTTCAACGAGAACTTCTTCGATCCGGCCGCGAAGGCGGTCGACCACGACGGGTCGTGGCTGCTCGGGCCGCTCCTTCGGCTGTGGATCGTCACCCTCGTCGTTAACCTCCTCGGCGGTTTCCTCTTCGCATTCGTTTTTGCGGTCGATGGCGTTCTTCCATCTGCCGCAGCACACGCACTAGCGCGGACTGCCGAAGAAATCGCCAACCGACCGATGAGGGGAATGTTCGCGAGTGCTATCATCGGCGGTGCACTCGTGAGCTTACTGTCGTTTCTCCTCCAAGGTGTCAATAGCGTTCGGAGCCGCATCACGCTGGCCTATATCGTCGGATTCCTACTGGCACTCGGACCGTTCGATCACGTAATCGTCACTTCGATCCACGTCTTCTTCGGGTTTCTCTTCGACGCTTCGATCGGGTACGGAGCACTGGCCGAAACGATCGTCATCGCAACTGCGGGGAACTTCGTCGGTGGAATCGGCCTCGTTACGTTCACTCACGTTGTTCAAGTAGTGGGCGCAGAAGAATGACCGCACGAGGAACGATCTCTTGGCTGCATCCGACCCAGAACCCCGCTCTTCGTTTCTGATCTCGGTGTCATTCTTGGCCGTAACACTATGCTGGATGCTGTTGTTCCGCTACGATTCCCGGTATCCGATGAAGAGAGATCGACCACCGAAGAGCATGGCTATCACACCGATTCCAACAGCGATGAACGGGCCGTTTGACCGTTGATTCTTGAGGAACGCATCTTCTGGTGACTCAGGAGGCATATACGATGTGACAGTACTGTTGGCTTCGTACTCACTGACGACATCCTCTGCTGCGGATTGCGTATCGTACGACGGTTTCACTGTCGCCGGGTACACATTGGTTGATGTGTACGATTCTCCTTGATATGTGTACTCGAACTGAACAGTTGGATAGTAATCGATGCTCGTGCTCGACCCTGTACTATCAGACTCGACACCGGTCTCGATAATCGTTGCATCGACTGAGACCGCCGTATCTATTACCTGTTCCTGCTGGAAGTAGTCGTATCCTCCATAGCCAGTGACCGCGAGGCCAATAAAGAAGAATAACAGTCCGCCACGAATGGGATCTATCTCTCGATCACCGATAGTGATACTAGACTCAGTAGCCACAGATGGAATGTCAGTAATATAGTAGTATACGCGTACCGACTCACACCACTCACGACGATACAGCTAAAGTAGTGAAATGGAGAAAATGCTGAATGGGGAGTATAACATCCCGACAATACTGAACAAAACTGATCGTCGGCTACTCACTCGATCTCCAGATATCCAAGGTTTTGTTCAGAATTTAGAAGACACATAGCGGGTGCACTAGACATTGAACGGCAGGTGGTCGAACCCGATGCAAGAGAGGATATCACCGTTACAGATCTGAACGAGTAGATTGCATCGATTTTCGAGGACACATCTCCCCTCCACAGTGTCCGCTGTATTGGTGAAACCACTGACCCAAATATAACAGTCGATATTTATAGATGAACGTCTCAATACATAAATTACTATCCTAACAGATCGATAGTAACTATTATGTATTACCGATAATTAAATTTCGGTGCTGACATCAAATCACGAAATAATGTTGTGTA
Source organism: Natrinema sp. CRL1 (assembly GCF_059162405.1). Classification (NCBI taxonomy): domain Archaea; kingdom Methanobacteriati; phylum Methanobacteriota; class Halobacteria; order Halobacteriales; family Natrialbaceae; genus Natrinema; species Natrinema sp. CRL1. The sequence goes on along the minus strand of NZ_JBLVOY010000005.1, from coordinate 68,842 downwards.
AGACTGCCTCCACACGAATTCCGGTCAGATCTGCCAACGCGGTGTTCCTCAGGTGTAGTAGCAGCACCAGTGTCTCCAACTTCGTTCGAGACGCACTGGCTACACAATTGACCGGTTGCAAGAGCACCCCTCAGAACTGGGATGTACTAGTTGCCGATGCAAGTCGTGGTAGAAAGTACAATCTCGAGGGCCTGATTGCACCGCTGTCCAACGACGAGGACCACCAGCCACAGCCAGACGCACTCCACCCAGATATTGCTACACATGAGTAATAGTCCCGCTCCCGATTCCGTTGAACAGTCTGCCAAACGCCCTGATGAGCAATCCATGTTTTCGGGTCAGTTCCGAGCTCTGTCCTCCCGAGTGTCACCAAAGATACTCCCAGTCGCCATGTGGATGGCATTCCTCGTCATTATGACTGGCTCAGTGGCTGCTCAGTCGGATGTCGGTGATGTCTATTGTGGGACTGGCGTCGAAACGGGGATCACGATCGTCTTTGGGGCGATTGCCGGGCTTGGACTCCCTGCAACGGGCTTCTATGTGTGTCGAGCGGGGCTCTCGTACATGCGCGCGGGCGGCAACCCTGAGAAAAAGAACACCGCCAAAGAGCGACTGGTGATGTCGGGTGTTGGATTCGGGATTATTGTCCTTGCGCTCATCTCGCCCGAACTCATCGATAATGTTGGAAGCCAGATGGGGTTCGAGTTCTCGAGTTGCGTGCAGCCATTCTGACCCCTTCACAGATGGCCCGGCCCCGTTCGATGCTCGTCGTGGTCGCCCTCCTCGGCATGGGTAGCCTCTTGGGTGGACTCGCGAGTACCACCACAGCTATCGCAGTAGATTCGAACTCGAGTCCAGCGGTTCCCACTGACGGGCCTGACCACGGTGTCAATGAGTCGCGGTTTCAGTTGCTGTGGTCAGAAGATATAGAGCAGGAAAACCTCTCGAGCGACGATTTCGCTGCAAACGCGTCGTCGTCTGCGGAATTCACACAGCGCCTCTCGAAGTCGACGGACTACCTGTTCGACGATCCGATCGAAGATGTCGAACAGTGGAATCGCGGCGATTTCGATGAGTATGCCGCTGGTGATGCAGCGACTTCAGTTCACCCGGAATCAGCAAATCTCGAGGATGGACAGTACATCAAGGATGCACACGCCAGCATCTTCGCTGTTCAGCCGTCGACGGTCCTCCAGTCAGGTTCTGAGTCAACCACATACATCGCGCCTGAGGGAGAGGTACTTGCGACATCGGATTATCGAGTCAAGGTTCCAGACGATAGTGAAAGCGGCCCAGTCCGTGAGAAATGGTCCCTCGAGGAAGCGGAACTCGATGAGGTTGAGCTCCAGGCCGATGGTCAGCAACTCGATTCCAACACAAGCCACCAGTCAACCCTCGAGTATAGTGGCCTGTCAGGCGACCCAACGCTGACAGTTGCGGTGGATATCTCTGCTCAACTCCGCCATGAGCGGAAGACGTGTGACGAGTATAATGAGAGTGCGGACTCCTGTGATGGCTCGTGGGAGACAGAGCTCACTCATCTGTCTGACCAACTCACAGTAACTGACTCGCGCAACACTACTGTCAACCAAATCGACACTGCCACTGGAACCCAAACGACGTTCGAAACCGATGACGAACAGACGGGCGCTGTCGTTCACCCAAGTACCATCTGGTCAGCGATTGAGATTGACGATGACACACGAGTTCGCGGGAACTGGCGCTTCTATTCCGCCGGCGACGCCGGCTGGCATACGATGGTCTCACGGACAGAGACCGAGACAACTCGAGCAGATTCCACAGTGCGTCCGGCACAGCTCTACGCGGTCCCCATGCAGGCGGAACCAGATATCTCGAGCGGCGCGACGGAGACGGTCGAACCACCGCTCGAGATCGAAGACGCCTGGGGGAGTGACCGGGCTGGACCGTCCCTTGCTGAGTCGATCGACATTACTCCTGTAGATCAGTACGTGAATCCGTCGTCCGTGGCGCTACAGTCGGAATCGATTGCAGCCGATTCGTTCGACACGGTCACCGTTCACGGCATTGTCCGGGGCCAGTCACAAACAGTCTCGCTCGCGGACGACGGCATCGTTCGCGAAACGAATCTCAACCTAACCGTGCTTGAGGCCAATTCCTCGGGAGCGGTCGTCGAAGCAACAGTGACGGAAAACGCAACTGGAGAGCCAGTGACGACTGGGCGTGTGGAAGTCGGCAACCAGTCGGCTCCCCTCAACACCAGTGGCATGGTCCGACTCCACCTCGAGGAGCGGCCATCGCTCGTAGTCGACGGAACGTACGTTGCCGAGGATTGGTGGCGTGCAGAGACGATGTACGCTGCTGCAGAGGATCGGGCGAAGATTCCGCCGAAGTACCCACAGTTCGCTCAACTGGTCCAGTTAGCGCTCGTAACGCTACTCTGGTTCCTGCCAGTTGCTCTGGCCGTCTACGGGTTTGACTACCTGACTGGCGGCACGTTCCTTGGACTCACAGATATCGATGACAGATAACAATACAACTCACGAGAGTCGTATCGCTCGCCGATCAGTACTTGCCAGCATCGGACTGAGTACTGCTAGTCTTGCAGGCTGTACGTCGGACTCCTCTACGAATCCGTCGAACAACAGTACAGCGGATGGAACCGGACTCAGCACTGCAGATAGCGATGTCTTTGCGACCGTCGAGATGAACGGGAAGAATCTCGAGGTCGAAGTGACTGGGGAGAGTTCGACTGCGTTCATCAACCTCGTCGATCCGAATGGCGAGTTATTCGACCAAGCCCGTCTCGAGGAAGATGACACCGAAGCCTCGTTCGAGATCCTCGGCAGGTATGAAGACGACCTTCCGACTGGCGAGTACGAACTCGTTGCCCTCGAGAGTCTCAAAAGCGATGAGCCCATCGACTCGACGACGATTTCGCTCGATGCAGAGTGCAAAATCACCGACGTACTCTGGGCGGCAGAGAATCCGGATATGGACTGGGAGAAGAGATCTTCTGCATGGGAAGCACATGCTGCTGTCGTCATCGAAAACAAGGGAACGATTCCGTCCTTACTCACCGAACTCGAGTGGGCAGGAGCTCCAGTTGCTCGCCTTCAATCAAAGGAGGATCAATCATACTACCACGAGGTCCGTTTGCCACCTGGGGAGACAACGGTCTATTCAGAAGGCCCAGTTTATCGGACTGAAAATTCGATTCAGTCACTTGATTGTGGAGAATATGAAACGGAATCGATGACCGTGACAGCTATCACCCAAGTTGGACCAGATCCATCGTTTACTCAGCAAATCAAGTATGGTGGTGAGCAGTCATGTGAGCTTGCTATTGTGGAAGGTAGTTCCGATGGATCATCTTCTGACGGAGGTGAGAATTGAATGCCATGGCTGCAGGATCAAGTCGAGAATGGGATCAAGAACATTCTTCAGGACTTCACTGACGCCCTTCTCGGTCTTGTGAATAATATCTATGCGACACTCTTAGAACCGATTGTCGGCGTGCCAGCACCAAGATCTGATTCTGGGTACATGGTCGTCGGGGCGCCGGATAATCCACCATGGATCGATATCTACCAAGATGTCTACTTAGCGTATATTATGCCGTTAGCGATCATGCTGGTCGTGATCGCGTTCGCGTTCATCGGACTTCGTGCAGGCTCGATGAGCACATATCGCCGAAAACGTCTCTTGAGGCGGTTAGGACTTGTGTTCATGGGGACATTCGTTTGGTTTCCCTTGATCTCAATTCCACTCCAATTCATCGATGCTATTGGGACTACAATAGCGCCTGTAGACGATATGTCTGCAGGGCTTGGTGGGCTCATCCAGTCCTCACTTGGAGGAATGTTTACAACCCTCGCGATGGTCGCTATTTCGAACTTTTTCTTAGTAGTCGCAGGATTTGTCGTAGCCCTCCGTTGGATTGCAGTCTTAATATTGACACCCTTGATGCCATTATTGGGTGTCCTCTGGGCAATGGAGATTTGGCCGTTTAATTCGGCCGCAAATATGGCTCGCCGTGCTGCTGGGATATATCCCGGAATTGTGCTTTCCGGAATTCCACCGGCAATTATTTTCAGGTTTGGCTGGGAAGTAGGTGGTATTGAATCGACAGCAGACGGTCTCTTTTCACTATTTGTTGGACTGACGCTGATTCCTGCCGCGATCATCACGATGATCATGACTGTCTACTGGAGCAGCCCTGCTGTCCGGACGATCGCCCAGAAGAGTGTCACTGCCACGAATCCGGCATTGGCTGCTGCTGGAGCTAGCAAAGCGAAAGCTGCCTCTGGAAGTGCCGTGCGTGGTGCCCGAAACGTCCACCGGGGCTATGCAAACGGAAAGTACGGTCCGGTGACCAAAACCGGGCAGACGAAACTCGAGAATGGCAACTCGAAAGCGTACAAGCTGGGTCAATCAGCGAACTCGACGAAAGCCCATGCACGCCAGTATAACACTCTCCGGAAATCGGATTCGGGCCGGATGCGCGACAAAGCCAAAGACGACGCCAAACAGGTCACACGAAAAACGTCGATCAAAGCCAAGCAAGGCCTCAGAAACACCAAAGAAAAGGTCTCGAGGTGGTGATTCAGATGAGCTCGAATACAGCAGACAGCGAGTACAACGCGCGGAAAATCCACCAATCGCTGGGTGGCACGACAGCGTTCTTCCAGGGCTACACGATCGGCGAGCTCATGTTGTTTCTCACGGTGGCATTCGTCACCGTCATCGCAGCAACGTTCGTTCCCTCTGCACTGACGATTCCGATTCTCGGGTTCGGGATCATGCTCATGATCCTCCTTTTCCTCCTCCACAAAGTCAAACCTGATTACCTCTGGCTCACCGAGTGGCTCGTCGCTCGATTCGGCTGGGCGATCAAAAACAAGGAGTACACGCACGGTGGCGAGGACAACAGCGAAGTTCGCTATCTGACCCGACTCAATCGGGTGTATCCACACGCCATCGAACGAACCGATGGCGCACTCGTCGGAGCGATGAAAGTCGAACCGGCGAATATGGCCCTCGAGGACGACGAGGCTTGGGCGAAGGCCGTGCAGTCACTTTCAGAGTTCGTTAATTCGACTGTTGACTTCCCCGTGAAGATCTACATCACTAGCCGCGAAATCGACGAGGACGACGTCGTTCGCGAACATCAAAATCGACTTGGCGATGATGACGTTCGCTCGCGCCCAGTCCTGAAACGCCTCCTCGAGGAGTACGTTGCTGCCAACACGAACGAAAATGGGGATATCGACTCTGAAACGACGACAATACGAGAATATTATCTCATCACTGCGGTGACCGACAGCGACATCGAGCAGTTCGATGAAACCGGTGATAGTGTACTGGCCTATCTCGCAGATGTACCAGTTCTCGGGCGACTCTTCCGTCGCTTTCAGTCTGAGGAATTGAGTGAGTCCAAGCGCGACCAACTCAAAGAAGAGAAACTCGAATCGCGACTCGCACAACTCCGCCGAGGTGGATCGTCGCTCTATCGGTGTTCGATCAGCCCCGTCGACGCGTATGACCTCGCTCGAGTCACGAAGGAGTACTGGACGTGCCAATCGCAGGACTACGCTGATATGACGAGCGCGATTGGGACGTTCCCAGTTGTCTCTCACGGCATCAGCGATGGTGTGCCAGCGACGCCAGATCCGAAGGATGTCCTTGATTCGATGGACGACAGTAGTGACGAAGCTGCGGACTGGGAGTACTCCCTCGAGGATCTCGATAAAGAAGACACTGCTGACGAACCGTCGGTTTCCGACGCAGATCGTCTGCCGGACACGTCGACGATGCACCAGTCAGTGGTTGCCCCGTCGTCGATCGACTGGGAGACGACTTACGCCGTGATCAACGACGAGACGTTCGTTCGCACCTTCTGGATCGAACAGTTCCCCGAAGAGCCCTCCGATGGCCTCCTTGAGCGACTCTTGCTCGAGACAGATCTGCAGACGGATCTCAGCATTCACCTCGATCCGTTCGATAGCCAATCGGCCCAGGACATGATGGCCGACTGGATTTCGGACTTGAAGATCAACCAGCACGACTCGAACAGTCTCAAAGCCGAAGATCTGCAAGACGATATCGACCAAGCGAAGTACATGCGCTCGCTTGTTCGAGCGAACAAAGCCTCGTTCTATCGAGGCGGCGTATTCATTCGCCTCGCTGCCGAGAGTCAGCAAGAACTCGAGAATCAGACCACTCGATTGCGCTCGATCATCAAGGACGCACCAGCAAACTGTACGCTGAAAGTCGCGAGTCGATGGCAGGAGCGGGGACTCGCAACGGTCTCACCGCTCGGTCGGAACGAACTCGGTCGCGATCGAATGTCGACGCTGACCAATCAGGCCATTGGCGCGATGTTCCCGTTCTCGTCGAACTACCAGATGATGGACGACGGGATCGAGTACGGCTATCACGGCCACAACGGCTCTCCAATCCGCATCAACCCGTGGGACCTCGAGACGGGCCACAGCGAACTCGTCGTCGGAATGCCGGGTGCCGGGAAAACGTTCGGTGGGATCATGCGCCACCTGCGGATGATGAAGCGGCACAACGACACGATGCTCGTCCTTGTCGATCCAGTCGGCGGCTTCCGCGGTATTGCAGACGCCCTGAACGCGAAGACGGTCACTGTTGGCGGCGATACGAAGTTGAACCCGCTCGAGATCCGTCAGACGCCCCAGCACGTCCTCGAGTCCAGCGATGGGGTCTCTCCCCTTTCAGCGAAGAAAGACGAGGTCTACGCCGTTCTCGAGAACTTCCTCGACGCTCGTGATATCGAACTCGGAGCCGAAACTGGTGTCCTCTCGTATGTGATCGACGAAGCTTATCGACAGGCAGGGGTCGTTGAGGACGATGTCTCGACGCACACGTCAGAGAACTCGCCGACGATGCAGGACGTCCATCGGATCCTCTGTGATATCGCTGAGAACCCGGACGAGCACAATATCGCCGAATCCGAATCCGCTCGCGAACGTGCTGCACAGTATGCCGACGAACTCGCGATTGCCTTCCAACCCTTCCGCGAGGGTGGCTCCTACGAAAACCTCTCTCATCGCTCGGAAATCGATATTCTCGAGGGCGACAACAAAGTCGTCTATATCGATCTCGGCCAGATCGAGGGGAGCGCCTCGGGGATTGATCGCCAGACGTTCCTGATGCAACTGCTGCTGTCGACGATCTACCAGCAAGCGAAGAACACCCAACGGAACGTCGAACTCGCGATCGACGAGGCACACTACCTCTTTGAGGATCAGGCCAATCTCGACTTTCTCGAGACGGCGTTCCGTCACCAGCGCCATGCTGGCCTTCGGATGGTCTTGCTTTCCCAGACAGCTCAGGAGTTCTACGAGACTGAACAGGCCGAGAAGATCATCGGGATGTGTCCAATCAAAGTCTTCCACAAACTGCCCGAGCTCGATGATCGGACGGCCGACAAAATCGGGATGACAAAAGAACAGCGCCAGTACGTCAGAGGTGCTGACGCTGGGAAAGAAGATCTCGGCTACAGTCAATCACTCGTTCGCGTCGAGGAACACGGCACCTATCCTGTGCATGTGGTCGCAGACGACTTCGAGAAGCGGGTTATCGACTACGAGCCAGCGGACCAGGCCTTCATCCAACAGGCGATGAACGACGAGTCAGCGGAACTGATCGCGTTCGAGGAATTCGTCGAGACCGAAGCACAGCAAAACGCGCTTGCGACCCGCCTCGACATCACCGCCGAGACGGCGAGCAAACTCCTCGAGGAGGATCTCACCAAGACGGAAGTCCTCGATGCAGTCGTCGAACAGGCTCTCGAGACGGATACGGACACCGAGGAGGCATCAATTCAGACCGATGGCGGAGCGTCAGCTCCCGAACAGCGCACAACCGAACCCGAATATGACAACTAAGACCATGACTCCGCTCAACCGCTTCACGAAACTGCTCGGTTCGTCGTCCCAGTACGAGGCGACGCAACTCGAGTTTGGAGAGAAGGGATCGTTCGTCCAGCAGCAAGCAGATACGCCAGGACTGCTCCTTCGGATCCGCCCCTACAAGGAGAACAATGGTGTCGTCGATGGGGCTGGCGTCCTGCAATCGGTCCATGACGTGACGACGAACTTCCGCGGAAAGAATACGAGCGATCACCATTCGTTCGAGGTCTGGTTCGATGAGGGCCAAATTTCGTTTTATATGCACGCTGCGACCGAGGCAGCCGCAGACAAGTTCCGCCGGCGTGTCGGGAACAACTACGCGAATAGCGAAATTTTCCCTGTCGAAGAGGGCCATGCGTTCCCGGTCATCAATTCTGATCAGTACGTCGCTGGCGCCTGGCTCGAGATGGAGAAGATACCCTACTACCCGATTCGTCATCACAACAGCGAAGGCTTCGAGACGGATCCCTACGGCGAGATAACGAGCGAAATGCTGTCGCTTGACGAGAGTACAGTCGTCACACAAGTCGTCTTTCGACCTGCAAAGCAATCGTGGACCGACGGTGATAGATTCAAGCACAACAGCGTCGATGAACTCGCTCATGCACTTCGCCAAGGGACGTCCGTGGGGTGGCTGAATCCTCGGACTCGACCGGCGAGCCAGAAGGACAAGCAGGCCGCGAAGACGATCGAACAGCAGCGTGGTCAACAGGCGTTCCACGTGAATATTCGCGTACTTGCTGCGTCGTCTGAAAAGGCCGAAGCCGAGGCTCGAGCCCGTGGCGTCGCAGGGATGTTCAGGAAGTACTACAACGCGGTTACGGAGCAGGGACTCGACGATACTCCAGTCTGGCATCGCAAAGAGCGGAAACGAGCCAAACGACTTCGACAATTCATCCATCGGATGCGTGACCGTGAGTGGATCGATCGCCGTATGATTATGACCGTCGACGAACTCGCCGGCGTCGCACACATCCCTAATGCGGAGATTGAGACGCCGAAGATCGACTGGCGATATACGCAGCGTGGTGATCGACTCCCATCAGATGGATCTCGATACGACGCTAATGAGTCGCCGACTGGTGGGCAGCCATCTGGTGTTCCCGACGAGGCAGCAGTCACCGTTGATGGATCTACTCGCGATCAGGAGGGATTCGATGGTATTTGATCGCTTCTTCGGACGCGGTGGAGAGACCTCGAGTAGCGATCAAAGCAGTGAGTCCGAACCAGCTGACGATGCATCCACGAATGCTGGCACTGAGTCGTCCACTGCCCAGCAAGCAATGACCGGAGAGCAATACCATATCGTCGACCAAGACACGACCCGCGTCGGTGGCAAGCCGATCCTCACGGAAACGGCCGACGAAGGAACAGTTGCAGGGCCATTTGTTCGCGAAATGTTTGAAGCCGGGATGGATAACGCACCGTCCCCACTCTGGGTCGGCTATACGGAGGATCCACAGACTGGATTTCGCGAGGCACCACTCCGGTTTGACTCACTCTTTCGGCACAACTGGATCGCAGGGACGACTGGCTACGGCAAAACGACCCAGCTCCTGAATATGATGGTGCAGTGGGCGTATTCGGGCTACGGCTTCACGTACTTCGATCCGAAGGGCCGTGATTCTCGAGAACTGCTCCGGATGCTTCCCAAGCATCGTCTCGAGGACGTGGTCTGGATCGAGCCCGGGTCGACCACCCACGAGAACACGGTCGGGATGAATTTCCTCGAGGTACCCGACTGCGAGACGACCGAGGAACTCGAGAATGAGATCGAAAACCGGGTCGAGAACCTGAAAGCCGTCTTCGATACCTCCGACTACTGGGGCATCAACATGGAGGCGATCACTGAGTCGATGGCTCGAGCTATGATGAAATCCGAGCAGCCGTTTTCGGTCATCGATATGTACTTCATTCTGTTGAATGCCGACCGTCGCGAAGACTTCGCACTCGATGTCGAGGATCCCTATATCCGAGAATTCTGTCTCGAGATCGCGAATATGGAAGAAGAGACAGTTCGGCCGCTGCTGAAACGGATTAAGTCTTGGGTTGAGAACTCGGTGATTCGGCGGATTATCGCCCATCGCGAGAGTACGATCAACTTCCGCGATATCATTGAGAACGATCGGATCGTCATCGTCCGAACTCCCGTCGAGAACACGGACATCAAGAAGATGGTGACGCTGGGTGTGATGCGAAATCTGTGGAGTGCGATTCAGCGACGGTCGTACGAACTCGATACCGATCCAGACCCCTACTTCGTTCTCTGTGACGAGTTCGACGATATCGCGAGCGACAATCTCGATATCGAGTCGATGCTCGCCCGTGCTCGATCGATGCGTCTCTCTGTGACCTTAGCCTCGCAGTATCCCTCTCAGTTCGACAAGGACACGCTGAAAGCGATGCAGAACAACTGCGATAACCTGCTCACGTTCTCGGTCAACGACAGCGACGATGCCGAGTTGTTGATGAAACGCTTCCGCGACTACACGGCAGAGGACCTCATCACGACCGACCAGTTCAAAGTCTGGACGCGGATCCCGCTCTCGGGTGGGCGTTACTCTGAACCCGTTTTGATCCGGACGTTTCCGCCATATCCGCCCCTCCGTGGAACGGATACTGTCGATCAAATCATCGAACAGAGTCTCGAGCGGTATGGGACTGATCCGCTGACGGACGCTGAGATCTTGCAGGATCTCATCTATAGTGATTCGAACGAGGCAGCGAACCCCAAGCAGATTCTCGAGGAGACGATGGCAGAAGCCGTTCGTGCAGTCCAGATTCGAGAACGCGTGCGAGCGGAAAACGGCTGGATTGATGTCACTGTCGTCGACGAGGAACTCGCAACCCGCCTCGAGAATACTGAGCCTGAGATCGACGTTACACCCGAAGACTTGCCTGACGTTCGTGAGGAATCTCGGTTACTTGAGGTTACGCTGCAGAACGACGACATCGTAGTTCGGCTCACTGACGACGGAGAAACAGTGGTCGAACCGGAGACAGGCACTGTCAGATCTGCCGGTGGCTCTACACACGATGCAGTCCTCCTCGAAACGGAAACAGCGCTTACAGAGCGTGGATTCAGTGTCGAAATCCTCGAGCAGGACGGAAGCGAGCAACCGGACGCCATCGCGACACATCCAGATCACAACGTCGTGTTCAACATCGAGGCTGAGACGACGACGCCGGATCGACCCGTGAAAGTCTTGCAGAATCTCAAGCGAGCCCACGAAGCGGATCGAATTCCGATCTTCGTCGTCCGTCCCGGTGACTCCGAGACAGAATGGGCGACTCGAGTTGAGAATATCCTCTCGCCACCGCTGCAAGAGCGGGCTGATGGCACTGAACAGTTCTATAACTGCGACGAGGTCGTGACCTTCGGTGGTGGTGCGACCGCTCACGGTGGCGTTACTGCCGTTCGTCCCAAGACGTCTGAGACGAATCGGACGGTTTGGACACGAGAGAATGGTGAGATCGTCCTTTCAGACGGTGAAACAGCGTTTGCCCGTGTTCCAGATGAGAGTACACTCTCGAAGGACAGTGTGCCAGCCTACTATAGCCATGATCGTGAAGCCGGGCAGTATACTGTCTACGAAGCTGGCGAAACCCATGTCTACGACTCGAGAGACGACTTTGAGGATGAATGGACGCCGATCAAACGGCCATTCCGACCTGCTGTTGACCTACCAGACTCGGATTATTCACGGGAGAGCTACCTAATTCTGATACTCTCTGACGATGAGCGTCCTGTACTCTTCCAGCAGGGCGAGACATACGGTTTGTCTGATTCGCCAACCGGTGAGGAACTATGGCCGGGCATCTCTTCAGGGAATCACTCTCGAGCAACGGAGTTGTCCTCATCAGTAGAGTCAGGTTCATCAGTATCGGAGCCAGTTGAGGTTGACCCAGACGGCGACGGCATTGAGGCGTTCGCAGCGATGTATATCAGAGAGGCGGATGGGGCACAAATTCCAAAGGCAGCACTGTTTCAGGCCTACTCGAGATGGACCGACCAGCACGATATTGATGGAACAAACGCGAGCTGGTTCGGTCGGAAGCTTTCGAACGTCGTCGACTATGAGGATACCCGAGTCAGAGACGGTGACGATCTCGTGACTGTCTACGCCGGTATCGATCTGACCAGAGATGGATCAGAGTTCCTTGAGTGAGAGATAATATCAGAACAATGAATATAATTCAGGCACTTGGCCCACTGAAAATCTCGCCCCCACAACCTAAATTCCAAAATCCGATTAGTAACTGGTGTATCTGCCAGTATCCGCCATATAGCCGGATTTGTTCAGGGCAAATTTCCCGTTCAGGTCACGGAATTGGTACCTGTTCAGGGCAAAACCGCAGTACAGTGGCGGTGTTCAGGGCAAATCAAGGCTCAAAACCAACTAGTATAGAACGGGTTGCACCCGTTGGACAGGGTCACGGACAGTCTACCAGCCTACGGCATGTTTATCAGCACACTGATGGGTGGTATGCGACCAGATGGACGCGCAGTACGAGGTGGATTGTCGATGTCTGAACAGACGGTTTCGGTACTCCCCAAGCAGTTACGTGAGCGCGATCAGTGGGTGTGCTGGCGAGAAGAATCTCGAGACGGGAAGCCGACCAAGATTCCGGTGACACCTGGGAATGGCGAGTTCGCCTCCTCGACGGATCCAGACACATGGGCGTCGGTCGAAACTGCGCTCGAGTACGCCGATTCGGGGGATGCGGATGGCATGGGGTTCGTGTTTACCAACGATGATCCCATCGTCGGCGTGGATCTCGATGATTGCCGGGACCCAGAGACCGAGACCGTCGACGATGCAGCGCAGGATATCATTGAGCGACTCGACTCCTATACGGAAATCTCCCCATCGGGAACTGGGTTTCATGTGCTCATCGAGGGAGAGCTCCCAGACGGCCGGAACCGGCGTGGAAGTATCGAACTGTACGACACGGCCCGGTTTTTCACCGTGACTGGTGACTCCCTCGAGGAGATGCCCGATTGCGTTGCTCGTCGACAGGATGCACTCGAGGCGATTCATCGTGAATACGTCCAAGACAGTGAGAGCAAGCAGCAATCCGAATCAGGCCAACATGAGGTGACTGACGAGCAGGCTTCGACCGGCACAGCAGTCGATACCAACGTTGACCTCGAGGACGAGAAACTGCTCGAGAAGGCCCGAAACGCGTCAAACGGATCAAAGTTCGAGCGCCTCTGGAAGGGGAACATTGCTGGATACGACAGCCAGTCGGAAGCGGATATGGCGCTGTGCTGTCTGCTGGCGTTCTGGACCGGCGGCGACCATACTCGAATGGATCGACTCTTCCGCCAGTCAGGGCTTCTCCGCGAAAAATGGGACGACGTCCACTACGCCGATGGATCGACGTACGGCGAAAAGACCATCGAACGAGCGATTACAAGCACGTCTGAGTTCTACGATCCGGACGCTCGAGACAACTCGAGTGACGCGAATTCCAGACAGAGCGAGTCGTCGACCGCCGGCAGTCGTGACGAACCAGCGGAAAATCATGCATATCTGGTCGAGAAGAATCGACTGTTGACTGACCGCGTCGACGACCTCGAGACAACGCTCGAGGAGAAAAACGAACGCATCGATGCACTCGAGGCGACCAACGAAGCGCTTCGAGAACAACTCAGAGACTGTCAGGAGAGACTCGAGCGTCGTGATCAGGCTTCGAACCCCGAGATGGATGAGGCCAGTGCTAATGAAGGCGACTCGATCTGGGGCCGTGCACGGCGGTTCGTCGGGGATGACAACTGAAGTCCGTTCCAAAGCACTCTGACGGGTTTATCGACTCCCGGAGGGGTGAGGAGTTCAACGATGACTGCAACCAACCAGACAGATGACCACGGCATTGTGTGGTTAGACGAACCACTCGAGGAGTGCAGGCATGATCCGATTCCAGCAACGATTGGTTCAACTGGATCACCAATCGACTGCTCGAGATGCGGTGCATCAGGAATATTAGTCGATTAGGGAGCATACATTGGTGTAGTGGACGATCAGCTTGCCTCCGGAACAACGCGTTCCTTCTGCACGACAGCACCAACGAACTCAGCAATGTGACTGAGAAGCAACCGTTTTGCTCTGTCAGTATTCCCCTTTCAGCCTCGAGTGAACGAGCAGTTCCTCGATTGGAGCGACGGAAGTCTGAAGTACATGAACTTCGAACTAGTGACTATGCCCACCGATCACGATCGTATTCGTCCAGACGGAGGGATCGACGCGCTAGATCCGCCACCAATGGATGTGATTGACGAAGAAACGCTCGAGCCCGAGACGCTGGCACAGAACGCACCCCGATTAGAAACCGTCGTGCAACTGCTTAATCGGCCAGCGCTAGCTCGCGTCTACGTGTACGTCTGCTATTGGGGGCCAGTTGCCCCGCCGGAGATCATGGATACCCTCGAGCTTTCGAAATCGACCACGTACGAGTATGTCGAGACGCTGGTTGACCTTGGGCTGGTCGACCGCGACGATTCGACGCGGCCCCAGCAGCTGACCGCTGATCCGATCATCATCGTCGAACAATACGTCCCAATCGTCATCACGCCGACTGTCCTCCACGCGCTTGCACTCCAAGCGATCGACGAGGATGTCGAGTACTTCCTCGACCGGTACGGTATCGGTAAACTGATTGCCGCGTTGCGCGGTGCCGGACTGCACTTTGCAGGGAAGACAACTCAGCGAATGGTCGCATCCGACATCGACGTTCGCGACACCGAAGCGATGATGATCATCTCTGCGCTTAAGCCCGTGCTAGCCGTCGGTCGGGAACACGATCCGTTCTTTGAGCACCTCTTTCCGGACGTGTACGACGAGATGGAACTCCCCGATATTGACGAGCAGGCAGGTTCTCCCTCGAGCTCGCCGGATGTTGACGGGTGACTCGGTTGGATGAGTCGAAATCCGCTGTTAGCAGCTGATCAAGACGTCCTCGTTGATGCGAACATTTTCTATGCGATCGGGCATCCCACAAATCCACAATACCGTCGGTTTCGAAGTGCAGTCCAGAATGCAGGGGTCGTTTGCAACCTTCCCCGACGTGTAATCGGCGAACTTGGGGGACCAGAGACGGACCGTGTTCGAACGGCACTCGACGAAGGATGGGCCGAGATCATTGATGCCCCGTCACCGACTGATGGGGATGCTGTCGCTGCGAGCGATATTGCCAAGCGGACCATTGCGAATGAAACTGGCCAGGCCGAACACGAGGTCGAAAAGACCGATGCGATTCTTGCCGGATTAGCCATTCAGTATGTCAGAGACCGCTCATCGGAAGGCATCATTGTGCTCACTGACGATAAGCCGGCTCGGAAGGGTATCGAGAACGCAGTCCGAGAACAGGGCTACACGGATACGATAACCGTATATGGATTAGCAGACATCATCGGAGACGACTCCGGTGATTCGATGCAGTTGATTTAGATGGCACTCATGTGGTTCGCATACCAATTGAGCATTTCTTGGAAAGGCTGCAGAGCGGACTTGGTGTCGATCGCTGGGAAATAACGGAGATTCTCACTGAGACCGGTGTCGAGGTTTGCCTTGGCCCATAGATTAGAGGGATAAACTCAAGGAGGAGATTGAGACAGTACCCGACACCGAATGAGCAGTTATCCGTTGTAGTTTTACCATGATCCAAGAGGGTGTCATAGAACTCTTCGCAAACCGTGGGCAGTAGTTGAGCGAGCGACGATTACCAAGCAATCGTTCCAAGTTGTAGGTCCTCTTCATCGAGATTGTCAACGAGTGCATGGTCGAGATCCACCCTCTAACCAACCACGTTCTCTGAAGAAATCAGGCAAGTCCCGGTGGTGATACGGAATAAAAGGCAGTCTCAGAAATCATCGAGTGACGTTGTCCGTGGCTCCGAACCAATCGAGGTCTGTCCCCGTTCGATAGCTGTCGTTGAGTCACTTTCATCTGTACGAGTTTGTTTTTCGCCGCCGAACGCCTCGAGGAACTCCCGTCCAGATGCGGTGAACGGCGGCCGAGCTGGCACCGTTGTATCGCTACCGATCCAGTCTTCGATTGCTTGGACAACTGTTGGAGCGGTTTGTGAACCGATACCCTCAGCGTTGCTGACCAGCCGTTGTTCGAAGCGAACTGAGTTTTCATACTGGACCGCTAACTTCTCGATCGTCGGATGTGACAAATCAATAGTATCAGTCTCCTCACCAAAGTTTTGCCAAGCGTTTCGGATTCGATCGTCGAGGATGATTACTCGCCCTCGAGCAATGCCCTGATAACTCGTCAGATGGAGGTCTTCAGCAGTGACGCCGGTATCCATCTGTCGGGCCATCGTCTCTAGCCACTGTGGTGGCGTATGCGACGTTGCTGTGTACAGTTCGGCAAGCGGCCGAATCGCCTCTGCCAATTGGCTTCCGGTCCGCGAGACGTATGACACATCGATATCGAGTGTTAACTGGATTAGTTCGACGTCGATCCCTTCGGCCCAGAGCCAACACATTACACCTGCTGTGACGCCTGCCTCATCAGTTCCCAGATCATGGCGTTCGAGGAGTTCGAGAAACTCTGGACTCTCATCGTCAGTGACAGTCTCGCTGAGATTGCACTGGTAGAACATCTCAGCCAATTCAGCGACGATCGTCTCTGGATCAGTCGGGGCAGTCGCCTCCAGTGTTTCGACCAACGATTTGATGGTGACGGGCGGACAGTCAAGCCGTATTGCATGATCGTACTCGAACGCAGCCGTCCCGAGATCGGTCGTTCCAAGCATCGACTCTGAAACCATCTCGATGAAGCCATTCTCGACGAGTTCGGTGAGGACGTCACGAACCCGATCGCTGATTTCGTCGCGACCGCTCTGTGCTTCGCCACCAATCATCGGATTTTCCCTAAGCGAGAGTCGGTCCCGAAGCGCGTAGTGGCCGTACAAAGTCGACGAAATGAACTCCATCAGGGCGTCGACGGAATCCCAGCCGTTCTCGACTAACTCGATCAGGAGCCACTCGAGGTTCGTCTTTGCGCTCTCGAGATTCGTCGTGTAGTCGGCGTCCGAGTCCAACCCCTTCGGGTGGCCGAAATGCGATCCGATTGACTCGAGCGACTTCTCCTCAACAGGCGTATCGAACTGGAAAACATTAGCAGCGTCTTCGCGACTGTAGATCGGGTAGGCGTAAGCTTCCTCCATGTCCGATTCCCGACCAGCACGTCCAATCCACTGGATGTACTCCCATCGCCCGACGAAGTTCCCAAAGCGGGTGAGATCGGCAACGATCACTGCCTGGACGGGGCTGTCAAAGCCGTAAGCGAGCGTCGTAGTACACGAAATTGCCTGAATTTCGCCGTCTTTGACGCCCTTTTCGACGATCTGCTTGATGTCGTTCTCGAGTGCTGAATAGTGGAACCCGACTCCTTGTTCCAGGCACGTGATCAGATCCTGATGTGTGTCCGTCAGCGTCGTGTCGATCGCATTCTCGATCTTCTCCCGGTAGTCGGTCTCCGGCCGTTTGAAATCTGAATGAGAGGCAATCTGGACCGCTCGCGAGCGAGTGTGATCGGTCGTGAAGTTAAAGACCATAAACGGCGCTTCATCAAGCCGTTCGGCCATGTGGTCGGCGATAAATACGCCGTAGGTCTTGTTCCCACTTTTCTCGAGTGGTCGCTCGACGATGGGGACACCACGGTCTTCGGGGCTGATGATTAGCTCGGCATCGAGCCACTGGGCGATTTCGTCGGGGTTGCCGATCGTCGCCGACATTGCACAGACTTCGACGTCCCGGCCCATGGCCATCGCGAGACTTTTTTCGATGGTTGGCCCCCGAAAGCCCGAGTACAACTCGTGGAAGTCGTCGTACACGAGGACATCGATCCGTGAATCAACGCCCCGGATTGCAGCCTCGAAGTGCGAATCGAACGTCGCGACAATCACATCAGCATACTGGTAGCCGGCCTCATCGCCCCAGGTTGCGTTTGTCAGCGTATATCGGTCTGTATCGATCCACTGGTTGAGACTGCTGTATTTCCCGTTCGTCAACTGAACACTCGGAACGAGATAACCGACGGTCTGTCCTCGTTCGAGCGCTCGTTTAATGACTGCCTCAGCACAGAACGTTTTGCCGTTGCCGGTCTCAGCGACCAAGAGTGTATTCGACTCCTCGAGGCCGCCTTGCTCGAAAAAGGCACGTTGGGTTTCGTTGATTTCGTCAAACGGTTTTGCCTCGAGGAGGTCTTCGATACAGTGAGTCTCTGTCGCTGACAATGAGTCTGGAAGCTCCGCCATTGTGGGGTCTCGTTCTAGTTCCTGATTTTTCAGTCTGCCATCAAAAATATATTGGATAGGCAATGGTCACGGAGTTTGATCAGTGAGAGAATACTGATGACAGCGAACTCAACTATTAACCAACAGAAAGTAGGTATATGGAGCCGCTGTTGGTTAACGTCTCAAGAAGGGAGACAAGGCGATCAGTCAGCAGCCTCGTCAGAAAACGATGGCTCCAGACCAAACGTCAGCAGTCGCTCTACTTGAGATGCATCGTAACAGTCGCAATCACAACTGTCATATCCTGTGTGCAGTGGCACGCTCGTCACAGCGGGCCACGAAAAAGTATCGGGGAAACTGTAAATATCAAGACCGCAGCGACCGTGGTGGAAACGTCAACATCACCGGGAAAGGTACGTTGGCTGGTTAGCTGCTGCGGGTGCTGCTTGGGCATCTATACTCCAGAAATATTCGTTTTTCGAGGAGACGAGAGAGATGTGCTCTCTCGAACCATCCAAGATATCTGCGCTCGGACACTCCACCTCGCGATTGCTTTGGCTTAGAGGTCGCTGACATCCGACCGTGTCGACGACCTTGAGGCAACACTCGAGGAAAAAGACGAACGTATTGCCGACCTCGAGGCGACCAACAAAGCGCTTCGAGAACAACTCAGAGACTGTCAGGAGACACTCGAGCGTCGTGATCAGGCTTCGAACCCCGAGATGGATGAGGCCAGTGCTAATGAAGGCGACTCGATCTGGGGCCGTGCAAAGCAATTCGTTGGGGACGGCGACTGAAACCCGATTCATCGCTCCCCGCCGGGTTTATCGACTCCCGGAGGGGTGAGGAGTTCAACGATGACTGTAATCAACCAGGGAGACGAACAACGCATTGCGTGGTTGTACGGACCGGTTGTGAGGTGTGGCCATAATCTGATTTCAGCAATCTCGACGGTACTGTTTTGTGTATGTACTACGAACGTACAAGCGTATGTCCGAAGCTGAAACCAACAATGGTGATCCTGAGATTGAACGAATCAACCTTCGGATTTCCCAGTCTTTCCGCGAGGTCGTTGATGAGACGTGGCGCGAGCGGGGATTCAATAGCCGAAGTGAGTTTATTCGCTACGCACTGCGAGAGTCAGTGAATCATCCGGAGGGTGCTGGGTTCTGGAAGGACCTTGCAATTAGTGAAGCACAGTTTGATGACGGTGAGAGCCGCTCGAGCGAGGAAATCAAAGCAGCATATGGGTCCGACGACGAATGACGACGATTGGGAGTGGGAATTTTCGTCTCGAGCAGAAAACCAACTTGCGCAGTTACCTACAGAAACACAGGACCGAATCATCACGAAACTCGATGATGTCGTGTCCTCAGAGTGGCGCGAGCCAGCTGACTTCCTTGAGCCATTGACTAATTCGCCGTACAAGAAGTTACGAGTTGGGACCTATCGACTGGGGTGTCGGCTTCGATTGGAAGAACGCATCGTACGCGTGGAGAGCGTTCGGAAGCGAGACGGAGCATATTCAACGGATGATTGATAAGTTGTTGAGACTCATAGTGTGGAGAGTTCAACAATAATACCTGAATGAAACGTTCTAATGGCTACTATAGTCCTCGCTTCTTGGATCGATAGCTGAGTTGGGCACTCGTAGTATGGAGTGGCAGCCTCTCGAAACACACTCGTTACTGGCATATTCAGGAATTGCCAGTCAACTCAAATCGACGACGTCAGACGAGGACACACTAATGACGCTGCCGCTCGAGTACACACCTATAACCCATGACAACTGATCGTTGCAGCCCCATATCGACCATACTGAGGAGTTCGCCACTACTATCGGGCTCTACGTGCTCGGTGAAATCTCCCTAGGGAAGGCTGCAGAGCGAGCTGGTATCACCCGCTGGGAGATGACAGAGATTCTCACTGCAGCCGGTGTTGAGATTCGACTTGGCCCACAGACCATGGACGATCTCAAGGACGAGCTCGAGACAGCGCTCGACATCGAATGAGCGAGTCGTCCGCTGTGGTTTTGTCAAGATCTGAGACTCGCTTCTCACGTACATGCTATCCCTGAATCACGTTTTCTTTCACCAGTTCTCGGAACGCTTATAGCTCTATACTCAATAATTTCGATATGTACGATTTGACTGCCTTTCAGCGTGATGTCCTGTATGTAATCGCCGGCCAAGACGAGCCCCACGGGCTTGCGATCAAAGACGAACTCGAGAATTACTACGAAACGGAGATCCATCACGGTCGGCTGTATCCCAATCTCGACGAGGTCGTCGACAAGGGTCTCGTCGAGAAAGGCACACTCGACAAGCGAACGAACTACTACACGATCACTGCCCGCGGCCAGCGCGAGCTCGAGGCCCGTCGCGAATGGGAAGACCAGTACGTTGATGGATTTACCTCGAGCGACGTGTAGTTAGTTCGGCCAGCTATCGGCGGATACAACGTGGCAACTGTGAATAGGCTTACAAACTGGGGAGAGATAGCTATTTCCTGTCAATAGATTTGTCTATTTTGGTTACTGATCGTAGTGAAATTTTGCCCGAATAGGTCGTGAAAGTCACGGAAAGTGAAGAAGAAGTGATACGTACACTCAGCCACCTCTACTGAGAAAACTATTCCTCGAAGTAAGAATTATATCGGTAGCCACGCAAGATCGAGCATGGCCAATACAGAGTCTCCAGATGATCCCCCATCGTTTGAGGATGCGTTTCGTGACGATGACGTTGAACAGCGCATCTATGGGACAATCCTTCAGACTCGCGAGCCTGCAACAGCGAGCGCTATCGCAGAGCAAGCCGAGTGCGATCCAAAGACAGCTCGAAAATATCTAGGCTGGTTCAGCGACCTCGGAATCGTCACCCGCCACGATGGCCATCCGACGACCTACGAGCGCAATGATGCATACTTCCAGTGGCGGCGCATCAACCAACTTGCTGCCGAGCACACCGTCGACGAACTCCAAAAGTACGTCCGCAACCTCACGACACGGATCACCGAGTACGAAGAAATGTACGATGCCATAACGCCGGCAGCCGTCGACGCCGTCGATGCTGCAGAAGCGAGCGACGAACGGACAATCGACGATGTGTATAGCGACCTTGCCGACTGGGCGACCGCACGAGATGAGCGCAAGCACTACGAACGCGCCCGTCAGCAACGTGCTAGCGCCAAGACCGACCAAGCATCCGGGTAATCCCATCGATGACGCCGCCTGAAAGAGATGGACGAAGCCCCGCGCCTATCGACCGCCCAGTTCTCGAGTTTCTCCAGACACGCCTCCAAGCCACTGCTCAGGTCGGTCGAGCGACTATCACGGATACGGGTAGACATCTCGGGCTCCGTGTGACACTTGCACCATCGTACTATCCCGAAACCGTAGAGGAGGCGAGTATCACTGTTCGCTGGTACACGAACGACGATTTCAAAATTCATTACCGAGAGGTGCATCCGGGTCACGCCTGGGAGTGCCGGTGGGACCGGCATCCGAATCCTCACAATACGCGAGACCACTTTCATCCTCCGCCCACTGCCCCGACACCCGGCGAGGACGAATCATGGCCAAGCGATCATCGGGATATACTGCGGCTCGTCCTCGATACTATCGAAGAACGAATTACCAGGTTATGGGATGAGTAAGCAATCAGTGATGGCAGTTTTTCTGCACCAACGTGGACTCCTACCCGCTTCCAACGTGACCTGTTGTATGTGATCGCGGGCGCTGACGACAATCTGGACAGGATGTCAAGGATAAAATCGAGCGTACTATAGTTCAGGGATCAATCATAGTCGGCTGTATCCCAATCTCGACGAGGTCGTCGACAAGGGTCTCGTCGAGAAAGGCCAACTCGACAAGCGAACGAACTACTACACGATCACGGCCCGCGGCCAGCGCGAGCTCGAGGCCCGTCGCGAATGGGAAGACCAGTACGTCGGTGGATTCACCTCAAGCGACGAGTAACTAGTTCGACCGGATATCGGAGGACGGACCCTCCCTCGTACGAATACGCTGTTTCCTCGGGTGCTGCGCTTGGTCGAATCGAACAGATTCTCCCGTCTCGAGTCTTATTGTGACGCTCCTCGAGTCGCTCGCATCACTTGCTCGCTATGCTCGCAGCGGTGGGGACGGACTGCGGGCGTCTCACGGATGAGTTTCGGCATGCCCTGCCGAGTGCTACGGTGAACGTAATTCGCCTACCTCCCGTCGTTTTTCGCTCGAGATGGTTTGTCGCCCCCAGAACGGGTGCGGGGGCCCGACTGAAGCCCGCCGCAGCAATCCATGCGAACAACTGATGGAGCAACAGCGTCGCCAGACGCGGAGACAGCTCAGTTCCTGAAGCGAGGTCTCACCAGATGACCAACTCCAACGCGTGTCGAATGCTGATCTGTTCGGTACTCAGTCGTGACCAGGCAGGATACACTGGCCGGTTCTGCTAGAGCTACTGTGTGGCCCGGTACGACTACCAGCAGGCGGATGCTCGAGACGCGGGTCAGGAGGCTGGGTCTTGATGCTCGAGCAGATCGACCACCGTGGCAAGCATTTCACGATCGATGGCAATGATGTCGCCAACGAAAGAATCGACCCCTGTCGTCGGACAGAGACCCTCGAACGGTAGGTCCAGCGAGAGCGCCGCGAACTCGAGCCTGCGAAAGCGGTCGCTGATCCAACTGGTACGGATCCCGATGGTGAGGTGCTCGACCGATAACACCAGACAAGTCCGATCCCAAGATGTCCCTGAGTTCGACCACGTTCTCGATGTCGACGATCCGGTTCCCGACTCGGTGTACCTAGGGGCATCACCCAGAACATGGTGCCGTGGATGGCGGTCTGATTTCCGTCGACGATCTGCATAAGGCAGTTCTCGAGACGGCTTTGTTGAAATTCTATTTCCAGACATATTCCAGCATGAAACACACGCTCACGACACATGCGAACTGAACAGTCTAGTTCCCGAAAGCACTTGTAGTACTTGTTAATTGAGATGAACATGAAACGACGCCATTTTTGTTCATCTGTTGTCACAGCGAGTATCGCTGGCTGTCTCAATACCACACCGGGTTCGGAATCTCCTACAACAAATTCTGAGAGTTCCATAACGGAACTCAAAAACAGTGAGTACGTCTGGAGACACGAAATCCCTGGTGACAGTATGACTATATCCGGTGGAAGGGTATTCGGAGACGAAAAAGTTCCACGTACAGACCAGCATGGTCTGGATATTTCTGGAGGTGTTTTTTCACTTGATGTTCAGACGGGTGAACATCACTGGACGTATGGATCCTCTGATGAATCGATGTCAGGGTATCGGACGCCGATCGTGAAGGACGCTGTTTATGTTGAGAAGCAAAATGATGTCACCAGTTGGCCTTGCGCAATTGAACTTGATGGAACAGAGCGCTGGTCCAGTTCGGAGGGAGCGGAAGGCCCGCTTAGTGGTAAACTCAGTCATGTTACCAATGGACTTGTCTATCTTGTAGATGGTTCCGAACTCAGAGCGATTGATGCTGTAACTGGAGAACAGGTGTGGGCCGCTCAGGGATCATCTGCCGAATTAGATACTGCTGTTTCGGATGGCCATGAGACGATCTACGTGGGTGGAGATGAATTCATTGCCCGAAATACGGACGACGGGAGTGTACAATGGCGATATGAACACAGTGGTGAGCAAAGCGATGTCGAGTTCGTTTCTGACGGTATAGCGTATGCGACAGTTGATCGTGAGCATGTTATCGCAGTCGCCGATGGTGAACTACTCCAGCAGACTGATTCGCTCTTCCAAGCATACATTCATGCGTTTAATGCTACCGGCCAGCAGTGGAGCCAAGAGATGACTGGCAGGATCTGCGTGCATAACGACAGGGTGTATGTCGGTAAATCAGGAAGCACGGGAAAGCTGTCTACCGTTTCTGCCTTCGCACTGAACGATGGAACCGAGATTTGGTCGATTGAACTCGGAGAGGAGGATGATTACTCACCACTTCAGATAGAAGCGATCGGCAAGGAAAATGGAACATCTGAACCATCACTCTTTGTTAAAATAGGTCGAAATAAACTCCATAGAATAAATCGAGCCGGTGATGTGACTCAGACTTGGACCGCTGAAAGTTGGCTCCACGACTGTATCGTAGATGAATTTCTTATCATCTCGGCAGATTCGGGGATTTACGCGCTGAAGCCATAGTAAGTGCCTTCCCTGTATCTGTCTCTGCCACACCGTCACACAATTCCCAGTCCGTTTGCTAGCGCAAGGCTAGCGATGGCCGCAGTTCCGCCCGCTACCAGTCCATACTTCAGAATCTGGTAGGGAAGACTACGGCTGAATTCATCAAACCCTTGATCGGAAAGCACCAGCGGTTCTTTGTCACTTCCCTGGAGCACGGGAGTACCTTGCTCCATGGAAATTTCTCCGCAGACCGCCAGCATCTCGCCGTCGAGAATGACTCTCGCCTCAAAAAACTCGTCGTCGGGAATCTCTTCGGGTGCATCCACATCGAAGATGTACGCCATAATGGGAATGGGGTTGACAGTCCAATGTTCATCCAGCTGGATGTACGTCGATCTCCAACTACGCTTCGACAGCCCGGTCGATACCGTCCAATCAGGAGACACTGTTGTGATGTCGGCGCTGTCGTGGGTCTCAGTCAACCAGTCTGTGTCGATCCGAATCTCGCGCCGACCGTCGTCAACGGTAAACGTCCCGGACTCAATCCCGGATGCATACGTAATCATCTGCATATCCGCTCCAGGCTCTTCGGCATCGAGATTGTAGTTATACGACTGGTACTCCTTGAGCCGCCACACGTACGCACCGACGGACTCTTCCTCATCGATAGACAGAGAGTCGCTTAGTGGCGGTGGATCTTTGACATTCACCATCCCCTTTATCGCGACTTTCTCACCACCGACGAGCGTTGACGGGCTTCTGTTTCCGGACGTTGACACCGACCGGTAGAGCCTTCCGGTAATAATCGCTCGGTGAACGCACCACAGAGAGCTAGCAAGTAAACCTAGCCCGATGAGAGTACGTACCGCGTCAACCATATTCATCTGAACAGTTTGAATGGCTCTGTTGAAATCCTATTGATTCGTCACTATCACTGCTGGAACAACCGTTAGGTAGGTGTACGTACTGAACACTGAGTTCCACAAAGCACTTACTTTCAATCAGGAGATTACTTTTCAATGAAGTCTAAAACACTTCTGATAGTTTCATTCGGCGTTACGGTTCTCCTCACAGGTGCAATCTTCTATCCCGGTGCCCTTACAGAACCATATGGTCCTGATGAGTATGATCAAATGACTTATTCGGTTGCACATGAATCGACAGAGGCTTTTAATAAAACTGTACGTGAGAAATCTCTTAACACGGAGGCAGCCATCCCTGTAGAAGAACTATCTGAGAGCCAACAAAGAGCATTTCAGGAAGCGAAAGACCAACCACAAGAAATCAGACATAATGCCTCTGGGAGACAATATTTAGAGATACGAACCTGTGATCCCGCACTTATCCTCTGTGATGAATATAGCGAACTTCCAAACCCGTCCAATTCTGGCAGTGAGCATACACTGATAGATGATTCTGATGGAGAACTATATCTCGTAGAAGCACGCTCATTTTATACAGCGGGTCCAAGTTGGAACGGATTTTCCCGTATAGTTGAGCAGGGTGCCAGATTGTTGATCCTTAGTCCATATGTTCTCTTCCTTGCTTATCGAGCGTGGACATCCAGCCCACCCGACCCAACACTCTCATCAGTAGGCTACGGAGCTACTCTCCTCGCAATAGTGCTTGGATATCCATATTTCCTGATGTTCACAGATATCTCATTCTCGTCGCGGCACATTCCTGCCCTAATCGTGATAACATGGTGTGTAATACTCGTTGAGATATGGCGGGGGCGTAACGGAACTCAAACAAAGTCAGGGTAAATCTTCAATGACAACATGGGAGAAGTACTGTTCCACGAATACCACTCTTTTTACACGCTCCGTGTTCAGTACTTTCCCTGCACTGAACGGCAACTACGTATACGAGTTGTTCAGTTTGGGGTTTCAGCTGGTATGTTGAATAAGGCGACGAGAGTGAGACCGAGATAGAAACCAGTTCCGTGAATAAGCGTTTGGGTGAGGAGTTCTTCTGGTGTGCTAATTCCGATAATATGGGTGAGCCACAGATCACTGAGAGATGTAAGAATCGCGAGGGAGTAAGTGAACACCGTCCGGCGAATACTGAAGAGAGGGCTTGCCTGTAGTTGTTCAAGCACATTGTCGAATCTTCATCGGAGCGGTATAGTCTTTCTCTGTACTGAATGCAGGGGTTATGAATATATCACTATTTGAATATCTCAACAGAGCCACTAAGACTGACCAGGCGCCGAGAAAGATCGATGAACAACTTACCGACCAATTCTGAGCAACGCAATGGTGGGGACTAAGTCACTGTGCATAGGTAGTCGCTCGTCAGAGGTAGATCCCGGTATCCCGAATTTGTGTTCTCTTCTGCAGTAGTGAACTTGTCTTAACCAACGTCCCCGAGGATGAACTCAAATTGTTGGTTAAGACTCCCAAAGCTTGGGACCTACTTCACTATCCCACCAGCTACTAACGGTGAGTCTGTCGGCGCCATAAGGCGCGAGGCGCGCTCTCACGTGCCTAGCGCGATTCACTATGCCTGATCCAAATCCTCGCAACGACACAAGTTCCGACTACGAACAGTTCGAGAAAGCGCTTCTCACCCAAGATCGTGATGCCGCCAGCGTTGTGACGGCGGACATCGACGACGCGACGGCCCGCAATCTGGTCAGTGATCTCGTCGACACGGATGTCGTCACACCTGTTCCTGAGAGCCGAGTCCTCGCCCACGAGCCGAGCGGTACCACCTTTGACTCGATCACTCAACTAGCTGTCTTCCACCGCGGCTGGACGGCTGCCCGCGACGCCGACGCGGAGGACGAGTGACGTACGAACCCTCGTTGGCTGTGCCTTCTGTGACGCTCCGCCTGGCGCCGAGACTGGCGAGGCGCACACTTGGGGCTAGGATGAGCGGTCACCCGTGACCTTGACCCGGTGGGATGGCCCAACCGAGTCCGACGCGGGACCGGCGCTATTGGGTGATCGACGAGAAGGTCGAATCGAAAGAGATCGAGTTGCCAGCAACAGTCTACGAAGACTGTAGAGGACCGAATGCTTATCCATCCACCACCCATGCACACGACCAATGAGTACCGAGACCGATCGGAACGGTAACCATAAGGTCCGGACTACGATCACGCTCACCAACGATGGTGAGTGGTGGGTCGCAAAAGACGAGGAAACAGGCGTGTCCAGTCAGGGGACGACCCGGATCGAAGCGCTCGAGAACCTCGATGAGGCTGTCGCTGGCTATAATGGAGAGGGGAAGGGAGCCCACCGAGGAAGAACTCCGAGAGATCGGCATTAATCCCGAGAACAACATCTCCGGAGAGTCGCTCCCCAACGAGTTTCAGTAGAGTTCGTTTCTCGAAATGGCTCGACGGACGCAGGTGGTTTCTTTCCAGATCCACTGTGGTGAACTGTATCAACAATCTACTACGGAAGAGAGTGTGAAAATAATAAATAGAGAAATAGCATTACCAGACGCTGAGACGACGCAGGTTCTGAATTGAGGCATCGCCAGATGATCAGCCACAACGAGTGTCGATTATCGACCTGTTCAAGACTCGCTCGCGATCGAGCAGACTCCTCGCTATCGCTGTAACAAACATCCCAAACAGATATGGATCAACGGCACCAACATCAATCTATGTCGAGCGGCACCATCGATATCGACGAGTTCGAGAACGCCGACGACGACGAATTCGAGGATCGAAACGACACCGAGCGGATCGTGCTGTTCCTCGACGAGAACGACGACCGGGCGTGGAAAGCAGCGACGATTGCCGACCAACTCGAACTGGATACGGACGCCGTCAGTGCGATCCTCTCGCGACTAAAGGAGCGAGGTCTTGTACGGCACAAGCGCCCGTACTGGGCAATTACGGATGACGAGGATCGGCTCCGAACCGCCTACCGACTTCACCAGCACCACCAGACTGCAGACGAACAGTACGGCGAAGAGCATCTCGAGGAGTTGAAAACTGACAAGATGGAGGAAGTGCGGTGACGGCATTCGATGAACTGGAACGCGGCGACATCATCTGGGGACCGATCCGCTCTCGGACAAAGGTCGTCCAATGCTCGTTCTGGGAACACCTCGGTTCCCGAACCACGGTATACAGCTCATCACCGTCCTAATATCCACGAGGGCGTATCATGAAGAATCACTCACGCTCCGCGACGATGACTATGAGGGCGACCCACTCGGAGAACGGAGTCACGTGCTTCTGTGGTCGCTTGTGACTCTCAATAGTGCTGTAGAAGTGGAATTCCATATGACTGCCCCCACCGACAAACGCATCGCGGATGTGACGACACAATCGATCGGCTACATCTCCTCCTAAGGGAACTTGCTGCCATCAACGATCGTACCGGAACCACATGAACTGCTCTGCCAAGGGCTGGGGAACGCTCCGCAGCAAGTACAAGCAGTTTATCAAGACCCGTGCGTCGCTACTAGACTCACAATATTAACGGGTTTCTGGCTGACGAGTTCCCGGGGGAGCAGAATTTTTCCGGTGATCGAGACGGTCTCGCCCTCTTTGAGTCCGCTAGGCATCGGTTGTGTGGCCGAGCGTCGAATCCGGATAGACAGTGTTTCTCAACGGCTCGCCCCGCTCGCCGCTGCCGCCTGCCGGTGAGCAAAGCTCACCGACGTCTCGTTCGCTTCGCTCACAAGACCTCCGCGTCGCTCGCGACCGACCATTCCGGGCTGCCTGCCTGCAGTCGCGGGCGGGCTGCCGGGCTAAAATGCATGTGCCCTCGGCGCCAGCACCAAGCGCGCTTTCGGTTGCGTCTCTCTCGCTCCTGACGTCGCTCGCTCGACGGACACGAAACCGGCTTGTGTGCTGGCCGCTCGCTCCGGGCGGACGGCGCGCGGTGCTGGTTGGGTAGCCTCCCTGAGGCGCGCTCTCGCTCGCGCCCAATAGGGCGCTCGCGAAGGCGCGAGCGAGAGCGCGCAGATGGGTCTGTCGGTCGGTGTCGTCGGAAAACCGCGATGTAGTAGCATCGCGGTGGCAGGCGCTGAGCGCCTTCGGATCTGTGTGATCCAATGTCTAGTAACAACTCGAGTAGCAAGGTCGTTACGGTCGATGAACAGGCACTCAAACAGGCGGACGAGCAGGCAGTCGATGACGAGAGCTTCCCGGTCGTCGACGAGACGCCGGCATTCGAGGCAACGGTCAAGCAAGAAGTCCAAGCAAAGGTAGATGCGAACCACCCGGACGGGATCGTCGATACAAACGACGACCGGATTCACGGCGTGACCCTCGAGCAAGAAGAGCGGATTCGGGCTCGAGAGGAGGAACTCGAGCGGATCAGTGCACAGGCCGAGTTCGGACACCAGCAGGGACGAGCGAAGCGGGCGCGAGACATCGCTGCACGACGAAGTGCGGAGCGGCGTGAACGGTTCCAGAAGCGGGCAGCGAGCGTGGACCCAAGAGCAGACCCAGAGCGACCGGATCCCCGGACAAATCTCACACACTCGGAGCTGGCTGCTGTGAACGAGCAGTCGATGCGGTTAGCCGAACAGCTCGATGGCTGGTCTCGAGCGGCGATCAGTCGGCGGCTGGCCGAGGCGGTCGTCGACGGGCAGGATCTCACGAGTGCGGTCGTCAGCGTGTTCGAGGAGTTGCAGACAGCACCAGGACAGATCGTGCCGATCGGGACACTCGAAGAGGTGAACCGACAGAAGGTGAGCATCGAAGGGCGTGTCGAAACGCTCTGGGATCCATCGCATCCAAGCATCGCACAGGTCGGACTCATCGCAGACGACAGTGGCCAGACTCGAGTGACGATCTGGGAGAAATCAGGCGCGCCGTGGATCAAGGAAGGCGAACGAGTGCGCATTCGTGGGGCTGCACGGAACTGGTACGAGGGACGTGTCTCCTTGGCCGTCATCGGATGGTCGACTGTTAATTTCCCTGAACGCGGTCGGTGGTGGGAGTAGCCGGTCACTACGACCTTCTTTTTTGCTACGTGCCGCCCGACCCAGATCCCTCCTCCCCACCCTCCGCTCCGTGCTCGCTACGCTGCGCGCGCAGCCACAACCTCCAAGAAGTTAATTAACCACGTCTATGGTCAGTACTATTAGAGTTTGCGCAGTCCTAGCTGATTGGCTTCAAACTAGACCATTTTCGGATCAAACCCTGCAGCGCCCATTCGTTTTCTGGATGGTTGGAATCCAAAGGTCGGCAGCAGCCGGTTTATAACGGAGTCGCTATGCACACTGTCGAGTTCGTTCGTTTGTCGAATGGGGTCGTCGAGCGCAATGACCTCACACTCGAGCAACACCGGAAGATCGCCGAGACGCTGTCGACGCAAGCGGTGACCTTCGAGGCCAGTACCAGGATCGTCACCAAAACCGCGTGAGTGTTTCCCTCAGAACTGGTCGCCAGCTATGGGTAAGCGTACCGCTAGGGGTTCGATGTCTCGAGAAACGCCGGCCAGAGACCGGCATTAGAGCCCCATCTTGCAAGTGGTGTGTCAATTGAGGGGAATCTGCCTAAAATCAGGTATCGATATCACGGATTCTTCTACTGACTCTGGAATCGACTAGTGGTGTTTATTGCCCCAGAAGCAGTGAAGGGGCTGATCAGTTGTCCCTTCGGAGTTATCGATGGCAACGAGAGACATTTCCACGACTGCGTTTGACGAAGACGTCCAGACGACTGCAACTGACTGCCCCGACTGTGGCGGCAGCGTTCGAACAACTAATTGCGAGACGATCTGTGAGGACTGTGGACGTATCCTCGAGGAGACCCAGATAGACCGAGGACCAAACTGGGGTCGAAGTGACGAGCAAGGATCCAATAGACGAACCGGCGCACCGCTGACACCCACACGCCACGATCGCGGCCTCTCCACTGAAATCGGATACAAGCGAGACGCGAACGGAAACACCCTCTCGAGTAGGAAGCGCCGACACCTGAACCGACTGCGTCGCGAACAGTCCCGTGCTCGGTGGCAGTCAAAAGCCGAACGGAATCTCGCGTATGGATTCAGTGAAATCCGGCGAATTGTTGCGAGTCTCGGCCTCGCACAGAGTATCCGGGATCAGGCGTGTTCGCTCTTCCGAACGGCACAGTCCGAACAGTTCTGTCGCGGACGATCACTCGAGGCGGTGGCCGCAGCCAGTGTCTACGCAACAGTTCGGTGTAACGGACTCGGACGATCACGGGCAGAAGTCGCAGCCTGTGCACGCTGTGATCAGCAGAGACTCACCACTGCCTACAACGCGATGAACGTCGAACTCGAGTTACCGGCACAGCCGATTGCAGCAGCAGATCGCATTCCGAGGCTTGCGACAGAACTCGAGGTTCCGAACTACGTGCGTCGACGGGCACTCGAACTCGCACAGCAGGCACGCGAACGTGGACTAACGATCGGCTGTCGGCCGAGTGGCGTCGCAGCGGGCTGTCTCTATCTCGCTGCCCAGCGAGTCGGCTTATGTCTCTCGCAACAGCAGATTGCTGATATCGCAGGAACATCCCCGAACACGCTCCGTAGTCGCCGGGACGAGTTACTCGAGATCGAAGCCGAAGCCTGATCGGAGCAAACCAGATGGGGCGCTTGTACCCAGTAGCTGGTAGCTCAGTTCCTTTATTCAGAATTCAAATCGGAAATAAAGTAGATGATTCAATAACTACATATGTGGACTGGTCGCTGAGAGTATTGATGACTCCCGTATGGTTTTTGCCCTCTCAGAAATCGACGCCATGGAAGCTATATACTGAAATTTATTCGTCTTGTGTCGTCCACTGGATATCGATACGGGACATGTTGGTGTCGCACTGTTTGAAGTGAATCACGATAGGGAACAACCCGTGAGGGTCTTTCGTATTTCAAACTGGTCTGTTACAGAATCGACGTTGAAAATCCATCTCCGTGATTCCGGTTCACGAGAAACGACTCCAGAACTCGTGCCTGGCCGCGGCGAATCGTCTCGCTCGCCGTCGATTTATCTACGTCCAGTTCCATCGCAAGCTCTGCCAGCGTACACTCCCGTGGCACCTCGAAGTATCCCCGTCGCAGAGCAGCTTGGAGGCACTCTCGCTGGCGCTTGGTGAGCAAACTATCGTCTTCGTCGGTGTGGACCAGCGAGAGCAACTCGTACTGGCGGTCACGCTCGTCGAGTGCCGTGCCAAAGGCCTCGAACTGCGCCTGTGTGGCGGTCAAGTCGAACTCCATGACCCCGTCCTCAACGACGATGGGGAACTCCGGTGGGAGCGAGGACTCCCAGAGGAACTCGTAGAGGCTCTTCTCGTCGGCCTCGTACTGGGCAATTGCGCGCCGATCGCTTACGAACACCTCGTCGTACGCGGTGATATCGGGGTGGTCTCGAATCGCGTCCGTGACCTCTGTCGGTCGGTCGGTGCGTATCTCACCGAGTTCCAGCGCCCGGTCGCCCTTCGGGACACCGGTCAGCAGTCGGAACGTCGCCCCAGGAAAGGTCGTGGACAACTCGTTGATCCAGATAGTCTCGACCAGACTCATCCGGAAGCGCGCTCGAATCACGGCCATTGCCTCCGGTCTACGTGTTGCTGTACTAGCATCATACCTGCGTATCTCGTCGCTGACTTCGATAAAAGCGTCGGGGCCGTAGACTTCGTCAGTCATCCCGTTCCTTCGGAGACCTCTCGACGGAACGGTTCGACGGCTCGTTCTCGGAATCCGGATCGTCACGGTACCAGAGGACTGCTCCATACACTGAACCGACGACGACCGAACCGATGAGCGCAAGGACAATGGCGAACGCGACGTACCCGAATAGGGGATTGGTGTAGGGGACCATCACGTCCTGTGGCGGTTCAACGGCCCACGGGCTGATGTGGAAGTACGCCAGCATGGCGGCGCTGAACGCAAAAAAGCCAGCCCAGTAGCGCGCAGTGACCCGTCTGGTCAACGTCAAATAGAGACTGATTCCGAGCAGGGGATAGATAGCCAGACTGTAAGTGAAAGGATTTACCTCAGCTGTGATCGGCCACCCGACGTGGTTTCCGCGGATGATATGATCGACGTGGTGAGCAATCCCCAATACCGTCGGAATCAAGACGAACAGGTAGAATAGCGGAGTCAGGTTGCTGTTCTCGGTGGGAAGTTCGACTGGAAGTCGATCGTCGATTGCCATATCAGGGGATAGCAGGCTACCGCTGTCAGCGTTTACCCAACATGTTGGAAACAATGCTGCGACTCTACGCGACAGGCCGTCAGGCCGAGGGATAGTCGCGAGCGGGTTGCAGTACTTCGGGGCAGGTACCGACGGCGTCAGTCGCCGTTGAACGTGATCGAATCATCGTGCTGCCCAGATGACTCTGTTTCGAGGAGTCGTTCGACACGCTGTTCGAACTCGGTCTCTGAGAGGTCGCCCTGTGCATATCTCCTTCTGAGTGTCTCTAATGCAGCATCCTCGTCATGCGCTGTTCGTGTCTGCGTGTTCGTGCGCGCATCGGCGTGTCGGTCTGTCGTGTGGATGTACAATCTGATCCCGACCGCAGTCGGAAGGACGGCGCCGAAGCCGAGCGGGAATGCGATCCAAAAGTAATCGAACCCGACCGCCATGAGCGTGAACGCAACGAGCAGTGTTGCCGCCGAGACACCTCCCGGGAGGAGTGTCAGCATCGGATCGGTAGGGACTCGATTATCGGTCAACCGTTTCATCGGAATCATACGCCAGTGTTGTCCTGACGAGGGGAGGAGTTTTTTCCAACATGTTGGGCCAGCGGCCGCTGCTGACGTGAAGAGGCCATATTCTGTCGCTCACTTGAGCACAATGTATCGAAGCGAAGCCTGTCTGAGTATGGCGGGATACTCACACAAAACCCGATGCTGTTGCGCCGAACTCGTCCGAGATGGACATTCTAAGTCTTGCACGGCAATCCCGATAACATTCTTATAAGAAGTACATCTCGCCGGTCACTCCTTGGCCTGTACGTAACATGACTTTCGTGCGCCCCTCTGAAGAAAGAAAGCGGGCAACTATCTACTGTAACGGAGTGGCTCAAGCACGCCCTCGAGTGTGTTTTTCTTCCCCCGAAGGGGTGAGGGGCGTTCCAGAATGGAGCGTCTGTCGTCACAAATGATGACTCCGAGTGACTGTTCGCAGGTGTCCTTCGACGATTCGGACACCAGACGTGAGGAGATGCAACGTACGATGGAAACATGGGTCGAAGACCTCGTCGCCGAGGTTGACGACGCCGTCTCGAGCGACGAGTTTCAGCGATGGCTCGATGTGCAGAGCCGCTTTCACGACTATTCACATCGAAATACACTGCTGATCACTCGCCAGTATCCAAATGCGACCCGGGTCGCCGGCTATCGGACGTGGCAAAACGAATTCGACCGTCATGTGAAAGAAGGCGAGAGCGCGATTTGGATCTGGGCACCGGTCATCGCGAAGCAGTGTCCCGTGTGTGAGAACTCACCGTCGTACCACGATCGAAGTGACTGCGAATACAACGAGACACCGCCCGAGGAGTGGTCAAAAGGACTCGTCGGCTTTCGGCCAGCGCCAGTCTTCGATATTTCGCAGACGGACGGGGAACCACTGCCCGAACTCGAGACCGAAGCGGCTGGAACTGCCGATGAGCTACTGCCAGCGCTGCTCGAGGCAGCCTCGTCACTCACCGTGGAGGTAGATATCGTTTCTCGAGACAACTGGCCTCACGGCGATGCCAAGGGCGTCTGTCAGTACCGATCGCCTGCAGAACGACCACTCGTCGAAGCACGTGACCGTGAGAACAGCGCCGATCTCGCTGTGACGCTCGTCCACGAGTACGCTCACGCGCTGTTACACAGTGGCGTCGACGACGAGACTGAACGGTCAAAACGTGAACTCGAGGCGGAAGCAGTCGGCTACATCGTTGGACGATACTTCGGACTCGATACGAGCGGCTCGGCGTTCTATCTCGCTGCGTGGCAGGGCGAAGAGCCGGAAGTGATTTTTGACCGACTCGAGCGGATCAGTTCGACAGCAGCGGAGATTATCGACACCGTCGACGAGGTGATCCCAAATGAGTGATCAGGAGCTCCTCTTCGAAATCGTCGACACGCTCGAAATGGCGGGCCTCGATCGTGACGAGTACCAACTCCACCGGGTGCTCGACATCGAAGCACTCGAGCAACTCGTGAACTCAGCGAACGATGACCTCGAGATTAGATTCTCGGTCGGAGAGTTTCGTGTCCTCGTCACGCAGTCCGATGTACGGGTCCTCACGGATCCGTAGCTTCAAAACGGCGACACTGATATGGATGCGTTCCGTGTCGTGTTGCTATTAGTAGAAATCCCTATAGTATAAGTGTCTGCCAACTCACAATCAGTATGGAAGCCGCGTTCCACCTCGTCGCGGGGGCATGCGTTGAAATGCCCCGGGTGCTGGAACACCCGAGACGTGGCTTCCAAACACGAACCGTTTGCAAGCCATGTTTCGCTTACTTCTAACGGGATATAAACGTCCCGCACGAGAGTCGTATCGCACTCGAGTAGCCGTCGGTCCAGACAGTCGCCGCTCGAGGTGGCTATGAGCGAGAAGCGACGGTCGGGAGAGGAGGACTGGTCGCTGCCGCCGTGTCCGCACTGTGGGAAAGTAGTGATTCTGATACACACGCGCGGTCCGATGGAGCATATTGCGGCACCGTGTGGTTGTCACGTCGCGTCGCCTGACCTCTGAAGAAGACGCAATCGGTGACGCGATTGAGACCACCAGTACCACATCTTTTGAAGTGGTGTGATCAACGCGGGTTTGACCCGTATTCAGACGTTAGTCTTCTGGCGTCGTCACACGGAGGTCGCCGTCAACTTCGTAGAAGTAGCCTCGATCGATCAACCGGGAGAGTGCATGGGTCGCGTCCTCGGGTTCGAGGGCCAATTCATCGGTACTGTGGAGAACCTCGAGCGCTTGCTCTCGCGGAATCGACTGGATGTCTTCTGTCTCAACCGAGTTACGACTGTGAGTACAGAGGACATCGTACGCGTCCAGGATCCACTCTGGAAGCGGTGGCCGTGGATCAGAGAGATCGTTCATCTCGACGTCGTACCCCCATTCTTTGCTATCGGCTTGCTTAAGCGTATTCCTCAGCGAGGAACAGGTCTGACTCGTGAGGAACCACCAGTCTCGGGGACTCCGTCGAACAAACGGAGACTGAGAACCCTGATCAGAATCAGCTCCTCACAACCGATTCCCTGACTTGAAATCTGAGTTGTTTTTCGCGCTTGACGGGTGAGGCGCGACGATGTGTGCCTCGAGAGTACCCATGAGTACAGATCAACCGATCCATCGCGAGCAGCAGCAACCCCACCATGACCGCAGTAACACAAATGACCGAGAGCAAAGGTATTCCGGAGACATTGCTCGACTAAACGGGCACGAACTCATCGCAATCGATGAGTGGCTCCCAGGAAGGGAACCGACACAATACGATCTCGATCTCACCGATAGCGGCGAGTATCGCACACGCTACTGGCGCTGCCGGAACTGTGGCCAAGAACGCAATCGTCGCGAGGAGTTTAGAGGCCAGTGTGAAACACCAGCACCACCGACCCCACTCGAGGCGGAAGGGTACTCGATCGACGACGTGCGAACACGCTGCGCACTGAGCGAGGAGATGGACGTCCGCTTCACCGCGGCGGGACCGGTCTACAAAGTCGATAGTGAGAGCGGGAACACATACGAGATCAATATCGAGGCAGAGACCTATAACTGTCCAGACTTCGAACAGCGCCAGCCAGAGAGTGGCTGTAAGCATCTTCGGCGTGTCAATCTCGAGATTCGAACCGGGCTCGTTCCTGCTCCGGATGGGACATTCGTTCGATAAGAGAGGGACTCGCTCATTCGAGACAGTTTCTCTCCCCCAGAGGGGTGCAGGGGACGCGAACACAGTCCACTGTACAATGCATGAAATCAAGATTCACAGCAACAGCGCCCGGCAGCGCTGAGACGGTTCAATTCCTGAAACGAGGTCTCACCAGATGACTGACCGCGACGAGTACCGACCTGTACGAGACTTGCCCGTGATCAGGCAGGGTACGCTGGCCGCTTCTGTTCGAACAGGTGTGAGATCCGCTATGAACACCTCCAAGCGGACGCTCGAGACGCCGCTCAGGAGGATGCATACTAATGCTCGAGCAGATCGATCACCGAGGCAACCGTTTCACGATCAGTGACGATGACGTCGTTGCCGACGGGAGAATCGACCGCTGCCGTCGGGCGGTTGCCCTCGAACGGCA
This sequence comes from Natrinema sp. CRL1, assembly GCF_059162405.1. Taxonomy (NCBI): domain Archaea; kingdom Methanobacteriati; phylum Methanobacteriota; class Halobacteria; order Halobacteriales; family Natrialbaceae; genus Natrinema; species Natrinema sp. CRL1. Next base: position 31,296 of record NZ_JBLVOY010000005.1, on the reverse strand, counting down.
GGCCCAGCGAGAGCGTCACAACTCGAGCGTGCGAAAGCGGTCGCTGGTCCAACGGTACAAATCCCGATGTCGAAGTGCTCAAACGATAATGCCGAATGAGCCTAATCCATAGGACATCCCAGAGTTTGACATGCTCTCGGTATCGGTGATCTAGTTCCCGACTCGGAGTACGATAATCAGAGGTATCGCCCAGAACGTGGCGCCATGGATAGCAGTCAGATTATCATCGACGATCGGTATGAGGACTCCTTGAGGCCGAACAGGCCCTGCGAGAGATCGACAAAGCTTCTCGAGTGCTGATTCTCAACGGGTCACTCACTGAACTACGCGCCACTGCAGACGCGTATGCTTGGCTTGATTCTGAGCACCGCAATGGATTCGACAGTTCTGAGAAGCGCACGACTGTCTTAACCAACAAAACTATGGATTGGCGTTCCATGTTGGTTAACACAGAGTAGCCGATGTCCTACGAACCCCCGACCCCACCGGTAAGTTTCCCGACGGATTTAGTCAATACGCTCAATGAATCCACTCCGGATCGCCTCCATGACGTTGCTACGTACGCCGAAGAGCTAGCCGAACACAAGGAACGTGAGGCTCGTTTTGAGGGGGATTCAGCCAACGCCGACATCAAGGAGCGGTCCGATGATCTCCCGGACGGTGTCCCGGCGAAGGCGACGATCACGATCAAGGAAATCAACGACAACCGCTACTATTACTGGCAGTGGAGGGATGGAGACAAAATCAAGTCCAAGTATAAGGGACCAGTCAGCCCCGACGAGTAGGAGGGGTAGCTGGCGTGGTTTCAGAAAATCACCCCGTGTGCGAAGTGAATTGGCCAAGGAGCGTCACGTCAGCACACTCCGTGTGCGAAATGAATCCGTTGGCGACGTTGAGGATTATTCTAGTTAGTTTCCCTCGAAGAAATCATCTATCTGGGCGTTGACAACAGATTGGATTAAATCTCCGTCATGTTCTATCTCTTCGAGTCGAATGTCGGTTTGAAGCGTCTCGGCAACCACTTCTGGATCATCAACGAAAGTATATTCTTTGTGGACACCACTCCCGTAGCCTCGCCCTCGTTTCTCCGACGTAACGAAGTTGTAGGTTTCGGCCTCACTCATGTACCGTAGATAGGAGTCTCGTGACTTCTCGTCTGCATCCAGCAGGTCGGAGAGGTACTGATATACACGGTATGCAACCGTACTGGGAACAGCGTTCAGGTTGCGTTTGGAGTAGACAGGGACGATCGCGGTAGCGTAAAGTGAGAGCTTCTTTTGCGTCGATAGCCCCTGCATTTGGGTTAGCGTTCGGTCACGTTCGGCTTCTTTCTGGGCATCACGAACATGCTCTTCACAAATAGTGTCTTCACCAGCTCGATCCGCGATCTCACCGGCTTTCCTGAACAGATCAATTGCTTTTCGAGCATCGCCATGATCCTGAGCGGCAAATGCGGCACTGAGTGGAATGATACCGTCCTCTAGAACATCGTCTTGATATGCGTCACGACGTCGCTCGAGAATCGACTGCAATTGGTTCGCGTCATAGTCCGGGAAAACGACATCCTGAGGATTGAACGAACTCTCAGCCCGCCCGTCGAGATCTTCCATAAACCGGGGATCGTTTGTGAGTGCAGCAACAGACACGTGTCCCTCAATCCGACTGAGTTGTGACGCCCGAGACAGCTGGTAGAGTAGTTTTCAATACGCCGGCTCGTCGTTTGGATCTCGCTGCCGGCCTACTATAGAAGATCAACATTATCCAGAAGATAATGACTGAGTCGAAGTTGTTGCTCAGTATGTCGGCATCGACACCGGCTTTGTCAACTGCATTCTGTTGTCGCAGAAACGATCGATGCGCTCGAAACCGAAGAATCGGTGTTCTTTGTGACATCGACGTTGAGGAAACGCTCAAAAGAATCCCAGACGTGACGCTGTCGGACTACCTCGAGTCCGAACGAGAGTAGTCAACCCGGTATCGCACACACCCCACGGTGCCGATGTAAGTCCGCCGAAAGCGACCGGAAGACAGATTCTCCCCGTAAAACACCAAATTCTAGCTACTGATTCATAACCCATCCACCAAAGAGTATAAATAACATACCTACATTATCGGTCATACGGGAGTCACAGTAACTAGTTAGTGACCTCGGTCACGGTATGCGCAGTTGAACTGCATGTGACCGCGATTTCTCTCTTCCGGTTGGTTTGTCGATTCTGGATTTGTCTTTCCAGCGTTTCACGTCCACACTCTCGGAGCATTTACATCGGCACTCCGAGGGGGGTGTGTCTGTGCCAATCTTTCTCGGACTGAATCCAACTACATCGGCACTCCGGGGTGTGCCTACTCGCTTTTTCTCGCTTATCGAGTCCATCTACATCGGCACCGTGGGGTGTGACTTAACGGCGAAAATCGAATTACATCGGCACCTTGGTGTGGTTACATCGGTTCTCCAGGGTATAGATATGCCGTAGAAAGGTCCTCTATCTCCAAAATAAGGATTTTACATCGGAGCTCCAGGGTATCTACATCGGAATTGAGGCGGTACTATTAAGTAGAATGTCCGACATTCCTGACGTATGTCTGGCACGGAGTCCTTTTTCAATAACCAAAACCACATCTTTGCAAATAAGGACTTACTACGGATCTCCCACCTTGTCGACGGTGACCGAATCATCGGCAGACAGGACGAACTCAGCAATCTTGCACAGGCTCTCAAAGATGCAGTGCATGGACAGACGCCGAACCACGTCCTGATCTACGGCAAGACCGGGACGGGAAAATCTCTCTGTTCGAAGTACATCACGGAGGATCTCCGGACAAGCGCTGCGGAGAATGATGTCACGATTGGCGCAGCCTATATCGACTGTCTCCAACACGGGACTGAAACGCAGGCTGTCCGTGCGATCGCCCGCGATCTCAACGATGAATCCGAGACGGGTGTCTCGATTCCATCCACTGGGCTGAGTACGGGCGAATATTATCGCCGGCTCTGGAACGTCCTCGATAGCCGGTATGATGTTGGAATCATCATCCTCGATGAAGTGGACAAGATCGGCGACGACAACGTCTTGATGCAACTCTCTCGAGCGGTCGAATCCGGGAAACTCGAGGATAGCACGCTCGGGATTATTGGGATCAGCAACAAGATCAGATACAAAGACGAACTGAACGAGCGGGTCAAATCCAGTCTGAGCGAGCGAGATTATGTCTTCCCCCCGTACGATGCGACTCAACTCCGGGATATTCTCGAGTCACGGACAGACGCCTTTCAAGATGGCGTACTCGAGGACTCGGTTATTCCGAGAGTTGCAGCGCTCGCCGCAAAAGAACACGGTGACGCACGCAAGGCGATTGACATTCTCCGGTATGCCGGCGAAATAGCTGACGAGGACGGTTCGGAAACCGTCACTGAAGAACACGTAAACCAAGCGCATACGCGAGAAGAACAGAACCGACTCGCAGAACTCATTTCGAAACAGCCGCCACACTCGAAGCTACTCCTGCAGGCGCTCGCGTTCCAGGTCCAGCAGTCCTCCGACAAAAACCCAGCAATCCCAACCTCAGAAATTTACTCGACGTACGAGGTTCTCTGCAATCAGGAGGGAGTCGATCCACTTCGGATTCGTCGCGTCCGGGAACTACTGAGCGAACTGGCGTTTCTATCGATCATCGAGCAAACGCGGAAAGGCCGAGGCCACGGAAAGGGGGCGCATACGATTCATGAATTGGTTGATGACCCGGAACTGGTAATCAAAGCCTGCAAATCGGTCTGAATACCCCGTAATGCGAGTCTTCATCTGCTGAATACCTTCTACAGTAGCTGCCTCTCGCCACCTTGCCAGTCCGTCTCTTTATGGATGGATCGTGACCACTGAACGGTCGTCCACAAAGAGAGGTATGTATCGCCTGGCTGCGTCCACATTAACCAGGCTGAGTGCCTGTTTTCGCTCGCCCAACCGTGGCTGCGAAAGTTCCGCGGCCTGTCCAAGCAGAGCTTGGAACAGACCGCTTACACGTTCGGCCTCATTCGATTGTTGAATTTGAACGACCGATGTGAAATATCTGGCACCAGCTATTCTCTGGAGTGTGTAACCACACCCGGCTCTGTTGAAATCCTCAGAGGGTTACAAGTTGTCCCGGTAGTCTAACCGGATGGAAGCCCTCCCGAAGTCGCGGTTACTCCGGTTCGTTGAGCAAGCGATGCACTTGTCTCGGCGAGCTGTCGCTCGTTACTCCTCGAAGTTCTCAAAACGGCGGTACACACTTCATCAGCACATTGTCCTGTTGTGTCTCAAGGTGCGGAAGAATACGACGTACCGGACGCTTCTTGACGAACTTATCGAGATGCCTCGTATTCGAAGAGCAATCGGCCTTGAGGAGCTTCCCTCTCCTTCGACGTTGTGTAAGGCGTTCAATCGACTCGATATGGCGGTTTGGCGCGTTCTGCTCAACCTTTCGGTCAAACTCCTCCCAACTAACGGTGTCGTCGGGATCGACGCCTCCGGATTCGACCGTAGTCACGCGTCGAAGCACTACACGAAGCGAACGAAGTTGACGATTCAGCAGCTGAAAGTCACTCTCCTCGTAGACACGAGGTCGAACACGATTATCGACTTACACGTAACGACGACACGAAAACACGACTCAAAAATTGCGCCGTCACTCATCAAGCGGAATTCCGGGAAAGTAGCTGTTCTTCTTGGCGACAAGGGATACGACGACTAGAAGGTTCGCGCGTTAGCCCGTGAGACTGGTGTCCGACCGCTCATCAAGCACCGCGAGTTTTCGTCGCTTCACAAGGCGTGGAACGCTCGACTGGACGCCGACCTCTACGGTCAACTGACTTGTCTTCCGAAGGTGAAGCGAGAATCCAATCCCAGAACGAGTCGGCTTAAGACAGTTTCGGGTGCGTCACGACTCGAAGTTGTCACAGACGAAGCGAATCCGGATCGCTCGGAATCGGCCTCCGGAACCGTTCCCCTCGGGCCTAGCCCTGAACGCCTGTTGATGCAACGCGGGACGAACGCTGAGAGGTCCATACTCGACGTTAATGCCACTCTCGTTGCGCTCAAGCAACTCGAACGCGAATGCTACCAGAAGGCTCCTGCTGGTGACACTGGTTGACCAGTCGCTGGGGCCGACTCCCATCTGGACGTATCGAAAAGCAGGGACCGTAGTCTGGATGGGGTCCCCGAGATATCTTTCAAGCGTTGACAGGTAATCTGCTAAGCGAACCTGCTACCTACATTGACTTGAACCAGTCCTACGCTCGATCAAATCCGCCAATCCGCAACAGACGGTTTGTAATGATTTGCTGTTCAGCACGCACCCCACCTAACAGCTGTTTCAGCGGGAAAGTTATCGAGATAATAGGATTTCAACAGGGCCTAACCGCTGTAACCCATTTAGCGATCCCAGCCTACCTGATCCACGCCTCAAACAATCTTTTCCACACAGCGATCGTGGAAGGCATATTCACCAGTGAAACCGTGATCGTGATCGTATTGGTCGGATCGTTGCTTGGAGGTGGATCACTCTGGGAAAATCTGATTCGAAAACTCCAATAACAACGTCAAGATCTCTGTTCAAGGGCAAATCCAAGTACTTCCAATGGTAACACTTGTCTCAACTAGCCATGAGTGAGGATGAGCCTCCAGAAGACGCGGACATCATTACAGCTGAGGAACTGGAAAAGCAGTTCCAAGAGCGCCGAGAGCAGAACTTAGATCAGATCGAGTTCGGGAAATGCCGTCAGGCAAGAGAAGCTGGTCAAGTATTTGAATCGTCAATTGAAGAGGCTCCCGTTGATGCAGTAGAGCAAGTAGCCAGTGAACTCGAGGTTGATAAGGAGATGTCCCGAGAACTGCTGTCGATTTATACAGTAGTATACGTAGAAGGAGCAGGACGTGAAGTTGGTTCGCGATCGGCAGAGATTGGTCGAGACTACTTTATCGGATCATCTATTGAGGAACTGGCTCAGGAATACGAGCGTACACAGGAAGAGATCCAAAGAGATATTCGAGCATTCGTAGGTTCCAGGCTACGTGAGACGGACCTGGAAGATGTTGATCTGAGTCAGGAGTTGCCAGAGGTTCCACCAGATCCGATGGTTGAGGCGATGAAGGAAATCGATTTCGAGCCCCAGTTACAGAAGGTTGCTGCACTACTCAACCCTAAAACCAACCCCGAGATACAGTCCGCTCTCTCGCGTTTGACATCCGATTTGAAGGCGGCGAACATGGTGGCAGCGTAGATTGCACCGTTCAAGGCGATGCAAGAACAGTATCAAGAGCAATTAACTGGGTTGAACGCTCTTTTTAAGACTAATCTTGAGCCGTTTCTCGAGCTGAAACAGCAGTACGATGAGATCAGGGAATCTGATTTCGAGTTCAAATGGCTGCGGGATGTGCGGCATGGCACGTTCATGGAGCTGTATGAGGTCTACAAAGAACATGGGAACGAAGCCGCTGGTAAGGTACTGGCAGCACAGCTTAGGGACGAGGAGGACATTGAGGATTTCAAAGAGTTCTTCGCTTCGTTCGACGAGTATTCTGACCGACAATCGATCGTCGATGAAGCATTAGATGCACACGTTGAGGGACGGTACGCTCTTTCTATCCCTGCGTTGCTCTCCCAGTTGGACGGAATCTTCATTGACATAGCACTGGAACTCGGTTTGTACACTGAGGACGACGACCCAACAGGAGTCCAGATCGTAAACAAAGGTGAGGGAAGCCCGCAACACATTCCTGAGATTCAGGACGAGTATAGACGGTACTACGCCAGCCAGCTATGGGGAAGACGAGTCGAAATACTGCACGGGAAGGACACCGACTTTTCTGACAACGAACTTCTCTCAGCCAAACTGATCTGGTTCTTCTTCCAGACCCTGCACACTGTCGAGAACATCCGCTCTGCAGAGGACATTGGAGACTACCATATCATTCGGGTGATCCGCCAACAGGACGGGTGTAGCTTAGAAACAGTTGCTGACGAACTACCATACCAGGAAGAGTACGTAGAAAGCCGGGTAGAGGTGCTGCAAAGGATCGAAGTTGTGGAACAGGTTCCGGAAGAACAGTACACAGTGACTGAGCAAGGAGTGGAGTACCTGGAAGGCGAGCGAAGCCTGGATTACGAGGAGGTGTAGCTTATAAAAACCCGTCGGCCAGCGTGTACGGAGCCTGCCGGTGCAACGGTCTCTCGCGGTTGCTGGGCGAGGTCAGCGAGCTGGCCCGCGTCGCGGAGTCACGGGTCACGAACGCGTACAAGACGCTGAACGAAGAGCTGGGGCTCCCCGCTGAGCCCGTCTCCCCCAGTATGTTCGTGCCGCGCCTGGCCTCGGACCTCGAGTGCCCGGACGAGATCCAACAGCGTGCCCGAACCCTCGCAGAGCAGGCCGAGGAGCGCGGCGTCACGACGGGCGTCCATCCGGCCGGGTTCGCAGCGGCCTGTCTCTACAAAGCGGGGCAGGAACAGGGAAAGTGGGTGACGCAAAGTGACGTCGCGGAGACCGGGAACGTCACGCCAACGACTGTCCGGACGCATCACGAGACGTTAGAGGAACAGGTAGTCTGACAACGCTCGCCGACAAGCACCGCCATTAGATAATTTCCTCAGGAAACTATTTGTTCTCTGACTGCGTAACACCCAGTATGACCGAGACGTGGGATGACGTCAACGAACAGGTCAAGACGGACTGGAAAGACGACACCACACCGTTCGAGCGGGTGTACGAAATCATCGAACAGACACACGATGGGCAGTCGGCCGCCGAGATCGCCGACCGCGCCCTTGTGAGCGAGCCGACAGCGCGCCGCCACTGCAAGACGCTCGTGAACACCGGGTTCGCCGAGACGGAACAGGACGGCCAAACGACGCTGTACAAGCGCAACAGCGACCGGGTCTTGATGTCCCGGATCCGCGAGCTACGTGAGGAAGTCGATCGTCCAGAGTTGCTTGACAGCATCCAGGACATGAAAGCTGAGGTCCGGCGTTACGAAGACCGCTACGACGTGGTGTCACCAGAGGAACTCGTCCAGCAACTTGACGCCGACGAGACGGAGGGCTGGGACGACCTCACGGCGTGGCGAACGACGCGGCAGAATCTCGCCGTCGCGCAAGCCGCACTCGCCTACGACGAGGCCAGCCACCAGCTTGCCGTATGAACGACGACGACCGTGCCGGCGAGTTCGGGCCGATCTATCTTCCGGCCCTCCAGCGGATACGTGACCTCTGGCTCGAACTCGAGCCGCTCGTCGACGAAACAGGGTACGACGATGTCGTCGCCCCCACGGAACTGCAGATCAGTCTCAGCGATGGGTTGGGCGATGCCGAGAGCGCTCGGCTCGATATCCAGTGGAGCGAACTGGGGATGTATTCGTTCCACTACGTCGATAGCGACGACGTCAACTGGCGCTTCGATCGCCACCCGAATACGCACTCGCCCGAGATCCACTTTCACCCTCCGCCCGAGGCCGCGACGACGGCCGCCGAGCCGTCCTGTATCAACGTGACCGAGGTCTCACTCGTGACGCGTGCCGTCCATGCGATGTGGCGGGCAGCGTACGAGGATGATGCACTGGATCGGCTGAATAGTGCGTCAAACCCACCGTAAGGATGGACGCAACCGAGGACGCAGTTCGGGACATCTGCACGGACGCAGTCTTCAAACGGGGCGAACGATATCGTGCTGAGGGACGTATCCGCGAGATTCACCGCGTCGACAGCACCGTCACCGCCGTCGTGAGTGGCAGCCGTCAGTACGATGTTCGTGTTGACCTCACCACTGACGGGTTTTCCCCGTGGTGCGATTGTCCATACGACAGGCCGGGAGCATGCAAGCACGTCGTCGCCGTGTTGCTTCGGTGTGTTGACGACCCACCGCCAGACGACGGCGATCAACTCGACGCCGCACTCGACTGCGCCGACGCCGACGACCTCCACGCGTTCCTGCGTGACGAACTCGCGACCAATACGGATCTCCGTGATCGGTTTCTTGCCCGCGTTGGCGAGCCGACGAGACAGTCGGTCGACGAGTTTCGCACCGCGATCGATCGGCGGTTCGAAGAGACGAACCCTGAGTATTACGTCGTCTTCGAGCCGATCGACTTCACGCAGTGGTTCGATCTCGCGAACGAGTACCGCGAGCAGGGGCGGGCCGCGTCGGCGGCGACCGTCTATCGGGCTCTCGTCGAGTCGCTCGACGACAACATGGAGCGCGTCGACAGCGCGTACGACCACTTCTCGCGTGCGTTCAGTCAGGCACTCGACGGATATGTCGACTGTGTTGCGACCGCGGAGCGCGACGCTGATGCGATCATTGACGCCGTCGCGTTCCTCAACGAGCGGGCGACATCGGGCACGCCGTTCCTCGCGGAACACTTCGAGAAGGCCGCGGTCGAACTCCAGGAACAGGGAGCCGAGCAGTCTCGCGAGTAGCTGTGTCGACCTCGCTAACGCCCGCACGTTCACAGATTACGAAAATTAGTTTCTCACACGGTCAGCCACGGTGACCCGCTGTTCGCGAGCGGCTTCGACGTCGGAGTAGAGCGCCAATGCGTGCTTGATTAAGCGGCGGTCTTCCAAGTTTTCCTCCCAGCGCGTAATCACGTCATGGCGGTCGCGGAGCTCAGCACTTGCGAGGTCACCGTCGGCGAGCGACTGTTCGAGTTCCTCCCACGTCTCAACGTCGTAGGTGGCCTGCCACTCCTCTATCTCGTCGGTGATCGCCGCCAGTTCATTGCGTAGCTCCTCGCGCGTGTTTTCCTCGATGAGCGTGCGGATCTCCTCGAAGAGCAGTCGCGTGTAGTCCGGCTGGTAGCGCGTCGTCTCGCCAGTCTCGACGCGGCGCAGCTGGCCCTGGTCGACGAGATCTTGGAGCTCCTCGTTGGTCGTGCTCCAGGCGGCGTCAGCCTGCTCACTGATCCAGTTGACCGACCGCGGTTCGCGAAGTCACTTTTGTGTCGAATTACGCACCCTCTATGCATCGGTGCATTGTCAGACGTCGTTGTCGTTGCTCATCGTCAGATATCGCCGTTGATGATGTCCGCGACCCGCTGGCGGTCGAACAGTTGCTCGTCTTCGGGCACGTCCAGTGGCGCGTCGAGGTCGAGTTCCCCGAACTTCTCGGGGAAGAAGAGCCGGGCGATCAGTTCTGTCTGGAAGGCGTTGACCAGCGGGCCCTGCTCCGCAGTGGGACCGGGCAGCACGCGCCCTTCCTTCACCGCCGTCAGTTCACTGCCAACGTCGTGGTTCTCCATGGGCTCGACGAACTGCGAGCGGAACTGCTCGGCGTCGAACGCGCCGTCGCCGTCGAACGTGACCGAGCCGGTCGTGATGCCCCAGTGGACGATGATGATATCCGGGTCGACTTCGAGCATCGTCTCGTAGTCGGTCAGTCCGTACTGCCCAGTCTCGACGCCGGCGAAGGCGTCGTTGTCGACGAGTCCGAGGTCGCGATACGGCTTCATCTCGTAGCCGTCGTCCTCCAGAGAGAGGGCGTAAAACTCGCCTGTATCCGGGGTGGAGCCGCTGTTGATGAGTCCGATAGACGGGGTGTCCCCGTCCGACGGGAGCCGCGACTGGAGCTCCGACTGCAGTTCCTTGTGGAGGGCGAGCCACGCCTCGGTCCGCTCCCGTTCGTCGAGAACGGTGCCGACTTTGTCAAAGGCTTCGAGCATCGACGGTGCGTTCCCGGGGTAGCCGAGTTCTCGTTGCCACTGGCCGCGGATCCGGCGATTGTGACAGCCGAAAAATGGGCCGACGCCGGTCGCGATCTCCTCGGTATCGTCCTCGCTCCAGTTGTCGTCCCAGTTGGTCAGGAGGTTCGGATCGATGAGGAATACGTCCGAGTCTCGCTCGTAGAACGTCTCCTTGGACCAGCCGCCGTCCTGCCACAGCGCCGGATAGTCGTTGTCGTAGTCGATGTTGAATCGGTCGTAAAACAGGGACGGTGCCGTGTACCGGTTCGTCTGTAGTTTCTCGGCCTGACCTAGGGAGACGACCATGTCCGCCCATCCCATATTATAGGTTGTGACCGAGTCGGGGGCAGCGCCGAACTCGACTTCTCCGACTGGAAACATTTCGACGGTGTAGCTGCCGGTTCCAGTTGGAGTCCCCGCTCTATTTTGTCCGGCCAAGTCGGAACAGCCCGCCAGTCCCAGTGTGGCCGCCGCCGTGGCGCCATACTTGAGGGTATCCCTGCGCGTTCGTGGTGTATTTTCGCTAGTCATTGCATTTTAGGGTTGCCTAAAAAATATAAAAAGACTTCGATTATTAGGCAAGCCTAAAACATGGCGCGGTCCCCTCGGGGAACATTTCCCATCCCGATGAATTCGAGGAGTGGTCGTTCGCCTATCTGCGCACACATAGTTCCCCGACGGCGATTTCAGGCGGGACTCGGTCGACGACTGCATGAGCAGCTGACGTAGACGTACTCGTCGAGACCAAGCTCCATAGTAGCCGGAAAACGGATCTCGCTAATGCCCTCGCTGCAATTCCGTCGATCGACTGGGATCTATAGTAGCCACTGAAACGATTTACACACTGGTCGCGACGCCGTCGTTCGATTAGGTGTGCACTGACTTTCAGTGGCTACTATAGCCTAACTAGACACTGCCCGCCGGATGAACCTCGAGAACGGCGAACTCGAGATGACGATCGTTCTCCCCCACGAGATGGTGGTGATCTCGAGTCCGGGGACGATATCGAGGTGCACACCACGAAAATCCACCAGATCAGGTTCCTCTCGTTCGATACGACCTCCGAACCGTTCGACGACCAGCGTGTTCGGCGGGCCGTCCACCACGCCGTCGACCGCGAGGCCATCACCTCGTCATTGTGGATTCGGACTTTCAGACGGCTGCTCTCGAGTCCGAAATGGAAGTGACGAATCCTCGGGACGATTGATCCCTGTCCGCGAAGCCGGTCCTCAAGGACTGTGATAAGACAGAGCGTCCAAAGCCTTGAGATCCACTCCCGGTGGTTAGGAACCAAGGGCAGATTTGGGGGGTGACTAGATTACCCTCTTTGGGAAGACTGACGAAGATTCGCCTCATATCTTTCTCCTGTGGATTGTGCGATCAAAGCGCGACCCGGTCCCAACGAGCGCGACCACTACTCCTGTGACGGGTGCGGGCTCGTCGTCGACGCGCTCGCAGCGCTCACGCGAGTCCGCGTGGAGGTCGGCCATCTCGAAGGCCCGTTGCAGCTGTGCGAGCGGTGTCGTCCAGGCGGGGTCGCGACGTACTGGACGCGTAACCTCGAGGAGCATCTCGTGGACGAGTGACGCTCAGCCGAGTGAGACTCACATCGTACACACGAAAACGGCTAAGTCCGTTGGCTCACAATGTACACATCATGAGCACCGATAAGAAGCGCGTGCAGTTTCGAGCCCCCAATCGGCTCATCGACCGGGCCGACGCACTGGCTGCAGTCCTCGGGGAAGACCGAACAGACATCCTCGTGACCGCGCTTCGGGAGTACCTCCAAGACGCCGCCCACGACGACGCACTCTCCCAGGAGATCGCCGCCGCCTATTACGACGATGAGATCAGCTTCGAGCAGCTCAAAGCGCTCGTCGGCGCTGAGGAGGCGGCAAACCTCCGAGTGTTGAAACAGCAGTTGGATGAGGACTTCATCGACGAGGTCGCCGACGCATAGATGTCATGGCTTATCGCAGACGCCTCCGCCCTCGTGAGTCTCGGGATCGTTACTGACGGCGACCCCGTTCCACTTACACTCTGTCTCTCCCGGTACGAGGTTGTCGTCCCAACAGCGGTCATCGATGAACTCCAAGAGATCGCCTCCTACGATGATGTCCATGGACACGCCGCGTCCGCCGTACTCAACCAAGAAGAGTCATTCACGACACAATCGGTCGACCTCGATGCCGAGTTTCCGCTCGATGACGGTGAAAACGCGGCGGTCACGCTCGCGAACGATCTCCAGGCTGCGCTTTTTCTCTGTGACGAGTTTAACCAACTTGGCTTGATCCACGCCTCACTCGCTGATACCCGACTTGTCACGACACCGACGATACTCTCGGTTCTCGTTCGAACTGGGCAACTATCTGCTGCTAATGCGCGGGTACTCCTCGATGAGATTAGCGACGCCCGTAGCTGGGACGCGAACAGCTACGTGCAACGGGCTCGATCGTTGTTCGAGAAGCCCTGACACCGAGGAGGATACTTCGGAGTGAACAGGAATGCCCGATAACGACGCTCTCTACGACGTTCGTGAACGAACCAAGAATCTCGAGCACGTATCAGTTGACGATGTGGTCGAATTCGTCCTCAAACGCGCACAGCATCCCCGGACGGAGCATCGGGACGCGCATCTCGACGAGATGATGGCTACTGTCACCGACAGATACGGAACGGATCCCGTCCGAACCGTTATCCATCGCATCCTTGTCGACCACTACCCCTTTCGGACTGCCACACAACCTCGAGATGCGCAACGTCGACGGTGTTCGTATCGGGACGGCAGCCAGCCAGTTCCTGACAGAATTGAACGCACAGGACGACGGCTGAGACCGGTGTGAACGATTCGTATATCCAAGAGCGACACCGCACCCGTCCGGGTTACGGCCATTCGAGGCCGTCTGCGCGACCGATGGCTACCTCCAGACCCGTATACTGGGATGCTACGACAGCTATGGCGTCAAAAACCACTCGGCTTAGCTGAATTGAGGCGCTAAGCCCCCTTCCTCAGCGAGCACCGAAGGTGCGAGCAGGGAGGGGATACAGCGTCGCTCGTTTTTTCATACACTGTTCTACGACAGATTCACAGGCCCACGAAATCGGAAGTGTCTTGTATGCAAATTACGTAAGTTGTGATATGGCGACGCGCAAAACAATCTCGATCCGAGACGATCAAGAAGAGTGGATTCAGGACAACCACCTGAATCTCTCGTCGTTCGTTCAAGAGAAACTCGACGAGCTCATTGAGGAACGCGAGAACTGATGTACTACGCCTACAAGTATCGCCTCAAGCCGTCCAACACCCAACGAGAGGAGTTGGACCGTCACCGCGATATTTGTAGGCAATTGTATAATCATACCCGATACCGTCTCAACGAGTACCGAGAGAACCACAGGGAACTCCCGTCCATGACCACACTTCGGTCGGAACTACCCGACCTCAAAAAGTGGTGGGATGACCTAAACGACGTGTACTCGAAGGTTCTCCAGACCGTTGTAGAACGGTTGTTTAACAACCTCAGTAGCCTTTCTGCCCTCAAAGAGAACGGCTACGACGTCGGGATGCTCAAGTGGAAGTCACCACGCGAGTTCCGCAGTTTCACGTACAACCAGTCTGGCTTCAAGCTCGACAAGAAGGGCGGTCAGACTGTGTTGTCACTCTCGAAACTCGCGGACATTCCAATCCAGCTCCACCGCGCCATCCCCGATGACGCAAAGCTAAAGCAGGTTACACTCAAGAAAGAGCCGACGGACGAGTGGTTCGCCACGTTCGGTGTCGAAGTGGATCGAAAGCCACCAGAGAAGCCCGAAAACCCGAAGAAGTCTGTCGGGATCGACGTGGGAATTCTCAAGTACACTCACGATACTGACGGTCACGCAATCGAATCAGTCGATCTTTCGGACGAACGTGACCGACTGGAACGAGAGCAACGAAAACTCTCACGTAAAGAACACGGCTCGAACAACTACGAGAAGCAACGTCGTCGCGTGGCCGAGTGTCACGCCGATCTTAAGCGAAAGCGCCGAGATTTCTTGCACAAACTCTCGAACTATTATGCTCGAGAGTACGATCTCGTCGCTGTCGAAGATCTCGACGCGAAAGGATTGATCGAACTCGACGGCAACTCTCGAAATCGTGCAGGTGCAGCGTGGGGAACGTTCCTTCAGATGCTCGAATACAAGTGCGAACGTGAGGGGACGTACTTCGTGGCCGTGGATCCATCAGGGACGACTAAAGAGTGTGCAGCTTGTAGTGTCTCGACCGACAAACCCCTGTGGAGACGTGAACACTCGTGTCCGTCGTGTGGGTTCACAGCAGATAGGGATTGGAATGCAGCGTGGAACATTCTTTCTCGCGGTATCAAGCAAGTAGGAGCGGGATGCTCCGAATCAACGTCCTCAGAATCGCTCTGCGATTCTGATGTGCGAACGAGAGCTTTGCTCTCGTTAACGCCTGTGGAGACTGCGCTCCCTACGGGAACCCATTCGGTTCCTGCAAAGCGCGTCATCGAAGCAGGAAGCCCTACCCTCAAGGAGCGAACCGCGTTAGCGGTGAGCGAGTAGGTAGGGTAGTTCACTTAATACGGAACCGGAGGACCGCTCCAAGACCCCCGAATGCAGTATCGAACTGGGAACCTCGATGGGTGTCAGTCGACACAACCAGACACTCACCGCCTTGGTCGGTCGTCGCTGCCTCCAGCTCACGAATCTCCGCTGGTGGCCGTGCATCGTGTTTATAGTAGCCACTGACAGTCAGTGCACACCGATCGCACGAGTGCGTCGCGATCAGTGTGTACATCGTTTCAGTGGCTACGATAGTTGAGCGAACTCCACCAGACGACGAAGGCTTGCAACCACGTTTCTGCGGTCTCCGGATCGACGTTGCTAAAAACATCATTGAACGATGAGGTGCGCTGTTTTATTTCTTGAAAGACATGTTTGGCGCATTTTAATTTCCATGACGAACGGTCTGAAATCGGAGTCCTGCTCGATGCAGTGCAGTCGCTAGATGCTTGGCGTGATCGACGAGAAACACGATGTCGAAGACGCCGTGTTTCTCACGAAGCTCGTATAGAAACTGCTGGTCAATTCCGTCGTTGTTGTCGTAAATAGCCGTAAATGAAGAATTCTTTGTCCCCAGATCGACCGCGGCGTACAGCCAGAACTGCTGACCATTGACCCGGATCACCGTCTCGTCAAGCGCAATGAGATCCGGACTCGCATCACTTGCTGGCTGTAGATCGGGCTTCTACACTCAATCGTGAATGGCCTTTCGCGACTGTTTGACACCGAACTTCTAAAATTCTGAGATTGTATCCGAAAGTGAGTGTCCAGACAAATGGAGTCGAATACCGAACGCCATCAGCTCGCGCGGTGTCCGTCTCGCTCTACAAAATCCAAGTCTATTCAGTCGCTACAACCGCTGAAGCGCATGATGTCTATCATAGACTACCACAAAATCGACACCCCTCACTTTTCAGCCTTAACTAAATACGGCCCTGGTAATGGCGAATACCTTTTCAACGATTTTATCGGACGTCCGCTCTCGCTGTACAAATCCCACCCAATCCAGTCAGTAGGTCCGTTGAGGCGGTTAGTTTCGTCATGAGTATCCGAATCTTCGACCCCCTCATTCCTCACTTAACACCGCCTCGTAAGGTCGTCAATTTCTTATTCGATGGGATGTCCGAGCCATCTCGTTGGCAACGATTTGATACCCTTCGTCGACTCCCATTCCGGGTCTGGCCAGTATTTGTGCCGGTTGCGTTGCGAGTGCTACCTGTGCACAGACTCGAGCAGAGACATCCGTTTCCGCGCAACTTCCGCCTAAGTATGCACGCGTGTCGGTGTTTTCGCAGTACTGGACAGCATCGATACTTGCAGTAATTTCACCGAGATCGGGCGTCTTGATTTGGACAATATCGACAGCGCCAGCATCGACAAAGGCGGTAACATCGTCATAGGTATTACAAAACTCGTCGGCGATGATGTCTACAGGTACCGAACACTCGGTTAGGCCGTCTCGGAGTGCTCCGAGCACGTGGATCTGTTCGTCGCGTGATCCCGCTTCTATCGGGCTCTCTATTTGAAGCGAATACGGCGATGCGGCGTCGTCGAGCGCTGCGAAGTAGTCTATCACCTCGTCGCGATCGTACGGAGGAGCAAAAATCTCGCCAACTGTCCCGTAAATGTCCACGTGAAACGTCGGGTCGTATTCCGGAGAACCGAGTTCGGTCACTCGATCGCTGAGCCAATCTAGATACTCGAGGAGCTGTTCTCCCTCTTGGCCGATCTCGTCGACTGAATTAAACAGCCCGTGGGGAAGAACGGGGACCTCTTTGAGAATCATTTTTTCGGTGTTTCGACGGCGGTCGCTGCCGCTTTGGCAGAAGATTGGAACCGGTTGGGGTGTGCGGTCGATGCCATATTCGGTACTGATTACCTCGGTCATCGTCTGTGCAGAAGCCGTTGCTGCGGCATCCAGTAACGCTTGGGAGACCCCGTATCGAACTGCCGTGTGTAACTCTTCTGTGTCAGCGATGTCGCTCAGGATCTCGACATTGGTCGTAAACGCACTGGCATCTCGACCGACGAGGGCCTCCGAAATCGTCGTCTCGATTTCGTCAAGGTGGTCCTCCGCAGTGAAAAACGCATCGCGACCACCGAACCCGGAGTATTGGACCGCTGTACAATCCCCGAGAGCGGTTCGGCCATCTTCGAGTTCGATTATTACACTCACTGCTTCGGCCGGTTGACGGACATCGGTATACCCCGAGGTAACTGCCTGTCCGTTGTACAGAAATCCGTCTTGTTCTGCGTTCGCCACGATAGCTTCTTTATCGTCGAAGTAGTAGCCACCTGTCGTCACTACTGCGGTTACATTAGCTATCTCTATCATATATCGTCCATGTCAGTATTTATTGGGGGATTATATATAAATTCCTATTATAGGATAATCGTTGTTTCAGGTTATATCCAATCCGAGGCTCGCTTATTCTACTATATATGGAACTTCCCTACTGCATTTCTTTGCTGGTCGACGAAGACAGCATTCGATTACACACATATGGCTGTAATGATGGTGGTGAATCGGGGAACGGTACGAGGTGGCTGCATTGCCCATGTTCCGCTTCAACGACTCGGATATGGTGGGTGAAGACGGGACTGCCTCTCCAAAGAAGCGGCAGTGAAAATCATGACACGCAATTCCTAGGATGTCTGTATTAAACAAGGGATGAGTACCCCACTATTAATGTAATCAGTGGGAAATCGCTACACGGAACGACGCATTCTATAATACGTGGATTTATGGGGCTTGATGAGAGTGAGAACGTATGACCGAGAGCCAACTTCTGATGACGACCGAAACGTCGTTAGCGGTGATCGAGACAATTCAGGAACTCGATGGGGCAACGCCGGCCGAACTCGCGGCGGCGCTCGAGCTATCCGAGAGTACTGTCTACAAACACCTCTATACCCTCGCGAAACACGGCTACGTCGTCTCCAACGGAGACGAATACCGCCTCGGAGCGCGGTTCTATCACATCGGGATGTACGTCCGGAACCGCAGCAAAGTGTACGAACTGGCGGGCAAATACGTCATCGAACTCGCCGAGCAATCGAACGAGGAATCCGACTTCGGAATCGAGGAGAACGGTCGCATCGTGACGCTATTTGATTCGGTCGGTAGTTCCGCCAAGCCAAGTTCTCGGCTCAATAACTACGAGTACATGCATACGACGGCTATCGGGAAAGCGATCCTTGCTCGATTGCCGGAGTCACGCGTCGACACGATTGCCGATCGGTGGGGTTTCCCGGAACTCACTGAGGAAACGATCACGTCGCGATCGGAACTCGATGCTGAACTTGAGCGCATTCGGGCACGGGGCTATGCGATCAACGATCAGGAGTCGATTCCAGGGAAACGCGTTGCCGGCGTCGTCGCCGAGGGACCCAATGGGGCTGTTATCGGC
Source organism: Natrinema sp. CRL1 (assembly GCF_059162405.1). Classification (NCBI taxonomy): domain Archaea; kingdom Methanobacteriati; phylum Methanobacteriota; class Halobacteria; order Halobacteriales; family Natrialbaceae; genus Natrinema; species Natrinema sp. CRL1. Next base: position 12,614 of record NZ_JBLVOY010000005.1, on the reverse strand, counting down.
GGCTTCACAGTCTCCGGTCCGGCATACCGGATCGAAGACGCCGACCTCCACCAGGAATTTCCCGATATCCTGCAGCGAGTTGTGCCGGATTTCGAGTCGGAATTGGTCTCACAAGGGCTCCTGTAGTCGGCCTCGAGTCGACGAAAGACCGATAGTCGTCCGATTGTGGCCGCCTTACTCACAAATAGAAATGCTGTACGCATCTATTTTTCTGGTTATATCTATTGAAGATCTGGCAGAGAACGACACTGCGTGTCTCCATCTACTCGCTTCCCCAATATCCAAACAAAAGATTAAAATAGTGTAGCTCTCACATTGAGTGTGTATGTCATACGAATCCCTTCCGGTTGCGGCACTGGCATTGGCACCACCGCTTCTCGCGATTGTACTCGCGATGTATACGCGGCAGGTGCTTGTGTCGTTGTTCGCTGGTGTATGGATTGGCGCGTTGATGATCGCCGACTGGAATCCGATCGCGGCGACGGCGCTGTCGATGGATTGGATCGTAGAAGTCGTCAGATCACCATTTGACACCAAGTTCCTGATCCTGATTATGTTCATGGGTGCTGGTGCTGCGTTCGTTTACAAATCAGGCGGGATCATCGCGCTCCAGAACTGGATCGGCCATCGTGTGAACACGGCTCGGGACTCCCAGATCCTCACATGGCTCATTGGGATTTTCATTTTCTTCGACTCGTATACGAGCACCATCGTGACCGGGAACGCAACTCGCGAACTCTCTCAGGAAAACAACACTTCCCGAGAGATGCATGCCTACGTGCTAGATTCGACGACCTCGCCGGTTACGACCTTTGGACCCGTCTCGAACTGGATCGGATATCAAGTATCGATGATCATCGTGGGGTTCGAAGCTGCCCGGTTCACGGCTGACGAAGTCGGTATCACCGCATTCGGGCTCTTCCTGCAGAGTATTCCGTGGAATATCTACTGTTTCCTCGCGTTCTTCATGGTCGGATTCATTTCGATTACGCAGCGGTTCTACGGTCCGATGCTGAACGCGGAATGGCGTTCGCGCAAAAAAAAGAAGACTCGCCGGGACGACGCGACGCCGCTCTCAGACATCACGACCGATGTCGGTGAGCCAAGCGAGAAGAACCCGACGCTGATCAATTTCTTCGCGCCGATTCTGTCGCTGCTGGTCGTTGGACTCATCTCGATGTGGTGGCTCGGTGGCGGCCACCAGTCCGGCGTCGATATCGCGACTGCGTTCCAAGAAACCGATGTTGCACTCGGTCTCCTATACGGTTCGTTCGCGTTCATGGCTGTCGGCATGCTCGGTGCCGTCGGATTCGGCACCATGGACATCGAGGAAGCGAGCGATACCGTGATTAGTGGGTTCAAAACGATGATGATCGCGGCTGCGATCATCGTTCTCGCGTGGAGCATTGGCCACGCAGCCGAACAGGTCGGAACGGCACAGTACATCGTCGACCTGATGGTCAGCAGCGGCGTTCCCGGCTCGTTCCTGCCGCTCATCATCTTCGTTGCGGCGATGTTCATCGCGCTCACGACCGGGACATCGTGGGGGACTATGGCGATCCTGACGCCGCTCGCGATTCCGCTCGGCTACGAACTGTCCGGACTGTCGATCCTGCCGGTCCTCATGGGCGTCCTGTTCGGCGGGGCGATCTGGGGCGACCACGTCTCACCGATCAGCGATACGACCGTCATGTCCTCAATCTTCGCCGGTTCGGACCACATCGATCACGTGACGACGCAGATTCCGTTCGCGATGACCGCAGCCGGTGTGACGGTACTGATGTTGCTCCTGTATGCAGTCGGTGTGACGTCGCCACTGGTGTTGCTCCCACTGTCAGTCGTCCTTACCGCAGGCACCGTCATCGCGCTGAACAAGTTCGATGCTCGCCGCAAGAATTTACCCGAAATCATGCCGACTACCGAGGCCATCGACAACGGTGAAATCGATGTCGATGCGATCGAAAACGGAAACGAAGCCGACACAACGCGGATCAACGGCCAGTACAATTTCGTCGAATCGATCCCGCTGACTGCAGTCGGGATCGTTGTCGCCTATCTTTGCCTGGTCTTCGGGTTCATGACCCTCGGCTTCTAGTGGACAGACAGTCACTACCCTTTCAAGATTTTTGACGAAGAGAGAAGCTGAAGTGTGGCCAGATACGCATCTGGATACTGTTACAACGCGAATGATTCGTCGCGATATTCTCCACGCCGTAAACAGCGACGACCCTCTCGCTGACAGGAGTGAGTCATGGCCGATATCAATCACAACGGATATACGTTTTGTACGGATAGTACAACGTATGTCGACTGTGTACGTCATTGCCACCGGCGGCACGATCGCAAGTACCTCGAGCGATACCGGAACGGTTCCAACCGAGTCTGTACAGAAGTTAGTACAGGCCTATCCGGAGAGTTTCGAGCACGTTGATATCGAACTGGAGCAACTTACGCAAACTCCGAGTTCGGAGTTGATTATTGATGACCTTGTGACATTAAGTGATCGCGTACGAGCTGTCGCCGACGATATCGACGGAGTTGTTGTCCTCCACGGGACCGATACGATCGAAGAGACCGCGTACTACCTCGATCTCGTGCTTGACGTTGACGTACCGGTCGTTCTCACTGGCGCACAACGGCCGTACGATAGCCGTAGTCCCGACGGGCCAGCAAACCTTCGTGGGGCCCTCGCGGCAGCGAGTCACGATCACGTTCAGACGGGTACCTACGTTTTTTTCAACGATTGTCTTCACGCAGCACGACCAGTGACGAAAGACCACAGCAGCAATCTCGACGCGTACGATTCGGGCAACTACGGGCCGGTCGCCGATCGGACACCGAACGGTCTCTGGTTCTACCGTCGACCCGAGAGTCTATCGGTGACGATTCCCACACGAGAGATCACGGCAACCGTTGAGGTTGTGCCGACATCGACGGACACCGATGGGAGACAGATCGCTCACGCCGTTGACCGTGGCGTCGATGGGATTGTCGTCGACGCGCTCGGACTCGGAAATGTTCCCGCGGGCGTTGCAGATTCCATCAGTGCCGCCGTTGACAACGATGTTGTTGTCGTTATTACGACGCGGTGTCGCAACGGAGTCGTCTCGCCAGTATATGGTTCAAAAGGAGGCGGCGCAGCTCTCGAAGAAGAGGGTGTGCTATTTGCATCGAACCTTCCCGCCCACAAGGCCCGAATTAAACTCCTAGTAGCCCTGTCACAACAATCAGGGGATACGGTTGTAGAGGCATTTGATTCCAGTCAAATCAATGGTCATGGGTATGTATGATATATTGATCTTAAATAGATTGAATATACTATGTGGTTAGAGGTTGGAACGAATCTGTGTAGCCAACCGCTCCGCGACGGCAAATTCCTGTGACACGGATAGTGGGGTTGGATCTGGCTCGATAATTTCGGCCACGAGCTTGCTCGCTTTCGCTGCCGAACCCCAAGAGAGGGTCACACCTGCTCCGCCGTGGCCACAGTTGTGAATAACTGGACGATCATCGAGAGAGGTGCGTTCAATTCGGACACCATGACCATCCGGGTCCCGAACCGGCCGGAAGCCATATCGGCCCGTCAAATTTCCCTCCTTGATGGAAATACTCGCGTACGTCTTGAGCAATTTGTCGTTGAGTTCGACGATCCGTGATGGCACTTCTACCCCTCCGACTTGTTGGGAAGCACTAGGTATGTGTCCCATCCACTCTTCACTAGGAGAAACGGGAATTCGACTCCCCCCAAGAACGACCGTATCCATTCGAGGATAGGCGTAGATCTCACCGGTGTATCCGTCCGAAATAGTACCAGGGTTTGGCGTATAGTTGTAGGAGAACAGCTCACCGCAATCGGTACGGAGGAGGGGGAGTCCGTCAGCGATGACTTGATGGCCAACATAAATCATCCATGGCCGCGGATCATCAAATAGGTCCTGCGAACCAATTCCAGCACAGTTTACCAGAACTTCACCCGGTAACTCATGGCATTCGTCGCGGGTAAGGGTACGCTTGTGAACGGTCCCACCGAGCGAATCGTAAAGAGCGTAGCAGCGAGCGATATACGTCGGTAACTCAGCGAAATACGCATCAAATTGCCACCCAAATACGGAAGTAGCGCCCGGTCGGTGAGGATACTGTTCGATGTCAGAAATACGCCGAAAACCACTCACTGTATCCGCATATCCTGGATCTGGTTGATCCTCTTCGTACAGCACAAAATGTGGCTGCTGTCGGACGCCCATCGATCCCGCGTCAGCAAAGAGTCCGAATATACTCTGCGAAATCGAAAGAGCGCGTCGCTGTCCGGAGAACGTAACCGACGCTGGCTTGATCGATGCAGCTGCGTACGGCGTCGCGAATTCTGGCGACGACTCATCAACGAATGGTACCTTTTCCGCATAAATTGCAGTATCGTATCCCTGGAGTTCAAGATAGATTGCAGTCGTTATGCCGATAACACCACCACCGATTATAGTGGCATCTATGTGTCGTTTGGTTTGCATAGCTTGCTGTATATCTGACCAACGACGCCTCTTACGATATTCGTTTTGATGCTCTAGGTTGAGCTATAGTAGCTCCTGAAATGATTTACACACTGGCACTATCTAGTTAAGCACCTCCGCTGGTGTCTGTCTGCTAAGTGACTGGTTCGATCGTTATGTGTTGTAGTAGTGTACAAACTGTTCAAGATATCCTCTGACTATTGCCTGACTGCTCACCCATGAATTATGGAATCAGTCAACTCGTATTTTGAACATGTAAAACACGTTTCAATGAGGTTTCGATCAACGTAGTCGAGTTGACCGCTCAACCCTACTCGAGAGAAAGCAGTCAGATAGTCGTAGCTATCGACGAGAAACACTGTGTCGTCGAGATCGTGTCTCTCGGTCACTCTATGGAGGAACACAGCGGCAGAATCGGTACCTCGTCGTCCAAACACTGCGATATCGAGAATCAGCTGTGAGTCTATGTCTATTGCATCGTATGACCAAGACCATTTTCCGTTGATCTTGACAGTACTTCACCAATAGCGATCCGAGCTGGCCCGTCCTCGAGTCGATCCGAAAGCGACACCTCGTCACCGGCGGTGCTCGGAAGCGTGAAATCGGGTGCTCGTTTGCCTTCTAATCCCATACGCTACCGAGGGCCTGCAGCAAAAAGTGCCTGTAGGACGGGGAATTAGTGGACATGTTTGTATCACGGTGAACGAATCGCACTGCCGTCCTCGACTGAAACGTGTCATCGTAACGTTCCGGAAAGCACCTTCGCTGCGACGAGCACGGGATCCCACGTGGTGTTGAACGGCGGTGCGTACGCGAGATCGTAGTTCTCGAGGTCGAATACGGTCGCCCTTTCGTGGAGGGCCGCGACAACCGCATGACTGCGATGGACAGCGCCCTCGCCGTATTCGCTGACGAGGCTCGCACCGAGAACGCGGCCCGTCTCCCGATCGGCGGTCATCGTGATCGTGACGGTGCCGCCCTCGGGATAGTACCCGGCGCGCGAGTTCGCCGTGATGGTCTTGCTGACCGGGTCGAACCCCGCTGCTCGAGCCTCGGTGTGGTCGATAATTCCGGTTCGGGCGGCCTCGACATCGAACGCCTTGACTGCCGCCGTACCGGCTATTTCGCCCCCTTCGGTCGGTCGGCCGGCAACGGTCTGGCCGACTGCGCGGCCGTGGCGGTTGGCTGTCAGCGCCAGCGGAACGTACGCCGGGTCACCCGTGACGACGTGTGTCGTCTCGGCGCAGTCGCCTGCCGCGTAGATGTCAGAAACGCTCGTCTCGCGATAGGCGTCGGTCTCGATAGCCCCCGTTTCTCCGAGTTCGATTCCGGCATCGTCGGCGAGAGCGGTTCGCGGTCGAACGCCAGTTCCGAGGAGTACCATTTCGACCTCGATCCGGTCGCCGTCAGTGACGACGGCCTCGACGCGGTCGTCACCCGAAAGCATCTCCACTTCAGCGCCGAGATGTACTGCAACATCCTGTTCTCGGAGATGATCGGCGACTGCTTCGCTCGTCGCCTCGCTGAACCCCTTCAGCACGCGGTCGCCCCGCTGGAACAGGTTGACTTCGAATCCATTCGCGGACAGCGCCTCGGCCATCTCGACACCGATGTAGCCGCCACCAACGACACCGACGGGTCCGGTACAGTCCTCGAGATACCGACAGGCCGGCCCCCTGTCGGGCTGCTGGAGCGATTCGCCGTTGCGTGCCCGCGCGACGTACTCGCGGAGTTCCTTCCCGTCGCTCATCGACCCGAGCGTGTAGACGCCTTCCAGATCGGTCCCGCCGATCGGCGGCACTACTGATTCCGATCCCGTCGCGACGAGCAGGTGATCGTACGACTGGACAGTCTCGCCCGATTCGTGCTCGGCGGTGACCGTTTTCTCGTCAGGGTTGATCGCGATGACCTCGTGGCCCGTCCGCAGATCGATGTTACGTTCCTCGCGGAACTCCTTCGGCGTTACCGAGATCAGGTGTTCGAGCGACTGGATCTCGCCTTTGATGTAATACGGAAGTCCACAGGCACCGTAAGAAACCCACTCTCCCTTCTCGAAAACGACCACCTCGAGATCGGGATCATCGCGTTTCGCTTTACTTGCGGCAGACATTCCGGCTGCGTCTCCGCCGACAATAACGAACGTGTCAGTCACAGGTGATCAGCCACCTGCCAGTAACTTAAACGAGTGCTACTCGTCTCAGCGAACGCTTCTATTGGATGGGGTTCGCCGGTAGCGACATCGAAACGAGGTTCAGGACGCGGGCATCGTCCAACTCGATGAACACGACGGCTACCCAAGCATCCGCTCGCTCGTCGACGACGACTACGAGATTATCACGTTCTGACGTGACGAGACGCCAATAAGATCAATTTCTTTCCGGCGTTTCCTCGCCAGCAGCCCACGAGTAGTAGTTCGAGATGCGTTCGGCTCTCGCTACCGTCCGCCAGCAGCGCATACTCGACACGTGGCGGATTTCGTTGTACTGCATTCGTGAAACGAGCCCGGCGTCTTCGAATTCGTCGAGGCGCTTTGAGGCTGAGAGTATCGTTTCGTGATACTGGTGGGCGGCTATAGTAGCCACTGAAACGATGTCCACACTGATCGAGACGCAGCCATCCGTCAGGTGTGCACTGACTGTCAGTGGCTACTATAGTAATTGTCTGATGACGAACATTCTGTCTATAATTTCGATAACTCGACACCAACGTCTACTTTCGTCTCGAGATTCTGAGCCGACTCTACGACACCCCGTGGCCAGTTGATAGATGTCAGGCAAGATCAACCGTTGCCTATTGCCTCTTCGATAATTCGGTACAGTCAGCATGAGTTGCCTGAAATCAACGATGGATCGGAAGTTAACACATATATCTGCAACCGTGTATTCCTACTTTATATGCAATTCTGTGACGAGTGTGGTTCGATGATGCATACGGAGGGCGACGCGTGGGTGTGTCGTTCCTGTGAGAACGAGGAGTCGCGGGACTCGCAAGCAGAAGCGGTGATGACGACCCAGGATGGACAGCGGGACGACGGGGCACCTGCCGTGGCCGACGGGACTCAGGGCTCTACCGAGACGATGCAAGAGCCCTGTCCGGCGGACGACTGCGACAGCGACCGGGCCTACTGCGAGATGATGCCGAAGCCGGGCGGCTCCTACGAGGTTCGGCTGTTCACCTGCATTGAGTGCGGCCACAAGTGGCGCGGGTCCTGACGGTGCATCTCGGAATCCCGCCGCTTAAATATGCACAGACCGCCATATCAGACTCTCAACTCCCACAACACAAGAATCCGTCCGATGAGTTGATCTCGCTACCGGAGTGCTCGCTTTGCGGGCAGTCGGTCGCAACTGTGACGATCCGAGGACCGATGGCGGCCGTCGGGGCTCTTGTGGCTGTCGCGCGCCGCCCGAGGTTCTGCTCGTCGATCCCGACGCTCGGCCCGAACGATATCGTAACCGACGGCGCTCGCACCCGACACGGCTGACGACGGGAACTGAGACGCGCAGCTTACCTGTCTCGCTTCTCCATCGCGTCCTCGAACATCGCCTTCGCCCGCAGTCCGCCCGCCTTCACGTAGTCGATGTCGACGCCGGCTAGCACGAAGTCAAAGCCGCGGTCGACCCACCGTTCGATCTCGTCCTCCTCGAACGCGAGCGTCGCGACGGGCTTGTCGACGGCGTGGCCCGCCTCGAGCACGCGATCGACGGCCTCGACGAACTCGTCACTGTCGGTTTCGCCAAAGATGTCGAGCGCGGCGGAGAGGTCCGCGGGACCGACGAACAGACCGTCCAGGCCGTCGACGGCGGCGATCTCCTCGACGTTCTCGAGGCCGGCTTCGGTCTCGATCTGGGCGATCGTGACGAGGTTCTCGTTCGCGCGCTCGAGATACTCGGGAAATGCCTCGCCGTACTCGGTGCCGCGGCCGTAGCCAACGCCGCGGATTCCCTCGGGCGGGTAGCGGGTGGCCTCGACGAGCGCCCGCGCGTCCTCAGGCGTGTCGATCATCGGGGCCATCACGCCGTTGACGCCGGCGTCGAGGACGCGTTTGATCTCCGTCGGATCGTTCTCCGAGAGGCGGACGATCGCCCCGGGGGTGGGATCGACGTTCGCGGCGTCGATCGCGCGAGCCATCTCGGTGATCGTCTCGATCGAGTTCGTCGAGTGCTCGCCGTCGATCATCACGGCGTCGAACTCGAGGCGGGCGCTGAGTTCGGCGATCGCGGGATCGCTCAGCGCGACCCAGGTCCCGACGAGTGGCTCTCGGTTTCGCAGGGCGGAGTAGAACGTCATGCCACCCTGTTCGCCAATTCGTGAAAAAAGGTTCCGGTACCGAAATTGTAACCGCGTGCGGTCGCAGTCGGAATCCTAACTCCGCCGCCTCCGCACTCACATTGAACCGATTCGAACCGGCAATCGGACCTGGCCGCCTTGGCGATATGTTATGCCTCCCGAACTCCTACACGGAACCATGCGTGAACTCGTCTTCGCCCTCGAATACGGGCCCGGGTGCAATAGGGTAGCGGACACGCTCGCTACCCATCCCGACGCCCGGATTCGCTCACTCTCGTTGCACGCCACTGCCGAACGGCTGTGGCGTGTCGATCACGTTACCGGGTCAGCCGACGCACTCGAGGACATCGAGGACGCCTTCCTCACCGCAGACTACTATGCGGACTGTCTTGCCACCGAGGACTGCGGCGCGACCCAGACGACCCAGGTCCTCGATCACACCGACGACACGCTCGTCCTCTACTCCGACTGGGAGCGCACGCCGGACTGTGTATCCGTCCCCCACATCGCCCGCGACCACCTCGGTAACGGTGTTCTGTTCGAGACGCGCCACGAGAGTCGCCATTACACGTGGCGGATCATCCATTCCGGCGAAGGCAATGTGGCGTCCTTCTTCGACGCACTCAGAGACGCGATTGGCGACTGTGCCCAAATGGAGATGCTCCGAACGGCAGACACGACAGCAACGAACGGCGACGTGAACGAAGCAGACGGCCTGTCAGCGGAACAGGAAGCCGCGCTTCGTGCTGCCGTTGAACACGGCTATTACGAATCACCGCGCGAAGTGGACGTGGGTGAACTGGCCGACCATCTGGATGTCCCGCGATCGACGCTCACCTATCGGCTTCGGCGGGCGGAAGAACAACTGGCGAAACACCACGTTGCTAGCAAGCAGTTGCCACAGGAGCGATCGCCCCATATCTGACTCCGCAACCAATTGGAATATTCCAATGAAGGCTTATCGAACTAACGCCCCTCTCTCGAGGTGATGACTACAGAAGCGGATACAACGGGGAACACGGGTGATAGCGGTCAGAAACAGGAACTGACTGCCCGCCTCGCCGTCCCCGAGATGGACTGTCCCTCTTGCGCTCACAAGGTCGACAAGAGCCTCCAGCGCGTTGATGGAGTTATCGACGCCACGCTCCAGCCGACTACTGGCACAGCCAACGTCACGTACGACCCCGATCACACCAGCCAAGCCGATGTGGTCGAGGCGATTGAAGCCGCCGGCTACGAGGTAGTCGACGGCTCGGATGCCAACGGCGATGATGAGCGACCCCAGTCGGCCAACGGTGTCGACATCGCACCACCGTCGGAAGTATGGACGAGTTCTCGTGCGAAGAAGACCTGGCTCGGCGCGGCGTTCGTCACTTTCGGCCTCCTCTTCGAGTTCCTCCTCACTGCCCAGAACGTCGCGGTAGCGACCGTCCTCGACTATCCGCTCTACGTCGCGGACGTCCTATTCCTCGGTGCCGTCGCCGCAAGCGGCGTCCCCGTCGTCCGTAGCGGCTACTACTCCGCGAGGAACCGGAGTCTAGATATCGACCTGCTGATGGGGACGGCGATCATCGCCGCCACCGGCATCGGCTACTTCGTCGAGGCCGCCACCCTAGCCGTCTTGTTCAGCATCGCCGAGTTGCTCGAGGACTATGCGATGGATAGGGCGCGGGACTCGCTGCGCGAATTGATGGAGCTGTCGCCCGACGAGGCCACCGTCGTGCGTGACGGGACGGAGGTGACTGTGCCCGCCGATACGGTGGAAATGGGCGAGACCGTGGTCGTCCAGCCCGGTGACAAGATCCCGCTGGATGGGACAGTCGTTGCGGGGAAGAGTGCGGTCGATCAGTCGCCGATCACTGGCGAGAGTGTCCCCGTCGACAAGACTACCGGCGATGAGGTGTATGCCGGCGCGATCAACGAGGAGGGCTATCTCGAGGTAGAAGTCACCTCGACGGCGGGCGACTCGACCCTGTCGCGGATCATCGAGATGGTACAGGGTGCACAGGCAAAGAAAACCGAGACCGAGCAGTTCGTCGACCGATTCTCGGGGTACTACACGCCGGTCGTGGTCGTACTGGCGATTCTGACAGCCATTATTCCGCCGCTGGTCATCGCCGACCCGGTGTCGGTGAACGTGGCCGGGTACGGGGTCAGCTTCGCCGGTGACTGGCAGACGTGGTTCATCCGCGGGCTCACCCTGTTGGTGATCGCTTGTCCGTGTGCGTTCGTTATCTCGACGCCCGTCTCAGTGGTCTCGGGCATCACCAGCGCCGCGAAGAACGGCGTCCTCATCAAGGGCGGTAACTACCTCGAGGCGATGGGCGAGGTAAACGCCGTCGCAGTCGACAAAACGGGCACGCTCACGAAGGGCGAACTCGCCGTCACGGACGTCGTCCCAGTCGGCGACACCGACGAAGCAACGCTGCTCCGCCACGCCGCTGGGCTCGAGCGGCGCAGCGAACACCCCATCGCCGCCGCGATCCTCGCTCGTGCCGACGAGGCAGGCGTAGGCGACCTCCCTGACCCAACGGCTTTCGAGAGCCTGACAGGCAAGGGTATCCGCGGCGAGATTGACGGCGAGACCTACTACGCGGGCAAGCCCGCACTCTTCGAGGGGCTGGGCTTCGACCTCTCCCGGGCCCGCTCGGCGACCGATGGCGGTGTGCCGGCGGCAGACGCGGTTGAGACTGACGACGGCGCATTCGCCGAGGACGCACTCGCCACGCTCGAGCGGGCGGGCAAGACGATCGTCGTCGTCGGAACGGAGTCGGAGGTACTGGGCGCTATCGCAATCGCCGACGAGGTGCGCCCGGCCTCGAAGCGGACCGTCGAACGCCTGCACGAATTGGGCGTCGAGCGCGTGGTGATGCTGACCGGCGATAACATGGGCACTGCGCGGGCCATCGCCGAGCAGGTCGGTGTCGACGAGTACCGCGCCGAACTCCTCCCCGACGACAAGGTCGACGCGATCGAGGAGTTACAGGCCGAGTACGGTAAAGTGGCGATGGTCGGCGACGGTATCAACGACGCACCCGCACTCGCCACCGCGGAGGTCGGCATCGCGATGGGCGCTGCCGGCACCGACACCGCCCTCGAGACTGCGGACATCGCACTGATGGGCGACGATATCGGGAGACTCCCCTACCTGTACGACCTATCGCATACGGCCAATAGCGTGATCCGGCAGAACATCTGGGCGAGCCTCAGCGTGAAGGCCCTGCTCGCGCTCGGCGTCCCGCTGGGGCTAGTGAGCGTCGCCCTCGCAGTTGTGGTCGGCGACATGGGGATGAGTCTTGGCGTAACCGGTAATTCGATGCGACTGTCACGACTCACGCCCGACCGGTTCTTCGACTCCTGATTGAATACCAAAACTGGCGATAGTTTCCCCACCTATCAGAAAGATACTTATCGATTGGTGGTGGGGATTCTTCCGAACGTTCTAATGAAGAAACACATCGAGGGGGATTCTATACGTCGAGTCCGTTATGACCCATCGGAGTCCAACGCAATGGCATACGCAGTCACGACTCTGGTTCTGGGTGCCCATGATCGTCGCCTCATCGAGTATGCTTCTCGGCGTGGTCGTCTCCCTCTCAACGAAAACGAATGGCTCGAGGGCGGCTTCCAGTAGCTAATTCGAACAAACTCACTGCATACACAATGACAGATGATAGATTGATGCTACAAACGGCCGTGGTGAATCGCCAGACGGTGCTTGATTTCACTGGTTCACGGCCTGCGTGATGTTGTAAACTGCACACATCAAGACGAGTTCTCGAAATTCGCCGTACCAGGTTCGCGCACGCACGGCGTCGC